>NZ_JBITEM010000008.1:0-491746 GCF_044455225.1 Nocardia sp. NPDC051321 | reverse complement strand
CGCGTGAAGGTCTACGAGGCGATCGTCAAGGGCGAGAACATTCCGGAGCCGGGCATTCCGGAGTCGTTCAAGGTGCTCCTCAAGGAACTCCAGTCGCTCTGTCTCAACGTCGAGGTGCTGTCGTCCGACGGCCTCGCCATCGAGTTGCGCGACGGCGACGATGAGGACCTCGACCGCGCCGCGGCGAACCTGGGCATCAACCTGTCCAGGAACGAAGCGGCCACCGTCGACGACCTTTCCAGCTGATAACCATGCGCCGAGATCACCTGCTGGACAGGCGATCTCGGCGCATGATCGCTAAACGTGAACCGCGGCAACCGCGTCGGTCAAATCAGGATTCTTCGGCTTGGTCCGCGGCAGGAAGAACGCCGGGATCAGGGTGCAGATGATCAACACCAGCGCCACGATGTAGGTGTGACTGAATGCCGTTGCGGCCTGGCTTAATCCAGTCTCCAGCACGCCGGGCGGCAGCTTGCTCGCGAACTCCGGATTGGCGTTGGCCGCGATCGCGGGCTTGGCGAATTCCCTGTTGTTCAGGAAGTTGGTCAGCACCACCGAAATGGTCGCGGTGCCGATCGAACCGGCGGTCTGGTTGACGATGTTCATCAACGTCGACCCACGGGCGACCTGCTGATGACTCAGCGTCTGGATGGCCGCGGTCATGATCGGCATCATCGTGCAGCCCATCCCGAGACCCATCACGAACAGCGCGCCGAGCATCAGCGGGTACGACGTGTCGACGGTGAGCTGAGTGAAGAACACCGTGCTGACCGCGATCAGCGTGATGCCGACCATCACGATCTTCCCCGGCCCGATCTTGTCGACCAGCTTTCCGGCGACCGGCATGGTTACCATCGCGCCCAAACCCTGTGGGATGAGCAGCAATCCGGCCTGCAGCGCCGACTCACCACGGACCTGTTGCAGATACGTCGGCAGCAGCAGCGCGCCGCCGAAGAACGCGATGGCGAACAGCACCATGGTGAGTACCGCGAAGGTCAGCGAACGGTTGCGGAACAGATGCAGATCGATCAGCGGATGCTCGGTGCGCAGCGCGTGGAACACGAACAAAACCATCAGAACGGCGCCGATAATCGCTGGCAGCAACACCTTTGTCGCGATCACGGTGCCCTCGCCCGGAATGGACGAGACACCGAACAGGAACAATGCGAGTCCCGGCGAGGCGAGCAGCATGCCGAGGAAGTCGAACGACTCCGACGGCTCCGGCTTGTCCGCGGGGAACACGACATAGGCAAGCACCAGCGCGATGACGCCGATCGGCGCATTGATCAGGAAGATCCACTGCCAGTGGAATTCGATCAGCCAACCGCCGAGGATCGGGCCGCAGATCGGGCCGAGCAGCATCGGCACGCCGAGCACCGCCATCACCCGGCCGACGCGCTGCGGGCCTGCCGCGTGCGTCATGATCGTCATGCCCAGCGGCATCAGCATGCCGCCGCCGATGCCCTGGATCACGCGGAACGCGATGAGCGACTCGATGTTCCATGCGGTGGCGCACAGCACGGACCCGAGTACGAAGAATGTCAACGCCGCCATGTACAGGCGTTTGGTGCCGAACCGGTCCGCTGCCCACCCGGTGAGCGGAATGACGGTGGCAAGAGCGAGGGTGTAGCCGGTGATCGTCCACGCCGCGATGGCGTAGCTCGTCTCGAATTCGGCTTGGAAGGTGGGGAGCGCGATATTGACGACGGTGATGTCGAGGATCGACATGATCGCGCCGAGCACGACCACGCCTGCTACTTTCAAGACCGCCGGGTCTAGTTTGTCGGCGGTTGGGTCAGGCCCCGTCGCCTGATTATCCGGAGGATGAGTCACCGCTTCAGCGTTCCACCTCTTCGCCTCCTACACCAGCAATTTCTCTGGCAATTCGGCAGCACAATTTTCGAACGCGGCCAGAGCGGCTGCTGTGGCGAGGTCACTGGCGGGCAGCAGTGGCAGCCGAACCGCCGGACTGGGGATGCGCCCCTGGGCCGCCAGGACCGCTTTGATGACCGTTGGGTTGGGTTCGGCGAACAAGGCTGCGGACAGCCCGGCGAGGCGGTGGGCGAGGGCGCGGGCCTCGTCGAGCCGACCGTCCCGCCAGGCCGCGATGAGGGCGGCGAACGACCCGGTGACCAGGGTCGAGGAGGCGAGGATGCCGCCTGCCGCGCCGAGGGCGAGCAGCGGCGCGAGGTAGAGATCGTCGCCCGCGAGAACGGCGAAATCGGCTGGGCGCGTTCGCATCAGCTCGATAGTGGTGTCGTCGATGCTGCCGACGGCGTGTTTGACGCCGATGATGTTCGGGTGTCCGGCCAGCTGACGGAGGGTGTCGGCGCTGAGCGTGCGGCCGGTGCGGTACGGAATGTTGTAGATGACCAACGGCACGGGGCTGGTGTCGGCGAGCGACCGGAAGTGGGCGAGCACGCCCGCCTCGGAGGGCCGCGTGTAGTACGGGACGACCGTGAGCGCCGCGGTGATGTGCGGGCTGAGCGCGGTGACCGCCTCGATCGAGTCGGCCGTGCAGTTCGAGCCGGCGCCGACGATCAACTGGCCGTGGCGTTCTCGGCATACGCGGGCACAGATCTCGACGACGAGTGCGCGCTCCACGGCGCTCAGGGTGGCGGCTTCGGCGGTGGTGCCGAGCGCGACGAGTCCGGTCGCACCGTCGGCCAAGGCCGCGTGCGCCAGTCCTTCCAGCGCGTCGGCGGCTAGCGCGCCGTCAACGGTGAACGGCGTGACAAGGGGGACAAATAAGCCTGCGAGCGTCATAAGTACGAGCTTGACCAGATTGAACCTTCAGGTCTAGTTCACGTTTCTACAGTCGAGCATAAGATCGACTGATGCTCGATATTCGCAAGTTACGGCTGCTGCGCGAGCTGGCGCATCGCGAGACCATCGCCGCTGTCGCCGACGCGCTCGCCTACACACCCTCGGCCGTCTCCCAGCAGCTCAGCGCGCTGGAACGCGAGGCAGGAGTGCCGTTGCTCGAGCGGACCGGACGACGCGTCACGCTGACCCCGGCCGCGCGCACACTCGTCGAGCACGCTGAGACGATTCTCGCGGTGCTCGAGCAGGCGGCCGCCGAGCTGGCCACCACCCGTGCCGAACTGACCGGAACGCTGCGGATCGGGGCGTTCCCGACCGCGGTCCGGACGATCCTGTCCCCCGCGCTCGTCGCGTTGAGCCGGGACCATCCCGGTCTCGAGCTGATGGTGACCGAACTGGACCCGGCGACCGCGCCCGCCGCATTGCGCGCGGAAACCCTGGATGTCGCGCTGATTCAGGAGTACGACTATGTGCCCGTCGAGCCGGATCCGGCATTGGATACCGAGCCACTGCTCGAGGAGACCATCTACCTGGCCGCGCTTTCCGGCGAGCCGCTCGCGTCATGGCGCGAAACCTCCTGGATCGCAGGCACTCCCGACACGTTGTGTCACACGATGACCGTGCGCGCCTGTCAGGCAGCGGGATTCACGCCCCGGATTCGGCATCATGCCGACGACTTCGGCACCGTGCTCGCGCTCGTCGCGGCCGGGCAGGGGGTGGCGCTCGTTCCGGAGCTCGGCGCGTTGACGTGTCCGGCGGAGGTCACGTTGACGCCGCTGGCGACGCGGCGGCGGACCCTACTGGCATATCGGCGCGGTACTGGGAACCACCCCGCCGTTCTCGCCGCCCGCTCGGCGTTGCGTACTTCCGTGGCGGCAATCGACGCCGCGGGATTGTCTCAGCGCAGCAGGTAGCGGCTGGTCGGCACCACATCGATGTCTCGGTCGGCGCCGAAGGTGTTGACGCTCTTCATCAATCGTTCGATCCGGCGCGTCAGTTCGGCGTTGTCGCGCGCGCTGCCGTAGAACGCGTGCGGGTCGGTGAGAGCCTCGATCGGGAACAGTTCCTCGACGATGGCTGCGACGTCGGGGGCCGCGTCGGTGATGGGTTCGAGAACGAGATTCTGGACGTAACCGAAGGTCGCCTGGGTGGCGATGGCGACCTCGGTGTGCTGGTCGCGCCAACGATGTAGCCATTCGGCATGCGACATGGTGTCGGGTCGGCGCAGGAACGCCAGGTTGGCCAGGCCCGATGCCCGTTCGCGGAGCGGAACGAGGGGCGGCTCGATCGGCCGCGTCTCCTCGACCTGCCAACCGGCGACCCGCTTCGCGACCGAGGCGAGAACGGCTGCGACGGCATCGGTTTCACGCCGGTTCGGCAGCCACACGCTGACCACCGCCGCTACCGGTTCGTCGAAGGCGGTCAGCCGCAACATCGCGTCCGCTACCGCGGCGTCGGAGATATTCGCCTGCACGGCCACGGTTCCGGCGGCCGTCAGGCGGGCGGTCAGTTCGTCGGTGAGAAGATCGCCGATACCCCAGAGTGCGAACATCACCTTCATCGCGCGGCCACTTTCTGTAACACGTTTCACTTCGGCGCAGCGTAGCTCAATCCGCGACTAGGGTGCGACCGCGCATCGACCGCCCGAACGGCAGCATCACACTGCTCTGAATATTTGCCAACACCTCGGGTAATCGCTCCGCACTGACCGAAGGCGGGTGGGCTGTGAAGACAATATCGACCGACATTCCGGCGCGGCTGGATCGATTGCCGTGGTCGCGCTGGCATTGGATGGTGGTGATCGGGCTCGGATCCGTCTGGATCCTCGACGGCCTCGAGGTCACCGTCGTCGGCAGCGTGGCGAGTCGGCTTTCCGAACCTGGTAGCGGCATAACCATCACCGCCGCACAGGTTTCCGGGCTCGCCGCGGCGATGTATGTCGCCGGGGCAGGTTGCGGCGCGCTGTTCTTCGGTTGGCTCACCGATAGATTCGGCCGCAAGAAGCTGTTCCTGATCACGCTCGCGGTGTATTTGTTCGCGACAGCGATGACGGCACTGTCGTTTTCGATGTGGTGGTTCATCCTGTTCCGCTTCCTCACCGGATTCGGCATCGGCGGTGAGTACGCGGCGATCAACTCCGCGATCGATGAGCTGATCCCGCGCAAGTATCGGGGGCGCATCGACATCGTCATCAATGGGACGTTCTGGCTCGGCGCGGTCGGCGGTTCGTTGCTGTCGATCGTGGCGCTCAACACCAACCTGTTCCCGGCGAACATCGGCTGGCGCTTGACCTTCGCGCTCGGCGCCGTGTTCGGGCTGATCATTCTGGTGGTCCGCCGCCATGTGCCGGAGAGTCCGCGGTGGATGTTCATTCATGAGCGGGAGGACGGCGCCGAGGAAACCGTCGCCGACATCGAAAGGCAGGTCCGCGCCGACACCGGACGCGAGCTCGAGGATGTGTCGGATCAGCGGATCGAGATTCACCAGCGGCGCACCATCAGCTTCCGCGAGATCGCCGAGGTGATGGTGCGGCAGTATCCGAAGCGCGGCGTGCTCGGCCTCTCGCTGTTCATCGGGCAGGCGTTTCTGTACAACGCCATCACGTTCAATTACGCGCTCATCCTGTCGAAGTCATTCCACGTGGCCGACGATCGGGTCGGGTATTACTTCGCCGTAATCTGTTTCGGCAACTTCCTCGGGCCGCTGCTGCTCGGCAAGCTGTTCGACACGGTAGGGCGCAAGCCGATGATCGCGGGCTGTTATATCGGCTCCGCGATGCTCTTGTTCGGCACCGCTTGGCTTTTCGCGGCCGGGGTGTTGTCGGCGGTGACGCTCACCGCATGCTGGACCGCGGTGCTGTTCGTCGCCTCGTGTGGCGCCAGCGCGGCGTATCTCACGGTAAGCGAGATCTTTCCGATGGAAACGCGCGCCATGGCCATCGCGTTCTTCTATGCCATCGGAACCGTAGCGGGTGGCGTGGCGGGGCCGCTGGTGTTCTCGAAACTGGCCGCCGACGGCGACCCGGGCAAGACCGCGCTGGCCTTCGCCATCGGGGCCGCCGCGATGTTCGCCGCCGGAGTGGTCGAGTTGGCGTACGGAGTGAAGGCGGAGGGTCGTTCGCTCGAGGACATCGCGAAACCGTTGAGTGCCACCGCCGCCGAAGCTTCCTAAAGGGGACACGATGTCAGCCGCCATGTCGCACGCACCGACCCGCGCCTTCAACAGCCTCGTCACCCACGGCTGGAATCGACTGGCCAGGGCCTACGACATCCCCGTGGTGCAGCGGGTCGCCTACCGGCCACCGCAGGACGAGATCATCGCGCAGCTGCGGCAGAGTGATGTTCGCCAGATCGCCGATGTCGGTTGCGGCACAGGGATTCTCGCATCTCGCATTCAACAAGACCTGAAGCCCGACGTGGTGTACGGCTGCGACGCCTCTGTCGGCATGCTGCGACAGGCGAAAGCCCGCTCCAGTTCAGTGAATTGGGTCAACCGCCGGGCCGAGGATCTCGGGCTGCCCGACGGTGCGGTCGATGCCGTCGTCTCGACGCACGCCTTTCACTTCTTCGACCATCCGGCCGCGCTGGCGGAGTTTCACCGGATCCTCTCCCTCGGTGGGCTACTCGCGATCGTGCTGATCAATCCGCGCCACCGGTTCGCGCAGTTGTTGCAGCCGACGTCGATGCAAAATGTCGCATATTTTCCGTCACCCGATGCGATGCGGTCGCTGGTCGAGGCGGCCGGATTCCGGATCACCGAGCAGCGCGCGGTGCGCAGGCCGCTCCCTGCCCCGTTCGTGCCGGACGTGCTGACGGTCGCCCGGCGCGGGTGACCGGAGAGTCGCTGTGCGACAACCTCGCTCGACCCAGCGGATCGACAGCTCCCCCGCCGCCTGGATCCCATAGCACGATTTCCGGCTGCCTCGCCGACGAACTGTCGGTGCGCCCAGGTACTGTTGTCGACCGGAACGCGCTGCCCCAGACCCTGCCAGCCGACCGAATTCGATACTGACGTCGGTCTTAGGTCGAGAGGGGCAGGTTGTTGGATCAGTCTGTTGATGTTCCGGACGTCGCACACGGGGGCGACGAAACGTCGAACGCACCGCTCGTCGGTGCCATCGGGACCGAGACGGCTCGACCGGTCGAGGAGGTGCTCGGCGCGGGCCGGGCGCAAAGCGCGGGAACCTTTCGCTTCTGGCTGGCCGATCAGCGCTGGGAATGGTCCGACGAGGTCGCGCTCATCCACGGTTACCAGCCGGGAGCGGTACAGCCGTCCACCGAATTGCTGCTGTCGCACAAGCATCCCGAGGACCGGGAGCAAGTGGCGAACACCATCGCCCGAACGGTCGAAACAGGCGAGCCGTTCTGCAGCCGCCACCGGATCATCGACACCAAAGGGTGCGTGCGTCACGTCCTGGTCGTCGGCGACGACATGGCCGACGACAACGGCGCCATCGTCGGCACGTCAGGGTATTACGTCGACATCACCAACGCACTCGAAGAAGACCGCAAGCAAACCCTCGACGGCGCGCTACCCGAGCTGTACTCCACGCGGGCCGAGATCGAACAGGCCAAAGGCGCGCTGATGCTCATCTACGGGATCACGGCCGAGCAGGCATTCCGGGTGCTCATCTGGCGCTCCCAGGAGACCGGCGCCAAGCTGCGCGCGCTGGCCGCCCAGCTCGTATCCGAGGTCACCAGGCTGGACGGGCCGATGGTCGAACTCCGCACCCGGTTCGACCACCTGCTACTGACCGTGCACGAACGCATGTGAGTTCAGCCGAGGATCTTGCTCGCGTCGATGGTGCGGTCCACCACGGCACGAGCAAGATCCGGCAGCCGCCCTCGAGTACGGCGCGCGTAGCCGCGCAGCGCATCGAACGCGGCCTCAGGATCGAGATCGCCGTGCGCGGCCAGCATGCCCTTGGCCTGCTCGATGACAATGCGGCTCTGCAACGCCGACTGCAATTGCCCGTTGACCGTTCTATGGTCGGCGAGCAGCCTGGCCTGCAGGATGGCGATGCTCGCGATATCGGCAAGCGCCTGCCCGATATGCAGATCATCCTCGGTCAGCTGCTCCTCGCCGGCACTGAACAGATTCAGCGCGCCCACCCGGTCCATGCGCAGCCGCAGCGGCAACGCGTACACCGACTGAAAACCGTCCAGTAGAGCCTGTTTGGCGAACGCGGGCCACCGGTCGCGCGCCTCCTCGAGATCCTCGACGATCACCCGCTCGCTCTGGCGATACGACTGCACACACGGCCCATCCTGCGCCTGAATCTGCAACAACTCCAGCCAGCGCGTCGCCTCACTCGTCGACGCCAGCACCTTCAGCTCACCATCCTGACCGGCCAGCAACACCGCGGCGGTATCGACGCGTAGCAGGTCGACGGCGCGATCCAGCAGCTCCTGCACCACATCCACCGGGTCGTAGTCCTCCACCAATGAGTCCGCCAGCTGCACAAACGCCTCGACCAGTCGCCGCTCCCGACTCATACTCGCCGTCTCCTTCGGTTCCGCCGGCACCCGAGGGCCCGGCACTTTCGTACAGTCGGGAATGCCCCCACTGCTTGCCGCCAATCGACCCCCGCCATCGGACCCCCGTCACACCCACTGCGCCCGACCAGGATTCACGCCACCCGCCACCCCTCCGCCACGCCGCTCACCAGGCGATTCGCTCCCCCGGGCTCACCTGAGGTAATCTCTTCGAGCGCCCAGCAATGGGCGCGAAGCGGGCTGTGGCGCAGCTTGGTAGCGCACCTGACTGGGGGTCAGGTGGTCGCAGGTTCAAATCCTGTCAGCCCGACAGAGAGAAACCCCTCCTGACCTCGGTCGGAGGGGTTTCGTTTTATTCGACCACTCGGAGTTGAGGACCGTTTGGGGACCAATCGGCCTGACCCATGCGAGCGGGCAGCTCTGGCAGCTGAGGTCCGTTGTTCGCCATGGTCAGGAACCGCGACAGCAAGTCACCGCCGTTTTGCAAAGCCGCGATATCGGGATGCAGGTACCGCTGGGTGATCCGCGGGTCGGTGTGCCCGGCAATCTGCTGAAGTCGATGCAACGGAACTCCCGCGTCCGCGAACCAGGTGAGCCCGGTGTGGCGCAGATCGTGACGGCGGAGGTGTTCGTATCCAAGTTTGGCGACGACGTCGGGCCAGCGGGTAGCGCGTCGGAGCACTCCGGTCTGAATCCGGCCGTTGCGGGGATCGACAAATAGCCGCGCATCCGCTTTGCCGTTCGACGCAGTGATCCGACCAAGAACCATCGGCCGAATGTTCTCGATGATCGGAATTCTGCGGGCGCGTTTGCCTTTCGTGCCCTTGTCCGTCAGACCACCGGGCCCTGGCGAGGTTTGGCGGCGCAGTGTCCATATCCATTCGTCGGTGTCGATGTCCTGAACCCGGCAGCCCGACACCTCGCCGATACGGGATGCGGTGCATGCTGCGAAGATCACGACCATGCCTGGCACGCCCAGCCAGCAGGATTGGGAAAGGCCGCGGTGGCAAGTGATTCGAACCAGTCCAGTATCCAGATCATCGAGTAGGTGCCGGGTCCGACGAGTAAATACCAGCGCAACGGCTTCGACGAACACCAAGCGCGGGCAGCGATGCACCGCATGTGGTGCCGACAGAAGTGCATCGACATCCTCGGTAGCCGCGAGTTGCACCAGGCAACACTCGATTACGCATGGCGAATGCATCAGGCGTTGTGGGATGACCTGCCGGTAGGAATGGATGTCTGGGCCTTCATGGAGCAGCGGCGAACTCCGTTTCTGGTTGCAGCAAAGACAGACAGAGAGCGAACCAGCGGTGTATCCAGCGTCGGACGTCATGAACTGTCTGGTGTCCGCTGCATAGCCGATACCGTCCAGAGGTCACGGCGTTCAGAATGAGGTGCCGACCTCGGTGAGTGCAACCTGTGCCCGTCATCGGTCGGCAAGGCGTGGTTGGCTCTCGTATTTATTTTCATCTTCCTCCTACTACTTACACTCGTGGTCAGTCCCCCTTCCGCCGCACGTCAAGAAAGTCGGCGTTGGTTGAGTCGCTCCACCGGACAGGCCTGGTCGACGTTGAGCATCGCAGCAATCCGGCGTATCGCATCACCCCTCATGAGGTGATCAGCAAGGCCAGGGGCCCGGTCTTGATCTCAAGTGTGCTTGACCAGTTGTTTCAACGACACCGCGATATGATCCTGCGTTTCGTTGAAGAAGGTCCGAAATGATTGTCTGACAGTGCTTCTCAACGTGCGCTCATACCACTTCCGCCACTTCGGTCGCGTGGTTCAAACTCGCTCGTCGGTACCCGCGCTCATTCCGCGGCGTGCATCCAGGACCGAGGGCAACGCGCTGAGAAGGGCCTCGGTCCGTGCCTTGACGGCCGCAGCGACGGCCTCGTCGGTGTGAATGTAGAGACGGTTCTCGCGGATCGCGTCGAGGACCATCTGCCCGACGGCGTCGATGGAGATCCCGAGGCTGTTCAGGCTCTCGTGCGCTCGCTCGAGCACAGCAGCGCCCCCTTGCGAGTGCGTGGGAGCGTGCTCAGGTCGCAACCGCTGGGTGTTGTGGACGATATCGGTGGCGACCGGCCCTGGACACAAAACGCTCACACCAATACCGAAACGAGCCAGCTCCGCTCGCAACGACTCGCTCAGGCCGACGACGGCGTATTTCGAAGCGTGATACAGGAATCCGGTCCCGACCGTCGCCAATCCAGCCGCCGAGGCGGTGTTCACGATGTAGCAGTCACCGTCCTGCTCGATCATGCGTGGAATGAATGTTTGAAGGCCGTTGTAGACGCCGCCGACATTGACGCCCATCATCCAGTCCCACAGGGCGTAGTTCATCTTGGCGGGCGAAATACCGTCGTACACACCGGCGTTGTTGAACAGTAGCGATACGGTGCCGAGCTCGGATTCGACTCGATCGGCGATGCGCGTGTACGCCTGGCGGTCTCGAACATCGAGAACATAGGTCTCGGTCCTGGTCAGCCCCGACAGCTCGGTCTTCGCGTGAGCGAGCGCCTCCTCGTCGATGTCCACCAATGCCAGTGTCGTACCAGCTCGCGCGCAAGCCCGCGCTATCCCGAGACCGATTCCGCGCGCACCGCCGGTAATGAATGCCGTCCTGCCGTTGAGATCGTCCACTTGTTCCTACTTTCCGGTGCTGGTGCACCTGTTGACCGAATTACGTTCCTGCAGTTGGGACGCCGTGGCTTCGGATTCCGCTGATTTCGTAGTCTCTTTCTTCAGAAGATGGCGAGCGGGTTGACCGGCACGCCGCTCGCTGCGGTGAGCCGCGGGGGCGCGGCGACGAACAGGAAGGTGGCTCGCCCCTCCTCGGCGCAGACGGCCGCCAGCTCGGTGGGTCGGCGACGTCGATCAGCGGCATTCCCAGGCGAGCCAGGCCCACTCGGTGCAACGGACCGGGTAGGCGGGGGTCGACCGGCGGGCGCGCGTCGCCGATGTCACCGGCGTAGACGGCAACGTCGTGCCGGTGCATCCAGGCGACCGCGTCGAGGGTCAGGCCCGGGATGCGCGAGGCGTGGCTCGCCGCATAATCCCAACCACCACGCACCACCATCGCGTCCCCGCTTGAACATTCCCGCCTGCAGTACCCCGACCGAGTCCGCACCCAGGGGCGCGCCGGGCCCGGCGACCAGTGGCGAGGCAGGCATGGGCCGCGAGATCGAAACGGTCCGCCCGCTACGGGCCCCGGCAACCGCTGCGGCCCGTACCTCCGCGGTGATCAGGTTCAGGGTGCCCCGCTCGTCGCGCTCGCCCCATTTCCCCCAATTGGTCGGCAGATCTTCCCACTCGGTCACTATCGACTCCACATCAATTCCTCACTCCCAAACGCTGTTTCAATTCCACGCCCCGACCGTTCTTGCCGGTGATGACGTCTCGGAGCTGCCATCCCGCGGTCGCACGGGGACGCCCGCCTGTGGGAGTGCACACCCTGCCGCTGCGGCATGGTCAACCCGGCGCCTACGCCGCTGTCACCCTGCGGCCGGAATTCGCCGCGCTGATCCTCGTTCGTCGATTCCGGCACCGACATCTCGGCGCTGTCCGCCTGCACTTGACCACCCTGCAGGCCCACGCCGCCCGATTCGTCTCGGCTCAGTGCTCCACAGCACGCGCCAGCGCGGCCAGGGTCTGTTCCATCGTCCACCGGTTGCGCACCGAGCGGCGTCCATGGACAGTGGTAAGCACCGAGAACATCTTGACGAACAAACTGCGCAGGTCGACGACCCGCTCGATAACCTCGCACCCGCCCGGCCGCGCGACGATCTCGAACTCCCACGTCGCCACCGGCCGGCCCGAGGCGCGGACGGCGAAGGCGAAACGCTTTCCGGGATCGGCGGACGTGACCGTACAGATCGTGCTCCATTTGAACCACGGGCGCCGGTTATCGCCCCGGAAGACCGATCCGACGGCGCCCGGCTCACCGGTAAGCCACTCCGCTCCCGCCGATTCCGGACTCCACTCGCTCATCCGAGTCACGTCGGCGATCAGTTCATACACCGTCTGCGGTTCACCGGCCATCACCCGCCGGATCTCGACTACCGTCACGAATAAGCCTGCCTCTCATTGTCGTTCGCCTCGATCCGAGGAAACACCGTGCCGTAACGACACAGTCAACTCTCAACTCGGATATCGAATTCACAGTCCCGGCTCAGGTTTTCGTTACGCCCAGCACTCTCGGCAGTCTGATTACGACGCGCCTACCACTCCTTCTCACGCCAAACCTCTTCCCGCCCAACCACATCAGCGGTGCCGTCCAAATGGTCATGCGGCTCGGAGCACGTCGACCTGAACACGCCGCCTGATTGACTGTGCCCCTGCGGCTGGGTGTGTTCTGGATCTATCGACAGGTCGCGGGCAGATACTCTTCGATTCCGCGGCCGTTCAAGTATTTCGAAGGAGTCGGAGAAGTTGAACGAACGTGACGCTGTGACAACCGAGCAGGAGCAGGAATCGGGTCTTTGGGCGGTTACCGAGCCCGGAGTGCCGCTGTTCATAAACGTCACATTGACCATCAAGCCCGAGCACCAGGAGTCGTTTCTGGCCGCCCTGCGCGAAGTCCTCCCCGCTGCGCGGGCCGAACCGAACTGTATCTACTTGAACGTCGGCCAGTCGATGGCTGACCCCCGCGTCTTCGTGCTGTCGGAAGGTTGGCACGACCTCGTCGAATACCGCGACGTCATCTTGCGGAAAACATACTTCAAGGACTACTTGGAGGTAAGTCAAGGGGCTTACGCCAAGCCCCGCAGCGTTGTCGCACTTGCACGGGTCGAACCGAACAACGTCTAACCCAACCCAGCGGCGGAAACGGCAGCCGACGCGAACTCTCGACTGGCATCCCGCACGAAACGCGCAATGTCGGGAGAGGTCACGTTGGCGGCCCAAGCGATGCAGAGTTCGCTGGGCGACAGTCCGACGACCGAAGGAATGACGCTGATCCCGACGCGGGGTACCGCGAAAAGGTGTGCGGCTGCAATGAAGCCGACCGCTTGGCCGAGGCGGATGCTCCCGACGAACTGGGCACCATCCTGCACTATCGGGCCGGGGCGCCACTCGTAATCCGCGAGATCGGTGCCCGTCCAGTAAGCCGATTCAGCGGAAGTGAGGTCGGGCCAGACCGGGAACGCCTCCCTCGCAAACTCTTTGCGGTGCACCGTCGTTCGACCAGCCAGCACATGAGCCTCTGGCACCAGCGCAGCGCGCGGATCGGACCAGCTCACAATCGAGGCCGCGCTGATCAGCGGGTCGCCGCAGCAGCCAAGGACGCGAAGCGGTCCCGGTTGCGGAACCGGCGGATATCGCTAGGTATCGGCCAAGAGCCTTGCCGCTGAGGAGGGGCCGATGCCGTTGAGGTCCATCATGGTCGATCCGCGCTCGGTGACCAGCTGGCGCAGTTCTTTGCCCGCGACCTTGATTCTGCGGTCGTGGCTTCGAGTTCCTCTATCAGCTCCTCGACCAACCGCAGACGAATCCTGACGACCGCGCCCTGGAGTGTGATCGTGTCGATCAGGGCCCGCGCTTGCATCGAAGATTCGGAACTTCTTGGCCCCGCCAGGAATCAACTCGAGGAGCAGTCGGTGTATCCGGCACAGGGTTTCGGTGCGTGCGCGTAACCACCGGTGGCTAGAACTCCTCCGGTGGAGTCGATGACTTCGATGGTGGCTGATGAGGGTCATCTCGTCTCTCCTGGGCTCGGCAACCGGTGGTGTCCGTGCGGGAGGGCACCGCTAGTTCGAGCCGCGCAGACCCCTTTGCTTGTGCGGAGTTGGGGTTGAGTGTGCCGTTACGGCTGGGTGTTTGCTGAAATCATGACGATCGTCTTTGTGCACGGGGTTCCCGAAAGCGATGCCATCTGGGGCCCACTGAGATCCGAGCTGGGTCGCGACGACACGATCTGCCTGTCCCCACCCGGCTTCGGCGCACGGCTGCCGGACGGCTTCGGCGCCACCATGCCCGAGTACCGCGACTGGCTGGCGCATGAGCTGGAGATGATCGGTGAGCCGGTCGACCTCATCGGGCACGACTGGGGCGGCCTGCACACCCTCAACGTCGCCATACACCGCCCGGACCTGTTGCGTAGCTGGGCAAGTGACGCCATCGGATGTTTGGACCCGGACTATGTGTGGCACTCCCTCGCTCAGGTCTGGCAGCAGCCCGGCGAGGGCGAGAAACAGGTCGATGCCATGATGCAAGCGCCACGCGAGGCGCGGATCGAGAGCAACCGTCGGTTCGGCATGCCCGCCGCAGTGGCGACGACGGTCGCGGCCGCCCAAACCGCGGAGATGGGCCGTGCCATTCTGGCGCTGTATCGCTCGGCCGCGCAGCCCGCAATGGCCATCGTGGGCAAGGACATCGACAAAGCCGCCGCGCGCCCCGGCCTGTGCATCATCCCCACCGAAGACCCCTTCGTCGGCACCGTCGACCAACGCACGCGCAGCGGACAACGGGCGGGCGCCCGCATCGCGACGCTCACGAGCCTGGGCCACTGGTGGATGCTGCAAGATCCTGTCCGAGGCGCAGCCGTACTCGACGAGTTCCTGTCTCAGCGGCCCTGAACGATCCGTGGATAGGTCCGGGTCACTGCCAGACCCGGACCGACATGGTGGAATGCCGGTCCATCCAGCACGCATATCGAACTAGAGGTCAGCAATGAAATTCCTCGTCACGGGTGCGTCCAGCGGTATCGGTCGAGCGGTCGCCGTCAGACTCGCTGAGGGCGGGCATGAGGTTGTGGCTGGAGTGCGGCGAATTGCCGACGCGCCAGTCCACCCGTGCATCCGGCCGGTAGCACTGGACGTCACCGACGCTGCGCAGCTGGCTGCGGTGGCGAAGGATGTCGGGCCGCTGAGCGGCTTGCTCAACAACGCTGGAGTCACCTTTTCCGGACCCATGGAGCACATACCCCTCGACCGCTTGCGCGAGCAGCTGGAGATCAACGTTGTCGGGGTCCTAGCCGTGACCCAGGCGTTCTTGCCCGCGATCAGGGCTGGACGTGGACGCCTCGTCATGATCAGTTCGACCGCCGGTCTCGTCGCTACCCCTCTTCTCGGCGCCTACAGCGCCTCGAAGTTCGCCGTTGAAGCGATCGCGGACACGCTACGTCAGGAACTGGCGCCATGGGGTGTGCCCGTCGTCGTGGTCAACCCCGGTAGCTTCAAATCGCGGAACCGGGCCAAAGCCGAGGCAACGGTGCAGACAGACCGCGTGATCATGGGCGAGACCGCAGAGCGGCGGTACGGCCAGGTGATGGATGCCGCCATCCAGTTCAACAAAAAGGTAGAGGCCGGGGCCGGAGCGCCGGAGCGGGTCGCCGCCGTCGTCGAGCGAGTGCTCACCGCGCGCCGTCCCCGACCGCGATACCTCGTCGGTACCGACGCACGAATAGCTATCGTGTTGAAGCGACTGCTGCCGGCCCGAACTATGGACAAGCTGCTGACCAGAACCATGGGCCTGCCACGCAACTCCTCGGATTGATACTGAACCACTTATCGCCGATGCCCGTGCGGCGACGAAAGCGGCACGTCGCTATTTCTTGACGCCTCCAACAGCCGAGAAGCCAACTGCCGCAGGGCCTGCTGATCAACCGCTCACCGGCGCCTTCACCGTCAGACGCATGAACAGCTCGAGGAGAAGGTGACCGCCTACGGTGCAGTGCCCACTTACCTGGCCGAACTGGTTGCGCGCTAACGCGTCGTTCCAGGCGAAGACATACTGTCCGACCTGACTCGCGGCGAGGACCTCAGCATCGCTCAGCTGACCGGTATCGCGTTCCTGCTGCTGTTCGCCGGCCACGAGACCAGACGCAGCCGTCCGATTGCGACTTGACCGTGCCGTGACGGCGTGGGCTGGACTGTCGAGTATCCGGCGCGCGAGCGCGGTGACCGGTTACTGCCCATGTAAGGAGGCTGCGTCGATGCAGCACGAGCCGATAGTCCTGGACCCGTTAGGGGCCGATATCCAAGGGGAATCCGCGCGGATCCGCGAGCGCGGGCCGGTCACGCTGGTACATCTACCCGGCGGTGTGTCCGCCTGGTCGGTCACCGATTACGCCGTGCTCAAACACCTGCTGGCCGACCCACGGGTGTCCAGGGATGCCCGCCAGCACTGGCCGGCGTTCATCAACAGTGAAATCACCGAGGCGTGGCCGCTACTGCCATGGGTGGCGGCTAACAACATGTTCACCGCCTACGGGCTCGACCACCGGCGGCTACGCAAGCTGGTTTCCCCGGCCTTCACCCATCGCCGCACCACCGCGCTGAAGCCCCGCATCGCCGAGATCACTCGCGAGCTGCTCGACGAGCTGGCGGCCACCCCGACGGGCGAATCGATCGACCTGCGCGAGCGCTACGCCTACCCGGTACCGATCCAGGTGATCGTCGAATTGCTCGGCGTGCCCGAGCATTTGGCCCCGGCCCTGCGCAAATGCACCGACATCTTCTTGGACTCCTCGAGCACCGGAGAGCAGCAGCAGGCCAACTCTCTCGAAATGTCCGGTCTACTCAGCGAATTGGTGGCGTTGCGGCGGGAGCATCCGGGCGAGGACATCACCAGCGTGCTGATCGCCACCCGCGACGAGGACGGTTCGCAGCTCACGGAGAAGGAACTGATCGACACGCTGAAGCTGATTTTCAATGCGGGGCACGAGACCACGGTGAACTTGCTCGATCAGGCCGTCACCGCGCTGCTGACCCATCCCGACCAGCTCGCCGAGGTGCTCGACGGGCGGGTGCCGTGGGCGTACGTGGTCGAGGAGGCGTTACGCTACCAGGCGCCGGTAGCCCACCTGCCACTGCGCTACGCCATCGACATCGACGTCGATGGCGTCCGAATTCCCAAAGGCGACGCGATTCTGGCCTCCTTCGCGAGCGCCGGCCGCGATTGGAAGGTGCACGGGCCGACGGCCGACGAGTTCGACCTGCACCGCGCCACCCGGGACCGGCACCTCGCCTTCGGGCATGGGGCCCACCACTGTCTGGGCGCTCCGTTGGCTCGGCTGGAAGCCATGATGGCGCTGCCGGCACTATTCGAACGCTTCCCCGACCTGCGATTCGCCGTCGACCCAACGGAATTGGCGCACACCAGCAGCTTCATCTCCAACGGCCACGCGACACTGCCGGTCTATCTGGACTGACCAGCCGCCGAGCCTGTCGAAGGGGCGGGCGCCGACGATGGATAAACGGGGTTCCATCTCCGGCTACTTTCATCGGCGCCCGCATCGAGGCAGCAGCCGACGCCTGCTGCTGACACCGCTTGACCATGCCGTGGCGGCGTGGTTTGAACTTGTTCCCCGAGACGGTGAACGTGGCCGACGCTCGGGTTATAGAAACATGAAATAGCCAGGTGCGCTCAGACGCACCCGCATATGTGGAGGTACCGTGGTTCGCATCGATATGCTTCCGAGCGCAGCGGCTTCGGACAACCAGCTGGTTGCCGAACTGACCGCGCTGATCAATCAGGTGTACGAGGTCGCCGAGGCAGGGATATGGATGGACGGCGCCGCCCGCACCACGCACACGGAGGTGGCGGATCTCGTCGCGGCGGGTGAGATCGCGGTTGCCCGCGATCTCGATGGGGAGCTCGTGGGCTCGGTGCGGATTCAGCGGCTGGGCGACGGGCGCGGGGAGTTCGGCATGCTGGTCGCCGCACCTGGTCGGCGTGGTACGGGTATCGGGCGCGAGCTGGTCCGGTTCGCGGAACGGCGCAGCGCCGAAAACGGTGCTCACACCATGCAATTGGAACTTCTCGTCCCAAGGGATTGGTCCCATCCGGCGAAGAAGTTCCTCGCCGAGTGGTACACCCGCATCGGCTATCGCGTCGTCCGCCGCGGTGCTCTCGAAGACGACTATCCGCACCTGGCCCCGCTGCTGGCCACACCCTGCGACTTCATGATCTACAACAAACCGCTGCCATGAAACATGAGGCTCACACACCCGATCAGCCTCACCGATAGTTCGGCGCACCGACTACCGTGTGCCGCGGCAGGCGCGCTGACCGAGTTGGTCGGACGACGCGATGTATCGCGGCCTGAGTTACCCACTGGCGCTAACGGCCGAATTGCAGTCCGCGGGAGAACGGATCGTGCTGCCGACCATGCTCGGCAGCCACCCCCACGTGGAATCGCGGCGTGCACTACGGGCCGTCGAACCAGTCCAAGATGATGCGTGCGAACTCGACGGAGCTGGCCCAGGTCGCGGAACAGCCGCGGCTACACCACGTACACAGCGACGCCTATGTCCACGAAGCGGCGGAGCAGGTCTGCAGGTGCGGCACGGTCGGTGATGAGATCGTGGACTGCACTCGCCGGGCAGATCAACGCCTCGGCTTCGGCGACGAGTTTGGGGCTGGCGGCGACGATGACGACTCGGCGAGCCCGAGTCGTCATCAGTCTGCCGATGCTGGATTCGGCTGCACAGCGCGTTCGCGCCCCGATCTCGACGCCGAACGCATCGACTCCGAGTATCGCCAGATCGAGGTCCACGTGGCGCAGGGTGTCGCCGGTGACCGATCCGGTCAACTCCATCGAGTCCGGCAGTGCCATCCCACCGGTCACCACAAGTTTCACTCCCCCGCAGACCGTCGGCTCTCCGGCCACGGCGATGGCGTTGGTGACGATAGTGACGCGACGACGGTCCTCGGGCATCCGCGACGCCCTGCTCGCGATCGCGCGGGCAACCTCGAGGGTCGTGGTACCGCCGTTGAGACCCACGGTGGCACCGGCCGCGACCATGTCCGCGGCCGCCTGAGCAATGCGCTGCTTACTCGAACTCTGGCCGCTGCCTACATCCTGGAGTGCGCCCGAACGGTCGACCGCCCCACCGTGTGTGCGCCACACGAGTCCGCGTTCGTGCAGGCAATTGAGGTCTCGGCGGATCGTGATAGTGGAGACACCCAACCTTTTGGCGGTGTCGTCGACATCGGCATGCCCTTGCGAGGTGATGAGCTCGAGCAGCGTGATCAGGCGCGCGTGCCGGTTCATTTGTGGGACCGCCTTTCCGAAGCCTGCGGAGTAGTCCGAGTTCAGGGCACCAATGTGCCGCGCAACGAGGGTTGCAGCAGACCGGAGTGAGCCTGGACCATCTCATCGCACAGGGCCCAGATCTGCTCCCCCGTCAACGTCGCCGCGGTGGCTGGATCCACCATCGCCGCGTGCCGGATGTGGCGGGGTTCGTTGTCAACCGCGGCGGACACGACCAGTTCCGTCATGCTCAGGTAGGCCCGGTTCAAGGCCGCCAATTGCGGCGGAAGTGCGCCTATCGGTTGGGGGTGCACGCCTGATCCGTCGACGACGCAGGGAACTTCGACGATGCCGTCGGGCAGGTTGGTGATCAGGCCGCGGTTCGGGACATTGCCGTACACGGTTCGAGGTGTGTCGCTGACGATGCTGTGGATGATCTGGGGTGCGTATTCCATCGTGTTCTGCACCTCCAGCGGTTTTCCTTCGGCCAGCAAACGCCGGGTGAGTTCGTATACCGCGACGTTCTCGGCCACGATGCCGAGGTACTCACCAACAGGTATCCGCAGCCGCTGCACTTCACTGCCATGGCGCAGATACCAGGGCACATATTCAGCCGAGTGCTCGCTGGTCTCGGTCGGGTAGTAACCCAGCCGCCGGTACATGTCGACGCGCACGCGGCGACGCAGTTCTGGATCATTCTCGATCAATGCATCGAGGCGGTCGTACAGGTTCTCCCCGGCACGGGTGAATTCCAGCACCCAAGCCTGATGGTTCACCCCGGCCGCACGGTAGGACACCTCCTCGAACGGCACATCGACCAGCTCCGCGAGTCCCCGCATGGTCCAGTACACCGAATGGCACACCCCGATAACGCGGGTCAGACCGGTGACCTCGCGCAGGTACTGCACGTTCATCACCATCGGGTTGGTGTAGTTCAGCAACCACGCTTGCGGGCACACCTGCGCGATGTCCGCGCCGAGCGCCTTCAGGAAAGGAAACGTACGCAGGCCACGGAAGATGCCGCCGATCCCGAGGGTGTCACCGATCGTCTGGCGCAAGCCGTAGCGGGCCGGGATGTCGAAGTCGATTTCGGTGGCCGCGCCCATGCCGATCTGGACAGTGTTGATGACGAAATCGGCGCCGTCCAGCGCGGTACGCCGGTTGGTATGCGCGGTGATGTTCGGGGCGGCGCCGCGGGCCTCGGCGATGAATTTCGCGGCCGCCTCGGCAGTTTCGAGCCGTTCCTGGTCGATGTCGTGCAACGCGATATGCGCTTGCTGTAGCTCGGGAAATGCCAGCAGATCCGCCAGCAATCCCTGAGTGAACTCGACGCTACCCGCGCCGACGAATGCAATCTTAGTCATGGATTCTTTCCATTCCGTGGCACGTCGCCATCGCTTCGTCCCAGGTCGGTTGAGTGGTCGTGCCGCCGATGCCGCGCGTGGATAGTGCCCCGCAGATCGCCGCGATCTCGAGCGCCCGCTGTGCCGTGCTGCCTGCGAGGGTTGCGGCGACGAAGCCCGCGTCGAAGCTGTCGCCGGCGCCGACACTGTCCACTGCTATTACAGGTATTCCTTTGGTACGCAACAGATTCCGGCCGTCGTAGGACAGCGCTCCGGCGGCACCGTCCTTCACCACCACGGTCGGGCCGTGCCCGGCAAGTGCGATGGCCGCGGCTTCGACGGTGTCCGCGCCGGCCAACCGCATGGCTTCGGCGGCATTGGGCAAAAGAAAATCGACCTCGGAGTACATTCCCGGCACCTGCCACCGCCCGGCCGGATCGTCGTTGGTGTCGAGGGACGTGGTGTGTCCCAGCGACCGGACTTCGGCGAACAGAGCCGGAAGCTGGGCAGCCAGTGCGGGCATCAGGAAGTACGACGCGGCATGGACGTGCCGGCAGCTCCGCAGTAGCGCGCGCGGCACATCGGCCGTGGTGGTCGCCGACAGCGTCCCGGGCGCGGTGACGATCGCCCGGTCGTCGTCACGGGTGACCACCACCGTGAGCGGAGTCGCCAGCCCGGGGTCGGTGATCAGGCCCGAGGTGTCCACCCCGTGCGCGTCAAGGGAATCTCGCACAAATCGCCCGCTCTCGTCCGCCCCTACGCGGCCGGCGAAAGCGACGGTCAGTCCGAGGCGAGCGGCGCCGCAGGCCATGATCGCCCCAGAGCCGCCCAGTGTGAGCACCCCGGAGGACGCAAGCTGTTCTCGCTGACCGAATTCCAGCGGTTCAGCCAGCGGTCCGACGATCACGTCGGGGTTGGCATCCCCGATGACCAGCAGGTCGATCATGGTCATCCTTTCAGCCCACTACCGGCTACGGACTCGATGAACGCCTTCTGCGCACCGAGGAACGCCAGCAGCACGGGCGCCACGGTGATCACGTTGCCCGCCATCACCGCAGACCAGTGCGTCTGATGCTGTCCGTGGAAGGTCGTCATGCCCAGTTGCAGGGTGTAGGTGCTGTCGTGGTTGATGGCGATCAATGGCCAGGTCAGGTCGTTCCACGTGGTCAGGAAGGTCAGCACGGCGACGGTGCTCAGCGCCGGGCGCGAGAGTGGCAGCACGATTTGCCACAACACGCGCAACGTCGAACAGCCATCGATCCACGCTGCCTCTTCCAGCTCACGGGGCAGCGACAGGAAAAACTGCCGCATCAAGAACACCGCGAACGGCGTGACCAGGGCCGGCACGATCAGCGCGCCGAGGGTGTCGATGAGGCCAAGCCATTTCATCACGATGAATGTCGGAATCATCGTGAGCTGGAACGGTACGACCAGCGTCGCCAGCATCATCACCAGCATCGTTCGCGACCCGAGGAAACGCATCCGAGCGAACGCATATCCGCCTAGCGTTCCAAAGACGAGATTCGAGACGACCGCGGTACCTGAGACGATCAGCGAGTTGACGAACCAGGTCGGGAACTTGGCGTTCGACAACACGAACCGGTAGCCGTCGAGATGAACCCCCGAGGGCCACAGCGTTGGCGGGAACTTGTTGATCTCCGCGTCGGTCATCACCGAGCTGAGCGTCAACCAGATCAGCGGCACCGCGAAGAGCAGCGCTAACGGAGCCAGCAGCAAGTGCCACGCACTGAACGGCAGCCGGAGCCGACGAGCAGCAGCACCGTTGGACGGCAATCGAATACGACTGTGCGCGTGGGCGATCACCGCAAATTCCCTTCCGTCGAGCGGCGACGCGCCATGAGCCGTCGTGCCAGGCCTAGTCCGAACAGGGCAACCGCGAGGACATAGGCCGCCGCGGCACCGTAGCCCGCAGTGAAGTTACGGAAAGCCTGCTGCCAGATGAAGAAGACGATCAAGGTCGTCGCGCCGAGCGGGCCTCCTTTGGTCGATACATACACCAGGTCGAACACCTGCAGCGCGGTGATCGTCTGCCACACCAGCAGGAACATCGTCACCGGCATTACCGTGGGAAAAATAATGTGCCGCAGCAGGTTCCAGCGACCGGCGCCATCGAGACGCGCGGCCTCGAGCAAGGTCTGCGGCACATCCTGCAGCGCGGCCAGATACACCACGACGCAAAACCCCGACCCGCTCCACAAGGTAATCGCGATCAGGACGAACAGTGCCTGTGCAGGGTCGGTGAGGAAGCCCTGCGGAGACAGCCCCACGCGGTGCAGCAACGAATTCGCCACACCGACCTGCGGGTCGAGCATGAAGGAGAACAACACGCCCTGAGCGGTCGCCGACACGACGAACGGCACGAAGAACAGCGTCCGATACAGGCTTACCAGCCGCAGGCGTCGATTGAGCGCCAGCGCCAGAGCCAGCCCGAGGGCGATGCTCAGCGGCACGAACAACACCGTATAGATCAGCGTATTCCGTACAGCCTGACCGAAATTCGGATCCTGGAACAGAGCGCTGTAGTTGTCCATCCCGACCCAGCGACTGGGGGTGACCAAGTCGTTGGCTTGAAACGACAACAGCATCGACCAGATCACCGGAATCATGCTCAAGCCGAGAATGACCAGAACAGACGGCGAGATGAACAGCCATGCGGTCCTCGACTCGCGCCGACGTCGGCGCATATCCTGCGGCGGCGGTGTCAGGGCAATAGGAACGGGCGACACGGGACTCCTCAACGGGGAATATGCAAAGCGGCATCGGCCTCGCGGCGACAACGCCGCAATGCCTCCGCTGGACTACGTCGGCCGTACAGAACAGACACAATTGCCTGGCCCAACGCCTGAGAGACCTGTGGATAGGCCGGATGCACCGGACGGGCTCGCGAATACGCCAAGGCGCGGCTGAACACATCGAGGCCCCTGATGTCTTCGACCTGATGCTGCCATTCGGGCAGCGCCTGCGCCGGCCGGCTGAGCGGCAGGCTGCCTGCCCTGATATCCCAGCGCACGTCCTGCTGAGGATCGTTGAGCCAATTGACGAATGTCCGTGCCGCGTGCACCCGGGCCGTGCCGTTGTCGAACAGTGTCCAGGTGTCCGGACCCGAAATCGTCATCGGTTCCCCGCTGAAGCTAGGCATCGGGACAACGGTGAAGTCCACCTTCGCGTCGATGATCTCGGCCAGCTGCCACTGTCCGGTGACCACCATGCCCATCAGCCCCGACTTGAACACCTGATACATCTGTTCGGTACCCGGTTTGGCGTCGATATAGACGCTCGTATCCCGGGCGAGATCGGCAACCACCTGTAGCGCGCGCTCGCCGACGTCGGCGAACCCGACGGTCTTGCCGTCGGCAGCGATCACCTCTCCGCCCAGATCCCACACCATCGGCCAGAGCCGCCACGTGGTGTCCTCGTCGCCTACGCCGGGCCAGCCGGTCCCGAAGGTCCCGCGGTCGGCATCGGTCAGCTTGCGGGCGATATCGGTGAAGTCTTTCCACGACCACCCCGTAACCGGCAGCGCGACACCAGCATTGGCGAATACCGCGTTGTTGCAGACCACCGCAAGGGAATCGGTCAAAGCGGGAGCGGCACGCACCCGGCCATTGAGGGTCACCGCGGTCTGCACCGGCTTCCAGAGGTCGTTCCATCCGGGCAATGCGTCGGTGAGGTCGACGACGTTCGGGCTGCGGGCGATGCTGGCCAGGTCCGAACCGAATATGTAAGCGATGTCAGGGAAGGCCCCGGAAGCCAAGGCCGCCAGCACCTTTTGCAGCATTTCGTCGGCGACCACGCCACCGCCGCCCAGGTCGATCCGGATGCTCGGATATGCCCGTTCGAAATCGGCGACCAGTTCTTCGACCACCACACGGTTTCGTTCGTTCTGCCCGTGCCAGAGCTGGATCGTCACCCGACCGTCCGGCCCGACACCGCCTTTGGATCCGCCACTACACGCCGCCGAAACCATGCCAAGCGCGATCACGGCGCCGCCGCGAAGTGCAGTGCGACGATTCAGCGTGGTCACCGAATTCACTTGCGGCAGGTTTCGCGGACATATTCGCCACTATTGGGCGCGGTCACCATCTTGTCGCGCCGCACAATACTCAGCCGGTCCTTGAAATTTGCGCATGCATTCGCCAGACCTTCGGCAGTGTATTCGATGACGACCACATGATCATTGAAAGCCGCCGCGTATTTGTCGCACTCACCGTGCTGCCCACATTCTTCGGCGACGGCGAAGTCGAGGCCGTTCTTTCGGGCGGCGCCGAGTAGATCGGAGGTGTTCTTCTGCGCGATCGCCAATCCCTTATCGTGCGCGTGCGCCGACAGCAGCTGAATGAACAGCTGCGCCTCGTTCGTGGAGAACAGACCTTGCGACCGTTCGTAGCTGTCGTAATTGTCGGGTTCGACACCCTGGAAACCCTTCGCGGCGCACATATCGATCCAGCCGTTGACCTTGTCGGCGATGCGCTTGCGCTTACCATCCTCGCGCAGATCCAGGATCGCCTCGCCCTTCCATCCCCCATCCTCGATAACGTCACCGTTCTCGTTGCGCAGCAGGAGATCTGGATCCCACTGTCCCTGGGCGCCTGGTTGGGTTTGGAATGCGTTCACATAGCAGATGTTGTAAACGCCGGGCACCGGCTCCGTGGTGTAGTCACGCGAAATCACGCTGACGCCGGGCGGCGGGGTGTACGGCGCGCCGATTTGGTAATCGAATTCGGCATGCGGCGTCGGAAGTACCACGGGTGGTGCAGCGGATGCCGGCCCGGCCGAAGCGAGGAGGACGATCGATACGCAAGCGATAGCCAAGGCAGTTGCAGCCGATTTCCGAACACGATTGATGCTCATCTTGAGTCCCACTGACTACTGCGGGTGGCGACCCCGCCTCGGACGGAATCAGAATCCGTCCTGGCGACTGGGGCCGGGCTCAGGTTGTTCACCGATTACCGGCTGGGCGCACCTCGGGCGTCGAATACTGCTCGACGCCCTTGGAGTCAAACAAAAATTTCCGCGTGCGTCAAGAAGCCGCAGAATCTGATTCGAAGATCGATCAAAACCGATCATCCAACCACCGTGCACTATCAGAACTTCACGCCGTCCTCGCTGGCTTACCTGACGGTTGCCAGCGTGACGGGCGGACGCCGGTCTCGCGGACGAAGACCGCGGAAAGGTGTGCAGCGCTGTAGAATCCGCACAGTTGTGCTGCCCGGACGACCGTGACGCCCCGTTCCAGCAGTCGTTTGACCTCAGCGATGCGCAGCAGGGTGAGATAGCGGTGCGGTGTGTGGCCGGTGGCTCGCTTGAACATTCGCAAGAAGTGGTAGGGGCTGAATCGTGCCACAACGGCCAGCTCCGCGAGAGTCACGGTCCGCTCCATCTGATCCTGCATGTACACCACCGCCCGCAGCACAGAGCTTCCGGCTTCTCCGGGGACGAGTTCGAGGTCACGGGTAAGCAGCTCGATGAGTGCGATGCCGTCGGATCCGCCGCTCAGCGCGTGCTGCCTTGAACTAGCTGACCTGCACATCCGATTCCTTCCTGCTTCGTCCGGTCTTGCGGCCGCCACTCCGTTTCCGCCGCTCCCACCGGTGACTATTACGGCGTGACCAGCACAATCCCTGCCCGGAAATACGCGTCGATCCAACGAGCCCACGCATGCGGATGCGTCCAGGTGCGCCTATCCATTTCACGTATCGACAACCGGGCGTCAGCCACGCTCACCGCCTCGCATGACAGTCAAAACCATGCCGCCGCGACATGGTCAAATCGCGTCAACAGCTGACAGCCACCAGGGATCCAAGATCAGAGCGACTCCAGCAGTACTGCCTGTCAAACGGGTTCGGTCGCGAGCAGGTTCACGGTTCGACGGAGAACCGCCAGTTGAGCGGGGGTGTAGAGCTGGGTCAAGGCCAGGCCGATCGTTTCCAGGGCGACCCTCGCGCCTCGCGGCGCCCCGACGGTGAGATCCACCAGATCCGGGTGGCTATCGCGGATTGTGCGGACGAGTTGGGCGAGCCGGTGGGCCAGGTCGTGCCGGGCGTGTTCGTCGAGTTCGGCGGGCAAACCGTCGAATTCGGTCACCGCGGGATGCGCGAAGTAGGTCCACAGCAGGTCGGCGCAGGCATCGAGGCTCGCGGGGCTGAGCACGCAGCTCAGCACGACGGCCAAGGCGCGGTCAGCGTCGGACAGGTTCACCGCGACGGCGGCCGCGGCCAGTCGCGGTGGGAGGTCGGTGGGCGAGGCTTGACGCAGCGACAGTGCCAGTTCGGTACGGATGCGTTGGAGCCGGCCGATGGTCGCGGCGAGTTCGGTGTCCAGGGCACGTAGCGCTTGGGCAGGATGCTCGGTGGCCTCGCCCATTTCGGCGATTCGGGCGAGTGAGAAGCCCAGATCCGCAAGGCGTTTGATTCGGAGCAAGCGCACCAGGTGGGCGACGCCGTAGCATTTGTAGCCATTGGCTCGTCGCTCGGGCTCGTCCAGCAGTCCGATTTCGTGGTAGTGCCGTACCGCCCGCACACTGGTGCCAGCGAGTTCGGCGAGTTCGCGTGTGCTCCAAGCCATAACCATCCCTCCTCGCGAACGGCGTCCCCCGAAGGCACCGTAGGCGCTGGCTATCCCCTGGCCGATGCTCCAGATTCCGGTCTTCGGGTCAATAATTGCGGAACGCGGAGGGTCGCGTCCCGGTGTGCCGCAGGAAGGCCGCCGACAGCGCACTGGCGTCGGCAAAGCCACACCTCGCCGCGATCTGGCCGAGTGTCAGATCGGTATCGCGCAACAGCCGTTTCGCCTCGTCGATGCGTAACCGGCTGAGGTACCGGTACGGTGTCGTCCCGGTCGCCGCCTTGAAGACCTGCAGGAAGTGGCGGGCGCTGAGGTGCACTTCATCGGCGATATCGGCCAAGGTGATCGAATCGGCCAGCCGCTCGCGCATCATCGCCATGGCCGCACGTACGCGTGCATCCTCACGCGTCGGCGATTGATCGACCGGCAATCGCGTATGGCGGGTGAGCAAGTGCACGGTCAACAAGACCGCAGCCGCCTCGGCATACAGGTCGTCAACCCCGCCTGTGCCGCCGAGCGCCAGGACGGTCTCCTCGATCAGCGGGTCCCCTGCGGACAACGACGCGGCCATGGCGTCGAAATCCACCGCGCAGTTACCCAGTTGCGCCGCAACCGAATCCACGGTGCCCCGCGGAATATGGACCACCACACTGCGCATCGCACCTTCCCCCCGATAACGACGAAATACGGGCCGATCCGGGATCCCCAATTCCAGCCGGCCCCGCGCCCACACGCAGCGCCGCTCCCGGCCAGCACTGCGCGTCTCTATTACGGCCCGCCCCGCGACCGGCACCACCAGATGCAAATCCGCCGTCCCCGGCCATTCCATATCTTCGACCACGGGGACATGCTCGAGCCGCTGCACGAGCAGCGATCGCCAGCCGGAATCCTCCCAACTGCAATACGTCTGCCGAACGTAGCGAGTCATATCGAAATCGGCCACCGGCCGCGTATCGAAACGCGCGGAGTCGAACACCATGAGAGCGAGATTATCGACAGCAACAAAACATCACAGAGCGCCCCGTCAGCAGTCGCGCTGAACGCGGTCATTTCACCAGTCCGTGAATCGTCCGGACGAGGATAGGTCGGACCGGCTCGGCATGGTGCAACGTCGTTCTCCGTGCTCACTGCGACGACCTGGGTAGAGATTCGAGCGAGATTCTCCTCGCGACCGGGATGCTTGACCATGCCGCTACGGCACGGCCGACACTGTCGGTCGAGTCGACGGAGACCGTGCCGAGTGCGGCAGCACAAGGCACCCGATCTCGCCGCAGCCCAACCAGGCACTGGCTGCCGTCGCAAATTCCTCTCCCGGTAACGGTCCTCAGGAGCACATTATGACCACCTCCCCAGCGTCACCCACTGCCGCCGGGTCCGGCGCGAACGCCACTGCTGTTTTCCGTGCCAGCGTCGCCCGGAGCGGTCCCGCCCACGCCGACCGGCAGCGGGTCAGCACCGTCGTGCAAGCCCTCGTCGACGCCGTCCGGGGTGTGATCCGCGACCACGAGGTCACCTACCCGGAGTTCCGGAGGGCCGAGCAATGGATGATGGACCTCGGCGAGGGCGGAGAATGGCCGCTGTTCCTCGATGTGTTCGTCGAGCACGAGGTCGAGAAGGTTGCCGAACGCACGCAGCACGGCACCAAAGGCACCATCGAGGGCCCCTACTACCTGCCCGGCCAGAAACACCTGCCCGCGTCGGCTACCCTCCCGCAGCGTGACGACGAGAAGGGTGAACACCCTCGTCCTCACCGGCCAGGTCCGCGCCCTCGACGGAACCCCGCTCGGCGGCGCCGAAGTGGACATCTGGCAGGCCGACGCCGACGGTTACTACTCCGGCTTCGCCCCGCACATC
Source organism: Nocardia sp. NPDC051321 (assembly GCF_044455225.1). Classification (NCBI taxonomy): domain Bacteria; kingdom Bacillati; phylum Actinomycetota; class Actinomycetes; order Mycobacteriales; family Nocardiaceae; genus Nocardia; species Nocardia sp. NPDC051321. The sequence goes on along the minus strand of NZ_JBITEM010000008.1, from coordinate 462,668 downwards.
CCCGACGGAAACCTCCGTGGCGTGATCACCACCGACGAGCAGGGCCGGTTCGAGATCACCACCGTCCGGCCCGCGCCGTACCAGATCCCCACCGACGGCCCAACCGGCGCACTCCTCACCGCCGCGGGCTGGCATTCCTGGCGCCCGGCCCACCTGCACCTGATCGTCTGCGCTACCGGACACCGGCAGATCACCACCCAGCTGTACTTCCAGGGTGGCGACTGGCTCGACTCCGATGTCGCGAGCGCCACCAAGGACGAGCTCATCCTCGTCACTGTTCGTCTAGGCGACGGCCTGTTGTGCGCCAGTTACGATTTCGACCTCGAACCCGTCTGACTCGTGGCCAGCATGCACGCCATTCTTTCGTGAGAAGTCCCGCGTCGGCAAACTCCAGGAATCACCCAACCGACGACAGCTCAGAGTCGACGCCCCCGCCGCATTGTCCATCCGCACGACCGATTAGGAATTGCTCATGGCCGCACAGTCGCCGAACCAGACAGATCTATCCCCCGACGCCCTGTCGAACGTACTTCCTGACTCCACACTGTCCACTTTCACCGCCGACGATCTCGCCGAACTCGTTGTCCTGCAACGATGCTGCTGGGTCCCCGAGGCAGTGCTCAACGACATGCTCGACCTCCCCCCGCTGCACGAAACCCACGACGAGGTACTGGCGTGGGCGACCACATCGACGACTCTGGTCGTGCGACAACACCGACGTCTGGTCGCCGCGGTACGCGGCCAGGTCGAAGGCAGCGATTGGCACGTCGGCCGACTCATGGTCGCGCCCGACCTCACCGGCCGGGGAATCGGTCGCCAGCTGCTGCACCTGATCGAAACTCTCGCACCCCCGCACATCGAACAATTCATCCTGTTCACCGGCGCCCGCAGCGAACGCAACATCCGCATGTATCAGAACGCGGGCTACCGGCTCCTCCCCACACCGGACCCCCTCCCGCCCAACCACATCAGCGGTGCCGTGCACATGGTGAAACTCCGCCTATGAGGCGCCGGGTCGGGCTTACGCGGCGGCTCCGCCCGGCGGCCCGCCAGCTGGCGAGAGTGCTGGTCAGGACGCGCGCCGATGGGCCGCCGGGGAGGGCATGCGAGACGGTCGCGTACCGCTCATGGCGGCGGTCAGGATGACTCCGAGCAGGGTTGTCCGCCTGCCGCGGCCAGCGGCACCGGGGGCGGACTGCGCGTCCGGCGCATCGGAAGGGTGGTTGTCGGTCACTGTTGTTCATTCCTTGTCACTGAGCCGATCAGACTTCGATAATAGCCGATTACTTAAGTTATAGCCTATAATAAGATTCGGTTTGAGGCAATCATCGAAGTGATAGCCTCTAACGTTGCTAGTGGACAGCGAGGCAAAGGGGGCAGTCGTGACGAACACGCCGGTAAAGAGTCCACGCGAGCGCTACCGCGTGCAGATGCAGGCAGAGATCAAGCAGTGCGCCTGGGAACAGATAACTACCGACGGTCCGTCCGCGCTGTCGCTCAAGGCGATCGCCAAGCGCATGGGCATGAGCGGGCCCGCCCTGTACCGGTACTACGCCAGCCGCGACGAGTTGATCACCGCGCTCATTCGCGATTCCTATCGGAGCCTGGCCGACACCCTCCGCACGGCCCGAGACTCCGGCGCGGACGTGGTCGGACTCGCCGACGCCGCGCGGGAATGGGCGCTGGCCGACCCTCAACGATACTTTCTCACCTACGGCACGCCGATCCCCGGCTATCGTGCCCCCGACGACACCGTTTCGATTGCCCAGGAGATCATGGCGGTGTTGATCGAGGCATTCGCCGCGCAGCCCATCGACGAGCAGGCGACACCGTTCGACGCCAACCTCGAACACCATCGCCATTGGGCCCCAGACGATTCCATACCGGTCACCACCGTGCACCGCGCCCTGTCGTTCTGGACCCGAACCCACGGTGTGCTGTCCCTCGAACTCGCCGGCCACTTCACCGGAATGGAGTTCGACGCCGCGCTCCTGTATGCCGACGAATTGAACAGCCTTGCGCCACGCTGAATTCAGCAACCTTTGAAGCGGTTGTCGCCGGACCAACCCGTGTTGGCCCAGATCTGCGGTGACGCGGGGGTGAAACCGGGGAACAACTCGGCGAGTTCGTGAAGCAGCCAGCTGGCGAAGCGGGCCGCGCCCTGCGGGCAGGTGTGGATCCCATCGCTGCTGCGGTCCGGCTTGCCGTCCCGGATTTGCTGGTAGCTGCTGCCCCATACGCTGTCGGCGTCGAGCATGGCGGCTTGCGCAGGCGATTGCGCCGCGACCGCTCGGGCCGCGTTCGGAGCCTGGTCCAGCTCGGCGGTGTGGGGCTGGTAGAACTCGTCGGGTTTGATCGGTGGCATGGTGACGAAGACCAGTCTCGCACCAACGGTGGTGGCCGTCCCCAAAAGCTTGCCGTAGGCGGCCTGCTGATCCTGCCGGCTGCCCCAGTCGAAGGTGGTGAGCTGGTAGATGATCACAGTGGGCTTTGCCGCGGCGATCTGGTCGGGTAGCTTCTTCCAGTTCTCCTCGGAGAACGGGCCTACCACATTTCCACCGCCGTCGGCGGCAAGGGATTGGAATTCGGTCTTGCCCGCCTCGAACGCCGCGCGCAGTGCAATCGCCTCCCCTGCGGCGACCGAGTCGCCGAGAAACAGCACCTTCGACACCCCGGGGGCGGCCGGTGCGCCGGGAGAGGTTGCGCTGGTGGTGCTTTGGTCGGCACACGCGGCCGTCAGCAGGAGCGTCGCGGTCACGGCGGCGACGCGGGATGCGTTGATCATGGCTTCGACGGTGCCGCCGTTTCATCCCGACCCCGTCGCCGCCGTGTCGCAAGTTTGTCGCAGAGTTCACCAGGACTTGCGGACTGCCCAATACTGAAGCGGTGGCTGCGATTCTGCTCATCGAAGACGATCCCATGGTGCGGCGCGGCCTGCAGCTCGCGCTGCGCAGGCACGGCCACGATGTGCACACCGCCGACACCGGCGAGGACGGGTTGAGCGAATTGCGGACAGGTGTCACGGATTTGGTTGTCCTCGACGTGATGCTGCCAGGCATCGACGGCTTCGAGGTATGCCGTCGCATCCGGGCCGATAGCGACGTAGCGGTGATCATGCTCACCGCGCTCGGCGACGATTTCGATATCGTCGGCGGTCTGCAGGCGGGCGCGGACGACTACGTGATCAAGCCGGTCCAACCGACCGTGCTGGACGCGCGGATCCGTGCGGTGTTACGCCGCAGCGTGGGTGCCTCCGACGAAGTGCGAACGCACGGCGAATTGCGCATCGACACTGTCGCATTGACGGTGACGGTGCGCGGGCAGCCAGTGATGTTGACACCCACCGAGTTACGGTTGCTGATGACTCTGTCCCGCGCTCCGGGACGGGTGTTCAGCCGACAGCAGCTCCTGGAAGAGGTGTGGGAGCACGACTACCTCGGTGACACCCGGTTGGTCGACAACTGCGTGCAGCGTTTGCGGGCGAAGATCGAGACCGATTCGGCGACGCCACATTACGTGCAAACAGTGCGCGGATTCGGTTATCGGTTCCGTTCGGCATGATCCGACGGCTGTGGCCCGGCGGGTTACGTTCCCGGCTGTTGATCGCCTTCGTGCTGGTGACAGTGGTCGGTGCCGCCGCGGCGGCCTGGGCCAGCGCCGCACAAGCGAGTGCCGCGCTGGTCGCCGGCACCCAGCAGCGCTTCATCGAGACTGTCGCCGGCCGAATAGAGGCGCTGGCACCACAACTGACCTACCCGCCGGACCAGGACACCTTGGACAGACTCCGTGCGGCCCTCGGCCCGGACACGCTGGTGACATACCAGAATTCGCGATCCACCGACAGCGCGAACACCGCGCTGGCCGCCGACACCCTGCACAGCGCAGTACGGACCCGAAATCGGCTTGTCGCACAGCGTATCTCCGCGGACGGCACGCGCTGGCTGCTGGTCGGCATGCCGATCATGATCACCGGACCGGACGGAACCCGCGCCGGCTCCGGCATCGAGGTGTATGCGATGCACGACCTCAGTGACGTCCAACGGCAGGTCGACGCGCTCACCCGGTCCGCGGTCGCTACCGCCGCGGCGGCCCTGCCGCTGTCGATCCTGCTGGCCCTGTTGGCCGCGGGCAGTGTGCTGCGGCCGGTGCGCAGGCTACGCGACACCGCGCAGCGCCTGGCCGCCGGTGACCTGGACGCGCGATCGCCCCCGCAGGGAGCCGACGAATTGGCCGAGCTGACCGGCACGATCAACGAGATGGCCGAGTCGGTTCAGACGTCAGTGGCCGCGATGCAGCAGATGCAGGCCGACGCACGCAGATTCGTGGCCGATGTCTCCCACGAGCTGCGCACCCCACTGACCACGCTGACGGCAGTGGTGGAGGTATGGGCGGCCGCAGCCGAGGAAATGGCGCCCGATGACCGCGAGTCCGCGCAGATGGCGGTCGCGGCCACCCATCGACTGGTCCGGTTGGTAGAGGATCTCATGGAGGTGTCCCGGTTCGACGCGGGCACGGCGCATCTGCGGGTAGAGCAGACCGACGTGGCCCAGGCCGTGCGCGACTGCCTGCGAGCCCGGGGTTGGCTGAATCGAGTGCAGTTGCTGGCGCAGAACCGGATCCGAGTACCTCTGGACCGACGTCGGCTCGACGTCATCGTGGCCAACCTGGTCGGTAACGCGCTCGAACACGGCGAACCCCCTGTGCAACTACACATCACGGGATCTCCGCAACAGGTGTGGATCGAGGTCACCGACCACGGACCGGGCCTGCCCGAGCAGGTAGTGCCACACGTGTTCAACCGCTTCTACAAAGCCGACGCCGCCCGCACCCGCACCCTGGGCAGCGGGCTCGGGCTGGCGATCGCCCGCGAGAACGCCCGTTTGCACGGCGGCGACCTCACCGCGGGCAATCGCACCGGCGGTGGTGCACGGTTCCTCCTGCACCTGCCACGAAATCGGGAGAACACGTGAGGCGAATCTGCTCGGCAGTTTTGGTTTTGCTGGCCGCGGGCTGTGGAGTGCAGCCGTCCGAGGTGATGGATGCGGGACAGGCGCCGACGGGCGTGGCGCCCGGGGTGACGCTGTATTTCCTGGACGACCACGATCGACTTCGACCGCAACTGCGGCAGTCGGGGCAGCTGGGCACGCTCGCCGAGGCGATGTCACTGCTGTTGACCGGGCCCGGCCCCACCGATCTGCACACCGCCCTTCCCACCGACACCGAGACCAGGGTCCCCGTGCAAACCACGCCCGAGCTGATCCGGTTGTGGGTGCCATGGACGATCGATGACCTCACCCCGCTGGCCATCGATCAGATCGTCTGCACCGCACTGGGAGTGCAGGTGCAGGCAGGCGGGTCCACCAGCACTCGCGTGCAGGTGCGGTTCACCCTGCCCACTCCGGAATCGGACAAACAACGAACCTGCCCGCCGATCCGATGATCATCCGAGCTCGGTGATATCGATGGTGACCGGAGCGGGATCGGGGACCATGAGCCAAAGCACCGCAAGACCGATCGTGAGCACTGCGAACGCCATCAGCCCAGCGCGCCCCCGAGCCCAGCGTGCGCGGAATCGAATGGGGTCCTCCACCAGATACTTCGACAATGCCGCCAGCACGACCGTCACGGCACAGACAGCGATCGTCTCGCTCCACGCCATCGGTACGGGCCGATGTGGGAACAGCAGCACGAGAACCGGCCAGTGCCACAGGTACAGGCTGTAGGAAATCAAGCCCAGCCACCGCAGTGGTTGCCAGGCCAGAATTTTGGCGACCACTGTGTTCGACTCCCGAACACAAGATCCGATCAGCACGGCACAAGCGAGCGAATGTATGAAGAGCCCGCCGGTATACAGCCACAACGAGTTCACCCCATTCGCGAGCGCCCACATCGCGCCGATCCCTAGCGCCCCCACCACCAGAATCGCACCGGTCCACTCACCCGACATTCGGGCCAGCGCGGCACGCACCGGTTCCGTCGCTACCAACGCGCCGAGCAACAGTGCGAACGCGCGGGTGTCGGTGCCGGTATAGACCCGCGTCGGATCCGCCGGATCGGCCAGCCAGATCATCACAGCCAGTGCGGCCGCCGAGCCGAGCGCCGCACCGAGCGCAACCGCTCGGTGCGGCCGCCGTATCCAGCGAGCCGATATCAGCACCAGCACAGGCCACACGAGGTAGAACTGCTCCTCGATCGCGATACTCCACAGATGCTCGAACACTCTTACGGAACCGAAACGATCCCAGTAACCAGCCGACTCCGCGAGCAGATGCCAGTTGATCAGGTTCAGCTGTACCCACGGGCCGTCCGATAGCGTCGTCCGCACCGTATCCACCGGACCTACCGCCCACACCAGCAGCGTGATGACCACCAACATCGTCGCCAGCGCGGGCAGCAGTCGGCGAATCCGCCTGCCCCAGAACGCGATCAGCGATACCGTGCCACTCACGGCGATCTCCCGCAACAGCAGATCTGTGATCAGGTAACCGGACAACACGAAGAACAGATCCACGCCGAGGAAACCTCCGGAAAGGTGACCGGTGTGGAACAACAGCACCCCGAGTATCGCAAGACCCCGCAAACCGTCCAACGCAGGCAGATGCGATCCTCGCGTACTGTCCCGAACATCCCGCGATGACCGAACCCGCGTCATGACATGCACTCTGCCGCACCAGTGTCGAAACGGCGTCTCCATCATGTCGCAGCCGTGTCCCAGCCGATCATGACTGCCGCGGCCGCTACTCACCGCTCCCCGCGCCCGGTGCCGGGCGGCGCCCCGCCTCAACTTCGACCGATTCAGGCGGCCAGCTCCGCGAGCAAGGCGCGTGTGCGTGTGGCGACCGGCCAGCTCGAGCATCTGCGGGCCCAGCGCACCCACCAGCACCGGTATCCGCTCCTCCCCCATCGCATCCAGCGCAAGGTTGGCACGGATCGTTTCGCCGGTGTAAGACACCGCCTGTCCGTCCAACAACGGCGAAAGCACCGACAGGTACTCCCTCAGGTGCCTCACCGGTCTGGCGTAGTCGTAGCCGTACATCTGCTCGACAACGAACTTGCCCGACACCCCTACACCTAGACTCAGCCGCCCCGGCCCGACCGCAAGCGCGGTGGTGCGGGCTTGTTGCGCGAGTACGCCGGGATGGCGCGGATAGGTGGGCACGACCCCGACGCCCAGCCGGATTCCCGGAACTTGGCTGCCGCCCACCGCGAGTGCGGTCAGCGCGTCCATGCCGAACATCTGTGGCAGCCAAGCGGATTCGAAACCCTCCTCGACGGCTTGTCGCAGATCGTCGACGAACCGCGACATTCCGTCCGGCCCGGTCTGTTGGTAGTCGAGCGTAATGCCGATGCGCACGGCAGATTCCTCCTAGCGGGATTCGGTGGGAAACAGACGATCGGCGGCGGGCATGCCTGCCGCCTCGTACAGGGCTTGCAGGTTGTCGCGAGCGAAGAATTCGGTGCTTTTCATACCGCCGCCGCTCAGGGTGAGGTACTGGTTCCGTCCCAGTTCACTGCGGCTGGCAGCCTTGACCACGGCCGATTGGAGGGGCGCAGGTTTCATTTGCGCGAGCGTGCAGGTGCGTTGGAAGGTGTCGGTGGTGCGTTCGTCGCGGAGTCGTTCGTACTCTCGCAGCGCCTTATCGATGGGTTGCGCGCCGGACAGGCCCGCATGCAGTCTGTCGGCAAGCAGTTCGCTGTAGACCAGCGCGTCGGAGATACCCCACCCGGTCAGGGGATCAATGTGGTAACCGGCGTCGCCGACCAGCGCCCAGCCGGGGCCTGCGGAGCGACGGTAGTAGTTGTCCGGATAGCGAAGTGTGCGAAACGGTTCGGCGCGCTCGGCGTCGCGTAGCTGGGCGCCGTACTCGGGCAGGACCTGATCGATTACCTGCTGGAAGTTGCCTGCCACATCGGCGCGGAATTCCGGGTACCGGTCGAGCAGACGCACGACAGAGACCATGTGCCTGCCGTCGTTGGTGGGCCAACTGCCGAACGCCTGCGGCTCGGATCCGGCCCTGATTTGTGGCTCCCAGTCCAGCCCGTCGTAATAGGTGTAGGAGCAAAAAGTGGAAGCCGGTACCACTCGGTGGTATTCAGCGCCGACGAGTTCCGCCACGGTGGAATTGCGGCCGTCCGCGCCGACGACGAAGGACGCACGAAATTGCTGCTCGCCGGTGTCGCCGGAAGAGCCTCGGACACCGACGACCCGTCCGTCGTCCCAGATCAGGTCCGTGACGGTGAACCTCTCGATCACTTCGGCGCCGGCGGCGCGCGCGGCATCGACCAGCAGCTCGTCGAGCACGGTCCGACGTGGCGCGTAGGTCTCGGTGACGCCCTCGATCTCGGCGAATCCGCGCAGTGTCGGCGAGAAGTTCAATCGGCGCAGCGGCGGTACGCCGGTGGCCACGAGTTTGTCCAGCAGACCCCAATCGCGCAGCCGAGCGATTCCCAGCTGCTGGATGTAGTGCGTGGAGAGAGTGTCGCTGGGAAAAGCATTCCGGTCGACCACCAGCACCCGGTGCCCGCGGCGGGCGAGCAGCATGGCCAATGGTGAACCAGCACAGCGCGCGCCGACCACGATGACGTCGTACATGAAAATTCGACTCCTGTCGTTCCTGTCCCGAAAGACACTGTCTGGTATGCCGTGGGGGCACCGTCAAGACGCGCACTGGATAACTCGACTTGATGGGTTCCCCGGCGTCGATGCGGTGGCCACTGCGCGAACAGACGCTTGGCCCCGAAACCGGGGGCACGTAGTCGATTTCTATTTTGGGGCGAGCGCACCCCCACATTCGGTATTAGAGCCGCACCCTGACACTGCATTCGCCAGCGGCCGGATAGGAGAACCCAGCGACACCGCGGATGCGGTCGCCTATCTGGAGACCGCTTCCTCATTCTTGCTGTCGCCCTCAGGCTTTCGTCGTGCCGGGCTCGTTATTGACGCCCGTCGAATCCAGCTCGGCCGGGGTCATTCCGGGCGGGCCGAGTATAACGTCGCCGAATTCGTCGGTCACCGCTTGGAATGAAGCCATATCCCATTCGGTCTCCGGCGTCGCCAAGTGCGCAGGTGTGCCACTCCGGCTGATGAGTTCGGCGAACTTACCGGGATTGGTCAGATTGATCGCACGTGCACCATCAGGGCCGGCATTGATGGTGTGCGGAGTATTCTTCGCAATCGCGTAGAAGTCGCCCGGCCCCAGTGTGAACGTGTCCGGCCCCGCCCACACGGTCAGCGCACCGGAGATCACCCAAAGCCGCTCCTCGTAGCGCGTATGCAGATGCAACGGAGTCCACGCTCCGCCGGGCAACGTGACATCACTCAGGTCGAATTGGCCACCGGATTCCTCGGCCGAGATGAGGATGGACAAGCGAAGATGCTGACCGAGGGCGAATTGACGGTCCTGCGATACCGGGGGCGGAGCGGGGTACTGATTCATGGTGACTCCTGGTCGTCGTGGAAACCTCTTGCGGGAGTGCACACCATGCCGCGACGGCGTGGTCAAGCCAGGCCAACTTGATGAGATGTTTCCATCCCCCATCACGCCACAGACCGCCACCACCCGGCCGAATCACCGGCGCGCCCACCGGGTGCCGATTCGTTCCGGCCGAGTAGATGGCTTATCCAGCTGTTCGGCCGGGCCCCGAAACCTTTGTTCCGCAATACCGTTGCGTACGACCAGTTGGTTTTGCGCGGCTCACACGCCAGGGCGTACGACAACCCGGCGTCGCCGTGACGCCCTTTCGACAGGCTGCTGGTCACCGCTACGAACGGAACGGAAACCGAGCTCGAATGGCCAGTGATGCCTCAATGATCAAAACTACCGAGAGCGCCGTGGTGATCGGCGCCAGTATCGCGGGACTGGCTGCCGCGCGCGCACTTTCGGAGACCTACGCGAAGGTCACCGTCGTGGAGCGGGACGTGCTCCCGGGCGGCGCCGAGCACCGGCGTGCCGTACCGCAGGACAAGCACGTGCATTCCTTGCTCGCAGGGGGTTCGGTCACGCTCGAGACGCTGTTTCCCGGCTTCGGCGACGATATGGTGGCCGCGGGTGCGTTCGCGTTCCGGTCCGGTGTCGATTGGTATCTCGACGGGCACCGGATCCAGGCTCTGCCGCAGCGGGGACGTGGCGTGGTGTCGAGCCGCCCGCTTCTCGAATCGGTACTGCGGAAACGTGTTGCCGCCCTGCCGAATGTCACCATCGTCGACAACTGTGACGTGCTGAACCCGCTGGCGTCGGTGGACCGGCGCCGTGTCACCGGTGTGCGTGTCGCGTCGCGCGCGCCCGGCGCCACACCCACCGAGCTGGCGGCCGATCTCGTGGTGGATGCGAGCGGCCGCGCGTCACGGTCGGCTATCTGGCTGGCCGAGTTGGGTTTCCAGGCGCCGCGGGAAACGAAGATGACCGTCGACACGACGTATGTGACGCGATCGTATCGACGCGAGCCGCACCACTTGGACGGCAGGCCGGGCACGATCATCAGCCCGTTCCCCGGCTCCCCCCGTGGCGGATTCCTGCTCGCCCAGGAGCACGACGAGTTCATCCTCACGATCGGCGGCCTCTTCGGCGAACAACCACCGATGGACGACGACACCCTTTTGACTTTCGCCGAGTCGCTCCCCAGCAAGGATTTCCCGGAATTCCTGCGCACCGCGACGCGTATCACCGATCCGGTGAAGATGCGCTACCCGGCCAGTGTCCGCCGCCATTACGAAGAACTCGACGAATTCCCGGCCGGATATTTGGTCGTCGGCGACGCGGTGTGCAGCTTCAACCCGGTGTACGGGCATGGGATGACGATCGCCGCCGTTTCGGCCGCGCTCCTGCGCGATCTGCTCGAAGCCGGCCCCGACGATGTGGCGCAGCGGTTCTTTCGCGCGGTCGCCGGCCCGGTCGACGCCGCCTGGACGCTCGCGACCAGGTCGGATATGCGCTTCACCGCCTCCGGTGTCACGCCGACCCTCGAGAGCAGACTGCTCGACCGCTACATCACACGCCTGGCCCGCGCGGCGGCGACCGACGAAGTGGTCGCCGCCGCGGTCATCAGCGTGCTCCAGCTGACCGAAACCCCGGACACGATCCTCGCTCCCGCAGTGCTGGGACGAGTGTTGCGGCATATGAGCAACGCCGCTCGGGTCGGCTGAGCCGTAACTTCTTCTGGCGCTACAACATCGGCACCGCCCGGCCATCGCGCCGGGCTTGCCGATCAGCGCTTCGAGATAACGACTCCTCGGTGACCGTATGGCGGGCACACCACAGCAGATCGCCGACAGCGTACGCGAATGCCGAGAGCTACGGCATTGCTCGAACGGCTCGAGGCCAACGTCATCCCGGCAGGTGGCGGCGACGCAAACCTTCTTGCGTGCCGTTGGAATGTGTTGGAGGTAAAGAGAATTGAAGTGGCCCATCGCCGTGGCGGCAGTCTTAGTGCTGGCCGTACCCGCTGGCATCGGTGCGTGTGCCTCCGGCGGCATACCGAAATCACCCACACGTCTGCAGGCACTGCTGGATCAGCTCGTGCGCGACGCCGGTGTTCCCGGAGCGCAGTTGGTGCTCACCAGCGACGGCCATGACGTCCAACTCACCAGCGGTGTCGCCGACACGACCACCGGAGCCGTCTTCCCCGACGCCGCCCGCGCGCGGATCGCGAGCAATACCAAGACATTCGTCGCCTCGGTCGTGCTGCAACTGGTCGCGGAGAACCGCGTGGAACTCGACGCTCCCGTGGCGCGCTATCTCCCCGGCATCGTCACCGGACCCGGCGGCGACGGCAATCGGGTGACCGTCCGAAATCTGTTGCAGCACAGCAGTGGAATCCCGGATTATCTCTCGCGAATGGATCTCGACTCCGTCGAAGCACTCACGCAATCCCACTCGATCAGCGACCTGATCCGGCTCGGTCTGGATCAACCCACCGCGTTCTCCCCCGGCACCAGTTTCGAGTACTCCAACACCAACTACCTGCTGGCCGGACAACTGATCGAACGGGTGACCGGCGTGGCAGTCGATGTCGAAGTGGCCCAACGGATCATCGGCCCGTTGGGACTGCACGACACCTACTGGCCGCAGTACCCGATCGACAGTGTCATCCGCGGCCCCCACCCGCGGGCCTATCTCGAGGCCGACGGGGGGCGCGTGGACATCACCGATATCGACCCCAACGGTGGTCTGCCCGACGGGGCCATGGTTTCCACTGGCCGCGACCTGAACCGCTTCTTCATCGCACTATTGTCTGGAACGGTCGTACCCCCAGCGCAACTGGCCGAGATGCAACGTACGGTTGCCGACCCACACTCACCGGACCGGATCGGATTAGGGCTGTTCGGCCGCACCACCGTCTCCGGTGTCCAAACCTGGGGCCACGGTGGGAGCATCCCCGGCTTCTACACCGCCAACGGCGCTACCCGCGCCCGCGCGGTGACGATCATCCTGAATCAGCTTCCCACCGAGTCGGGTCCGGGCATCGACGATGTCATCGCCGCCCTCGTCGACGAGGCCATGCGTCCGTAACTCGAAGAAGATCCAGTAGTCCTGGAGCCGCTGCGGTATTTCCGTCTGCGGGTAGGGTGACCGTTCGGCGAATCCGCTTGAGCGATACAACCGTTGGGCATCCACCATGAACCGGGCGGTGTCGAGCCGCACGGTGGTCATTCCTCGTCGCGCGGCCTCGCCGAGCAGGCAGTCGAGCAGACGCGATCCGACGTGCCAGGCACGAAAGTCGGGAGAAAGCCTGCCCCGTCGAGCACCTGGACGCGTTCGGGATCCAGTCGCAGCAACGAGAATTGCGGACTGTCCGGGCCCGGTGAGAACAGCCGCAGATCGTATCCGAGCGGCGGCGGCGTGGTCATGAACAGATCCCAGACGCGCTTCTTCACCACCGCGTCCTCTACCCATGTCGCGACGGCTTCGCCCTGCACGACATGCTGGGCGGGGCTCCAATACGAGAACGCCACGACAGGATTCGCCGCCAAGTGGCGCACCTTTACCGACGTCTTACCGGTTGCGATGAACCCCACCGGTCGGTCGCCGTCCATCTCCCACAACGGATGCAGAATCCGTGAACGCGGACAGCCGTCATTGCCTACCGAAGTGATAGTGGACCAGACGATCTCCCGGGTGAACCGAAAGAAATCGTCTTTGATCGCATCGAATGTCACTGTCATACGGGTACTTCCTCGTCTTGATGGGTGGTGGCTGAATTGCACAGTCCGGTCAGTGCTCCTCGCTGGAATCCTGGGCTAGTAGTTCGGCGAGGCGGTGGAGTACGTCGAGTTGGACGGGGGTGTAGAGCTCGTTCAGGGCTAGGCCGATTGTTTCGGTGGCGACCTGTGCTCCCCGGGGTGCTCCGGCGGTGAGGTCTGCGAGGTCGGGGTGGCTTCCGAACAGTTGGCGCACGAGCCGGGCCAGGCGTTGTGCGCATTCGTGCCGGGTGCGGTTGTCGGCATCGGCGGGTAGCCGGCCGAATTCGGTGACCGCGGGGTGGGTGAAGTAGGACTGCAGCATGTCGGCGTAGGTGTCGAGTGTTGTGGGGCTGAGTACGCGGGTCAGTACGACCGCGAGGGCGCGGTCGGCGTCGGAGAGGTCCACTTCGACCGCGGCTGTGGCCAGTGGGGGTGGTAGGTCGGTCGGTGTGGCCTGGCGCAGGGTCAGGGCTAGTTCGGTGCGGATGCGTTGCAGCCGTTCGATGGTCGCGGCGAGCTCGGCGTCCAAGGTGCGCAGTGCTTGTTCGGGATGGTGGGTCATATCGCCCATCTCCGCGATCCGGGCCAGTGAGAAACCCAGATCGACAAGGCGTTTGATCCGCAGCAGGCGCACCAGGTGCGGCACACCGTAGAGCTTGTAACCGTTGGACCGCCGCTCGGGCTCGGCCAGCAAACCGATCTCGTGATAGTGCCGCACCGCCCGCACACTGGTACCGGCAAGATCGGCGATCTCACGCGTACTCCAAGCCATCACAATCCCTCCTTCGAAACCCGATCCACCCGCCGCGAACACACCACACCAGCAGACACCGTGTCGCCACGGCACAGTCAAACCAGCAACTCATGGAATGCTCCCAACCAGCGAATCCCTGGGCTGATGTGCTGGACGTCTTCATCGCTAATGGGTCCGAGCGTGCGCACTCTGTTGATTCCGTTCCTTCTCATCGATTTCGGCTCGTAGCCGCTCGAGCGCGAATGGGACTGCGCCCGACCACCATTAGGGATCGCCGGTGCTGTCGGTGGTCCGGTCATCGTGGTGGACCACACATACATAAGTACTTATCCAGTAAGTACTTATGTTATGATAGCTGTCGACCTCCCGACCCTGCGACAGGAGACACAGTGCCCGAACCGTCCGGTCCGGCCCGCGCGGCCGCCCTGGACCAGCTCGCTCGCCTGGCCTACCGGCTCAGCGCGGCGGACTCCCGCCTGCGCGGGCGCGCGACCAGGTCACCAGAGGCGTTGTCCCTCACCCACGCCCGGGCCCTGCGCGTACTTTCCGAGCAGGGCCCCCGTACCATCAGCCAGCTGGCCGCCGGTACGGAAACCACCGGCGCCGCAACGACTCAACTGATCAACGGCCTCGTCGCGGCGGGCTACGTCACCCGGGAACGCTGCACGGATGACAAGCGCTCGGTACTGGTCTCCCTCACCGATGCTGGACGCACCCGCCACCGCGAACGTATGGCGGCGATGTCCGCCGCCCTGCGAGAGGAACTCGCCGACCAGGACATCAACGCGCTGCGATCGGCCACCGAGGTCCTCGACCGATTGATCGCGATCTACGACCGACTATGACGACGCCTTGCCACGCGGCCAGTGCGATCCGCGGGCGGTGTCGCTGGACGGAATGCTGACCCGGGCAGGGTGTTTCCTGACCTGAGACCGGTCTCGGCAGCTGACTCCGGTGTTGTCGATGACTATTTCCGACCTCGGCCGCGATGTCGCTACCGCTATCGCCACCACCAGGGGTTTCGATGATGATCGGTTTTGCCCACCTTGCCAATCTCGACCGATGGCCAGAGTCGATGTCGAGCCCATCGCCACCGAGCTGACGCCTGGGTGACACCTCTCCAATCGCGGTGCGAGGCCGCCCATCTGAACCCCGCAAATGGACACTCCTAGTGCAGGACGCGGGCCAGGCCTCGGCGGCCGCTCGCGCAACAGATCGGTAGATGTGATGACAACGCGGTGCGATTCGTGACGATCACTATGAGCCCTTGCGGCAGGTGATATCGCCCGGTGCGGTCAGCTGCTCGAAGTAGGCGAGGACAAGCTTGTCCACGCAGTGGATTCCGCGCAGGAATCCACTGTGCCCGGGACCATCGTTTGTGATGAGCGAAGCGTTCAGTGCGCGAGCCAGATTCACTCCGCCCTGGTAGGGCGCTACCGGATCGCCAGTGGTGGCGACGACGAGAACCTTTGGCAGAGCTTCGATCCCGGATACCTGATGCGGCTGGCTGGTCGGTTGCTCCGGCCAGAACGCGCAAACATCCAGTGGCGCTTGACCTTGGAAGCGGCCGGTGTCGGCGAACGGCGCCGCGTCGATGCCGAGCTTGATCTCTTCGGCGGCCTTTGCTCGATCCGTCGTACGCGGTTCGTCGAGGCATAGAGTTGCCTGCCCTGCCGAGCGTTCGACCACGCCGCGGAACTGGTCCGAGAGTTCGAGCAGGGTATCGCCGTTGCCGCCGGCAAGCTCGCGCAGCCCCGTGGTGACTTGCGGCCACAGCTGGGGGATGTAGAGCGAGTAGACCACTGCGGATAATCCGTTGAGATAGTTCAGTCCCCGCGAGTCACGGGTCGCCGCGGGCCGATCCAGGAGCGGGTTGATCAGCCTACGTAGCCGGTCGGTCGCCGCAGCGCTGTCGGTTCCCAGCGGACAGGCGCTCTCCTGGACACAGCTGTCGGCATATGTCTGGAACGCCGATTGCAGCGAGGCATTGGTTTTAACTGGGTCGGACATCCGGGCCGCCGGATCGAGTGAGGCGTCGAGCACCAGGGCGCGCACCTTGTCGGGGAAGCGCTCGGCATAGCTCGAGCCCACTCGCGAACCGTAAGAGACGCCCAGCGCATTGAGCTGGTTCGCACCGAGCGCGGCCCTGATGATATCGAGATCCCGGACTGCCTCGCGGGTGCCGAGATGTCCGAGCAGTTCGGTACCCGTCTTCGCGACGCATTCGGCGACATAGTCGCGATTGTCCTGCTCGGACCGCTCGATTCCGGTCGGCGACATATCCGTCATCGCCCGCAGCTGAATCGCCTCGAGCCGTTCCTGCGAGACGCAGCGCACCAGCGGGGTGGATGCGCCGAGCCCGCGCGGATCGAAACTGACGACATCGAATTTCGCACCGAGCCCCGATTTCCCGAAGACCGCGGGCACGCCGAGCCCAGGCTGGCCCGGACCGCCTGGGATTACGACCACCGCCCCGATCCGCTTCCCACGCGCGGCCATCCGTGAAACGGCGATCTGCGCGGTATTGCCCTCGGGCTTGTCGTAGTCGATCGGCACCTGCACCCGCCCGCACTGCACCTCGTTACCGGTATCTTCGGTGCCCGCGAACCCGGCGCACGACCCCCACTCGACCCGCTGGCTGTAGTACTTGTCGAGGTCCGGTTCCGCACGTGTGCCCCCCGGTATGGCGGTGCACGCGGCAACCAGTGCGCCGCAACCGAGCACCACCAGCAGCCGCATATTGCGCGCGCCAATGAATCTCATCGAAGTCCCCTCCTATTTGTCCGATTATCGCGCGCACCCTAACGATTCGCCGCTCCTGTACTGGAGGACATGACCGGCTTGCCGACGGTTGGCAGCCAGCAGCTGGTTCGGATCGCCTGTGGCCGCGGCAGCGTTGGCTGCTGCGAACCGTCACGGGGGCAGGCGAGCTTTGTCGACGACCGTTGTGGCCTCTACGACCGAAACTGATCCGTGCAGCCAGACGCCGGCGACCGCGCTGAGCCATTGAGACCATACGGACCTTCGCTCGACCCAGATCGACTGGTAGACATCCGAACTCGACTCCGTCACAAGGGCTTCCGAATCTCGCCGAGCACGGTATCGAAGCTGTCGGCCAGACATCGGTAGCTGAGTACCTTCTGGTCACGCTGCCACCGCTTCACCTCGGACCGGGAGTCCCAATAGCGACCGATTAGCAGACCGACGACGCCGGTAACGGCCGCAAGCAAGGCAGCCGACATCACGAGCCTCTCGCCTGGTCTCGTAACGGAGCAGATTGAAGAAGTCAGTCATGGCGACGGCGACGGACGCGTCGCGGGTGAGGATCGCCGCGGGTGGCGCCTCCGGCGCAGGGCCCGACCCGAGCTGTTGAAACCCATATCATCCTCCGGCTCAATTATGCGATAGCCGAAGCGGATTCGCGACATACCAGCTGCGTCGAGGTACCGAAACCGGGAACGACATTCACCAGTCCGGGCGCGTGGGACCGGCCTCGTCGGAAATCGTTTATCGTGGCGCGCCTACGACGGTCCTCCATACGTCGGTGATGGGGGTTGCGTTGGCCGCGTTCGCCAGCGGCGGTAAGCCGTAAGCGTTCTCGACGGTGCGCAAGACCGAGTAGTGATCGATTCGCTCGTTGTATCGACCGGGATTCACGCCCGCGCCGTAGAAGATTGTCGGGATGCGGTTGACGCCGGTGCCTTCGTCCTCGTCGAAGGTGACGACCAGCAGGCTGTTGTTGGCCTTGGCCCACTCCGCGTAGCCGGACAGGTTCTGGTTCAACCACCTGTCGCCGGTGGCCACCGGGCAGTCATGGATGTCGTTGCACATGTTCGGCGATACGAACGAGACGGTGGGCAACTGGGCGTAGTCCGAGGGGAACGCCGAGTACGGCACATTCGACGTGGCCGCGACATTGTCGAAGTTCACCCAGCCGTTGTGTTTGCGCCGATAGCTGCCGCCGCTGCCGCTGCACCCGGTGTAGCCGGCCTTCGGCATGTCCTCGGAGTAGCCGATGAACCGCAACCCGGCCTTGCTGAGCTGGTGGCCGAGGTTGTCGACGCCCTTGAAGTTGTGCGGGCAGCTGTCACTGGTGACGCCCTGGGTGTCGCCGGAGAACAGTGCGATGTAGTTCGGCTGGCTGGGATGGGTCAGGGCGTGCGCGTCGGTGAACAACGCGCCGTTGTCGGCGAGCTTGTTGAAGTAGGGGGCGTTCGTGCTGCCGATGATGGCGTCGTACCCCGTGTTCTCGAACATCACCAGAACGATGTGATCGAACCTCGGGACGGTCGTGGCGTCCGCACCGGCGGCGACCGGGTTCAGGGCGGCCGATGTGGCCAGGGCTACGGCCCCGGCGAGGACGGAAACTACTTGGGCGAGTTGGGGAATCCGTAGCATGACACTCCTCGCGTCTGCGGCGATCCGCGATCGTCGTCAATAGCCTCGCGCGTCACCACTTCCGCGTCCAGCCCGGCTCGAGTGGGGAAGTTGTGGTCCCGGTCCTGAGCGGAGATTCCCCACATGGGCGCATTGACGTGGTCTGTTACCTCGGCGGAGCCTGGTCGCATGAATTACAAGCCATTCTTCCTCGGCGCCATTGCCACCGCCCTGCTGATTCCTCCGATACCCGCGAGTGCCTGCGGACCCATCGTGTCCGAAGGAACCTTCGCGCCTTGGCAGGAAGGCGCCGTCGCCGTGACCTACGATCAGACGCTCGCCCCCGCTGGCAGCCATGCCAAGGTCGTCATCGACAGTGACGACGAGACGACCACGGCCACCCTGACCGTCACCGGCCTGCTCCCCAACCGCGTATACGGCTCACACGCACACCTGAAGTCCTGTGGCGCGAAACCAGCTGACTCCGGCTTCCACTATCAGAATGTGGAAGACCCGAACGCCAACGGCAAGATGTCCATGGACGCGAAATACGCCAACCCGCACAACGAGCTCTGGCTCGACTTCACCACCGATGAGCATGGCAACGCCACACAGGTATCCACCGTCGAGTGGACCTTCCGCAAGAGCGAACCCGCTTCGATCGTCGTGCACGAGAAGAAGACCGACACCACCGACGGCAACGCCGGCATGGCCGGCGCCAGGGTCGCTTGCCTGAGCATCCCGCTCCCCTGAGCGCGCCTGTAATCGCCGGGTGTGGTGAACCAAGGCTCTGCTAGCGTCGCCGCATGCAGGAGGCCGAACTGGTCGCGGCACTGCCCGGCGCCCGCGGCCCGGTCCTGATCTCCTGGCAGCACGAGAGCATCGGCTGCCGGACGAGTGATGCTGACAAGCGCTGATCGCAACCCGCAGGTTCGATTTGTGGTGGGCACGTGGTCCAGCCCCGAGCAAGCGACCGGTAACTCGAATCGGGTCAGCCGTAATACCGCTTCTTGAGCTCTTCGACCTTGGTTCGGAAATCCTGGATCAAATTCCCAGCTGCGTCGGCGATGCTCGCACAGAACTGTTTTTCTGACAATTCACAACGTCTTGAAGGTGTCGATGAAATTGGCCTTGAACGCCATCGCCGAGTCGCCCGTCCAGCCACTCAGATAACCACCGTCGGTCGTCATCTTGTCCAGGTCCGGATTCGACCAGATCACATCGTCGGTGAGCTTGGTCCGAGGGGCAGACCCGGAGTTTAGTCGTCCCATGGCTGCGCTCAGATCAGCGATCAGCGGGTCGTAGTGCGCCGGATCAGGCATACTGGAGAACGGCTCGAACATCGGCACGACGAAGTCTAAGCTCGGTTGCTGCAGAGCAGGGAATTCCCCACTCGCTTTACCGGAG
The DNA here is from genome assembly GCF_044455225.1 of Nocardia sp. NPDC051321. NCBI lineage: Bacteria > Bacillati > Actinomycetota > Actinomycetes > Mycobacteriales > Nocardiaceae > Nocardia > Nocardia sp. NPDC051321. The sequence continues at coordinate 442,950 of NZ_JBITEM010000008.1, read as the reverse complement.
CCATGCTCGTGGGCCTCCTTCGCCTCCAAGGCGGCGGCCTTCTCCACAATGTCATGCGCATGTTGCATGAGCTGGTCGAAACTCATTGCTTACCGTCCATCTCCGGATCGCCGTGCACGCGGCGGTTCATCTCGGCGGCCGCCGCTCGATCGGTCCCCGCGAAATACCGCGCCGCCTTGTCCAGTGCTGTCGCCGTGTCGTCCAGATTTGTCTTGGTTTCTTTCAGGAAACCCACCACCGCCTCGTGCAGGTCGAGATAGTGCTGATACACCGGACCGCACGGCCCCCCACCGAAATTCTCCGGACGCTGCATAGCCTGCGCCACGTCACTATGGACGTGGTCACAGTCATCGATCGCATTACTATAGTCCCCTGAAATCTTCGGAAAATCCCCCCTTGCCACTTTCTCCAGCTCGTACAGTTCTACACCGAACCGCGTATTCGAAATATCCATACCTCCCCCATTCTTATTCGATCATGTAACCCCGTTACCAGCCGTCCAGACCTACCCATCCGGATGCGGCATATCGCCTATCAGTAGACGTCCTCGATGGACAGGAAGTCAAGGTAGAAGTCGTGCTCGACCTGGCTGCGCGGCGACATGTCCCACCAATAGAAGACTGCTTCCAACGGGGTCACTTGACCGGCGTCAGGGCCGCACCTTCAGCGTCCGTCTATGGCCTCGGCCTTCGGCGCATACAGGCGCATCGTGAGCGCTAGGGCGCCTGACACCGGGATGGGCAGCCAATTATATTGCGGCACAGCCGGTCCGAGGCCGTCGCCTTGCAGCGCGAACTCCACCGAACCGTCGGGGCCCGCCACCGGCGGGACGTCGTGGCCGACAGCGTAGTCCCCCTCGGCTGCCGACGGCCATTTTGCGCCAAATAGATTTTGTGAATTTCATACCACAAGTGTGAGCCGAGCTGGCGCCCTCATCCAGCCGGTAGTTACCGGGTCACTGCGGCTAGCGGCGGCGAAACCGTTCGGTTCGAAAACCAATGTCACACGCACGCGCTCGCTCATGCCGGTGCGCGCGGCCAGCATCCGAGACCTTCTGCTGCGCAGTACATCCTCTTCTACCGAGAAGCGCGCACCCGAAGGGATGCGCGCTTCTGCGAAGTATCAAATTGCCAGCTGCTGTGAGAAGCACTTACCCCGGGGTTGATTTGGAGTTGCCAATCCACGTTGTACTCCCAAGTAGATAACCTGCCGGGTGATCCGCCCGGCGCTTCCCCGCGATCGTTGAACTGCCATGTCTTCCGCCCTGCTGACAGCTGCGCGACCGGGGTCTCGAACTTCAGAGTCCCCTAGCCGGTTGTCAGGGTCGATGGGGCCCAGTACCGCTGCTCCCTCTGGCTGATTTGCATGGGAGTGGCCAGGGCCACCCCCATCGCGCCCCGGACGAAGGCGCCTCCGCAGACGTAAAACTCTGGGGGACAGCATGATTCGTTCCCTGGTGAGGCGGTTGACATGACCGATTCCGATCCCACGGTGTTCGGGCCGCCAATCCTGCGTGTCGGCACCGCAGAACTGGCAGTGCTGTTCACCGATCTACCCCGGCCGCTACCGCCGCCTGCTCCGCCAGTCACGGCAACCCCTCCCGCAGGGCGCCCGTGGAGGCTGCTCCCGGTCGCCGTGGTTGCCGCGCTGATGTTCGCCACAGTGGTCGTGACGACGCACTTCGTTCCGTTCTTCGTGTTCCCACTGTTGTTCTTGGCCCTCTTCCGCAATCGCCGAGGCTTCAGGCCCGGCTACTGCGGCGGAGCCCGTCGATACTAGGCGGAGATCACCATCACGGCTTGGTCGGGCATCGCTTCCACGCGAAGTGATAGACGGTGACAATACTTGCGTCCGTGGAATCCATCGTGATGAAGCTGGTGGTCGTGTTCGGGTCCGATGTGCCAGCTTTCACACGCAACTGGGTATTGATATCGAAGTCGCGAGATTCGCCACAGGGCAGGAAAGAGATCGCCCCGACCGGGGTCGAGTCCGTCGTTTGCCAATCATCATTCATATGACCATTGAACGTGTGGTCGACGTACGCGGTCGGCGAGTCGCCCTGGAAATAGTACCTGGCCCTTTCCAGTGCGTTCGCTCCTTCTTCCAAATGCGCGAATCCACGGTAATCCGCCGACGCTATCCCGTAGGTAAAGCCCTGCGGGATATGCACTCTCAGGTCGAGCTGACAATTCTTCCGGAAATCGATCGGGCCAGCCCCCACACCCACTTGTGCGGTGTATCGGCTGTAGGTCACCGTGAAGGCCGTGTTGTCCTCCGCGACCGCTACGGCCGCAGTTCCATTCGGGCAACCAGATCCGTTGACGGTCACCACGTCGATGACAATCTTGTCCGGCGGAGAGGGAGTGTTCAATTCCGGTGCCGGTGCCCCGAAAGCTTGTGAACCCGACATCGGTAGAGCGAACGCGAATACAGCAGCGCCTACAGCGGCTAACTTTTTATACATGGCTCACTGTAAACACTAAGTGAGTGGCATCACATTTGCCGAATAGTCGCTCGATGGATGGTCTCCATGGTGCTTGCTGCCGGTTCAGGTAATTGCCCACTGCCGGTCTCGATCACCATCCGACCCGCGTCATCCTCGTACCTCGGAGAAGCCTTTTTCCGACTCTCACCAATATTTTCTACACGACTTTACAAACGTAAACTAATGAGTTCGCTGTCCGGAAGCTTCGAGACTCCCCAGATACTCCCCAGACGGAGTTATGCGATATCCGGCCAAGACTCCAGTAGGGCTTTGTGATGTTGAGCTGTTGACTGCGCCCGCAGCCTAGGTGATGTGTCGGCCAACCTGACGGGGTGGCGATCGTGCCCGGCCGCCCGGCCGCGGGTTCGGACGTGGCCCCGGAACGCCGAGGCCAGTCGGCCCTCGTCCGGGTCCGGTCAATCCAGGCGTCCCGGGTGGTGCGGGGGTGCTTGGTGATCCGGGGCTGGTTACCACACTCGCTGGTGCAGTTGTCGTGCCAGGACCGCTGGGCGTGCTCTCCGGTGGTCGGGCACCCGCGGGTGTTGTATCGCTTGGTGCTGCACCAGCCGGTTGGGTGCAAGGTGCGCGGAAGGGTCCGGCGCGGTGCCTTGGGGCGCTTCGGTTGTGGCCTCCGGGGTGGCTGGATTGCCGGATTCGCTTGGCCTGCGCCAGCATTGATGTCTGGAGGGTTGGCGCCGTTCACGGCACCGGGGTCGTTCGCGAAGGATGCGGTTCGGGTCCGGCCGCCGACCCGGCACGCGCGCAATTCGCTGCTTCGAGCATGGCCACCGCCGCCCCGAGCCGACCGCGCTCGATGTCGAGAATGCCTCGGCGATAGCGGATGTCGAGGGAGAGTGCGTCGTCGCCGAGGCTGTCGGCGGCTTCGTCCGCAGTGGCCGGCAAGCGCGCTGATTCGTCGAATCGACCGAGCATCACGAGGTGGAAGGCGTAGCTGCGCAACGTGTTTGCGTGTGCAGACCGCTGCGGGCCCATGGCGAACCCGCCGCATGCTCGAGTGCGTCGAGCACGTTGGACCACTCGGTGAATACCGCGGCGACCGAAGCCGCGGAGTCGGGCTCGTCGCCCGCGGCACGCACCAGATCCAGGCACCATTCGACGTGTCGTTGCCGGACGATCGAAGCTTCCCCCGCGGCCGCCAACTTGGCCGACGCGTAGTCGCGCACCGTCTCCAAGAGCAGGAAACGGCGCTCTGCTCCATCGACCAGCACCGTGGCGAGACCACGATCCACCAGAACCGCCAACACCATTGCGACATCGGCTTTTTCGAGAATTCCACCCGGGACGATCGACTCGGCGGCTTCGAGCCCGAAGGCGCCCGCGAACACCGAAATCCGCCGCAGTACCGCCTGTTCCGATGGATCGAGTAGTTCGTGACTCCAGTCCAGGGCCGCTCGCAGGCTGCTGTGCCTGCTGGAGCCGACGGTTCGGCGACTGCCCATGAGCAGCCGGATACGCCCGTCGATCCGTTGGGCGAGTTGGGAAATGGTGAATGTGCGGGTCATACCGGCGGCCAGTTCGATGCCGAGTGGGAGCCAGTCGACCGCCGCGCACACGGCGGTCACGTCGGAAAGCTCGGCAGGCATGATCGGGCACATCGCTCGTTCGGCGAACAACTCGAGCCCAACTGCGTGGTCCAGTGCGCCGATCCGGATCAGGATCTCCATCGGCGATTCGAGCGCGCGCTGCGAGGTGATCAGGACGGTCAGCCCACGCACCCGGGCCGCAAGGGTCTCGATGATCACGCCGACCTCGTAGATTATGTGCTCCACATTGTCGAGCACCAGCACCGCGCCGGCCAACGCCGCGCAGACTGCCTCGGGGCGGCCTTCCGGCGCCGCGCCGACGGCGACCGCGATCGCTTGGTCGATCGTGTCTCTGCGTTGCACAGACGCTAGCTCGACGAAGACCGCGCGACGGCCGGACGCGGCAACTCTGCGCGCGGCTTCTAACGCCAGCCGGGTCTTGCCACTACCCGGGCCGCCGAGAAGCGTCACCACAGCGGGTCGGCGCAGACTGTCTACCACTGCCGCCAGCTCCCTGCGCCTGCCTATGAAAGCATCCGTAGGCATCGGACACGTCGCATCCGCGGCCGTTACGGCGATCTCGACGGGCTGCGCCGCACGCGGCGGTTGCAGTGTCGGATCGTGGCGCAGGATTCGCAGCTCCAGCTCGGCCGTTTCCGTGGGATCGACTCCGAGCTCGTCCGCGAGCTCCCGGCGTAATCGGTGCAGCCGATCAAGGGCGGCGGCCTGGCTGCCGGTCCGATACAGCGTGAGCGCGGACAACCGTGCGAGGGGTTCGTGCTGCGGATGCTCGTGTACCAGTGCGGCCAGCTCCGTGGCGATTTCGGCGCCCGAACCGAGGTGTAGCGCCGCGTCCAGCCTGGCCACCGTCAAATCCAGCCGCCATTGATCGAGCCGGGCCGATTCCGCGTGGGCGAATGGCGCGGCCGTCACATCGACCAGAGTGGGGCCGCGCCAGCACCGCAGGGCCGCCTCGGCGGCCGAACGCACCGCGGCATATCGGCCAGCGCGCTGTGCCGCGTGCAGCTGGGCCGCGGCCGCTTCGGCGGCGATCAGATCGGCAACGGCCACGGTGGTCTGGTAGCCCGAAGGCGACCGCGTCACCGCCGCGCCGTGTTCACCCAGCGCCGTCCGCAGGCGCGAAATCAGTACCCGCAGACGCTGGATCGGGCGCGGCAGGTCCGCTGCGCCCCACAGATCAGCTACCAGTCGTCCGTCCGGGACCGGGACTCCGCGCGCCAGTGCCAGTCGGATCAGCGCCGCCTGCTCCAGCGGTCGATCGACGCCGACAATACGACCACCGTTCATCACTCGAACCGGGCCGAGGATATGAACCTCAGCGTGCGTGTTGGCGAACCCCCGGTGGGATCGCCGAACCATTTCCTCCGTCGTCTGTTCGATCACAACGACAATGTCCGGTCGGGGCGGCGACGGTTGACGCAGGGCGGGGCTGTGCCTCGACAAGAGCGGCCGCTGGACACTCCGGACGCGGCGTTGGGCCGCTTCGCCGCCGATCTCCGGACCTTCCTGATCCTCCCGAATGTCCGATGAGCGACAGTAATGAATGGGCGACCGCCAGCAATGGCAAGAAGCGCCGCAGAATGCCGGTGACCATTCCGAGCACCACCATCCCGATACCGCGCACCAAAGCCAGACTCCGAAATCGTTGCGCAAGATAGCGACGGCGTCACATACAGGTCGGTATCTTTCATCGTCGCTGACGCTCCCCCGCCACACTCCGCCGCTGCCCCCTGCTGGTATCGATAGTACGAATTCGATACCTGGCTTGTGGTTTAAGTAGTCGCCACTCAACCCCAGTTGGCCACCCGGATGCTGGCCCGCGCCATGGATGCCGGGGTGCCATGCGGGTGGGTGACCGGTGACGAGGACTACAGTTATCTGCCATCGCAATCCTGCCCGCCACCGTCGCGAAGACCCGAAGTTCACCGCAGGCTTCGGCCCGATCGCGTTAGTCGTGATGGGAAAGGCGCTGCCAGGGCGGACTCTCCGTTCTTCTTCGCCTCGAAGGTCAAACTGCCTATGTAGCACTGCACCGTCATTCGCTGTGCCAGGATCTCCCGCCTGCAACTGAATTGGCGCACGCGCTGGCTGTCGATCGCAATGCCGCCCTGGCGGCGTATCGACTGCGTCAGCGCTCCCAGAGCGACTCGTCGATCGTGCCGGTGCCCAGGTCGGCGACGAATTCCGTAGCGATCCGCTCGGCAACCGCCCGATCAAGGGTCGCCGTGCACCAGTTCACCGACACGTGGATGCGCCCATAGGCTTCGACGACGTTGAAGCCAACAAAGTTCGGGCCAGGCGGTGCGATCGACACCGTAATCTGCGGTGGTGTCGAGCCGGAGGGCGGTGGCGCGGATACCCACCTGGTCGCGTACGAGATCAGCAAGCCGACAGTGCGATCTCCGTGACGCCCCGCCGGTGGCCGGCCGGAACGCGGAATTGCGAAGTGTCGCAAGGCAGCACCGAAGATCAGCAGCGGCAGCCCGCTGTCGAGGATGCTGCCGATTCGGGCGCTCAGCTGGGTCGGTGTGTCCGAGTCCAGGATCGGAACCGACTTCGACCAGCTGAAGTTGCCGTCGACCGACGCGTCGGCCACCAGATACCGCCGCAGGTCGACCATGAACGCGACCATGTCGTCGACCGTGAGCCCGTGATGGCGGCACAGAAGCAGCGCCCGCATCGTCATGATCGACATCACCGACGCCGCCGAACCCCGCGCCGCACGAAACATGCGGACCCGCTGGGTAAACGAATCGGAACTGACGGCTGTCGCCACCGAGAAGGAGTACGGGCGGGCGGCGCCTTCGACCGCGTGCTGGGTGCCCGGGGCTCGCAGGTGCATCAGTTCTCGCTGGACCGCGATCGCGTGCGGAAGTCGTGATCCGGGCGGGCTGAACGCCCTCAGCAGTCCGCGGGTCAGTGGCGGGCCGGTCACCGGACCAGATCGGGTACGTTGTCGATCGTCCAGCGCCAAAAGCTTTCCGAGGAAAGACCATGTGGCGGTGCCGTCACCAAGCGCGTGCGAGTAACAGAACTGTGCCCAGTCACGGCCCAGGGTGAGCCGGAACGGCAGCCCGCCCAGGTCGAGCCCGACCGGATCCAGCGAGTCGTCTGCCGGGCAGCATTCGTCGGACCCGGCGACCAGCGCACGCAGAAACGCGGCTTCCCAGCCTGGGGCCGGGCGGCCAGTGTGGCCGTTCTCGACACATAGCAGCCGCACCCTGGCGTCGTACGGGTAGGCGGCAGCCCACTCGGCGAGCCAGGCCCGGACCTCCTCGACGCCTGGCGTCACGATCGACCGAATCACCTTCACGACCGGCACGCCGCACCACATGCGATCGCGACGGCGGAGCCGGCGGATGTCGACCGCAGGCCAGTCCGCAATGTCCCCGACACTCGAGATTCGCGCAGAGCGGAAATCCAAGCGCTGACGTGCGTTCACCAATCATAGTGTGCGCTCGGCGTGCACCGCGTGAGCCCGAAGCGGGTAACGAACCGGATAGAAAGTCATCGGTGGCATCGTGCCAGGATCTTTCGAGGACTGTGCCGCGAGGCGATGTGATTGACTGACGAGTCATCGGTGGAGGTGGGATTTGACTGCGTCGCTCGAATCGCAGTTCCGTGCAGCCGATTTCGGGATGGCGCGACTGACCTTGCTGTCGGCGTCGTCGCCGGGACCGCTGCCTCCCGGCTCCGTCGATGATCCGCTGGTAATGCGCGTTCCTGGTGGAGGTTGCCCGCGATTCGGCGGTTCGTGAGGCGATCGCTGTGTCGAGTCCTGCGCTGGAGCGGCGGCTGGAGCGGGTCGTCGTCCGGGCGATCACACCGACGTAGGCGCAAATCTTGACAGGTCAATCGTTCGGCTGTGGGTAGGCCGCTGAGGTCCGTGGGTGCTCCCCCGCTCCGTCACGGTCGGGCGAATGTCGGTCCCCATGTGGGTGGCAAGCGTCGTGCTGACCCTTGCCACCCAGATGGTTGGCTCACCCGCAGAACCAGGGTCGTACCAGGGCTCCGATTACAGGTGCCGATCCCGCTGTGCCGCTTCCGAGGACCAGAGCCCGTATCCAACGAAGTTCACGCTAGTTCACCACTCCACTGAGATCGGATCCGTCGGTGAGATGCCGTGTGTCGTTGTGGCGGATGAGTACCCATCGCCAATGTCGAGGGTTGCAGGTTCGCGGCCGGTGTTCCCATTCGGTTATTCCGGTGTAGTCGACCTCGGCGGTGGCGTAATGCAGGGTCGGGGTAATGCGTTGCACATGTTGCGCGGCGGCGAGCACGGTTTCTCGGTGGCAGGCCAGCACGATCGTGTCGACTTCGGTGTGGTGCGTCAAGGCGTCGAGCGCGCGGCCGACCCGGTTGGCGGCCTCCGCCCAGGAATCGGCGCCCGGACCGAGCGGATAGTCCGGCGACAGTCTCAGCGGTAGTGCGCGCCCGGGAACGCTCTCGCGTCGTGGGCGTCCCTCTGCGGCGCCGAGCTGGTGGTAGGGAAACTCCGATCGAACCGGCACATCGAGTTCGCGGGCGATAGGTTCGGCGGTTTCTCTGGCCCTTCGAACCGGTGTGGAATACACCGTGACGGTGCCGAGGCGATGTTTCTCGGTGCCGAGGTAGCGGGCGGTGGCGCGAGCTTGCCGGTGCCCGTGCTCGGTCAAACCTGCGCAGGATTGCTCACCAGCCAACAGATCATCGATGTTGCTGAAGCTTTCGCCGTGCCGAATCAGTATCAGCCGCACGACCCGCTCCGATTTCGGTTGTTTGTCTATCGGAGCAGAGTGCGAAATAGGTGGATAAGACGTCGTGGCCATAGATGTCGCTTTCTCGAATCGAGTTGGAGTTGAGCAGTTATCGCCGGCGAGGCCCGGACGCGATCAGATTGTCGAGTAAGTGGTCGAGGACGCTGATTGCTGCCGGTACCAGAGTCTCCGTATCGAACTTCGCTAAGTCTCGGTATGCGGCGATCGTTGCCGGACCGGCGAGTCCGCTGAATGCGTTCGGGTCGTAGCACTTCCGCGCGCTTCCGCCGGTCGCGGCGATCGGCAGCACGGGCTTACCGAGGTGGTAAGCGAGCTGTGCTTCGTATGTTGTGCCGTTGTCGCCGGCGAGCACGATGGCGATATCGCAGTCGCCGATGATCTGTCGGCGTATGTGATTACGACTGCCATCGAGGCAGAAGGTTTGGCCGAGGTTGCGCCATATCGGGGCAGGTCGCGGGGATTCGGTGCGCCGGTAGATGCTGTAGAGCGCTGGTGTGTAAGTGTTCATCATCCGCGATTGGCCGGCCATGGCGTACCCGATCGTGAGGGCGGTCCTCGATGCCATCGACACAAGATGGACACCACCGGTATAGCGTTTCGCCATAGCCACACCGAGCACATGACCGAGGTGTTCGTACCTCGAATCCTGGTGGTAGGCGGCGACGAAGATACGGGGAACTGTTATATGGCCGGTTGTGTCTACCGGCACTGGCTGCTCGGCTGGCGTGTACGGCGAAGACCAATTGTGTTCCCGGTATGCCAGCGCAAGGTCCGCGGCGATCTGGTCGATGACGCGTCGACGGTTAGACCAGTATTGGTCCCTCGTAAACCATTGGCGTGCTACGCCGACGCGGACGCGCTCACCGACGTAGTCGCCGTACTGGTCCGATAGTGCGGCGAGGGCGACCCGGGCGATCCATCGATCCTGGCGGTCTTCCAGTTGCTGGATCAGCTCGTCGAGGTTTTCGACCGTCCAGTACGCGAGCGGTAGACGAGCACTCTTTGTTGCCGGAGCCGGCGCACCGGTAAGGGCCTCCAGCACCTCTGTGCCGTGTGCTGCGAGGTTGTCAGCGGTTAGTCGCCGGCCGTTGGTGCGGCAGAAGTCGGGAAGAGCGTCCTTCAGCGGTTTGTCGGTATGTGGTGTTGGCACCTGATCATGATGCCGCGCGGGTGGGTATCAGAATGGCGTGCGCGAAAGATGGCCGAAACATCCGCTCTCCCTTCGGCATCGGAGCGTCGTAAGCTCTGTCCAGCGGCAGCGCGACTCGGTGCGGTCGGTCCGTGGACAGGTGTGGCGACGGCCATCGCGCGCCATCGATATGGGCTCGAGTGTCGGTGGAGATGCCGCGGTAGTGGGTAGCTCAGTAGTGGAGTTGTTTGGTCAACCACGCCCAGAACGCTGGGTAGTCGGCTCGGGTGGTCAGCCACGTCGGGTGGCCGTCGGTGTCGGGGCGGATCCGGGCGTCGGAATCTACGGTGATGGTGGCGCGGGTGAAGTCGACGAAAGGCAGTTGCAGGGCGGCGCTGAGTGCAAGTGGGTCGTGTTGCATGCTGGCGGGGTGCATGTCGGTGAACCAGCGCTCGAGGTGGGTTCCGAGTAGCGCGGCCCACGCCGGTGCGTGTGGTGCCGTGAGATATTGAACGAGCTCAGAGTCCGCGGTGACGGCGGTTTCCGCACGGAATGTCACCTCCGCGGTCACCAGCAGTAGCCGCTGGGCAGTCGCGACGACATGGCGCGCGGCGTCGGGGTCGAGTCGGAAGTTGTGTTCGACACGGGCCGGGTCGGGGTGGTCGATGGCGCCACCCATCTGGGTGATCGCCAGTCGCGACGCGAGTTCGGGCGAGTGGCGCAAGACGTGGGACAGGTTGGTCATCGGTCCTGTTCCGAGCCAGCGCACCGGTGTCTCGACGCGGGAACAGACTGCGTGGACCGCGGCGAGAACGTCGGTGTGCTGGGCGGGGACGTGTGCCGGGGTGAGACCGTCGGCGACCCAGTAGCGACTGTTGCCGAGCTCGGCGCCAGCAACGACGGGCACGTCGGGGCGCCCGTTCAGGTCGAGCAGATGGCGGGCCAGTCGTGCTCGGTCTCCCCCGCGGTGTTCGTCGGTGGTAAGCACGAGCGCGAGTTCGGGTAGGTTGCGTGCGGCACAGGTCAAGGCGATGGCGTCGTCGGGGTCACCGCCGATGTCGGTGTCGTGGATGAGGGGTGTGCCCAGCACCGGCGGCGGGGGCGGCCCCCCGGTGCGAAGCTTGTCCGCCAGGGTCCCGTAACCCAGGTTGCGGTAGCGTTCGGCGAACCCGATCAGCGACCCCCATTGCGATTCGAGGGGTTCGTTCGGTTCGATGCTGTCTGTATCACCCATAGCTGGCTTCTCCTCCTGACGCGGTGGTGTCGTTGCGTTTTTCCTCGACAAAGGCGCTCTGGGCGGCGAGGGTGCCGCATTGTTGGTAGTCCCGCCACACTGCTGTGCTATCGAGGCCGCGGTCCTCGATCAAGCTGTGCAGTTGCGCAACCAAGCGTTTGTCTTCGCGGCGGACGAAGGATCCGAGGAATTCGGCCAAGGCTGGTTCGGTGAGGGGTTCACGTCGCGACCATGCTCCTAATTTGTTCACGAATTCCTTGGCCTTGGCATCCAAGTCGGCTCGCCATGGTCCGCCCTCCCGGCGTGCTACCGCGACGGTGGCGGCGAAGTCGGCCACCGCCAACTGGTTGATGTCCATGACCGCCAGGCGCACCGGCTCGTCGAGGTACTTCTCCGCGACTTCTAGCGGGTTGATCTCCTCGAGCGGCGGAGATTCCGGGTGCTGGTCAGGAACGCCGTTCTCGACGTGTACCGCTTTGGACAGCGATCCGCGCAGTATTTGTTCGATGGCCAATACCGGGTCCTTTTCGACGAAGATTTCCAGCGGGTTCGCCCCGGTTCCACCGGGTTGGTTTGCTTCGGCGCGTGGATCGGTGATCGTGCCTTCGGGATCACGATGCAGGGCAAAGGCGGTCTTCTGTCCGGCGTTGGGATCTGTCGAGGATTGGTCGTAGAACAGATACTTGCCGTGGAAGTCAGCTCCGGGGTAGGTCGCGGTGAGCAGGTTCTGCACGGTGCCTTTGAAGCTGGTGTCGACCAGGATGATCCTGGCGCCGGGCTCGCCGACCGGTACTCCGCGCAATTCGAGATACTCGGTCAGCCGTGCTCGGGCACCGTCGACGTGCTCGGGGTTTACCTCGGATCGGGCGTTCCGGAACTCTTCCTCCTTCAGTTCGGGGAAGGTCTTGTTCGCATTCTTCTCCAGGTCTTGGACGGCGGATTCTGCCAGGCATCGCGATAGCGTCACGTGGGTGCAGTGTTGTTCGTAGAACTCGGGATCGAGTTCGCGCGCCGCCAACCCGATGGCGTCGCCGTCACGCCCGAGGAAGACCACGACAGTGCCAGGATGGGCCTCGACGTCGGCTTTGATGTGGTCGAGCATGTCGAGCGTGCGGTCGACGATGAACGGGGCGTGGTTGTCGCAAACTAATTGGTGGGCCAGCGCGACCGCTTCGATCGCTTCGGGGTCCTCGAGCCCGTGGTCGGCGCATACCGCGGCCGTAGCGTCGAGCCGACGCTGCGCCAAGTCGGTGGGTGCCGCACCGTCGAGGGTTGGGAGTTCCTCGGGGGGCACGGCATTCTCGCCGGCCGCGGATGTGGAGTCCGACGCTGTCGGGAGGCTCCGGTCCTCGCTCGGCCGGCCCGGGCCGGCGGGCTCAGGGACCCTCTGATCACCGGAATCGCCTGGGACACTGCGCGTGTCGATGCCGTCGGCACCGGCGTGGGTGCTCGGTTCGCCGGCGGTCATCCGTGCGACGTCGGGTATTTCGCTTGCCGGTTCGGATCCTTCGATGGGTGCGGGTTGGTCTGTGGCTTCGATTCGAGCCATCCGCTCGGCGTCGGTGGTGGGTGCGGAAACCGGGGGGTGCGGGGTCGGGAACTCGGTCGAGGCCGTCCCCGGTCGATCGCCAGGATCATCGGGGTCGAAGTGCACAGAGCCGTCGATGCTCATGGTTCGCCCTGCGGATTCGGGCGATCGGGACTCTCGAGCAGTGTCAGTGCCCATCGACACGATGGGTCCAGGTGGCGCGTCGCCGCGTGCAGGCAGGCATCAGGGCTGGTGGCGTGGCTCAGTGTGGCCACCAACTCGGCCAGCCGAGGTGTTCGCGCGGGACCGGTGACGATGCGGCGATCCGCCCACGAGTCCGGATGAGCGTGCAGTATGTCTAGTTGCGCCTTCAGGGTGGCACCGTCGAGGACCAGGCCCCGCCGTGCCCACTCCGGTGTCATGGGATGGGGCATATCGGCGCGTAGGTCGGGTGCGTGGAGTGCGCGTTCGACATCAGCCCACCGGAATGAGCCTGCCTGCCAATGGTTTTCGGTGCCGTCACAGGTGGGTGCACCGTTCAGTGCGGCCGTCGCGGTCGATTGCAGATGTGCGATGAGTTCTTCTGGCGGAAAGTAGTGCGCGAGTCCTGCGTAGCGGGCATCGATCGCCTCTTCCAACGCCCCGGTGACGGCTTCGGTCAGCAGGATCGGTGGATGGTTGGTGGTGAGGGTGTGCAGCCATTCCTCCCGCGGGCGCGGTGCAGGGCGGCCGACCAGGTGCGCCAGCACCATCAATTCGATCCATAAGGCGACGTCGGGTTGCTCGCGTATGCGGCGGGCCCTATGCAGATCCCGCAGCGTCAACCGGCCCGGCAACGCCGCCCATAGTTGCGGATGTTCACCGAGGTTGCTGTCGTGACCGAGCGGCACTTCGATGCGCAATGGCCGGTCCATGCCATCGGTGAAGACCGCCGCGCGTCCGGGGGGCAACGTCACCAAGTGTCGTGATTGTGGAGGGTCCAGATTCATGGTGGCGCCGACGATCTCGCGGTCCTCGGCAGCGGGGAGCCGGTGCACGATCTTCAGAGCGCTGTTCTTCACCACATCAGCAGCGATCTTGGCCGGGATCTGTTCGGCGACAATGATCCCTTCCCCGTAGGCGCGGATCTCGGCCAGCAACGACGCGAAGAGTTCCACCGCGTGCGCGGCCGGGGTGCCCGGCTCGGCGCGGCGCAGCAGCCTGTGGGCTTCCTCGACCACCATCACGTGGCGCAGCCGGTTCCCGCTGAGGCTGCGGTGTACTCGCAGGTTCTCGAAAACGCGGATCAGGATGACACCGATGAAGAAGGCCTTATCCGCATCGTTTCCGATGTCTTCGATCTCGAGCACGACGTTGTGTCGCAACAAGTCGGTGATGTCGAGCCGATAGCCGCCCTCGAAGAATCGCCCCGGCGTTCCCAGGCGTAGGGCACCGATCCGGACATCGATGAATCCTCGGACGTTGTCAGTGATTTCGCGGCCATAGCCGATTCCGTCGACCACCGTCAGCGCCATCGCCTGCAGGTCCGACAGCCGGGGAAACCTGGGTTCGGGGCCGTCGCGGCTGGGCGCACTGAGCACGGTGTCCCAGCCCAATTCGGTATAACAGCGGGTCAGCGCATGCGAGAGTACCTGCGGGAACGGTTCTGCCGCGTCGAACGCCGCCGAGAACAGTGCCCGCACCAGATCCAGATGTGTCTGCACGGGAAACCCGCGCTCGGGTTCGAGCGGGTTCAGTCCCATCGGGATCGCATCCGGATCGCCAGGACGGATCACCGCGACCGGCGCACCGATGCGCCCGCTCATCGCGGCGTACTCTGCTTTGGCCGGTTCGATGACCAGCCACGGGATTTCGGCGCTGGACAGCCCCGTCAGCAGATGCCGGACGGTCTGCGACTTGCCTGATCCGGTCGCGCCCGCGATGAAGGTGTGGCGATTGAGCGTGTCGAGGCTGATATCGAGCTGTCCGACTGGTTGGTCGGCATCGTCGAGGATTGCACCGAGGGCGATCTCGCCGTCGTGTTCGGGAGTCAGATCGAATAAAGCCGGCTCCACAGCCCTGATACCGGGCAGCTCGCGCCGCGGCGGTCGCGCCAGCCCGGCCAGCAACTCAGCGCTGGCGGTAAAGGGCGAGGTGAACCCGGCGGTACCGGTCCGGGTTGGCCAGGTCTGGTCCAGGGCGCCGGTCGTCGTGTCCGGGGTGAGCACGTACGGGAGGTCATCCAGATCCGAAGCACTGCACAGTAACCCGGCGGCGCGGCGGACGCTACGATCATCGACGCCGCCGACGAGAACGTGCACCGACCACATGCCTGCCGAAATCGAACGCGTCAGCTCACGGAAGCGCGATTCCCCGCGCAGCAACGCGACGCGGTCGGGTTCGGAGTTCTCCCGCGCCCGCATCTGCGGCAACCGCACCTCCAGCTGCGCGAGTTCGGCTTCGATTGCCGAGGCCGGTAGTGGTTCGGCGATCACCAGCCATACGAATACGCCGGGCAGATGCGCGACATAGTCTTCGAAGCAGCCGCGCCGAGGCACCGCCGCGGTGCTGGAGCCGTTGCGTGACCACAGCGCATCCGAGCGCCCCGGACATCGCAACCACACCGGCTGCTGCCGCCAGCGCGCTACCACCGCCTCCGTATCCAGCCGATGACCGGTGCCGCCCGGCGGATACATCACCGGCACAACACCCTCTCCTGGTTCGGCGACAGGCGAGCTGGGCCTGCCACCGATGAGCACTCGGATATCGGAATGACGTGTCGTTCGTTCCCACGCCACCGCGAACGCGGCATCCGTTCGGCCGAGGAGCTCCGCGTGCGCCGCAGCCAGTGCGGCGAAAAGTTGTACCCGGCTGTCGGCGCTGTCGCCGCGCTCGTGCACCGATGCCGGTGTCGTCAGCACCCGGTGAAAGCTGAACCCCGCCAACGTGTTCACCGGCGCGGGATTCCGCCGGTGAGCCCGCCGTCCGCGACCTGATCCGACAGGGCGATGTCGGGGTTGCAGTCTCCGGCAACGACCCTGCGGTCCCGGCCCGAGGTATCGACAAGCACGAACGCGGTCGCAGGCAAGGACTGGAAGGTCGTCGGTTCCATGGTGTATTCGTAGGCACGCGCCACGGTCCGCGCGGTGCTGGTCGAGTCCGATTGCGACCAACTGATGGTCCGCGACCACGACGTGGCCTGTGCGACCGAGTCGGTGCTCGTCACCGATGTGCCGGCCACGTTCGCGCCGGTGGTCGAGGTCACCGAATCACCGTGGGTGTCCGAGGTCGATTCACCAGTACTCTGCCCGAACTGTTCTGTGTACTGCGACAGCACGAAACTGAATCCGCGCCCGACGAATTCGGCGACCTGCGCCGCTTCGGCGGCGTTGCCCATCCGCATCAGAATCGAGGCGCTGTCGGAGCCCCCGAGCAACTGGGTGAGTTCGCCACGCAGATGTTCGACCAGCACCACCAATCGGACGCCGGCGCGGCGGGCCTGCCGGGTGAGTGCCTCCACGGCCGGCAATCCGAGATCATCGACACCGGCGACGACGAGCACACTGCCCGCATCGGCGCTGGGACGACCGCAGCGCACCGCGTGCAGCACTCGATGAAACAACAGTTGGTCGATCAGCCGTTTGCGGCGAGGATGGGGTGAGACAGTGCTGAACACGGTCAATCCCGTTTGGGGCCACGCCACCGGCGATCGGTCGGCCGCAGGTTCATCCTCTGCGAACATCCCCAGTGTCGCAGTCAGGAACCGCAATTCCTCGTGCGCTGGACCCGCCGCACCGATCGAATCCAGCAGCGAGTTGATCCGGCGGATCTCAGCCGCCGACAGCACCGACTCGCATTCGGCGTCATAGATCCTGCGCAGCAACCGCAGACCGGCGGCCAGTCGCGAGAACGTAATCCGCGGGCTCAGGCACGCGGCGACGGATTCGATCAACTCCGCGTCCAATCCCCGCAGTTGCTCGGCGCCGGGCTCGCCGCGCCGCAACGCCCACAACGATTCGGCGATAACCTCACCCACTTCCGGTGCGGCCAAGCCTTGCAGGAGACTCACACCGGTGGGCGCGTCGGGAAATTCCACCGTCCGCGCCGGGTGTCCCGCGATCGACGCCATCGCTACCAGGCCTGCGGCAATCCGATCCTCGGTGAAATCGAGCACCAGCATTCCGCGCGCCTCGGCCAACAGGGATGATCCCCAGGTGCGCAGCAGCGCAGACCAGCCTGTCATCGTTCCACCGAACACGTCCACGCGCGCGAACCGCGTGCTCACCACGAGCGGTCGCCACAATGCCGTCGCCGCCACCCGTGACCGTTCGCGGCGATCATGTTCACCGACCTGCAGCGTCCATACCTGATGCGCCCGTTCGTATTTCGAGAACTGAGCGTCCCGCCATGCCGTGAATCGGTTGCGTTCGGCAGCCGACCGCACCAGCAGCCATCCACACCAGCCAGCCGTCGCGATCATTCCCGCCGGGGCGATCGCGATCCACCCGGGCATCCCCCACGCGGCAGCCCACACAGCAGCCAACACCGAAGCCACCGTCCCGATCCCGAACGTCGTCAACGACCTTCGCGATCTGCCCTCCCAACGGTGCAGATCCGCAGGAACCTGGGGCTCGGACCATCTCGGCTCAGCGCCGAGCAACGGGCTTGCCGACAGCGGAGCGGGAACGCTGAATTCCCACCCCCAGCGTTCACACGGCACGAACAACCGAGCTACCAGAGCGTCGCTCTTGCTGACCAATAGCTGACGCATCACCGCCCCCGATGCACGGCAGGGACGAAATCCTCACTGCTAGCTAAGAATAACGATCCGTCCAGCGACATGGCAGACATCTGCCCAGATAAATAAGGGTAATACCCGAAACGGTTCGATAACGCCACTCCAGGAACCGGCCAATCGAATGTAACGATCAGACGTCGAACTACATTCATGCCACTCACACCGCGAATTCCCAGCAAGCAGTACTGAACTGGGATACTCGCCAATGCCGCCACCGCAAGCACGGCCACAGCTTCCGGTGTGATCTGCTGATCGTGCAGGTGCCGGAGGACGATGTGCACACTCCTACAACGCAGTCACCACAATGAATTCAGCCCACCGCCCACAGCCCACCATGCGCGAAGACACACCGAAACCGGTAACGGCGCAGCCCCCATATGATCAACCGGCCAGCATTCGCTGCCCAATGGAACCACCCTGCAACGACAATCCGCCGATGACACGGTCCAATTCCGGCAGATCCCAGAATTGCCGATTTGGTGGCTGTTCGCGTGGGACGATTGATGGACGCGGCATGCATTGGCACGCCGCGTAATACGTCCGCCGCTACGTCGCCGTGGCCGGTGCCGCGGCGGAATCCGGCCGTAAGCAGATGAATTCGATGGCGCAGCAGTCATCCGCAAACAGGTGGGCGGCATCTGGTGGTCGGATTCGGCAGGCACCCCACCCACCGCACTGCCATCGAAGGTCCTAGCAATGACCACTGATTCTCTTGATGTATCCCCGGCCGACGATCTCGTCGATCTGCTCGATCAAGCGCGAAATCTGGTGCTGCCCAAGATAAAGCGTCATCTGGAAGGGCTGGACGAGCCGGTGCGCGGACTAGCGCTCTATCACTTCGGCTGGCGTGATGAAAAGGGCAATCTCACCTCGTTCGCGGCCTGGGGCGGACCCTGCTGTTGCCGCTGCTGTCGGCGACCATCGACGGTGGTGGCTGGGACCGCGCAGGCGACGCGACCGCAGCGTGGTACATGCTGGCCGGACAAGTCCTGATCCATGACGACATCGTCGACGCCGATCGCCTGCGGCGGGGACGTCCCACCTTGTGGGTCCGGTACGGCATACCGGAGGCGATCCTCACCGGGGACGCTTTGGTGGGTGCGGCCTTCGAACTACTCACCGAGGTGCCCAGCGCCATTACCGCACCCGCGGCACGGATGCTGGCCACCGCCACCCGGCATATCGCCAATGGGCAGATCATGGACGTCACCGCGCAGGCCCCTACCCCGAACGCCCTGAACGCTGCCCTGGACATGACAGTCGCCAAAACGTGCAGCTACCTACGCTGCGGTGCGTGTTTCGGTGCGCTGCACACACAATCGGGCCCGGAACAGGTCGCGGCGATGGGCCAGTACGGCCACCACTTGGGGATGATCATGCAACTGCGTGACGACCTGGCCGATATCTGGGGTGATCCCACTGACTCGGCGGAGCTCCTCGGCGCAGACCTGCTCAAACGAAAGGGCTCCCTCCCTGTGGTGGCCGCGCTGTCCTCGACTCGACCCGAACGCGACGAACTCGCCCGCTACTACCAGAGCAAGCACGTTCCCGACCGCGATGAGCTGCGTTACCTGATGGGCCTACTGGAGATATGCGGCGCTCGTGTCTGGTGCGATCTGCGGATCGATGAGGAGCTGGCTGCGGCACACGACTGCCTGGACCGCGCCGCACCCCACCCGCAGGCTCGACAACATCTGCTCGACTACGCCGCCTTCATAGCGCGCTGCTCGTCGGTGGGTGCCGGCCGTTCGCAGGATCAGCCCCGGTAATGCGCAGCGTCGGTGGCAGATATGCCGCGTACATCTTCGATTTCGACGGCACACTGACCTGGCACCGCGACTATTCTGTTACGCGATAAAGGTAACGCAGCCCACACCGTTGGCGACAAGATCAGTATCGAGCCAACGCCGGAAAAGCGGAGCTGGCCCACATTCGCCCGCCGAGTGGGCCTATCGACCCACCGGAAGGAAGGAACGTTTATCATGAACAGCAAGCGGATCGCCGAATCGCCCTACGTTCGCCCAGCCGCATATTCGGGCTTCCCTTCAGCAGGGCGAACGCGCATTCTGCCTCGGATCGGTTATCGTATTACCGTGTTGGCTGGTGTCACGGTAGGGGCCATCCTGCTAACCGTCACGAACTACACATCAGCCAATGCTGAACCTGTCGAGGGCTGCACGAAGGTAGTCATAGCGAAACCGGGCGACGACGTCGTCACTTTGGATGCAAAGTACCACCTTACATTCGACCAGCTGCAGAAATTGAACCCTGGGTTAGATGTCTCCGGCCTTGACCTCAATGACGGAATGGCGGTCTGCGTAGGGGCCTGATAGCCCGTCCCTCCACCATCGGATGAGACGTCGGTAGCTCGACTTTGGGAAGATTCGGTGGCGGCCTCATTGTCCTACGACGCGACCACCCGATTCGGCACCGACGCGCACACCCCCAACCGCAATCCACCGCGCTTCAGTCGAAGCCGATCTGCGCCTGGACGTTCAACTCCACGTTCCGGCCGGGACAGCGGCTGACCATGGCTGATATTTCGTTCGACCGACAGCACGAACGCGTCCGCGTCGTCGCCGTCGAAGAAACAAGCGACGATTTCCGTCCGGTCCAGCAGTTGCGCCGCGCGAAGTCGGTGCACACCGTCCAGCACGCGCATGGTGGACCGATGAACGATGATCGGCGGTAATGACTCCTCCACCTCGGCGAGCACGCGAATGTGATCGGTATCGACGCCGACGAACCGGGGCGAATCGGTGATCTGCAATTCCGAGATCGGTACCGACTGAGAGTCGGACAGTGAATAGTCCTGGGCGGACCGATAATCGACTTCTGGCACCGATCGGAGCGAATACGCTACGTTTCCTGGTGACTCCGGCCAAGCCCCGGCAACCTGCTTCATGGAATATCCTCCCTTTAATCACAATCGCAGACAGCTTGCGCCCGTATTGCGAACACGCTAAAACAATCAGAGATAACAGTGCCGACAAAGGCAGTGCCGATCGACGCATTCGTCGAGAAACCGGCCCCGCCCGGCCGGCGGTTTAACGCGTCAGCTAGACCCCCTAGAAGAAAACCTCGACAACCGGCGATGACGTCCACTGGAGCATCGACGATTCATCATCCGGCGTCACCGTCATCCTACCGTCAGACGCTTCCGATTGCAGGCTTCCGCTTTCAGATATTTCCACGATACAACGTGGGCGATGTAATTACAGTTTTATAAATAGCGAGTAAGTTCTACGAGCTGCAGATTCCGCGGCCGTGGGCGCAGGACTCGGAGCTGCGGGCCGTGCACGAGACGCTGGCGCAGATCGAGCTCGCCGATCAGATCGGTTACGACTACGCCTGGATGGTCGAACATCACTTTCTGGAGGAATACAGTCACTGCTCGGCGCCCGAGGTCCTGCTCGGCGCGGCCAGCCAGCGCACCAACAGGATCCGGCTCGGGCACGGAATCATGGTCCTGCCCCAGCAGGTCAATCCGACAGTGCGCGTCGCCGAGCGCATCGCGAGAGACAGGTGCCGTCCGGCAGTTCGTCTCCCACGCCCTTCGTGACGCTATCGCCCAAGGCGAGCATTCGGGCCACCGGCAGTTCCCCTCGTCGATACGGAGCCGAGCGCGATCGGTCGCCGAGGTCCACGAACCTGTAACCCGCAGACATGCAACGCAATTCACCGCACCGGACGCTCGATACGCACTCCCCGGATACCGCGTTCGAACATCGACGATGGTAGTACCCGCCAGATGACGGCGCCATCCTCGGGCAACGCGCACGCCGTTCAACTGCGACGCGTCATCGGTTGAACGACGACGGTGCGGACGTATTGGGTCCGAGCCGTACTGCGCCTGGAAACCCAGCCCTCCTGCGCCCGCCGTGCGGTACTACGGAGCGATCAGGTTCGTTCCTCGGAGGTCGCGTCCGACCTCGATCGTGTGACAGCGCTTGGCTCGATGTGCGACGCGGTCCGGGCACGCCGCGCGACCTTGTCCCTGGTATTCGAAACATACGGTGCGGCAAAGGAACTCGACTGTCGCGCCGCCAGCGGGAGTGAAAAAGCCTCCCCCACGGATACCCGTTCGCAACGGTAGCTGTCAGGCCGGATCGACGCGGGATTTTCTCCGGCCCGGCACTCACTGTCCGGCGCGGACCGCCACCCGTTGCGACGGTAATCGCCCGCTAGTTGAATCTGTTTGCGCAGGTGGGTCGGCGTTGGTGCGGGCACGGGCGGCCATACTCGCGGGCACCGAGCATTGCGGTCGGGCCGATAGGCGGGGGTGCGCGTCGCGGGCCGGAATCTTCAGGAGGGCAAGACCTTCGGACTACAATTGAGGTCCGGGTGAGTCGAGTATGTCGGCGCGGCTGGGTGGCGGAAACCTTCTGAGACCGGAGCCGTGTCGGTGGGCCTCGGGAAGTGGGCCGCGTGATGGACCGCACGCACAGATCGGTGTCCGTGCCAGCCCCGATCCACCGCGCCCCGGGCACTGACGCGGCCGTGCCGGGCGCATGGATCCCCGCCACCGACAAGCAACGCCGGCGTGCGGACACCACGGGTATGAAGGACCAGGATCGATGGTAATTCGCGGTATCCCGAAGCCGATGCCCCAGCGACCGCACACGGGACAGCAAAGACACGTAGCTGGCAGCAACGTCGAATTCTGGTGGGTACGTTGATGACCGATACGGAAACGATCACGGCGCGGTTCCTGGCCGCGGTGCATCAACCCAGTGCACGACCCGGTCCCGACCGGCTCAGCGCAGCGTGCGTAGCGGTCTTGCCTGCGCAGCACGCTGCGATCATGATCTGGCTGCCAGATAGCGGCTGGGACCTGCTGGGAGCCTCGGACACGCAGGCGGCGCAATGCGCGCAGGTGCAGGTCGCGGCCGGGGAAGGACCCGGCCCGCAAGCCTATCTGAACGACGCACCACTGCTGGTCCCCGACTACGGTGCCGCATTGGCGGGCGGGCAGTGGCCGTTGCTCGCGGCCTCCGGTGTCGCCGAGCACGGCGGGGCGGTGTTCGCGTTCCCGCTGCATCAAGGCGCGATCCGGATCGGGACCCTGGACCTGTATACCGATACGCCGATGACACTGGACCGCACCGGGTTCGACGCGGCGGTGCAGGTATCCGAGCTCATCACCGTGATCCTGCTCGCGACGCTGCACCCAACCCACCCGCAGACCGGCGATACCCCCGCCGCCGCGGAGCCGATGAGCGGACTCCAGGACACCGTGTTGGGGTCCTGGTGGGAACCGGCGGCCTCCACCCGCGAGATCCATCAGGCGACCGGGATGGTGGCCGCGCAACTACGTTGCGACGTCGCCACCGCCTATGCGCGTCTGGTCGCGCACGCGGTGGGCTGCGAACAGCCGCTGGCCGACGTCGCCGTCGATGTGCTGGCGCGGCGGCTACGTTTCGCCCCCGGCAACGGCATCGAAACCAGCCCCGGCCGGCATTAGCGGTCACCGCCGTCGTCGAAGGCAAGGCCGACACCACGACCATCCTCGCGGTGCGCGATCGCAGCACCTCGCACACGACAGATGACGAAGCGCCGCACGCTGCCACATAGCCGGCCGCCGGAAAGTCTGTGACGTTCAGGTCGAAACGACACCCGCCGACGTTCCGGTGACCCCGCTGTTTACTCCCGCGTCGGCGACGAGTCGTCGCACGATGGGTCGATCGGATTCGCCGGTGCCGCTATCGTCTCCTCGGCAGCGATCGACGGACGCGGGCGTCGATCTCGGTGGCGGCGGCTCGGACGATCGGGTAGCGACAGGAGCATGGGTGTCCAGGACAACGCCGACTGATATGCCAGACGAGCTGCGCCGGAGCTTAGGGATCACCGACGCGGTTGTGATCGGACTCGGCGCCATGATCGGGGCGGGGGTTTTCGCGGCACTGGCGCCCGCCGCGCGGGCGGCGGGCTCGGGGTTGTTGCTGGGGCTCGTGGTAGCGGCGGTGGTCGCCTACTGCAACGCGACATCGTCGGCACGATTGGCGGCTCGATATCCGGCGTCGGGCGGCACGTATGTCTATGGGCGCGAACGGCTCGGAGAGTTCTGGGGATACTTGGCGGGGTGGTGCTTCGTGGTCGGCAAGACCGCGTCCTGCGCCGCGATGGCGTTGACCGTCGGCGAGTACGCGTGGCCCGCCCACGCCAACGCTGTCGCCGTGGCTGCGGTCGCCGCGTTGACGGCGGTGAACTATCGCGGGGTCCAGCGGTCGGCATCGCTCACCCGGGTGAGCGTGGCGATCGTGCTGGCCGTGCTCATCGCGGTCGCCGTCGCGGCATTCAGTTCCGAAACGGCCGATGCCGCACGGCTGGAGTTCGGTTCCGACATCACCGTGACCGGGGTGTTGCAAGCGGCAGGACTGTTGTTCTTCGCCTTCGCCGGATACGCGCGGATCGCCACCCTCGGTGAGGAGGTGCGCGATCCTGCCCACACGATTCCGCGCGCGATCCCGCTCGCGCTCGGCATTACCTTGCTCGTATATGCGACGGTCGTGGTCGCCGCGCTGACGGTGCTTGGGCCGCACGGCCTGTCCGAAGCGGCCGCGCCGATCTCCGGGGTCGTAGTTGCGGCCGGTGTCGGCTGGCTCGAACCCGTGGTGCGGGTCGGCGCCGTTGTCGCCGCGCTCGGCTCGCTGCTGGCGTTGATACTCGGTGTCTCGCGCACCACCTTGGCAATGGCTCGTGACCGCCACCTGCCCTACGCTTTGTCGGTCGTGCACCCCAGATTCGCCGTCCCGCACCGCGCCGAAATCGCGGTCGGCGTCATCGTGGCTGTCGTTGCCGCGACCACCGATATCCGTACGGCGATAGGGTTTTCGTCTTTCGGTGTACTGCTGTACTACGCCGTAGCCAACCTGTCCGCCTGGACGCTGCCCGCATCCGAGGGACGACCGGCCCGGGTGATCCCCGCAGTCGGCATGCTCGGATGCCTGGTCCTCGCCTTCACGCTACCGATGACTTCGGTGCTCACCGGCGCGGCCGTCGTCGCCATCGGCGCCGGGATCTACCTTGTCCGCCGCAAGTACCGCACACGCGGCTCTTCGTGTTGCGCATAGCGGCGCGCTCACAGTCGCAAGGCATCGCGGGGAAGTCCCCGGGCCGAGCGAAGTGCGTACCGCCCCCGGACCGGACGACTCATGGGAGCCTGTATGTCGCGGTCACACATTGGGAGACAAGGAGTTTGAGATGGACGATCCGAATCGCCAGCTGCTCGCGCAGCTGTGGGCCGAACACTGGTCGGCGCCATTTCCGCCACGCTGCCGAGGCGTGGACATCGAAAATGTGGAGCTGGTACTGGTCGATGCGGACGTCGCAGCATGCGTCTCCGTAGCGCTTTCGCGGGCGCTGGACGATTGGCGTCGCCGGGTCCTGACCAAATGTATTGGTGATCTGGAAAGAATCATGCCCCACTTCGAAGACGAGTACGAAGTGGAGTACTTCGGACGATTGCACGACATGGCCTTGGCCTTGGCCGCCCTCGAAGGGGTTGAGATGAAACCCAGACCATCGCCCTGACATCGGCAATACGGTGGGTCGAGGTCCACGAGATGATCTCGGCAGGTTGATCTTTCGAGCGTGCCGCATGGCCGCCTCGAACCGCGCGGTATGCGCGTGGGAAGTCCTTCAGTTCGTCGGCCGGCACGTCGAGTGCCGCGCGCGGCGAGACGGTGGGGACACCGCGGGCGAGCACATCGGCGGTCCAGACCATGAAGCAACGCCGCCCTCGTTGTCCCACAACGCTTTCCGTCAGCCATGTCGGCTCCCCCGGACGAACGTTCCACCCTGCCACCGCCGATGACCGAACTAGGCTGACCTGCCTCGATTGGCCGCGGTCCGGAAGTGCCTATATGATCAATGCGATGACTACTCATTCTGTTCAAAGATTGGGGGTCCCATTCGTGCAAGGTGAGTGCTGATGCTCACCGACAACGCGAATGGAGATCACTCCCGCTTTTCCTTCTGGCCGCGCGTGCGCGAATTCGCCGTGCCGCCCGACATGATCCGGACCGCTACCGCTCGCCGTTGCGCGGGCGACTGGGCAGGCGCCTGTGCCGCAGCAGGTTTCGACGTGGATTTCGATTTGCGATCCGTGGCGCGCGAACACGGGGCCGAACTCGCGTCCCGGATCCGCGCCGACCTCCGCTATCTGGCTCCTGACCTGCTGCGTTGGCATATGCCGCGGGTCGCGCCTGACGGATTGCTGCGACCAGGGCTGACCGTCACGCTGATGCACTACGAGCGGGCAGGCCGATGTCCCATGCAACTGGTGGTGCGTACCGCGCCGACCTGGGCGGATGCGGGTCAACGGATCAGCCTCGCGCTGTGGGACGGATCGGCGACCGGCCCGCATCCACACCCCTGGCCCGACCGGCGCTTCCGAATGGATCTGCATCGCCACCTGTGGGATGCGCGCAGGGCGGATGAACTGCGAATACGGTCCGGGGCCGCGGATCGTCGACCGACGCTGGATCCTGGGTTGCTCGCGATGGCACCGGAGGTCTGCGCCGTCGACCGATGGGCGGACGAGGGCGAGATACTTTGCCGTGCAGAGGGATTGCCGTCCAACACGTTCGTCGTACGGTTCCGGGCCAAGCAGCGGTTGGTGCTGGACCGTGACGGCCCCGAACTGCGGATCGCTTCGGAATATCCGGCCGGTCGTGTCTCCGCGCTGCCGGTCCTGCCCGATGCGGCGACCTGGGTGCTACCCGATCTGGAACTGCTGCGTTCCGGTGCGATTTCGGCTGAGCAATTGCATCCGCTGGTCGCGGCAGCCCTGGTCCCTGACCACGCGCCGGGCGATGCGCCCCGGATTCAGGACCCGCCAGGGCGACCACGCATCGTCGAGTGCAGAGGCGAACAACACCGAATCGGTCTCGTCGACGGCGTTTTGGCCGCGCTCGACCACGACCCGGACGAGCTCCGCCGGGAGGAACTGCTGGTCGCGCTGACCGGCACGCCGCTGCCCTGCTTACAGGCCATCGATGCGATACACCGCCGTCCGGACAGTCTCACCGGGGTCCGGGAACGACTGGACCACGGCGATACCGCGGGCGCGCTGGCCGTGGTGACCGGGTTGCTCGGCTCCGACGCGTCGCTGCGCCACGGTGCGTTGCTCGACGAACTGGAGGCCGCCGTGCATCGCCGCATCACGTACGGGCTGTTCAAGGCAGGTCTTTCGGTTGCAGGCGGGTACCGCGTGCCCCCGCCGGGCCGGGTCCGTCCCGGCCGCCACCGCACCCACCCGCGCAACGCGCACTGACCCGACACTCACTCGAAACTCAGTCGACCCCAAGGTGACCCACACATGCTTACTGCTGTCCGCACGTCCGCTGACCCCGTTCCGCTCGCCCAACTCGATGTCGCAGGCGAACTGTTGACCATGCTGCGCGAGGTAACCACCGAGCCACGCCCCAACAACCAGCTGGAAGCCCTCGCCCTGGCCGTCTCCGCCGACCTACCAGTTCTCCTGTGGGGCGAGCCGGGCATCGGAAAGACCGCCGCCCTCACCCAACTCGCCGCCGACCTGGACCTCCCACTGACCACCGTGATCGCGAGTGTCCATGAGCCGTCGGACTTTTCGGGCCTGCCCATCATCGGAGACGATCCGGCGGTACAGGGCGTCCCGATGGCGCCGCCGGACTGGGCCGTCCAACTCGTCCGGGCCGGGCGCGGACTGCTGTTCCTCGACGAACTGTCCACCGCGCCGCCGGCGGTGCAGGCCGCGCTGCTTCGTCTGGTCCTCGAACGCCGAATCGGCACCCTTCAGCTGCCGCCGGATGTCCGCATCGTGGCGGCGGCCAACCCGCGATCCTCGGCGGCCGACGGCTGGGAACTGAGTCCGCCGCTGGCCAACCGGTTCGTGCACCTGCAGTGGACGCACGATCATGATGTCGTCGTCCGTGGACTCGGCGGGACCTGGCCGCACGCGACGCTGCCTCGGCTGGCGCCGGAGAAGCTCACTGCGGCAGTGGCTTTCGCGCGCCGCGCGGTGTGCGTCCTGCTCGCGGGTCGACCCGCTCTCGTGCATCAGATTCCCACCAGCGAAACACGCCGCGGTGGTCCGTGGCCGTCGCCTCGAAGCTGGGAGATGACGTTGTGGCTGATAGCTTTCGCTACCGCGGCAGGCTCTTCCCGCGACGTGCTTTCCCTGCTGGTTCGGGGCACGGTTGGCGACGGGCCGGGCTTCGAACTGCTGGCGAGCCTGGACCGGATGGATCTGCCCGACCCGGAGGAACTGCTCGCCGATCCGGCCCGCGCCGTCCTGCCCGAGCGCGGCGACCTGCGCCAAGCGGTGCTCGACGCGGTGGTGGCGGCAGTCCGGAAACGTCCGGAGCGGTCCCGCTGGGACGCGGCATGGACGCTACTCGGGAAAGCCCTCGAAAGCGGAGCGCCGGATCTAATCGTCGTTCCCGCAACAACTCTCGCGACATTGCGGCAGGGCGACTGGGACGTTCCCGCGGCTATCGAGGAACTCGCCGGAGTGGTAGCGGTGTCCAGGGAAGCAGATCAAGCCGCTACCCGCGTCGCCGCGAAGGCAGGCCGATGACCGCGCCGGGAACCCTGGATCGCGACAAGCTCTTCGCCGCCCGATTACATGCCGCCCACGTCCGGCCCTATCTGGCGACGGCTCTGTTCGCCTTGGCCGTCGTCGAGTCGCGCCGCGTACCGACGATGGGTGTCGATCGGCACTGGCGGTGCTATGTCTCACCGGCCTTCGTGGACCGCACGCCGGTGGAGGACCTGGCCGCGGTGTGGGTACACGAGGTGTCGCATCTGCTGCGCGACCATCACGGTCGCAGTGACCGCTTCGCCAAGCAGCACGGACTGACCGGCCCGGCGGAACGCCTGCGCATGAACATCGCCGCGGACTGCGAAATCAACGACGACGCGTTCGGCCACGGACTGGCCCAACCGGAGGACGCTGTGGTGCCATCGGCGTTGGGGTTGGGCGCGGGCGAACTCATGGAGGACTACCTGCGCCAGTTCCGGCTCGGTCCGCTGACCGACGCCATGGCCTGGCTCGACTGTGGTAGTGGCGCAGACGGATTGGACCGTGCGTGGGAACTGGGCCCGGACGGCGCGGACGGCCTCAGCGAACAGGAACGGGACGCGGTCCGATTCCTGGTGGCGCAGGGCATCATCGGGCGTCCCGGGAACGCGTCGCAAGGCTGGAAACGCTGGGCCGAGGAGACCTTTCATCCACCGCAGCCGTGGCGCGAGCTGTTGGGCGCGGCCCTCCGTGCCGCGGTCTCCAGCCCTGGCGTCGGCGAGGACTACACCTACGGGCGTCCGGCTCGTCGCTCGGCCGGGGTGCCCGGTGTTGTGCTGCCGAGCCTGCGCCGGACGCCGCCGCGGGTCACGGTCCTGATCGATACCTCGGGTTCGGTCAGTGATGCCGAACTGGGCTCCGCGTTGCTCGAAGTGGCGGCGATCAGCCGTGCCGTCGGCGGGCGGCGAGACCTGGTGCGGGTGCTGTCGTGTGACGCGGCGGCGGGGGTTGTGCACCCGCTGTGCAGGGCCGAGGCGATACCGCTGGTGGGCGGCGGTGGTACGGATCTGCGGGCCGGGTTCGCGAAGGCGCTGCGAACCCGGCCCGCCCCCGACGTGCTCGTGGTGCTGACCGACGGCCAGACACCCTGGCCGAGCAGACAGCCGGCGTGCCGGACGGTGGTCGGCCTGTTCCGTCGGCAGGTCGCCGACTCGTGGAGCGAGAACAATCCCGACTACGTTCCGGATTCGCCGCCGGAATGGACCCGGGTGGTCGAGATCGGCTAGCGCGAACATCTTGTCGGCCAACACTTATCCAGGAGCGTGCGGACGTTGATACCGCCTCGCCGATCTCGACGACCTCGACCGGCGCATCGACGCGAGTCAAAAGGTTGTTCACCTCATCGAGGCGAGTCAAAAGGTCGCTGTCAAAGATCAACAAGCGACCCTTTGACTCGCCTCGGTCGCGGCGGTGCCGCGTCTGGCAACCCCAGCTGAGGTGTGCCGGGACGGTGTTTGCGCGGTGTGTCGGGGCGCGGGAGGTCAGCAGGTGTGCGGCTGGACGAGAATGCTCGCCGAGACCTACCGGCGCGGTGCCGTGCACCGCTGGTTCGCCAGTCGCCCCTTGGTTTGCCGCGCCGGCCGGCGTGGTTCGCTTGCGCGGCAAACGCATTGGCGGGGAAATGGCGGTGCCGAAGCCAACCTGTCAGCTTTCGGACTGCAGTCCGAGCAAGGGGATCTTGGCCTTCATGTTCGGCAGCGCCACCCAGTCCCAGCCGACCTTGCCGTCGACGTCCACGACTCGGGCGAACACCCGATTGTCGCGATGCACCACCACGGTGACCTCGAGGTTCTTACCCTCGACATCCCAAGTCGCACTCAGTGAACCCGCGACCGGGTCCTCACCTCCGCCCGGTACACCCCAATTCACCTCCGGGGCGCCGGAAACCAAGCCCTGGAAACCGTTGCGGCTGATGAACTGAACCACGGTGTTGTCGGGCGTGATAACCAGCGCATCGAGACGATTCTTGTCCGAAGGATGCTGTACGAGTGCCATGTGAGTGTCTCCTGTCGCTGCGGGAAGATGCGAGGGTGGGGGTGGCGTACCGGGTTTGGGCCAGTTGTCGTCGGTGACGAGCGAGATGTCGTAGTGACCAGGCGATCCGTGGGCCGGGTCCGCCCACTGGCACGCGACCGCTCCCTCGATGGCATGCGCCGCTCCCGTCCACTCGGCGATCCATGACGCATAGGTGAGTCCCTGGCACGCGGTCTGCACCGCAGGCCAGGTCGACTTGTTGCAGTAGATGGTCGGCCGCTCTAGGCCTGCCGCCTGCCGCATCCGAATCCAGCCCGGCGCTTGATCAGGGCGGCTGGCGCCCTGTTCGATATCGAGCACCTCGCCGTCATTGGTTTGCGGATCAACGGCGATATGTACTTTGATAGCATTCGGAAACCGATCCCAGTCCGCCTGGGACCATTTGTGTCTCCCGTCGATATAACCGGCCACCATCACCGCATCGGCCGGAATATCCTGCGCAGAAGTGGAATCGTACATAGTACGAGCCATCACGTCCCCCATTCATTGTGGACTATTCTCATATTGTTCACGAAAAATGAACACAGAGAATTGGCATTATTTGCGTATTGAAAATCTCAAATGACAGACCCCCTGCTTCAGAAAAGATACTGTCCGACCCCAAAACCAGGCTATCCATCCGTCCAGGGACGCGCAACCCCCGATTTTTCCGGTCTCCCCCTTATGCCGACATGGCCGCTGAAGGCCCCCGGCAGTAAAGATCAAGAAACCAAATCTGAAACTTCACCATTTAATCGCCGGTGCTTGATAAATGAATCTATTTCAATTAGTGAGCGAGGGCATGATGGCGCATCGTCGCAGTGGTTGAAGGTCCCGTCGGTGCGACCTGCTGCGGTGCCAGATGCCAGGTCGCAGTGCGGCATTGGGCCACATCGGAGACTGGGGGGCAGGGCCGAGCACCGGGTGGCGCAAGGCGCCTGCTCGTCCGGTCCGATTACCGGTCGCGCGACGGGGTACAGCGAAAAGACAACCTCGACGACACGACTCAGGGGTGGTGGACATGACCCGGGCAGCAGCAGAGCACGCCGCCGCGTTACTCGAGCGGCAACATCGACGGATCCAGGCACTGCTCACCGACGTCCGACTCGGACGCGACCGCGCGGCGGCGTTCGCCGAACTGGTTCGACTGATCGTCGCGCATGAAAGTGTGGAGCAATCGTTGGTGTATCCGATTGCCCACCCGCCCACTGACGCGGCCAGGCGCAGCGAACAGCACCAGTTGCTGCGCGCCCTGGCCGAACTCTACGACCTCGGTGTGCAGCACCCCGAGTTCGACCGCAAATTCGCCCAATTCACCGACCTGATGTCAACGCACCTCACGCACCAGAATCTGCGCGAACTACCGCTGGTGCGCAACTGCGCTTCCCCTGCCTACGCCTCCCGCATCACCGCTGCGGTCGAATTGGTCGAAACCTTTGCCTGCGTGCACCGACCGGTCGAACCGGAACCGCACCGAGCGGTACCGCCGCTATCCCTGTTCTCCCGGCTGTGCGCAGCCGTTGACGCGGGCCTCGGCAACCGAAAATCCCAGGCGGAGCTCGACACCCGGCCAACCCCTTCCAGCAGGAGTGCCCTCCGATCGTGAGCTCGTTACCCTCTCCGATCCTGTTGCTAGTGTTCATCGCTTGCGCGGCCGCGATCTGGTTCGCCGGCATCAAGCTGTCGGACACCACCGACGTGCTGTCGAAGCGCCTGCGCCTCGGGGAGGCGATGGGTGGTGTCATCCTGTTGGCCATCGCCACGAACCTGCCCGAGATCGCGATAACCGCCAGCGCCGCGCTGGCCCATCAACTCGATGTGGCGGTCGGCAACATCCTCGGCGGAATCGCCTTACAGACCGTCGTGCTCGCGGCTCTCGACGCCGCAGGAGTGCGCCCACGAGCGCCGCTGACTTATCTGGCCGCCTCGCTGACTCTGTTATTGGAAGGCGCGCTGGTAGTGACCTTGCTTCTGGTTGTCGTGATGTCGACCCAACTGCCCGGCTCGCTCATCGCGTGGCGCGTTACCCCAGGCGGCGTCATCATCGCCGTGGTGTGGGCCTGCGGGTTACTCCTGTTGCGTCGTGCCGGACGCAGTCTGCCCTGGCACCGGGCAGGCAACGCCCCCGACAGTCAGGACAAACCCGCGGGGCACTCCACCGTCACCAAGGAAGACCATGCCACCCGCAAGGGCATCAGCACCGGCCGGATAACACTGGTCTTCACCGCCGCCGCCTTGGTCACACTGGTTGCGGGCGTATGCATCGAGCACAGCGGCGAAGAACTGTTCGGCCGGTGGGGAATGTCAGGAGTGCTGTTCGGCGCCACCGTCCTGGCCGCCGCCACCTCCCTGCCGGAGCTGTCGACTGGATTGACGTCCACGCGTATGGGCGACTACAAGCTCGCCGTCAGCGACATCTTCGGCGGCAACGCCTTCCTGCCGGTGCTGTTCCTACTCGCGACTGTGCTCTCCGGCTCGGCCGTGCTACCCGAGGCGCATCGCACCGACATCTATCTGACGGCCCTCGGTGGTGTGCTGACCCTGGTGTACATGACCGGGCTGGTATTCCGGCCGCGGCGCCAATGGTTCCGGATGGGCCCCGACTCCCTCACCGTCCTCGCGATCTACCTTCTGGGCATCATCGGCTTGGCATTCATCCCGGCCTGACTCGGCGTGCTCCTCGAACAGGCGGTTTGGTGGCCGCACGCGAGGGCATCCGGCACACGTGACTTCCCTCTGGCACGATCAGGCGACCTCGCGGACCGCTTACCCGACGCTCCCACCAGGATCGCGATTCGATTACGTCGTCGTCGGAGGCGGCTTGACGGGAGTGACCACGGCGTTGCTGCTCGCTCGTGGCGGCGTGTCGGTAGCGCTGGTCGAGGCACGCGAGCTCGGTGCCGCGGCCACTGGGAACACCACCGCGAAACTCAGTCTGCTGCAGGGGACGCACCTTTCGAGCATCGCGGCGAAACACTCGGAGTCGACGCTACGCGCCTATGTGCGAGCCAATCGTGAAGGGCAGCAGTGGCTTTTGCGGTTCTGTGCCGAAAACGGCATAGCCACTCAGCGTGCGGCGGCGTTCACATACGCGCAGTCGAGGGCGGGCACCGGACAGGTCGAGAAAGAACTCGCGGCTTGTCGCGCGGCAGGGCTCGATGCCGAGTGGGTGGATGAGTTGGAGTTGCCCTTTCCGACGTATGGCGCGGTGCGGGTCGACAATCAAGCACAGTTCGACCCGATGGCGGTGCTTCAGGAACTGGCTGCCGCGGCGGTCCGCGCGGGCGCGCTGATTTTCGAGAATACGAGAGTCGTCGGCGTCAGCGGCGACGCGGTGAACACCGAGCACGGGCCGGTGCAGGCCGGAACGGTGGTGCTGGCGACCGGGACACCGATTCTCGACCGGGGCGGATTCTTCGCCCGGCTGGAACCGAAGCGGTCGTACGCACTCGCGTTCGATGTTTCGGGCCCTGTGCCGCGTGGCATGTATCTGTCCGCGGACGAGCCGACCCGCTCGCTGCGTTATGCACCCGGCCCGCAGGGTGATCTGCTCCTGGTCGGCGGCAACGGCCATGTCGTCGGACGGGAACGCTCGACGCAATCGAAGGTGGACGATCTGGTCGAGTGGACCGAAACATACTGGCCCGGAGCGAAATTGACGCATCAATGGTCGGCTCAGGACTATTCGCCGATCGACGGTTTACCTTACATCGGCCCCCTGTTGCCCGGAAGCGACCATATTCTCGTGGCGACCGGCTATTCGAAGTGGGGTATGACCAACGCGGTCGCCGCCGCGCTCGCCATCTCGGGGCGCGTGTTCGGTGGCCGCGCCGATTGGGCGGGTGTCCTCGAAACATGGCGGCCTCGTGAATTGACCGGGCTTCTGACCGCCGCAAAGGCCAACGGTGGCGTCGGCCTCGCGATGGCGGACGGCTGGCTGCGCGCCGAACTGCACAGCGACGGTGTCGCACCGGCAGAGGGCGCGGGCCATGTCGGGCGCTCTGGAGTGCGACCGGTCGCCACGTGCACGGTGGACGGCAAGACCACCACGGTGTCGGCGATTTGCCCGCATCTCTACGGCGTTGTCGCGTGGAATGACGCCGAGAAGTCTTGGGACTGCCCGCTGCACGGCTCGCGATTCGCTCCGGACGGCAGCGTCCTCGAAGGACCCGCGACCCGGGCACTCACTCCACGAGACCTGCCCTGATCCGGTCGCGCCGCTGAAAGGACAACGGATGTCACGCGAGAACGATCCCGAAGACCCTGACGAGCCCAAGGGCGGCCGACCGGGGCCGACCGATCAGGGCCGCGATGGGGGTATGGCAACACGGGAGAACGCTCCCGAATTGACTACCCCCGACGACGAAAAACCCACACCACAGGAACCGCCGGACTGAACGATCCGGTTGCGAACAGCATGAACCGGCCGACGGAACCACCACCGAATCGCTGCCGGGTCACCGTCGGCCGCTGGCGACGGCGGAAGCTTCTGCGATCCCGCCGCCGTCGACCGTCAGCAGCGAGTCATCGCCTCACGGACGAGCATGAGGTGGTCCTCGATGACCGGCGCGGCGTCGCGAGCGAGCTCGGTGATCTGATCGGACTGGCCTGCCTGGATTTGGCGGTCTCCGGCTTGCAGTGACTCGATATGAAAGCGCTCCTGCATCTGCAACCAGCTCAGATCGAAGTCTTGACCGGTCCGTCTGCTCGTATCCCAGATCTGCTGTGTCTGTTCCGGATTCGGTGTCAACGGCAGCAGCACCGCATTGGGTAGCGCGACCGCCGCACCCATCGCGTCGAGGCGGGTGTGATCGGCGACCAGCATGGCACCGATCTGGCGTACTTGCGGACAGCTGCTCATCAGCGCGGCCCGGCTGCCGGAGATCATCTCCGACATATGCGCCTGATGCGACACCATCAGATAGGTGCTGTCCTGGGCGGATAGTGCCACCGGAGCGAGCTGGTCGGCCGGTTGCGCGGCGGCGATCCCCGTGGTGCCGAATCCGACTGCGGTGGTGCTGAATCCGAGAACAGCGGCCACAGCAGTGGCCCGGAGTGCGCGGTGTAACGAACCCATTGTTTACTCCTTTGTCGGGCGAGCTCTACCGCCCCCGGAGTGCCCCGTTTCCGCGGCGGTACGCGACGCCACGCCGACACATATCGCTTCCGGGTCGCGCGCCGGCCCGCACCGGTGCCGCAGCCACATTCATGACGGAAACGCCGCCACGAACACGCGGGGCGTGGTTTGGCGTATCGACTGCCGGGTAGGTGCTCGGCAACTCGGTTGCCGCAAAGGGAAGGAGATCCGATGTCGCGTTCGCTCGCCGAACTGCCCAAGCTGCAAGACGCGCTCGACACACAGGCATTGCGCAAGGCGGCCAGCGCGCCGAAACCGCTGCGGCGGGCTGTCGTTGGGCCATCGCACCACGCGCACCTGACGCACCTACTTGGTGCTCGAAAGGACATTCCGGGAATCACCTCGATAAGGCCGGGGACTGGGCGTGTCCGGGCGGTGTTCCGCCCATGAGCGTCGATCAGCGCCGCCTGGGCGGCTATGTGGCGACCATGGCGCTGTACGCCGTGACCGTGGCGGTGACCGCGCTGTGTGGCAGTCTCACTCACCGGCAACTCCCGCGCGCCATGACCGCGCGGGAACTCGTCATTACCGCGCTGGCCGCGCACAAACTCTCCCGGACGGTGACCAAGGACGCGGTCACCAGACCTGTGCGGGCCCCCTTCACCCGGCAGACCGGCGACGGCGGGCCGGGCGAAATCATGGAGCAGCCGAAGTCCGCGGCGGGCGTCCAGCACAGCATCGGCGAATTGCTGAGCTGCCCTTTCTGTTTCGATGTCTGGGCGATCACCGGATTCACCATCGGGCACGTCTTCGCCCCGCGCGCGACCCGGATGGTGGCGGACGCCATGGCCGCGCTGGCCGGTGCCGACTTCCTGCACCTCGCTTACGCGAAAGCTCAGCAGGTAGCGGAGGGCTGATCCAGAGTCATCGAGGTCATTTACCATCGCTTTACCGGACATTCAAACTCACATCACAATTTCCCACCCGGCTGCTCGGCGTGCGGCCCATCGACCAGGCCTTATCGGATCGCATACCATGAACGCAGCCAAAAGGCAATAGGCAATGCGCGCGCGGTACACCCATCGATACGTACCTGCCGGGACGTATACAGTCGGGAAATCTCCAACCGGAGCGTTTGAGTTCGACTCGCCACAGATCGTCGGCTGCTATCCCACAGTCGACGCGGGGGCAGCAACGGGGGCAAACATATCACCAATTAACTACCCGACCATGGATCAGGCATCTGCATTGCGGGCCATCGAGGGTTCTGCCTGATCCAGTCGTTCGCCGACTGCCAAAGATGTCAGCGACTATACCCGCGAATAGACAGCGAACGCGACCGCACTTTGACAAGAGAGTTCGGAGTTTCGTTATGAACAGACTCAACAGATCACCTTCCAACCACGTGACATCGCTGCCGCAAACACCCGCGGCATTCGCGAGTGTCCCGAACGGGTCGGAAACCGCTGACGAGTATATGCTGATGACCTCGGTTGGACTCCAGATCACCGACCAATTGTGCTTCGAGACATGGGAGCAGGCCGGCCGTCGCCTCTCCGGCTTTGTGGACTCGTCTACCTGGTGTCTCGGCGATTGGCTCGTATACGGAAAGCGTCATTTTCCGGACCGCTACCAGCGCGCCATCCGCTCCGCCGGATTGCAATACCAAACCCTGCGTAATTACGCCTGGGTCGCGCGCCGATTCCCGCTCGAGCGGCGTCGCTCCCGGCTGAGCTTTCAACATCATGCCGAGGTCGCCTCGCTGCCGGTCGAGGAACAAGACTGGTGGCTCGACCAGACCGAACAAGAGACGTGGACAACCAAACAACTGCGCAATCGCATTCGCGAGGAACAGGTCGAGCCTGCCAAACGCGAAAAGCCGCAGGACAACGTGGTCGCCGCCGCCATCGCGCGACTCCCGATCGCGAGCAGTCATTTGCCGTCATGGCGCCGAGCGGCCGCCCACACCGGGATCGACTTCGACGATTGGGTGCTGCTCGCCCTCGATCGCGCGGCCGAGCAGACCTTCGATCGAACCACCGCGATACCAGCCTGATCACGCGCCCCGCACCGGCCGACGCAGCCCAACTCGTCCGGTGGGGGCCCGTCTGGTCAGCAATCGTGAAGCACCGATCGCGCCAACACCATCCCCGCCGATTCGGTCCGCCGATAGGCGCCTCGTTCGATTCGATCGGTGATCGCGCTGACCAGCTCCAGCCGTTTACCGCCGAAGCTGGGGTCGTATCGCAACAGTACCGGTATGGCGCTGGTGAGCAGATAATGCAGATACGTATTGTTCCTGATGAAAATATCGCGCATTACATCCTCGGCCGTGCCGCGTAGGATCGTCGGCGGCAACGAGAAATCCGGCGTCACTGGGACGTCCGCGCTGTAGGAGGCAAGCGACCATAATTCGGTACGCAGCAACAGATCATTGTCCTGTACCTGCGCCCGATACGCGTCCGCCGCGGCTATGTCCTCGGCCCGCAACAGCCTGCCGATAACCGCGCTTCGATAGGTGAAGGCCGAACGCCGATCGCGACACCCGGAGGATATCTCCGCGGCTCCCATTTCGTTCAACTTTGTCAGCTTGTGCACCAGGATGCCGTGGCCGACCGTCGAATACATGGAATTGTCCCGAATATCGGACAGCTCGACTAATCGCACACTCTGCGCTGTCAACGGCGCTGGATCGTCGAGCAGCCCGTTCGGGGAGCGATCGAAGAGTGCGTCGATGGCGATATCCTGTTTATCCCCCCAGCGCCGAGCCAGCTGCGAAAAGGCACCGGCGGTATCGAGCCTCATAATGGCTACCGCGGCCGCCAACACATTCGTCACATACTGAATAGGACACGATTCAGCCAGTGTGCGTATCCGGTCCGGCCGCACGGCAAGGCCGATTGCATCGCACGCCCGCAGCACGTCCGACAATCGTGCCGCGTAGCTGCGAGCCATGACGTACTCCCCCAACCCCGGCAATACGGCGATCAATTGTTGCAGGGTGGGCCCCATGGCGCGATCGAGCCATGCCTCGTCGCGCCACAGTCGCGACAACGTACTCTTGGGCACCTTCGAAAGAGCGGACAGATCGGACAAATTGACGGCTTGATCCGCCGCGAGCTCCCCCAATGCTCGCGGTGGCAAAAATGTAGCAACCACAATGCTTCCCCGTGCCCCGATGATCTCGATCAGCTATACGGCACCGTGTCGGCGCCGGTATACAACTTACCGGGCAAGAAACAGGCCCCTGGGCGAAGCTCTAATTCTTTACGGTTTTCTTATTATTCGGTTATCCTCCAGCATTCACGCGGTTCTCGAAAAACCGGGACAACACACTCGGTCGCTATCATTCGGCGAATTCAGCCAACTCCCGACGCGGGTCCTTTCGTCTCAGTGGCCGAGGCTGTCCAGCAGCGCGCGAGCCTGCTCGTCCGACATCGCCTCCACCCGCGCGAGCGCCTGCTCCACGGCAGCGGGCGCCGAGCGGATCAGCGACGACAAGGCCTTGCGGTCGATCTTTCCGTTGACCGTCAGCGGGAAATGATCGACGACGTGCACGACCGACGGCACCATGTGCTCGGGCAGCCGATCGCGCAGCCTTTCCCGCACCGACCTGCCGAAATCGGTGGTCGCCTCGGCAACCACATAGGCGATCAGGCGCGGCAGGCCGCTCACGCCCGGTTCGGCGACGGCCACCGCCTCGTGCACCCCGTCGATCGCCCGCAGCGCGGCCTCGACCTCACCGATCTCGATTCGATAGCCGCGGATCTTGATCTGCTGGTCGGCCCGCGCGACGAACATCATCGCCCCATCCTCGGTGCGCCGGACCAGATCGCCCGTGCGATACATTCGCGCGCCGGGGGTCGGCGAGAACGGATCGGCGACGAAGCGGGCGGCGGCGAGTGCTGGCCGATGCCGGTAACCGCGGCCGACGGCGATGCCGCCGACATACACCTCGCCGACCACTCCGGGCGGCGCCGGATCACCGCGCTGGTCGAGAACGTACAGCAGCACATTCTCGATCGGCAGGCCGATCGACGGCACGCTCGGCGACCGCACCGCACACTCCTGCCACGTCTGCACGATGGTGCCCTCGGTCGGGCCGTAGCCGACGAAGAACCTGGCTGTCTCGGCCCACCGGTTGCGCAACTCGGCCGAGATACGGTCGCCGCCGGTGATCACCGTGCGAATGTCCGGGACTGTCCCCGGATCGATCGTCGAAAGTAGCGCGGGCGGCAGGTAGATCAGCGTGACACGGCTGTCCCGAATGGTGCGGTCTATCGAATGCTCGGCCGTCGCGAGGTCCGGCGGCGCGAGGCAGAGCGTGCCGCCGGACCCCAAACCCATGAACATCTCCCACACCGAGGCGTCGAAGCTGAACGAAACGAATTGCAGCACACGCGAAGACCGGTCGAGCGCGAAGTCGGTCAGCGAGGCGCGGATGACGTTCGCCAGGCCGCCGTGGGTGAGTTCCACGCCTTTCGGCTGGCCGGTGGTACCCGATGTATAGATCACGTACGCGAGCTGATCGGGCCGGACAGCGATGCCCGGATCGCGGAGCTCTCGGTGCGTTTCGATGCCGTCGATGTCGATGATGTCCGCCCCGACCTGGCCGGCGTGCAGTGTGGAGCGGCGGGTGAGCACGGTGCGCAGGCCGGAATCACGCACCATGTACTCGCGGCGTTTCGCCGGGTAGGCCGGGTCGAGCGGCAGATACGCCGCGCCGGCCTTGAGCACCCCTAACACCGCGGCCAGCTGTTCGGGTGCGCGCGGGATGGAAATGCCGACGAGGTGTTCCGCGCCGATGCGGCGCCGAATGAGTTCCGCGGCAATAGCGTTCGCGCGCATGTTGAGTTCGCCGTACCCGATCTCGCTGCCCTCGTGCCACAACGCCGGTGCGTCCGGGGTCTTTTCGGCCCACCGCTCGACCATCGTGTGCACCGGCAGCCAGTCCGCGCCGTCGTCCGCCAGCCGCGGCCCTACCTGATGTGCGCCCACTCAGGACCAGAGCACCAGGTCGCTGCCGATCCGGCCGACGAAGGAGCTCACGCTGATCCGCTCCACGCCCTCGCTGGATTCGATGCTGTGGAAGTTACGGCTGTTGAACAGGACGAGCTCGCCCGGCGACGGCTCGATGCGCACGTGGGCGCAACCGTCGACCAGGCTTGCGTCGTAGGCGTAGCTGTCGGGGACGAGCGACTGCTCGGCGTCCGGATCCCAGGGCCGGTTGTACACGTTGGTGACCCCGCCGCTCTCGGGGACCTGACAGAAGACGTTCCAGGTGATCTGCGCGTCGACCGATCCGATCGCCCAGCCCGGCGCGTCATTGGGCGCCCAGTCGCAGTGCAGCAGACCCTTGCGGATCACCCGGACCAGCCCGGCGAAGTACTGCTGGTCACCCTCGTACGCGAGGCCGACCGTGCCGGGCCACGCCGCCGCGATCGCGTCGGTCACGAGTTCGAGGAGGTCACCGCTCTGCGCGAACACCGCGCGCCTACGCTGGTTGGCCGCGGGCGCCGCCGCCAAATAGGCGCGCCGGTTTTCCTCGCCGCGCCGGTGCTCGTACTGGGTGATGCCGATTCGACCGACCGGCGGCTCGACGTTGAGGTAGTAGTCGAGCCCGCTGCGCTCGATGCCTTCGACCGCGTCGCGGCACGTCTGCTCGGACAGGAATTCCGGCACCGAGACGGCCGCTATCTCGTTGTCCAGCAGTGCTTTCAGCAGTTCCGCGTCGAGCTTCTCGGCGCGTACCAGGTTCCACATCATGCTCTCCCCGTGATGTTCTCAGTGGGTGCTGCCCAGTCGGTTCACGACGTCTCGTCGGCTCGGCGCGTCCACGCGTCCGAGGTGCCTGCCACGCGGGCGAGGCGCTCGATCGTCTCCTCCTCCAGAATCTGCCGGGAGGTGATCCGAATGCCCGCGGCATCGGCCCGCACCGCGACCCGCAGGCTGGTGATCGAGTCGCCGCCGAGCACATGGAAGCTGTCCGTCACGCCGATTTCGGCGTTGTCGAACACCTCGCGCCAGATGGTGACCAGTTCGGTCTCGATCGGTGTGCGCGCGGTGGCGATGGCGCGGTCTGCCACCTCGCGGGACATGCGTTCCAGCACGGCCCGCTTGGCCGGTGACAGCTTGGCCAGCCGGGCGGAGAGGTCGTCAGCGGGCATAGTCGTGCTCCATTTGTTCTGGACTCAGCCGAATTGTTTTTCCCGACACGGGAATTGACTGATGTTGTCGATTCTCATCGGACCCGTCGTGCGCTGGCAAGCGAAAGGCGATGCGTGCCAAACGATGTCTTGTCGGCAGGACATTCCACGGTCGCGCGGAGCGATTTCAGCGGAGATTGTGACAGCATCGCGTCATCCGCGACTTACCCGGTCGCTATTCGCGGCGGCCGACCCGGCTCGTTCCGCAATGGCCAGGATTCATAATCCCGAAAGGACACCCTTCGGATGTTCGTTCCCGCGCAATACCGCACGCCGGACAGCAGCTGGTTGATCGAGCTGTTGCGGCGCAATCCGCTTGCCATGCTCTTGACGAATGGCAGCCCCGGCGAGGTGCCCTACGCGACGCATCTGCCGGTGATCTTCGGGCAACCACCGGCCGCCGAGCCGTCGCCCGATCTGTCGGGCACGGTGTTGCTCGGCCACTTCAATCGGGCGAATCCGCACTGGCGGGCGTTGCGGTCGAGCACCGACTCCGTGCTCGTTTTCACCGGTCCGCACGCCTATGTCTCGCCGACCGTCTACCGCACCGAACCGGCGGCACCGACCTGGAACTACACGGCCGTGCACGTGCACGGCCGACTGCACAAGATAGGAACGGCGGTGGAGACGCTCGAGGTCGTCAAGTCGACCGTGCGCGCTTACGAGGCGGAGTTCGGCGCGGGCTGGGATATGTCGGGCTCGATCGAGTATTTCGAGAAACTGCTGCCTGCCGTCGGGGCGTTCCGGTTCGTCGTCTCGCACACCGATGGCATGTTCAAGTTGAGTCAGGAGCAGGACCCGATGGTCAGGGAACGCGTGGTTGCCGCATTCATGGACCGGGGTTCCTGTCCGCATCGCGAAACAGCCGAACTGATGAAACGGCTTGCCTGAAAGAAACTTCCGGTGCCACCAACCATGTGGTGACACCGGAAGCGTATTGCACAGAATTTCAGCGATTATTGTACGGCGGTCTGCCTGGTGAATACCGAGGCGGCCCATGCGGCGCCGACCGCGGCGATACCGCAGCACCAGATCACCGACAGCCACGCGTGATTGCCCATCGGCCCACCGAGCAGCAGCGCGCGCAGCGTCTCGATGATCTGGGTCATCGGCTGATTGGCGGCGAATGCGCGCAGCCAGCCCGGCATGGCGTCGGTCGGCGCGAAGGCACCGCTGAGGAACGGGAGCAGTGCCAGCGGCAGCGTCATGCTGGACGCGCCCGCCGGATTCTTCGCGATCAGACCGAAAGCCGTTGCGAGCCAAGCGACCGCGAACAAGGTGAGTGCGATCAGCCCGATCGCCGCGAGCCACTCCAGGACGTTGGCGCTCGGCCGGAACCCGATCGCCAGCGCCACGATCACGACGATCGCGATGCCGAGCAGCGAGCGCAGGGTGCTGCCGATGACGTGGCCGAACAGCACCGAGGGTCGCGCGATTGCCATCGTCTTGAACCGGTCGATGATGCCCTCGGTCATATCCGTGTTGACCGCGATGGCGGTGCCCTGCGCGGCGTAGCTCACGGCCATGAGCACGATGCCCGGGACCACATAGTTGATGTATTTGACGCCGCCGGTGCCGATGGCGCCACCGAACGCGTAGTTGAACAACAGGAGCATGATCAGCGGAACCAGCATCGCGAGGATGAGCTGGCCCGGATTACGCGAGGTGTGCCGAAGTTCCCGGCGCACCATGGTCGACGAATCGGCGACCGCGCTGGCGACGGTGGTCATGATGCGCTCACTTTCTCGGTCTCGGTCTCGGTCTCGGACTTGGCGTGGCCGGTCAGCGCGAAGAAGACATCGTCGAGATCCGGCGTGTGCACCGACACCGTGTCGACCGGGATGGCGTCGTCGAACAGCTTGTCCAGCACCGCTTTTACCTCCGCGGCGCTACTGCCACCGCCGATCTGCAAGGTGAAGGCGTCGTTGTCGCGGGTGGTCGCGCCGAGTCGGCGGGCGCCACGGTCGAGGGCATCGGCGTCGGGGAACTGCACGCTGATGTGCCCGCCGGGTACGCGCTGCTTGAGCTCGGCCGGGGTGCCCTCGGCGACCAGCTTGCCCTGGTCGAGCACCGCGACGCGGTCGGCAAGCTGGTCGGCTTCCTCCAGGTACTGCGTGGTCAGAAAGATGGTCACGCCGTCGCCGACCAGTTCACGGATGATCTGCCAGAGGGTGTGCCTGCTGCGCGGATCGAGGCCGGTGGTCGGTTCGTCGAGGAAGATGATGCTCGGCTTGCCCATCAGGCTCATCGCCAGATCCAAGCGGCGTTTCATGCCGCCCGAATACGTCCTGATGATCTTCTTCGCCGCATCGACCAGCTCGAATCGTTCCAGCAGTTCGGCGCAGCGCCGTCGTGCTTCGGCGCGGGGCAGATGGTTCAAATCGCCCATGAGCAGCAGGTTTTCCTCGCCGGTGAGGAAACGGTCCACCGCCGAGAACTGCCCGGTGACACCGATGGTCGCGCGTACCTGCGGGCCGTCCTTGATCACGTTGTGCCCGCCGACCCACATGTCCCCGCCGTCGGCCGGGATCAGGGTGGTGAGCATCTTGACGGTGGTGGTCTTACCGGAGCCGTTGGGGCCCAAGAGCGAGAAGACGGTGCCGGGGGCCACGCGCAGATCGATCCCGTCGAGCACGGTTTGCTCACCATAGGATTTGCGCAGGCCGGTCGCCGTGATCGCCATTGGAGAGATGTCAGCCATCTCTCCCTCCTTTCATTCCTGTGATCAGCTGGAGTAGTCGTCCAGCTATGCGCTGCCGTCGGCGGCGCGCCGAACGACGATGTCTCCGAATTGAGTGCGCGCCCGCACCTTGACCGTGCTGTCGAACTCGTCGGGGTTCGGCTGTGCCGGAAGGACGCTGTGCACCGACCCCTTGGTGCTGCTCGCGTCCACCCACGCGGCGGTGCCCTCGCTGATGCCGATCTCGATGTTGCCTTCGCTGTTCATCAGGTCCGCTCGGCCGTGCGTCAACCGGCCGACCCGAATGGCACCGTCGACCGTCTTCGCGGTGACATTGCCGCCGGCGCTGCCCAGTTCGATGCCGCCGTTCACGGTGCTGAGGTCGAGGTCGTCCGCGGCGTCGCCGATCCAGATCTGCCCGTCGGAGCTGCGGAACCGGACGTTGCCGTCGGCCTCGCTGATCCGTACCGAGCCCGCCGATCCGCCGATCTCGGCGGCGCCGGTGATGTGCCCGACCACGAGGTCACCGGCGGACAGGCGCGCCTGCAGCGTGCCGATGCTGTCGAGCCGGACCAGTCCCGCATCCATGCGCACGTCGATGGCTCCGAGCGAGCCCACCGCGTGTACCTGAGCGTTCGCCAGCTTCGCCGTCAGGCCGGAATCGACCGGCAGCTCGATCGTGACGATGATCGCGCTCCGCTCGCCCGACCCGCCTGGTGCGGTGACCGATAGTTGACCCGCGGAGAAGTCGGTGGTGACGTTCTCGGCGAGCTTGACGTCGGTCCCGTTCGCACTGTTGCCCGGCTCCACCCGGACCACGGTGTCCGTGCGAGCGCTCGCGGCGAGGCGCACCTCGGCGCTGCCCGCGACGAGCGTGACCGCGATGGGTTCCGGCGTTTCGAATGTTGGCATGA
The DNA here is from genome assembly GCF_044455225.1 of Nocardia sp. NPDC051321. NCBI lineage: Bacteria > Bacillati > Actinomycetota > Actinomycetes > Mycobacteriales > Nocardiaceae > Nocardia > Nocardia sp. NPDC051321. Next base: position 398,018 of record NZ_JBITEM010000008.1, on the reverse strand, counting down.
CGAATCCCCTTGTCTCAGTTGTGCTTTCTTTCGTACCTGTGCTACTCAGCCCACCCAGCCGGTGAACCGAGCCGATCGGTTGCCGTCCTTGCGCGCCCGCTTCGAACGCTGGTCACCGGCGAGTGCCGCGCCGACCGCCTGGACCAGCCAGGCGTTGACCGACATCCCCGCCGCACCGGCGGCCGCCTCGATGCGCTGCTTGAGTTGCTCCGGTGGCCGGAAATTGATCCTGGACACGGCGCCGTCGTTGTCGGCGACGACCGGCGCGTCCTGGCCGGGGCTCGCCGACCACGCCCACGCCTGGTCGTCCTCGGCCTCTTCGCCGGGGGTGACCACGAAATGCGGGTTGCGGCCGCGCAATCGGACCTCGACCGAACCGGGTACCAGGTCCTTGCTGATCTCGTCAGCGGCGGCGGACAACACATCGAGCATGGTCAACCGGGTGGCGGACGCGACCGACGAGGCCAGTCGCTGTGCCAACGCGGCAGCCTCGCCCGAATCAGCCGCCGCCAGAAGTTCTTGCTGGAGGTTGTCGACATAAGGCGTAAGGTCCATGGCGCAACAGTAACGCCATCATGGCGCCACGTCAAGACTTATGGCGCCATGAGTAGATATCGAGCGCCGAAATCGCTCGATAACATGGCGCCATGATGGCGCCACATGCTTGAATCGGTGACGAGTAGCCGGTACGCACTAGACGGCCTGAGCCGCGCTCTGCGCCATGAAATCCACAGCCGTTCGCAGCACCGAGTGGTCGGCACGGAACACGGAGAGGTGATCTCCGTGCTCGCGCATCAGCAACTCACTGTTCGGCAGTCCGGCCGCCACCCGCTCCGAGGCAGCCGGATGCGCGGTGCGGTCGTCCCGGCTGGTGACGACGAGCGTTGGCTGGGTCACCTCGGCCAGATATCGGCCGACATCGGTCGTAGCGAGCGAACTGTTCAGTCGGCAGTACCGGTACAGCGATTCCGGACTCGCATACGGATAGAGCACAAGATTGGCCACGTCGGCCGGGGTGTTGGTGAGCATCGCCTGACAGAAGGCGGCATGCACGGCTCGGGCCGCCGACCGATCGCGGGCGGCGGTGGCCATCAGCTCGACCATGCCCTTCTCGTGTTCGGTCATCGGACCGTTGTCACCGAATCCATACGATCCGTGCCACAGGCTGAGCGAGCGAACGCCGGCCGGCCGCAGTGCGGCGGCCATCAGCGCGATCACCGCCCCGCCGCAGAGTCCGACAATGTGCGCGTTCGACACGCCGTAGTGGCGCATGACCGCGAGCAGGTCGGCGGCCTGTGCCGTGCTGTCAACGGCGAAATCGCCGGGTTGACTTGCCGCGCCGAACAATCCGCGCGTTTCCCAGGTCAGCACGCGGCGGTCCCGCGCGAGAAAACGCACCCAGGACTCGGTGAGCACGGCGGGCATGCCGCAGGCGGGGACGAGCACGACGGTCTCCGCACCCTCCCCCGCGTCGTAGACGTTCAGCGACATGCCATCGAAGGAAGTGGCTCGTGCTTTGCGGGCGAACGCGTCGAAGCTGTTCCGCACGGTCTCGGCAACGACAGCGTCGACCTCGCCGAGCCGATCCGCCGGAACAACCCCGACGACAGTCATGTGGTCGCCGATCGCGAGCCGCTCGCTCAGCACGCGCTCGAACACCTCGAGCCCGTCGAATGACTCGTCGTACGACAGCACCAACCCGTCCACGCCGGCCCGCTGGGTGATCCGGTCGAACAATCGCCGCACCGCCTTGCGGTGGCCGACAGACCAGTCACCGCACGAATCACCCGCACGGAAATACGGCACGACCCGAACCGGCGCACCTATCCCCTCGACTAGCGGCCTCGATGACAGGACCGCCGAAACAAGCTGTCCTACGGCCGCTTTCGCGTCTCTGCCGAGCATCCGACCACCTAGCCTTCCGTGATGGCCAGGCAGGGACACACCTGGATAGCCAGCCGTGCCGCTTTGTGAAAGTGGGCGGGCGGCTCCGCGGCGAGCAACACCACCCGCCCGCTGTCCTGGTCCTGGTCGAACACTCCGGGCGCGGTCAATGCGCACATGCCCGCACCGCAACAACGTTCCCGATCCACGCTCAGCCGCATCGCGCTTCCTCCTCGCCCCAGGTGACGGGCAGCCGGTGCACGCCATACATGGCGCCGGTTCGCAGCGGCACGTCCTCGGGTGCGGCGGCGAGCCGCAAGGTGGGGAATCGCGCCAGCAGCGCCGGAATAGCGACGCGCATCTCGACCCTGGCGAGCTGCTGACCGAGACACTGATGGATGCCGTATCCGAAGGCGAGATGCCCGGCGGCGCGCCGCTCGACGTCAAGGGTGTCGGGATCGGCGAACCGGTCGGGGTCACGGTTGGCCGCGTGCAGCGAAAGCACCAGCGTGTCACCGTCTTTGATCCGCTCGCCGCCCAGCTCGACGTCGGCGAGCGCGGTCCGGACGGAGAAGAACTGAATGCTCAGGTAGCGCAGCAGCTCCTCGACCACCCGGTCGATATCGCCGTCACCGCGGCGCAGGGGGGCGACCTGGTCGGGATTGGTCAGCAGGGCGAAGACGCCGAGCGCGATCATGTTGGCCGTGGTGTCGAGGCCGGTGCCGAGCAGCAGGGTACCGACACCGGTGAGTTCCTCGACGGTGAGATCGCTTGCCGCGACGTCGCTCAGCAGGTCGTCGGTCGGTGCCGCGCGCTTGGCGAGGACGAGCTCGTGCATGTACTTGTCCAGCGAGGTCATGATCTCGACGGTCTCCTCCGGGGTCACGTCGAGTTCGTTGAGCCTGGCCACCCGCTGGAACACGTCCTGGTCCTGATCGGGCACGCCGAGCAGGTCGCAGATCGTCAGTGTCGGAATGGGTCTCGCGAAGGTACGCACCAGATCCACCGACGACCCCTCGCGCTCCATCGCGTCGAGGCAGTCCGCCGTGAACCGCTCGATGCCCGCGGTCAGCTGCGCCATCCTGCGGACGGTGAATTTGCCGGTCAGCAGCTTCCGGAAGCGGGTGTGCTCCGGCGGGTCGAAGGCGCTGAAGTGCCCCGGCGGTGCCGCGGGAATCTTGATGTCCTCGGTGCCTGGAAACGGCGAGTGCATGAATTCGTGTCTGGCACTGAACCGTTGATCGCCGAGCACGGCACGGACCAGCGCGTGACTGGTCACCAACCAGCCGACATGTCCGTCCGGAAAGTCCAGCCTGCGCAGCGGAGTGCGCGCCCGGAGTTCGGCAAGCTCCGTCGGCGGATCGAACGGCCGGTCGGCGGGTCGCTCAACCGGCAATTGCACGGGCGCGGAGAGGGATTCGGTCATGTCGTTTTCCTTTCAGCCGAACAGCTCGGCTACGGCGTCCATGTCCATCGGGATGGGCGCGAGCCGGTATCCGGCGGGCGGCTCGGCACCCATGACGTTGCGGACGAGGAAGTCCCATCTGCGCCGGTTGATGTAGTGCTCGTAACCGTTGCCGTAGTGGTCGGCGCCGGGGATGATGACCAGCTCGAAGTCCTTGTCCGCCAAGACGAGTGCTTCGACAAGTCGCAATGTCAGCTGCGGCGAGACGCTGTCGTCGAGACCGCCGTGCATCAGCAGCAGTTTGCCGGTGAGCCGTTCCGCCGCAGCCACATTGGACGCTTCTGGGTACGCGGCGCCGAGCGGTCCGTTGTACATCTCGGCGATGCCCAGGTCGACGTAACGCATGTCGTGCATGCCCGCCTCGGCGACACCGGCCTTGAACACCTCCGGGAAGTCGAGCATGGCCCGCACCGCGGCGAATCCGCCGGAGGACACCCCGAACACGCCGACCCGGTCCAGGTCCAGCCACGGCCGGCTCGCGGCCAGCTCGCCTAACGCCGCGACATGATCGTCGAGGCCGCAACCGTTCCCGACTCGCCCGTAGGAGTCGTCGTGGAACGCCTTGCTCCGGCCGGGCGAGCCGCGGCCGTCGATCGCGACCACGGCGAATCCAAGTGCCGCGAGCACTTCCGCGTCCGAGCCGTAGTAGCCGGGATCGAAACACGGGCTGACCCGGTTCGCGATCGGGAAGCCGTACGGATGATCCAGCACCGGGTAGCGCTGGGCCGGGTCGAATCCGTGTGGCAGGTAGAGCATTCCGTGGATATCGGTGGCGCCGTCGGCCGAGGTCACCCGGAATCGCTGCGGCGCGGTCCATCCGGTTGCCGCCAGCCGCGACACGTCCGCCCGTTCCAGCTCGACGAGCACGGCACCGTCCCAGCCGCGCACCGTGATCACCGGCGGAATGTCGCTGGTCGACGCCGAATCGAGGAAGTACGACCGATCCGGCGACACCGTGACGACGTGGTCGAGGTCGTCGTCGACCAGCCTGGTGAATCCGGCACCGTCCAACCCGACGCGACATACGGTGCGGCGGTAGGGATCTGCCGCAACGAGACCTGATGCCACGAAGTAGACCAGGCGCCGGTCCTCATCGACGTGCAGGATCTGTTGCACGGCCCACTCCCCGGAGGTGACCTGGTGCCGCAGTTGGCCGTTCGCACCGTACAGATACAGATGACCCCAGCCGTCACGCTGGGAATACCACAGGACCTCGCCGGACCCGAGCACCTGGACCATGGGGGCCTGCGCGAAGCGCTGCGCGGGCTCGACCCTGGTCGCGGCGGACTCGGTCACCATCGTGCGCACCTCGCCTGACCCCGGATCGAGCCGATGCAGGCTCAGCGTTCTCGTGTCCCGCGTCGTGTTCAGGTAATACACCGCGGTGCCGTCGCTCGCCCACCACGCCCACTGCCTGCTGACCGGCGAGATCATCGACATCGGTATGGGCTCGGCCCGCGCGGGCACCGCGGTGCCGGTGGCGACGTCGAGCACGACGAGCTCGGCCATGGGCAGCCGCTCGTCGCCGGGTAGCGCGAAACGCTGGGTCAGTAAATCCGGGGCACCGCCGTCCGGGGGCATCGCCCGCACCAGATGTGTTTCGCGAACGCCGCTCTGGTCGGTGCGGTGAGTGAGCACCCGGCTCGAATCGGGTGACCAGGCGACCGCGGGCGGCAGGTGCGGTATGCCGATCCTGGACAGCAGCGTCGAGTACATGAAGTAGTCGGGGTTGGAGCCGTAATCCTGTTCGCGGGTGCCGTCTTTGGTCAGCGCCCAGTCCTCACCACCGTCGACCGAGCGGGCCCGCAGGTCGTGCCCGTCGAGGAACACCGCGGTCTTACCGTCGGGTGAGACGACCTCGAGCATGCTGCCCGCCGGCTTCGATTCGGCCGGTGCGCACGTGTAATCGGTTAGCGCGCAACGCCAATGCGCGCCGAACGCGTCGAACTCGACGGCGTCGCCGACCGGCTCGAACGCCGCGAACGGCAATGCCGCCGCGTCCACGTCCTGACCGGCCGCGGCCGCGAGCGTCGCCGCGAGCCGCTCGTGGTCGAACGCGGGCCGCCTGCTGCCTTCGGCCGGATCGACGAGAATGAACCGCCGTCCCTGCTCGGTATCCACCGCGTACCAGAAGCCGTCCGTCGTCCAACGCGGCTGAACCTTACCGCCGCGCACCAGGTTTCGCCGATTGTGCCGCAGCAGCTGCTCGGCGGTCCGGTAGGCGCTTTCGTCGAGCACGATCCTGGTCCCTCCAGTCTGCGCGTTCACTCGACGACGACCGGAAGCTTCGACACCCCATTGAGATTGGGGCTCATCATGAACGACGGCGTGCCGTGCGGGTCGACGCGCAGCCCGGGGAATCGGTCGAACAGCGCGTTCATCGCGATGCGTCCCTCGCGCCTGGCGAGGGCGGCGCCGATGCAGAAGTGCACGCCACGGCCGAACGCGATGTGCGGATTCGGCTCGCGCGCCGGGTCGAAGACGAACGGATCGGCGAAGATCGAAGCATCCCGATTGGCCGTCGGAATCCACACTCCGACAAGCTGATCGGGCCCGATCGTGACGCCGTCCAGTTCGACCTCGACGTTGGTGACCCTGGCCATCATGCCGATCGGCGGAAAGTAGCGCAGCGACTCCTCGATCAACGTCGGCACCAGCCGACGATCCGCGCGCACCCGCTCCGCCGCCTCGGGAAACGCGTCGAGGCACAGCACGGTGCTGCTGATCAGCGCCGTCGTGGTGACGTGCCCGGCGACGAGCAACGCGTTCGCGAAGTTCACGATCTCGGCCTCGGTGAGCCGCTCGCCATCGATCTCGGCCTCGACGAGACTGGTCAGCATGTCCTTGCGCGGGTTGGTCATCCGCTCCTTCAGCAGCACCCGCAGGTAGTCGGTGATGTGCCTGGCCTGCTCGAGCACATAGTCGATCTCGTTGTCGAGCTGTTCGTCGCGCTCGACCAGCGAGTACTCCATCGTGCCGCTCATCATCGCGTCGACCCAGCCGTGGATCAGCCCGTGGTCGCTGGCCGGTACGCCGAGCAGTTCGGTGATCACGGTGATGGGCAGCGGATAGGCGAAGTCGGTGACCAGGTCGAAGGCGGGCTGGTCGGCGACCTTCGCGAGCAGGGTGTCCACGATGGCGTGCACGCGCGGTTCCAGTTCGCCGATCGCCTTGGGCGAGAAGGCGGACGAGACCAGCTTGCGCAGCGCGGTGTGGCGCGGCGGATCGAGCTGGGTGATGGCCCCCTCGTCGAACTCGCTGTTCTCCGGGATGAGGCGGCCCGTCCCGGACGAGAAGACCGCCGGATTGTTCAGCACCTGCAGCGCGTTGGCGTAACCGTGCACGTTCCAGATGCCGGTCTTCTCGTCCCGCTCGACGCCTCTCGGCGCCCTGGTCTGTTCATACATCCAGGAGAACCGCTGTTCATCCAGCTTCCATCGCTGCGCCAGTACGGACATGACCTCTCCCTGACCGCCGATTCAACGGCATATTCCATCGAATTCGCTTGCTGTTTCCGCTGCCGTCGCAATACGCGGAATTAAGCTCGATTCTTTCAGGCCGTCTTCGCTCCTGTCGATATCCACGGCTTTCTCCGATGTCCCGGCGCCAGGACAGCGCGACGTTTGACACCGGGCTGGCGGCCCTCGTATTTTCCGAATTGAATCACAGAATCGCGCGCCTGACCCGGTAGTTCAGGATTCGACAGAATAGCGCGCGTACCGAACAGTCGAAAGGGACTGCACGATGTTCGACGCCGATACAATTGTCCGGGAATACGAAACGAATGGTTTCGCGATTATTCGCGACGTCCTGGACACCGAACTGATCGAAGAGGGCCGCGCCCACGTCGAGTGGCTCGGCCGACGCTATCCACACCTGCGGCCGGAGGAATATCACCATCCGCTGATGCGCAACGACGCCTTCTGGGTGCGCATGGTCACCGACGACCGGCTCGTCGATATCGCCGAGCTGTTCCTCGGCCCGGATCTGGCCTGCTTCACCGCGCACTACGTGTGCAAGCCACCGAGGGACGGCAGGCCGGTGCTGTGGCACCAGGACGGCGCCTACTGGAAGTTGCAGCCGATGTCGGCGCTGACCGTGTGGGTGGCGATCGATCCGTCCACCCGGGAAAACGGGTGCCTGCGTATCGTGCCCGGCAGCCACCGGGTGCCGATCATTCCCCCGCGCACCCGCACCGACACACCCAACATGCTCTATTCACAGACGAATCAAGACCTCGTCGACGAATGGGTGGCGAAGGCGGGCGTTGTCGATATCGAACTCGCCCCCGGCGATGTATCCATCCATCACCCGAATATCCTGCACTGCTCCGAGCCGAACACCTCGGACACCCGCCGCTGCGGCCTCGACGTCGGCTATATCGCGACGTCGACGGCGGTGGCCAACGAAGGCCTCTACCTCGACCCGATCCTGGTGCGTGGCAAGGCCGATGCCGCGGCCAACAACTACCGCAACTATCCGGCCTACTCCCCTGACGAGTCGATCCCGTTCCGCGGCCACGAGCGGTGGAACGACCGGATCGCCGAGATCAACACCCGCGGCGGTTTCGTGCCTGCGGCGGCGGGGGAAACGCCACTGGAGACCACGCACCGCATGGTCCGGCGGTTGCAGGAGGGCACGGTCAGCAGGTGACCCCACGAACGAGCGAGCCCCTCTCAGATCATGAGAGGGGCTCGCTCGTTTTCCGCCACCGCCGCGACCGTGCGGGTCACCCGGTGCGCAGCGGCAGAGTATGCACGCCCGTCATGCCGGGGTTCGGGATGAACGTCGGCGGGTTGTCCGGATCGGCGCGCAACACGGGGTAGCGGTCGAGCAGAACATTAAGGGCCACACGGGCTTCCAGCCGGGCCAGCGGCGCGCCGAGGCAGACGTGCAAGCCGCGACCGTAGGCCAGGTGCGGGTTGGGGTATCTGGTCGGGTCGAACAGATGCGGGTCCGGGAACTTGGCCTCGTCCCGGTTCGCCGCGCTGAGATACAGCATGATCATCTGGTCCTTCGGCACCCGGCGCCCCGCGATCTCCACCTCGGCGATGGTCGATCGCGCGACCGCGGGCAGCGGGCTGACCAGGCGCACCGTCTCGTCGACGAAGGCGGGCAGCATCGAGCGGTCCGTGCGGACCCGCTCGGTCCAGTCCGGCTGCGCGTCCATGCACAGGACGGTGTTGCCGAACATCATGGTGGTGGTGACGTGCCCGACGAGCAGCAACATGACGGCGAAATTGACCAGCTCGGTGTCGGTCAGCTTGACACCGTCCATTTCGGCGGCGACGAGATGGCTCAACAGGTCCTCGCGGGGTGCCCGCCGGCGCTCGTTCGCGTGCTCGCGCATGTAGTCGAACATCGGCTGCACCTTGTCGATCAGCCGCTCGCCCTCGGGTGGGGTGGCCGGCTGGTCGGCGTCCGCGAGCGAGATCTTGTAGGTGCTGTCCAGAATCGCCGTCGCCCATTTCTTGAAAAGGTCACGATCGGAGCCGGGTATGCCGAGCAGCTCCGCGATGACGATCACCGGCAGCGGATACGCGAGATCGGCGACCAGCTCGATCTCCTCCTTACCCGTCACGGCGTCGAGCAGTTCGATGGTGATATCGCGGATCCGTGGCTCGAGATCGGCCACTATCTTCGGGGTGAAGGCTTTGCTGACCGTGCCGCGCAGCCTGCGGTGCTCCTCGCCGTCGAGCTGGATGAGGTTGCCCTCCTTGTGCTCGTTGACCTCCGCCGAATCGAACAGCCGCTTGATATCGGACGAGAAATTCACCGTATCGCCGAAGACCTTCATGATGTCGTCATAGCGATAGACATTCCACACCCCGGTCGCCTCGTCGAAAACGACGGGATCTTCCGGTTGCCGCCCGCGGAGCCAGAAATGATCGGGGTGAATATTCCATCGCTCGGCCATGTCGATCATCGGATATTTTGTCATCGGAGTGCTTGTCATCGAATACCTTCTTCGAGGTCAGGTAAATAGGTGTCTCGTCGACAGGACAGGGCCCGGTGTCACGCGCTGTCCGCGGCCATCGCGTCGCGCAGGCTTTTCGGGCGCATGTCCGTCCAGTTCCGCTCGATGTGGTCCAGGCAGTTCTCGCGTTTGTCCGGGCCGAGTACCACCCGCCAGCCGGCGGGCACCTCGGCGAACGCGGGCCACAGCGAGTACTGCTCCTCGAGGTTGATCAAGACGAAGAACTCGCCGTCCTCGTCGTCGAAGGGGTTGGTGCTCATAATTTCCTCCTAGTCGTGCGCCCGGTCGGCGAGGGCGCGCTCGAGCACGGCGCAAATGGCGGCCGCGTGCGCCGGTTGGGACATGTCGCGGTGCGCGCATCGGATGCGATGTTCGTGGATCTCGCCGTGCACGTACGGCTTCCAGTCGGTGGCGAAGGCGTGGTCGTCCACCGTCGCGGTGAAGAACAGCACATCCCCATCGAAGACCGGGTTGGCGAACTCGTCGAGCAGTACCGCCTGTTCCCTGGTGATGGCGGCGACGGTCAACAGCAGCTGTTCGAGTTCGGCCTCGTCCTCGGCGGGGCCGAGAAAGTCCCGGATCATGTCGCGGCTGCGCATGTCGTCGAGCACGTCGTCGTCGGAGACCTCGGCCATCGCCCCGCCACCGCCGTTGGTGGCGGCGTCCAGCATGGCGAGCAGGTCGACCTCGTGTCCGCGGCGGCGCAGTTCGACGGCCATCGCGTGCGCGTAGGCGCCGCCCGCGGACCAGCCCATCAGGCGGTACGGCCCCTCGGGCTGGATCGACAGCACCTGTGCCACATAGTCGTCGACCATCTCCCCCACGGAACTCGGTCTCGGGCGCGTGCGGTCGAACTCACGCGCCTGGATGCCGTACAGCTGCCGATCGGGCAGATAGTTGACGAATCCCAAGTACGGCCAGCACAATCCGCCTCCGGCCCGGATCAGCCACAGTGGCGGCCATTGCCCGGTGGTGCGCATCGGCAGCACGGGCGCGAGCGGATCCGCCGCCGCGTCGCCGGTGTCGGTCCTGAGGTTGGCCGCGAGGTCGGCGACGACCGAATGCTGGAACACCGTCCGCACCGGCACCGCGATCCCCATGGTCGCCTTGATTCGGCTGGCCAGCCGGATGGCGAGCAGCGATTGACCGCCGAGGTCGAAGAAGTCGTCGTCGAGGCCGACCCGGTCTACGCCGAGCAGTTCGGTGAACAGCGCGGCGAGCCGCACCTCGTCCTCGGTGCGCGGCGGCCGATACTCCGTCGCGGCGAATTCCGGGTCCGGCAATGCGGCCCGGTCCAGTTTGTGGTTCGGGGTGAACGGCAATCGATCGAGCTCGACGACCGCCGCGGGCACCATGAAACTCGGCAGCCGGGTCGCCAAGTATGCGCGCAGGTCGCCTGGTTCGGGCCGCGTCGCGACCACGTAGGCGACCAGGCGGCTGCCGCCGTCGCGGGCGACCACCGCCGCCTGGGCGACTCCGGGGTGCGCCGTCAGGGCGGCCTCGATCTCCCCCGGTTCGATCCGGAAACCCCGCACCTTCACCTGATCATCGACTCGACCACGGAATACCAACTCCCCCACTGCATTCCAGCTGACGAGATCGCCGGTCCGGTACATCCGATCGCCTGAACCGAACGGACAGGCCACGAAACGCTCAGCGGTCAGTCCCGGACGCCGCAGATATCCGCGCGCCACACCGGCACCGGCGACGTACAGCTCACCGGCCACCCCCGGCGGCACCGGCCGCAGGCGCTCGTCCAGTACGTAGGTGCGCATGTTGTCCATCGGCCGACCGATCGGTACGACCGTACCAAGCGATTCCGGCGACACCCGGTGACTCGTAGCGAAAACCGTTGTCTCCGTAGGCCCATAGCCATTGACCACGGCGAGTCCGGGGCACGCGTCGAGCACCCGCGTGACGGCGGACGCGGAAACCACGTCGCCGCCGACCCACACCTCGCGCAGGCCGACCAGGCACTTCGGGTCCTGGTCGACAAGAACCGCGAACAATGCCGCCGTCAACCACAATCCGGTGAGCTGCCGACCGGTGACCAACGCGGACAACGTCGCAACGTCGAGCACCTCGGCCGGGGCGACGACGACCCGGCCGCCGCCGAGCAACGGCACCCACAGCTCATAGGTCGAGGAGTCGAACGACTGCGGCGAGTGCAGTAACACGTGCTCGTGGGCGCCGTCGCGGTACCGGCGGTCCGCGGCCAGACCTACTACCGCTCGATGGGTCACCGCAACGCCTTTGGGCACGCCCGTGGATCCCGACGTGTACATCACGTAGGCGAGGCAGCCGCCCTGTGCAACCACATTCGGCAGCTGCTGGTCCGTCGCAGCACCGAGCTCGTCGACCGCCACCCGCGGGCAGTGGTCGCCGTCCCGCGGATCGGCGTCGTCGAGGGTGCACACCAGCATCAGCGGGCGCGCGTCGCGCAGCATGAATGCCACCCGCTCGGCCGGATATCCCGGATCGACCGGCAGATACCCGCCACCGGCCTTCAGCACGGCAAGCACGGTGATCACGTAGTCCAGCGACCTCGGCAAAGCAACGGCCACCACCGATTCCGGCTCGACGCCACGGTGCAGCAGGTTGGCCGCCATCCGGTCGGAGCGGCGGTCGAGTTCCCGGTAGGTGAGCGATCTGGTGTCGGCCGTTACCGCGATCGCGTCCGGTGTCGCGGTGGCTTGCCTGCGGAACATCGCCGGGATCGTGTCCAGCGGCAGCGGTGTTGCCGTGTCGTTGAGCTCGGTGACCACCCTGTCGTGCTCGCCGGGTACGAGCACATCGAACGCGCCGGTCGGCAACGCCGGATCGGCGACGGCCTGCGCCAGCACCCGCTGGAATCGGTGCACGAGCTCGACCATGGCCGCGCGGTCGAACAGGCCCGCGTCGAACTCGACATAGCCGACGGCACCGCCGCGCGCGGGGTCGGGAGCCAGATTGAAGAACAGGTCGAATTTCGGTGTGCCGCTACCGGAAACCGGCTCGACCGTCGCCGCCAACCCCGGCAGGCGCAGCTCGGCGGCCGTACTGTTCTGCCAGGCCAGCACGACCTGGCACAGCGGGTGATAGCCCGCGGCACGGCTGGGGTTGAGCAGCTCGACGAGGCGGTCGAACGGCACGTCCTGGTTGTCGTACGCGGCCAGCGCCCGGTCCCTGACCTGGTCGAGTAGTCGCGCGAACGACGGGTCACCGCCGAGCCGCACGCGCAGCACCCAGATGTTGACGAAGATGCCGACCAGGTCGGTCAGCGCGTGGTCGACGCGGCCCGCCTGCGGTGCGCCGATCGTGATGTCCGCGCCGCTGCCCATCCGGTGCAGCAGGATGGCAAGCGCAGCCTGCAGTGCCATCGAGACCGTCACGCCCCGATCCCGCGCCAGTCCTTCGATACCGGCGAAAAGCTCTGCGCCGATGTCGAATTCGACCTGGTCGGCCCGCCTTCCGGCTTGCGCGCCGCGCGGTCGGTCCAGCGGCAACGGTAGCGGTTCGGGCGCGCCTGCCAGTTCCTGGCGCCAGTACTCGGCCTGGATCGCCGCCGGGCTGTCCGGGTCGGATTCCTCGCCGAGCATCAACCGTTGCCAGATGGCGTAGTCGGCGTACTGCACAGCCAGCGGCCGCCAATCCGGCGGCTGTCCCGCCGTGCGGGCCTGGTACGCCAGCGCGAGATCGCGCACCAGCGGGGCGGCGGAGCTGCCGTCGCCCGCGATGTGGTGCAGCACGAGCGCGAGTACGTTGTCGTCGTCGGCTATGCGGAAAACCTTGGCACGCAACGGGATCTCGGCGGAGAGGTCGAACCGGTGGCCGGCCACATCGGCCAGCGCGGCGGGAAGATCCGTCGGCTCGACGTCATGGACGGTCACCTCGGCCTGCGCCCGCTCAGTCGACAGAATGTGCTGGTAGGGCATACCGTCGTCGTCTTCGGCGATCAGCGTGCGCAGACTCTCGTGCCTGCCGATCACATCCCGGACCGCCGTCCGCAACGCGGCGACATCGAGCCTGCCGCGTAATCGGAGCATCGTCGGCATGTTGTAGGTGGTCGACGAGTCCTCGAACAGGTGCCGGAACCAGACCCGCTGCTGGGCGAACGACAGCGGCACCCGCTCGGGACGGGCCTGCGGAGTCAGCGGCAGTCGCGCCTGCTGCGCGGTCTCGACGGCGGTGGCCAGCCCGGCTACGGTCCCGGTTTCGAACACCACCCGCACCGGCACCTCGACGCCGAGCTCGGCCCGGATGCGGCCGACAAGCCGGATGGCAAGCAGCGAATGCCCGCCCATGGCGAAGAAGTCGTCGTCGACGCCGACCTGGCTCAACCCGAGCACCTCGGCGAACAGCCCGGCGAGCACGCCCTCCTGCGGGGTCCGCGGCGCACGTCCGCCGCCGGACCCGGCGTAGTCGGGTGCGGGCAGTGCCCGTCGGTCCAGCTTTCCGTTGGGCGTCAACGGGATTCGGCCGATGGCGACGACGGCGGACGGCACCATGTAGTCGGGAAGTCGCTCGCGCAGGTACTCGCGCAGTGCCGCGAGCACCGCGCCGACGTCGCGCACGCCCGCCGGATTGTTGGTCAGCAGTCGATCGGTGCGGTTGCCCGGGAAATAACCGCCGGATAGCGGGCTCGGATCGGCAGCACCGTCCGGCCAGAGCACCGCGTCGAAGTTCTCGGCCGCCTCGGACCAGGTGACCAGCGAACCCCAACCCAGTCCGGCAGCCAACTCTCGCAGCTCCTGCGGATCGACGGCGCTGCCGGTCAGGCGCGCGTTCGGGATGGCCGCGATCCGCGTCGCGCGGGCAGCCCCGTTCCGGCAGAACGCCTCGACGTCCGCCAGCTCACGCACCTGCTCGCCCCAGGTCAGCACCGGCAGGTCACCGAGCGAAACCGGCGCGGCAGGCGCCTTGTGCAGGACGACCTCGTAGCGATGCTGGGTCAATTCGTTCTGTGCGGCACCGGATTTCAGCTGGATATCCACGCCGGCCGCCTTACCGTCCGCCGCCCACCTGGTGAACCATTCCGGGTCGAGCACCAATTCCTTCTCCAGGAAAACGGCGTGCTCGACGGCGGCCCGCACGGTGGCCTCGGTGGCACCCGGGTAGCGCGCGCGATGCACCGCGGTGTGCAGCAGGCGCAGCGTGCGGGCATTACGCACGTCGCCGACGATGACGCGGCCGCCCGGCGCCAACAGCCCCATCGCCGCGCTCAGCGTTCGATCGAGATAGCCCGCATCCGGGAAGTATTGGACAACCGAATTCAGCACGATCGTGTCGAAGGACCCGGCGGGCAGACCCGAGACATCGTCGGCCGCGAGGCAGCGCAGCTGGATTCGGTCCGCCAAGCCCGCCTCGGCGACCTGCCTGCGCAGCCGGTCGATCACCGTCGCGGAGAAGTCCGTTCCCCAGTATTCGTCGACGTGCGGAACCAGGTGTGCCAGCAGCAGTCCGGAGCCGACACCGATCTCGAGCACCCGGCGCGGCGCGGTCGACAGCACTCGCTCGACCGCCGCGTCGCGCCACTGCCGCATTTCGTCGAGCGGAATGGGCTTGCCGGTGTAACTGGAATTCCAGCCCGAGAAGTCCTCCCCCAGTTCGGCAACGCCCGTCTCGTACATCCGTTCGTAGACCTCGCGCCATTCGCGCACCTGCTCGGCCGGTGCGCCGGTGCGGGTCAGGTCCGGCACGACATAGGCGACCAACCGCGCGTCGTTCTCCTTGTCCGCACCGGCGACCACGACCGCGCCCGACACCGCGGGATGCTCGGTCAGCACGGCCTCCACCTCCCCCGGCTCGATGCGGAAACCGCGCACCTTCACCTGGTTATCCGCCCGGCCATGGAAGTTCAACGCGCCCACGGAATTCCACGCCGCCAGATCACCGGTCCGATACATTCGCTCGCCAGCGGCGAACGGACAGGCCGCGAACCGCTCAGCGGTCAGGCCCGACCGTCCCAGGTAACCGCGCGCTACACCGAAACCCGCCACATACAACTCGCCGACCACACCCGGTGGCACCGGCCGCAAGCACTCATCGAGTACATAGACCCGCATGTTGTCCATCGGCTGACCAATTGGCACGGACGTACCAAGCGACTCCTGTGCCACCCGATGACACGTAGCGAAAACCGTTGTCTCCGTTGGCCCATAACCGTTCACCACGACAAGGCCGGGACACGCCTCCAGCACCCGCGTGACTGCGGCCGGAGACACCACATCGCCACCGACCCACACCTCACGCACGCCTGCCAGGCACCCCGGATCCTGATCGACCACGACACCGAACAACCCTGCGGTCAGCCATAATCCGGTGAGCTGCCGACCGGTGACCAACGCCGCCAACCTCGTTGAGTCGAGCATCTCGGCCGGGGCGACGACCACCCGGCCGCCACCCAGCAAAGGCACCCACAACTCATAGGTCGAGGAGTCGAACACGTGCGGTGAGTGCAACAGCACTCGCTCGTGGGCACCGCCGCGGTACCGCTGGTCTTGCGCCAGACCAACCACACCCTTGTGCGTCACCGCCACCCCCTTGGGTACGCCGGTCGACCCCGACGTGTACATGACGTACGCGAGCCGGTCACCGCCGCAAGAGATCTCCGGAACCAATTCGTTGGTGGTGCAGCGCAATTGGTCGATCCGCAGCTGCGGCTGCCCGTCCGGTGCGGTGAACGTCCCGTCCGTGACCACGACGACGGGCGCGGCGTCACGCAGCATGAACGCCACTCGGTCGGCCGGGTAGTCGAGGTCGATCGGCAGGTACGCCCCGCCCGCCCGGAGCACCGCGAGGTAAGTGATCACCAGCTCGGGCGAGCGCGGCAGCGCAACCGCCACCAGCGACTCCGGACCGACGCCGTGCCGAATCAGGTTGCCCGCCAGCGTGTCCGCGAGCCGGTCGAGTTCCTGATAGGTCAGGGTCGCGTCGCCGCTTTGCACCGCGACGGCGTCCGGGTTCGCGGCGGCCCGGCGTCGGAACGCCGCGTGAATCGTCAGATCCGATGCGGGAGCGGCGGTGTCGTTGAGCGTGCCGAGCAACCAGTCCGTCTCACCGGGTTGGAGCACGTCGATCGCGCCTACGGTGCGCCGTGGCTCGGCCACGATCTGACGCAGCACATCGCACAGTCGCGCGCCGATCAGCTCGACCGTCGACCGGTCGAACAGGTCGGCCGCGTACTCGATGACGCCACGCGCACCCGCCCCGGTGGCGTCCGGGCCGAAATTGAAGAACAGGTCGAACTTCGCGGTGGTGGCGGCGAACAGCTGCGGGGTGATCACCAGGCCGGGCAATTCCAGGTCGAGCCTGGTGAAGTTCTGCCACGCGACCATGACCTGGAAAAAGGGATGGTATGCCAGCGATCGGTCCGGGTTGAGCAGCTCTACCAGGCGTTCGAACGGCGCGTCCTGGTTCTCGTAGGCGGTCAGCGCCTTCTCCCGCACCTGCCGCAGTACCTCGTCGAACGACGGATTCCCGGCCAATCCGACCCGGAGCACCCAGGTGTTGACGAAGAACCCGACCATGTCGACCAGCGCCTCGTCGGTGCGGCCCGCGATCGGCGAGCCCATCGTGAGATCGTCACCGCCGCCGAGCCGGTGCAGCAGGACGGCGACGGCGGCCTGGCACACCATCGACACGGTCGCGTCCTGACGATGTGCCAAATCCCGCACGGCCGCGAACAGTTCCGGCTCGACGACGACGTCGACCGAACCGCCGCGATTGCCCATGATGGCGGGCCGGGGCCGATCCACCGGCAGCCGCAGCGGCTGGGGTATGCCCGCCAATTCCTGCCGCCAATAGCCGACCTGAGCCGCGAGCAAGCTGTCGGTGTCGGCGGCACTGCCGAGCAGTTCCTGTTGCCACAGTGTGTAATCCACGTACCGGACCGGCAGTGGGTACCAGCCGGGCGCGGCACCGGCGAGCCGGGCCTGATAGGCGGTGGCGAGGTCCCTGACGAACGGCACGATCGAACCGCCGTCGACCGAGACGTGGTGGATCATCAGCACCAGCACGTGTTCGGTAGCCGAGCAGCGCAGCACCCGCGCCCGGATCGGAATCTCGTCGGACAGCGTGAACGGGCACTCGTACATCTCGGCGATCACGGCGTCCACCTCGTCGGCAGGCACCGGCCGCATCGGCACGTCCAACCGCACGTCGTCCGCGCGCAGCACCTGTTGCATCGGCGTACCCGCGTCGTCCTCGACGATCAGCGTCCGCAGGCTGTCGTGCCTGGCGACGACATCGCCGATCGCGGCGACCAGCGCCTCGACATCGAGCGTGCCGCGCAGCCAGAACACCGCGGGGAAGTTGTAGGTCGGCGACGGCCCGGTGAAGCGGTAGAGAAACCACAACCGCCGTTGGGCGTAGGAAAGCGGGACCATGTCACTCCTCGGTCATTCTGCGCAGCTTGGGCCTGCGCGATGGGGCGGCGCTGTCCAGGCGGCCCGCCAGCCCGGCGACGGTCGGGGATTCGAACACCAGGCGAATCGGCAGCTCGACGCCCAACTCCCCGCGCATCCGGCCGATCAGCCGGGTGGCGAGCAGCGAATGGCCGCCGAGTAGGAAGAAGTCGTCGTCGATGCCGACGCGCTCGACGCCGAGCACCTCGCCGAACAGCGCCGCCAGCGCCCGCTCCCGCTGATCACGCGGGGGTCGATACTGCATCGCGGACGCGAAATCCAACTCGGGCAGCGCTTTACGATCGAGCTTCCCGTTCAGGGTCAGCGGCAGGGCATCGATCACCGCCACCAGCGCGGGCACCATGAAGTCGGGCAGCCGCTCGTTGACGAACTGACGCACCGCCGCACCGTCCAGCGCGGTGCCCGTTGCCTCGGGCACCACGTAGCCGATCAATCGTTTGCCACCGGCACCGGCGAACTCGCGCGCCACCACAACGGCCTGTGCCACACCGGGATACGCGGTGAGCGCGGCCTCGACCTCCCCTAGTTCGATGCGGAAACCCCGCACCTTCACCTGGTCGTCGACACGCCCGGAGTACTCGAGTACCCCCGCCGCGGTCCATCGCACCAGATCACCGGTGCGGTACAGCGACCCGTCCGAACCGAACGGGTCGGCGACGAACCGTGCCGCGGTCAGCCCTGGCCGTCCGAGGTATCCGCGCGCCAAACCGGCACCGGCGATGTACAACTCGCCGACGACGCCGGTCGGGACCGGCCGCAGCCACGCGTCGAGCACATACATCCGCGCGTTGGCAAGTGGCCGGCCGATCGGCACGGAATCCGCTGCCGCCGTGCCGTTCCCGGCGTCGGGGACGGGGAAGGCGGTCGCGTAGAACGTCTCGGTCGGCCCGTAGCCGTTGATGACCTGGACGCCGGGTACGGCGGTTCTGGTGCGCTCGACCATCGCCGAGGTCAACGGCTCACCGCCGAGCACGATGGTGTCCGCGGCGATCTCGGTGCGCGCGTGATTGAGCACCTCCTCGAATGCCGAAGGCACCGTGGTGATCACCCCGCCCGACCACCGGTCGAGCTCGCCGAGGGCAAGCACATCGCGGATCACCTCGGCGCTGCCGCCGACGCTGAGCGCGGTGAAGATCTCGAATACCGAGGCATCGAACGATACCGACGTGCTGACGAGCGAGCGCGGCGCCGGTTTGTCGCCGAGCAGCGCGGCCATCGCGATGGCGCCGTTGACCATGTTGCGATGCGTGGTGGCAATGCCTTTCGGGCGTCCGGTCGAACCGGAGGTGTACACCAGGTAGGCCAGGTTGGCCGGGCGGAGCAGGCCGCCACGATCGGCATCGGAGAGGTTCGCGGCGGTGGCCGTGCCCGCATCCGTCGCGTCATCGATGAACAGGAACGGCACGTCCGTCTCCGGCAGCACCGGCGCCGTCGCGGTGTCGGTGAGTACCGCCACCGGTGCTGCGTCGACGATCATGTACCGCACCCGGTCGAGCGGATAGTCCGGGTCGACCGGCAGGTACGCGCCGCCCGCCTTGAGCACCGCGAGCATCGCCACCACGACCTGCGCCGACCTCGGCAACGCAAGCGCAACCCGCCGCTCGGGGCCGACGCCGTGCCGAATCAGCCAGCGGGCCAGTCGATTTGCCCGCGCGTTCAGCTCCAGGTAGGTCAGGCTGACGTCGCCGCAGAGCACGGCCAGCGCGTCCGGCGTCGCGGCGACCTGGCGTTCGAACAGTTGGGGGTAGGTCAGCGGCGGGAGCGGCACCTCGGTGTCGTTGAGCTTGCGCAGCACCAGCTCCCGCTCGATCGGGTCCAGGGTGTCCACCCGGCTGATCGGCACGGTGGGGTCGGTCGCGAGTTGGCCGAGCACCCTGGCCATCCGGGCCGCGATGTTGCCTACCTCGTGCTCGTCGAACAAGTTGTCCTGGTATTGCAGGACAACGCGCAGGTAGGGCGCCGTATCGGCCACCACCATCAGCGGATAGTGGGTGCCGGTCTGCGAGCGGATTCCGGTGATCGAGACCCCCGCCGCCGTATGCGCGTCGGCGAGACCGGTGCGGTCGACGGGGAAGGATTCGAACACCACCAGGGTGTCGAACAGGTTGCCGAGTCCGGCCGCCTGCTGGATATCGGCGAGCCCGTGGTGGTGGTGATCCATCAGAGCCGCCTGCCGATTCTGCAGGTCGGTGAGCAGTTCGGCGAGCGTGCGCCCCGGCGTGCAGCGCACCCGCACCGGCAGCGTGTTGATGAACAACCCGATCATGGCGTCGGCACCGGTCAGCGCGGCCGGGCGACCGGAGACGGTGGCGCCGAACACCACATCGGCTCGTCCGGTCAGCTGGCCGAGCACGATCGCCCACGCGGCCTGCACGACCGTATTCGCTGTAATACCGAGTTCCGCTGCGCGCCTTGATACCTCACGAGCGGTCTCGATGGGCAGCACGACCTCGGCCTGGGCGGGCCGGCCCCCTATTGCGCCTTGCCTGGCCCCGGCGAGCAGCATGGTCGGCTCGTCCAGCCCGGCGAGCTCGGCCGCCCAGGCCTCGGCCGACGCCGCGGCGTCCCGCTCGGCCAACCAGACCAGGAAATCGCGGTACGGACGCGCCCTCGTCAGTCCTGCCGGGTCCCCGCCTGATCCGTAGAGGCGCAACAACTCCGCCATCAGCAACGGCAGCGACCAGCCGTCGAACAGCGCGTGGTGGACGCTGAGCACCAACTCCGCCTGCTGTGATCCCATCCGTACCAACGTCATCCGCAGCAATGGCGGGACCGCGGGATCGAAGTGGGTGGCGTGGTCTCGGACAAGCAGCCGTTCGAACGCCTCGGCACGCGCGTCTTCGGCGAGTTCGGTCAAATCCAGGTCGTGCCAGGGCAATTCGACGTCGTTCAGCACGATCTGCACCGCACCGCCCGCGGCATCCTGCACGAACGCGGTCCGCAGATTCGGATAACGCCGCAACACGGCCTGGCCCGCCGCCCGCATCCGCGCCGGATCGACCGCGCCGGACAGGTGCAACACCAGCTGCATGTGGTAAGCGTCGAACGAGTCACCGGCCAGCTCGCTGTGGAACAGCAGACCGGATTGGGTCGGGGTGGTCGGCCATACATCGGTGACTCCCGGGTAATCCCGTTCCCAGGAGTCGATTTCGGGTTGGCCGACCGATACCAGGGCAAGGTCGGAGGGTGTCAGTCCACCGGCGCCGGGTCGCGCCACGTGTCCGGCCAACCCGGTCAGCACAGCACACCACAGCTCCGCGAGCGCCCGAACCCGCGCCTGCGTGAGCACCCCTGCCGCGTAACTGAACACGGCGGACAGCCGCGGTCCCCCATCGGAATCGGTGACGGCGGAGGCGATTTCCAGCGCCGACATCGCGGGCAGGTCCGCGTCCGGGCGCGGCGCCCCGATGCCGGGGATGGCCTGCCAGCCGGCCTCCCTTGCGGCCGACGGCAAATCGCTGACGGCGAGCTGACCGAGATAGTTGAACCCGAGTTGTTGCCCAGGAAGCGAAGCGAGCTCGGCCGCCGTCTCCGGGTTGAGGTAGCGCAGCAGGCCGTAGCCGATGCCCTTGTCCGGAATCGCCAGCAGCTGTTCCTTGATCGACTTGACCAGACCGGCGACCGCGGCGCCGCCGTCGAGCACCTCAGCGATCTCGACGCCCGCGATATCGAGCCGAACCGGGAACATGCTGGTGAACCAACCGACCGTGCGCGAAAGGTCGGCACCGGGCACCACCTGTTCCGCTCTGCCGTGCCCTTCCAGCCGCAGCAGTACCGAGCTGTCCTCGGTGCCACGCCATGCACGCACCGCGACCGCGAGCGCGGCGAGCAGCCCGTCTTCGACACTGCCGTGAAACGCCGAGGGCACCGCGGTCAGCAACGCCTTCGTCGTCGACGCCGGTAGCTCGACCCGCACCGTCTCGACCGTGGCCGCCACATCCACCGCGGGGTCGAGCGGCCGCGACCCGATCAGCGGATCGGTTCCGCTCAAAATGGTTCGCCACAAAGCCAATTCGGCAATTCGTTCGGGCCGGGCGGCCTCGTCCACCAGTGCGTGCGACCAGCGCCGTGCCGAGGTCGTCACGCTCGGCAACGCGACCGGCCGCTCGTCGCGCACCCGTTCCCACGCGGCCGCGAGATCGGGCAGCAGGATGCGCCAGGACACGCCGTCGACCACCAGGTGGTGCAGCACCAGCAGCAGCCAGCCCGGCCCGTCCGGCTCACCCAGCCGGACGAACCGCGCCATCACTCCGGCGGCGGGGTCGAGTTCGCCCGCAGCGGTATCCAATTCGTCGCGAATGCGGTCGTCCCACGACTGCTCGGGATGCCAGTCGGCGCACCGGACCAGCCGGGCGAGGTCCATCGAGTCCGGCGGGTCGACGACCAGACCCGCGTCCGGTCCGGTCACCAACCGGGATCGCAGCATGTCGTGTCGCTCGACGACGGCCGTCAGGCTGGCGACCAGACCGTCCCAGGTGATCTCGCCGGGCAACCGCACCACCATCGACATGGCGAACCGGTTGTAGCCGCCGCCGAGTTCGAGCAGATGCCGCGCCGCGGGCGGCAGCGGTAGCCGGCCGACGCCGCCCCCGTCGAGCTCCGGCAGGACCGGTCGGCCGCCGTCCTTCCGGTCCAACACCACGGCGTCGGCAAGCATGGCGACGGTCCGGCACTCGAACACCTGGCGGGGCGTGAGGTCGATACCCAACGCCCGCGCGCGGGCGACCACCTGGATCGAGCGGATGCTGTCCCCGCCGACGGCGAAGAAGTCGTCATCGGCACCAACCTCGTCCAGGCCGAGCACCTCGGCGTACACCCCGGCCAAGAGGCGCTCCTCGACCGAATCCGGCGCCCGGTACGAGCCGCCGCCGAACCCGGGCTCGGGCAACGCGTTTCGGTCCAGCTTCCCGTTCACCGCCAGCGGCAACCGGTCGAGCAGCACGAACGCCGACGGCACCAGGTAGTCGGGCAGCCGAGCCGACACGAAACCGCGCAGCTCCGCCGCCGAGACACCGGCCGTCAGGTCGACATCGTCGTGCACGCCGGTCGTTCCCGCGACGACGTAGCCGACCAGCCGCCGACCGCCGCTCGGGTTGTCCCTGGCGACCACGACCGACTGGGTCACCGCCGGGTGCGCGGTGAGGACCGCCTCGATCTCGCCGGGCTCGATCCGGAAACCGCGCACCTTGACCTGACTGTCGGCGCGGCCCGCGTACTCCAACTGCCCCAAGGCATTCCAGCGGGCCAGGTCGCCGGTGCGGTACATCCGCGCACCCGCGGTGCCGAACGGATCGGCGACGAACCGCTCGGCGGTGAGCCCGCCGCGACCGTGGTAGCCGCGGCCGACGAGACCGCCGACGTACAGCTCGCCGACCACGCCGACCGGCACCGGCGCCAAACCCGCACCGAGCACATACATCCGCATGTTGGCCAGAGGGCGACCGATCGGCACCGCGCCGGTGTTCGCGACGTCGCCGAGCTCCTGGATCTCGAACACGCTGGCGTAGAAGGATTCGCTCTGCCCGTACGCGTTGATCAGCCGGGTGCCGGGCAGCGCGTCGCGCACGCTACGCACCAGCCCGGAGCGCAAGGCCTCACCCGCGAAGACAATGGTGTCCACGTCGATCTTGCCTGCGAGTTGCCCGATGAGCCCGGACAGCACCGAGGGCACGGTGCTGAGCACGCCACCGGTCCAGTCGTCGCGTTCGCCGAGCACGAGTACGTCACGGACCAATTCGACGATCCCGCCCGCGCACAGGGTGGTGAACAGCTCGAACAGCGAGACGTCGAAGTTGATCGAGGTGCCTGCGAACGTCCGGGTTTCGCGCGTCACGCCCACCGTGGAGATCAGCGCGAGCAGCCCGTTGGCGACGCTTTCGTGCGTGATCGCGACGCCCTTCGGGATGCCGGTCGACCCGGACGTGTACATCACGTACGCCAGGCTATGCGGCCGGATCGGCACCGGACGCCGGTCTGTCGCACCGCGCAGCTCAGTGAGGTGCACTACGGGAATAGTGGTGGCGGGCAACACTTCCGCCGTGTCGGCGTCGCTGAGGATCAACCTGGGACTCGCCTCGGTCAGCACGTGGTCGAGCCGCCCGCTCGGATACGCCGGGTCGATCGGTACATAGGCGCCACCGGCCATCAGCACCGCAAGCAGGGCGACCACCAGGTCCGGCGTCCTCGGCAGCGCGACGGCCACCAAGGTCTCGGGGCCAACTCCCCTGTCGCGCAGCGCATTGGCGACCCGGACGGCCCGATCGGCGAGCTCTCGGTAGGTGAGCTCGGCGCCGGCCGACACCAAGGCGAGCGCGCCGGGCATCTCGGCGACCCGGCGTTCGAACAGGTCTACGACGGTCACCGGGGGCAGCGGTGCCGCGGTCTGGTTGCGGCCCTGCACCATTCGCTCGCGTTCGGCCGCGTCCATGATCTCGACCGCGCCGATCCGCCGCGCCGGATCGGCGACGACCTGGCGCAGCACCCGCCCATAGCGCGTGGCGATCAGTGCGACGGTGTCGTGGTCGAACAGGTCCGTCGCGTATTCGAGCACACCGATCGCACCGCCGGTCTCCGGATCGGGAGTGAGGTTGACGAGCAGGTCGAACTTGGCGGCTACCGGCGGGGTCGCCTCCTGCTCGACCCGAAGGCCGGGGAGGTCGAGCGCGAACGGCGCCGTGTTCTGCCAGGCGAACATCACCTGGAACAGCGGCTGATACGCGGTCGACCGCTCGGGGTTGAGCAACTCGACCAACCGCTCGAAGGGGGCGTCCTGGTTGTCGTAGGCCGCCATCGCCTTGTCGCGCACCTGATCGAGCAGCTCGGCGAACGGAGGGTTCCCGTCCAGGCCGACCCGGAGCACCCAGGTGTTGACGAAGAACCCGACCAGGTCGACGAGGGCCGCATCGGTCCGGCCTTCGATCGGCGAACCGATCGTGATGTCGGTGCCTGCCCCCAGCTGATGCAGCAGTACGGACAGGGCCGACTGAAGCACGATGGACGCGGTGGCACCGGCGCGGCGTGCGACGGTGTCCACATCGGCCATCACCTGGGGGTCGATGGTGAAATGCACCCGGCCGCCGCGATGGCTCGCGACCGGCGGGCGGGGGCGGTCCGTCGGGAGCGCGAGAGGCGCGGGCACATTCGCCAGTTCCCGCTGCCAGTAGCCGAACTGTTCGGCGAGCAGACTGTCTGGATCAGCCTCGTCGCCGAGCATTTCGGCGTGCCAGAGCGCGTAATCCGCGTACTGCACAGGCAGTTCCGGCCAATCGGGTGTCCGTCCCGCCAGCCGCGCCGTGTAAGCCCGTGACAGGTCGCGGGTCAACGCCGCCGCGGACCCACCGTCCGCAGCGATGTGGTGGATTACCAGGACGAGCACGTGTTCGTCAGGAGCGACGCGCAGCAACTCGGCGCGCATCGGGATGCGGGCATACAGGTCGAACTCGTGCGCCGCGACGGCGGCGACGGCGCCGGACAGCTCCTGCTCGGCCACCGGGATGACCGAAAGGCATTGCGGCACATCCTCGACGGGCAGTACGCGCGACGCCGCCGCGCCGGTCTCTTCCTCGACGATCAAGGTCCGCAGGGTCTGGTGCCGACCGATCACGTCCTGGATCGCCGAACCGAGCGCAGTCGTGTCCGGCACCCCGTGCAGGCGCACGGCGAGCACGAGATTGTAAGTGGCGGAAGGCCCTTCGAAGCGATCGATGAACCACATGCGCCGCTGGGCGAACGACAACGGCACCGATTCGGGCCGCGCCGCGCGCACGAGCGCGGGCCTGATTCGCGATCCGGCACCGAGCCCGCTCGCCAGCCGGGCCACCGTCGCCGCGTCGAAAACGGTCCGGATCGGCACCTCGACGCCGAGCTCGGCCCTGATCCGGCCGACGAGGCGGGTGGCGAGCAGCGAATGGCCGCCGAGTGCGAAGAAGTCGTCGTCGATGCCGACCCGTTCGACACCGAGCACCTCGCCGAACAGCGCTACCAGCGCATGCTCGTTCGGCGTGCGTGGCGCCCGGTATCTGGTACCTGCGAATTCCGGTGCCGGCAGGGCCCGGCGATCCAGCTTTCCGCTGGGGGTCAAGGGGAATCGCTCGACCACGACTACCGCGGCGGGCACCAGAAACGCCGGCAGCCGCTGCGCAACGAACGCCCGCAACTCGTCGGGGGACGTCGGGTCGCCGAGCACCGCGTACCCGACCAACCGCGCCGCCGAGCCGGTGTGGTCGGCGACGACGACCGCCTGCCGGACCGACGGGTGCTCGGCGAGCGCCGCCTCGACCTCGGCGGGCTCGACCCGGTAGCCGCGGATCTTGATCTGCGTATCCGCGCGACCGGCATACTCGAGCACCGCGTCGGCGGTCCACCGGCCGAGATCGCCGGTGCGGTACATGCGGGCACCGGGAAGACCGAACGGGTCGGCGACGAACCGGCTCGCGCTTGGTCCGGCGGCTCGGTGATAACCGCGGCCCATACTCGCGCCCGCCACGTACATTTCGCCGACCACGCCCGGCGGCACCGGCCGCAGCGCCGGGCCCAGCACATACACCCGGACGTTGCCGAGCGGACTGCCGATCGGCACGCTGCCCTCGGCCGACGGTGTCTCGTGCGCCGCCAAGGCGAAGGCGGTGGCGTAGAAGGTCTCACTTTGGCCGTACGCGTTGATCATTCGCACACCGGGCAGTGCGGCGCGGACGCGCGCGGTCAGCGCCGACGGCAACGCCTCGCCCGCGAACACCACCGCATCGGTCTCGATCCGGTCGGCCAGCCGATCGGTGAGTTCGCCGAAAGCCGAAGGGACCGTGCTGATCACACCGCCCGTCCAGTTCGGCCGCTCGCCTAGTACGAGCACGTCCCTGACCACCTCGACGCAGCCGCCGGTACTCAGCGTAGTGAACATCTCGAATACCGACACGTCGAAGCCGATGGAGGTGCCCGCGAGCATCCGCCAACCCTTGGGCACACCGAGGCGGTCGACCAGCTGGGCGACACCGTTGACGACGTTGCCGTGCGTGATCGCGACACCCTTGGGTGTCCCGGTCGATCCGGAGGTGTACATGAGGTAGGCGAGGTTGTCCGGCAACGCATTACGGACAGGATCGTCATCGCGTCCCGCGGCGATCTCCTCGATGGACAGTCTCGGTATCTCCGTGTCGGGCAGCATCGATATCGTCCGCGCGTCGGTGAGGATGAGCAGCGGTTCGGCGTCACGAAGGACGAACTCCAGTCGCGCACCGGGGAATTCTGGATCGATCGGCAAGTAGGCGCCGCCCGCTTTCAGCACCGCCAGGATCGCGATGACCAATTCGGCCGATCGCGACAGCGCGACCGCGGTAACGCTCTCCCGGCCCACGCCGTTCTCGATAAGACTGTGCGCCAACAGGTTTGCCCGTGCGTTCAGCTCGAGGTAGGTCAATGTCGCCGAGCCGTCGACGACCGCGACCGCGTCGGGTGTCCTGGCAGTCTGCCGTTCGACCAGTTCCGGCATCGTCATCGCGGAGCAGGGCGCCGCGGTGTCGTTGTACCGCGACAGCCGGTCGTGCTCGGCCCCGGTCAACAGGTCCAGCGTGGCCAGCCGCCGATCCGGCGCACCGGCCAGCCAGCCGAGCACCCGCGCGAACCGTGTCGCGATGTCATCGGCGCCGGCCCGATCGAACCGATTTCGCTGGTACTGCAACGCGATTCGCAGGTGTGGATCGGGTGTCGCCACCACCGTCACCGGATAGTGGGTGCCGGTGAGCGGCCGGATGCCGGTCACTTCGATCCCCGCGTCGGTGCGCGCGTCGCTGATCCCGATCCGGTCCATCGGATATGACTCGAACGCGACGAGGGTGTCGAACAGTTCATCGAGTCCGGTGAGCTGTCGCAGGTCGGTGAGTCCGATGTGGTGGTGCTCCAGCAGCGCGGCCTGTTGGTTCTGCAAGCGGGCCAGGAACTGGGCCACGGTGTCGGATGGCTTGCACCGCACCCGAACCGGCACGGTGTTCACGAACATCCCGACGATGCCGTCGACACCGGTGATAGCCGGTGGCCTGCCCGAAACGGTCGCGCCGAACAGCACGTCGGCCCGGCCGGTCAGCTCGGCGAGCAGCAGTCCCCACGCGCCCTGCAGCACGGTGTTGACCGTCACGCCGAGTTCCGCCGCACGCGACGAAAGTGCTTGTGCGGCGGCGGTGGACAGCGGTACCTCGGCCACCCCGATCGGGGATCGTCGCGGTTGTTCCTGCATCGGTCGCGCCGCCGCGTGCGCGGCGAGCAGCGTCGGTTCCTCGACGCCGTCCAACTCCTCGGCCCACTCCTGCATCGAGAGGTCGTGGTCCTGTTCGGCGAGCCAGGACAGGTAGCGGCTGAAATCGCGCGGCCGAGGCAGCGCCCGCGGGTCACCGCCGGCGCTGTAGAGGCTCAACAACTCGCGCAGCAGGATCGACAGGCACCAGCCGTCGACCAGCAGGTGATGCGAGGTGAGCACCAGCTCCGCCCGCGCGGTCTCGGTGTGCACCAGTGCGATCCGCATCAGCGGCGGCGTGTCCAGCGTGAAGGGACTGTCCAGGTCATCGGCCAAGAACCGGTCGAGTTCGGCGGCGCGCGCCGCGGCGGACGCGGTGCGCAGATCGAGCTCCTGCCACGGCAGCCGCACCCCGGCGACGACGGCCTGCACCGGTTCGCCATCGGCGCCGGTGGCGAACCCGGCCCGCAGCCCGGCGTGCCGGTCGAGCAGGGCCTGACCGGCCGCCCGCATCCGGTCCGCGTCGACTTCACCCGCGAGATGAAAGACCAGTTGCACCCGGTAGGGGTCGAAGTTGGAGTCGACCATCGAGGCGTGAAACAGCAGCCCGGACTGCAGGGGCGTCAGCGGCCAGATATCCACGAGCCCCGGGTAGCGGGCCTGCAACGCGTCGATGTCCGGCTGGCCGACCTCGACCAGCGCGATGTCCGACGGGGTGAGACCGCCCGCGTCCGGCGAATCGAGATGCCGCACCAGCCCCGACGCCGCCTGCTGCCACCACCGCGCCAGTTCACGCACGTCATCGTGGGACAGCACGCCACTCGGAAAGCCGAAGGTGACACGTAAACGCCGCTCGCCCTTGGCATCCACGACCGCCGCGGTCACGTCGAGCGCGGACGCCGCAGGCAACTCCGGCGCGGTCGGCGCCGAGAGCGCAGCGGCTTCGGGCGCGGGCCACCAGCCGACCGCACGCGCCGCCGCGGGTGCGGCGCCCGCGATGAATCCACCGATGTAGTTGAAGGAGATCTGCCCGGCCGGGCACTGCGCGAGCGTGTCCGTGGTCGCCGGGTTCAGGTAACGCAACATCCCGTAGCCAATCCCCTTGTCGGGGATCGCGAGCAGTTGCTCCTTGATCGACTTGAGCAGCTTGCCCGGCGCCGCGGCGCCGGAAAGCACCTCCTCGGGGTCGGCGATGCCGACCTCGAGCCGGACGGGAAACACGCTGGTGAACCACCCGACCGTGCGGGAGAGGTCGGCACCGGCGACTATCTGTTCCTCGCGCCCGTGGCCTTCGACGCGCACCAGCACGGAGGTGTCGCCGATGCCGCGCCACAGCCGGACCGCCACCGCGAGCGCGGCCAGCATTCCGTCGTTGGCGCCGCAGCGGTACGCGGCGGGGAGTTCGGTGAGCAGCGCGGTGGTGTCGTCGGCGGAAAGTTCGACGCTGACGCTCTGCACGGTCGACATCAGGTCGATGGCGGGGTCGAGTGGCCTGGTGCCGATCAGCGGGTCGGGTCCGGTCAGCATGTCGTGCCACAGTTGAACTTCGGCGGTCCGGCTCGGCCGCGCGGCCTCCTCGACGAGCGCGTGCGACCACCGCCGTACCGAGGTGGTGGCCGGTGCCAGCTCGACCGCGCGACCGGCCCGCACCTGCTCCCATGCGGCGGCGAGGTCGGGCAGCAGGATCTGCCACGACACGACATCGACGACCAGGTGGTGCAGTACCAGCAGCAACCGGTCCGGCGACGTACTCGAGTGGAACCAGACGATCCGCGCCATCACCCCGTCCATCGGCGCCAATCGCGCTGCCGCCGTGTGCAGTTCGCGCGTCAACAGCTGGTCCCACGCGTCGCCCGTCCAGCCACCGTCCCACTCGATGCGCCGGATCAGGTCATCCGCGTTCGCGACCTCGTCGACGACGAGACCGGCCTGCGGTTCGTCCACCAACCGGGTGCGCAGCACCGCGTGCCGGTCGAGCACCGCGGTCACCGTCGCCGCGATCCCCGCGCCGTCCGCGTCCGGCGGGAGCGCGAGCAGCACGCTCTGCCCGAAACCCGCCCAGCTGCCGCCGAATTCGCGGACATACCGGGCGACCGGTAACAGCGGTGCCCAGCCCGTCGCGTCATCATCCGGCTCGGCCGTTTCGGTGGCGGATTCGACGATGCCCGCGACTTCGGTGAGGCGGGCGACCGTCCGGTGTTCGAACACCTGGCGGGTGTTGATCGCGATACCGGCGGTCCGTGCGCGGACGGCCACCTGAATGGACCGGATGCTCTCGCCCCCGATGGCGAAGAAGTCGTCGTCGACACCGACCCGGTCCAGCCCGAGCACCTCGGCGAAAATCTGGGCCAGCACCTGCTCAGTTGCCGAGACCGGTTCGCGGTAGGACCCGCCGACCGCGTCCGGCTCGGGCAGCGCCGCCCGATCCGTTTCCCCGGTCGCGGTGACCGGCAGCCGGTCCAGCACCACGATCACCGAGGGCACCATGGCGGCGGGTAATCGCCGGGCCACCAAGGTCCTGAGGTCGGCGGTGGAGAAATCGGCGCCGAGGTCGACGGTGAGTTCCACGTCCGCCGCACCGGCGCCGGCCGCCGCGACCGGCACCACGTAGCCAACCAATCGCTGTTCGCCGCAACGGTCCTCGCGCGCCACCACCGCGGCGCTCGCCACACCAGGATGGGCGATCAACGCGGCCTCCACCTCGGCCACATCGATCAGCAGACCGTCCAGCCTGACCCGCTCATCGGCCCGCCCGGCATACTCCAGCCGCCCGTCCTTGTCGTAGCACGCCAGGTCCCCGGTTCGGTACATCCGAGACCCGTTGGGGCCGAAGGGATCCGCGACGAACCACCGCGCGGTACGACCGGGATCGCCCGGATGGC
This sequence comes from Nocardia sp. NPDC051321, assembly GCF_044455225.1. Lineage (NCBI taxonomy): Bacteria > Bacillati > Actinomycetota > Actinomycetes > Mycobacteriales > Nocardiaceae > Nocardia > Nocardia sp. NPDC051321. The sequence continues at coordinate 367,183 of NZ_JBITEM010000008.1, read as the reverse complement.
CGCGAGTCACCTCGGTCGCTACATAGACCTCGCCGACCGCCCCTGCTGGCAGGACGTTCAACCCCGGCCCGAGCACGCGGATCCTGGCGCTGTCCACGATGCCGTCATCGCGGCGGACCGTCGACAAGGCCGGTCCGAGCGAGTCCGTTTCGGCCGGGCCATGCGTGAACGTCAGCACGGGACCGCCAACGGTCCGGCCACGCCCGAACAGCTCGACCGCACCGATCGGCCGGGTCGGCTCGGCGAGCACCTGACGAAGGACCCGGACGAACCATCCGGCGATGCGCCGCACGCTGTCCCGGTCGAACAGGTCGGTCGCGTATTCGACGCTGCCACGCAACCCACCGCCCGCCTCGGGCACCACGTTGACATGCAGATCGAACTTGGCCGTCCCGGTGGTTACGAGTTCCCATTCCGCGCGCACCCCGGCGAGCTCGAACCCTTCCAGAGCCTCCTGCCAGGCGAACATCACCTGACACAGCGGGTGATACGCCAGCGAACGATCCGGGTTGACCAACTCGACGACGCGGTCGAACGGCGCGTCCTGATTGTCGTACGCGGCCAACGCTTTATCGCGCACCTGGGCGAGCAGCGCCGCGAACGAGAGACCGGCGGCCAGCCGCAGCCGAAGCACCCAGGTGTTGACGAAGAACCCGACCAGATCCGCCAGCGCCTCGTCGGTCCGCCCCGCGACGGGCGAACCGATCGTGAGGTCGGCACCACCGCCGAGGTGATACAGCAGCACCGACAGGGCGGCTTGCAGCACCATCGACTCGGTCACGCCGCGCGCGTCGGCGAGGTTCGCCAACCCGGCCCGCAGCTCGGCGTCGATAGCGAAGTCGAGCACGGCACCGCGATTGCTGACCGTCGCCGGTCGAGGACGGTCGGTGGGCAGCCGCAGCGGCTGCCGCAGGTCGACCAACTCCCGGCGCCAGTAGCCGAGCTGACGCCCGATCACACTGTCCTCGTCGGACGCCTCGGCCATCAATTCGTGCTGCCAGAGCGTGTAATCGATGTACTGCACCGGCAGTTCGGCCCAGTCGGGCGCACGGCCGGCGCAGCGCGCCGCGTAGGCGGTCGACAGGTCCCGGCCGAGTGGCACCACGGATTCGCCGTCGGCGGCGATGTGATGCAGCACCAGAACCAGCAGATGTTCGTCGGCCCGGACCCGGAACACCTCGGCCCGCACCGGCAGGTCACCGGTGAGGTCGAACAGTCGGCGCGCGGATTCGGTCACCGCGTCGGCGACCGATTCGGGCGACACCGGCACGACCGGCGCCTCGAGCACCACCTCGGCCGCCGGAACCACGAACTGGTAGCCGATACCGTCGGAGTCCTCGGCGACCAGCGTCCGCAACGCCTCATGCCTGCCGACCACATCCCGCAGTGCGACGGCGAGCGCGGCGGTATCCAGCGGGCCGGCGAGCCGGAACACGGTCGGCACATTGTAGGTCGCGGTCGGTTTGCCCAGCCGGTGCAGGAACCACAGCCTGCGCTGCGCGAACGACAGCGGCACCCGGTCCGGGCGCGGCCTCGGTGTCAGCGCCGGACGTACCGGACGCCCCTCGGCCAGCCGCCGCGCGAGATCGGCGACCTTCGGTTCCTCGAACACGGCACCGATCGAGATCTCGACACCGAGCTCGGCGCGAATCCGATTGACCAGCCGCACCGCGAGCAGCGAATTCCCGCCGAGCACAAAGAAGTTGTCGTCGATGCCGACCAGGTCGAGCCCGATCAGTTCGGCGTACCAGGTCGTCAACGCCTGTTCGGCCGCGGTCCGCGGCGCCCGGTACGCGGAGTGGACCACCTCGGGGTCGGGCAGTGCCGCTCGATCCAGCTTCCCGTTCGGGCTGACCGGCAACCGGTCGAGCAACCCGTACGCCGCGGGCACCATGAACTCCGGCAGCCGCCGCGCGACATGCGCCCGCAGCTCGGCGACGCCGACCTCGCCGACGGTGGCCACATAGGCCACCAGCTGCTTTCCCCCGCCGACCGGGTCGGCACGGGTCACCACCCCGGCGCCGGTGACCCCAGGATGGGTAGCGAGCACCGCTTCGATCTCACCCGGTTCGATCCGGAAGCCACGGATCTTGACCTGCGCGTCCGCCCGGTCGAGGAAGACGAGCGCACCGGGCGCGGTCACCGCGACGATATCGCCGGTGCGATACATCCGCTCGCCGGCCGCGCCCCACGGGCACGCGACGAACCGCTCCGCGGTGCGCCCAGGCCGCCCGAGGTAACCGCGGGCCACGCCGGAACCGGCCAGGTACAGCTCACCCGGCTGACCCGGCGGAACCAGTTGCAGCGCATGGTCGAGCACGAAGACGCGCATGTTGTCGTAGGGCAGCCCGATCGGTAGTTCGTCGCCGACCGGCGTGCCCGCCGCGACCGAGTGACTGGTCGCGCCGACGGTGACCTCGGTCGGCCCGTACACGTTGACGAACGTCGTGTCCGGGCAGGCACGCAATGCGCGCGCGATGGTCGCCGGTCGCACGCGCTCCCCGCCGGTCACCACTTTCCCCAGTCCCGCAAGGCATTCGGGGTCTTGCTCGACCACGAGGTCGAGCAGTGCCGAGGGCAGGCACACCGCGGTCAGCGCGTGCGCGGCGATCAGTTCGGCGAGCGTGGCGGTGTCGAGCTCGCCCGGCGGCGCGATCACCACCCGGCCACCGTGCGTCAACGGCACCCACAGCTCGTAGGTGGCCGCGTCGAAGGTGTGTGGCGAGCGAAGCAGCACCCGCTGGTAGTCCGCGCGCCAGCTCCGATCCACCACGAAATCGACGACATTGCGATGCGTGACGCCGACGCTCTTGGGCACACCGGTCGAGCCCGAGGTGAACATGACATAGGCCAGTCGATCCACCGACCCCGCCGCGCTGATCCCCTCCGCAGGCAAGGGTCCGAGTTGGTCGAGCACCACGACCGGCAGCGCGCTATCCGGCACCACGTCCGCGTGTGCGGCGGACGCCAGCACCGATACGGGCCGGACGTCGGCGAGCATCGCCGCCACCCGCTCCGGGGGATAGTCCGGATCGATGGGCACGTAGGCGCCGCCCGCCTCGAGCACCGCGAGCAGCGCGACCACCAGGTCCACCGACCTCGGCAGCAGCACGGCCACCAGCGACTCGCGACCGACGCCTTGGCGCGCCAGCAGCGCGGCGAGCCGCCGGGCACGTGCGGTGAGCTCCGCGTAGGTCAGTGTGGTCCCCGCCGCGTCAACGGCGATCGCGTGAGGGTTCGAATTCGCCTGCCGCCGAACCAGATCCGGAATGGATAACTGCGGAGTCGGCAGCGCGGTTGCGTTCAACCGACCGAGCAGATAACCCTCGTGCGCGGGCGGCAGCACCGCCAACCGGCCGACCGGAGCCTCGGGCCTGGCGACGACCGCGCGGATGAACTCGACCAGGTCGTCGCAGAGATGACGCAACTGTGCCGCGCTGTACAGGGTGGCCGGTGCGTCCATCCGGACGTGGAATTCGCCGTCCGCACCGCCGTCCCAGTACAGCGAGATCACCAATTCGTCGATGATTCCCCACGGTCCGAGCGAAAGCCGCGCGGAATTGCCCGCGAAATCCGGCCCGTCGACGAAGGGCATCAGGTTGATCAGGACACCGAACGGGCTGCGCGCCGTTCCGGCGGCACCCATGCCACGCCGGATATCGGTGATGTGGTGATCGGCGTGCGCGAAAACGCGGCGCTGTTCGGCAGCCACCGCCGTCGCGACCTCGGCGAAGCTCGCGGACAAGGGAATTCGCACTCGGATCGGCACGAGGTTCAGCGTCAGGCCCGGTGTCCGCGCTATGTCGCCGCGCCGATTCTTGACACTGAGCGAGAACAGCGGCTCGTCGAGGCCGCAGCGGCGACCCGCGAACACGGCGACGGCCGCGGACAGCAGCGCGGTCGTCCGCACACCGAGCTGGTCGGCCAGCTGTGCCCAGCGATCGGCGTCGAACCCCGGCATGGTGACGACGCGGCTGACCATCCCGATCGCACCGGCCAGCTCGGCCCTGGTGTCCGCCGGACTGTCGCGCCGCTCGAGGTCGACGTCGAGTGGCCCGAACGGGCCCGTGCGCGGGCGTGGCAGCTGGGCGGGTGTCGGGTCCCCGGCCAGATACTCCTGCCAGAATCGTGCGTCCTCGCTGAACCGCGCCGACTCCCGGTACCGGCGATCGGTGTCGGACAACGTTTCCGGGTCGCCGAACTGAACGGGCGGCACGACACGTCCGTCGTGCAGCGCCGTGTATACCTCGGCAATCCGCGGCGAGAGCATGGTGATGGCGCTGAATCCGTCGGCGACCAGATGCTGGAAAACCACGACGAGCAGGAATCGGGTCGACGTCAACCGGACGGTACCGACCCGATACAGCAGGTCGTTCGCCAGATCGAACGGGGCGCCGACCACGTCGACCAGCGCCGCGACCGCCGCCGCGTCCGGGTCGGTGGCCGCGCTGACATCGATCGCGAACGGCACCAGCCGGTCCGGTGCACCGACCACCTGACGCAGCCCATCGGCGTCCTCCCGGAAATTGACAAGGACGGCCTCGGTCTCGCCGAATACCACGCGCAGCGCGGCGGCGAGAACGTCGAGGTCGATCGAACCCGATATCTCCCATAACAGGGTCGGATTATTGGAAACCTCGGGCGTCATTTTGTGCGCCAGCCACAGGCCTTCCTGGGCCGCCGAAATACCGAACGAACGCAAAACAATTGCCCCCTCGCCATCGCTGATCCCACCGGAGCATATGTGGGCATTAACCACCCTCGCGGCAGTCATGGCGGCCAGTCAATATCGGGAACCCGCCAGAACGATGGGGGACGGTAATGCCGCACCATGGTCGGCGCGATCTCGTCCCGTCAACAGGACACCGCCCGTCAGCGCCAGGTCGGCCGACAGCATCCAAAACAAGTGCGGCACACCGCAGATGACTCGAACGCCGCACATGATGCACGCCCAATTGACAGCTCTGATATGCGAACAGCAAGCTGGGAAATATAAACGGGAGTCATATCGGGGGCCGACACAAAGCACCCGGCAAAGGCAGGTCAGCGTGCTGTATCAAGACGATTTACCACTGCGCAGAATACGAATCTTCGACACCACCCTGCGGGACGGCGAACAGGCGCCGGGAAACGCGATGCGGCCCGAGCAGAAACTCGATATCGCGCTGGCGCTGGAATCGCTTGGCGTCGACGTCGTCGAGGCCGGTTTCCCGAGTTCGTCACCGAGTGACCAGAAGGCGATCGCGATGGTGGCGTCGTCGTTGACCGCCGCCGCTGTCGGCACGCTGAATCGACCGGTGCGCGAGGACATTCGCATCGCCGTCGATTGCGGCGGCACCGAAGGGCACCATCTGCAGATCATGGCTACCGGCAGTGAGATCCATCTGAAGCACAAACGCGGCGTCGAACAGGACGAGGCGCAGGCGGAGGTCATCGAGGCGATCGGCTACGCCAAAGCCCTCGGCGTACGCAACGTCACCCTCGCCATCGAGGACGCCTCGCGCGGTACCGACCAGCTGCTCCGGCCGCTGATCACCGAATCGGTTGCGGCAGGCGCTGATTCGATCACCGTCGCGGACACCACCGGCTGCCTGGTGCCGACCCAGTACGGCGGGCTCATCGCCCGCATCCGGTCCTGGATTCCGCCGGAAATCGTGGTGTCGACGCACTGCCACGACGACCTCGGACTTTCCCTCGCCAACGCACTCGCCGGTATCGAGGCCGGCGCCGACGAGGTGCAGACCACCCTGGCCGGCATCGGCGAGCGAGCGGGCAACACGCCCCTCGAGGAATTGATCGCGGTACTCACCTACAACGGCGACGCGATCGGCGCGACCACAACGGCCGAGCCGGAGGGCCTCTACACCGCGTTCGAAATCCTCTGCGAGACCATCGCATTGACACCACCACGCAACAAGGCGATCTTCGGCGTCAACGCCTTCGCCACCCAGGCAGGCATCCACCAGGCAGGCATGCTGCGGGCCCCGATCACCTACGAGTACATCGAGCCCGTCCGGTTCGGCAGGCAGCGCTCGCTGCTGGTCGGCAGGCACTCGGGCCGAGCCGTGCTGCGCCATGCCCTCGACGAACTCGGCTTGCCGGTCGACGAGCAACTCGTCGACCGTGTCTACACCGAACAGATCGCCAACCGGTCCAATGGCGAATGCCTCGACCTGGCCGGTCTGAGCGAACTCATGCTGGCCACCCACGCCGCTACCGCGGGAGGCGCGGCTTGATGGGCGGGGCCAGCACACTTTTCGAGAAGGTCTGGCGCAGCCACCTCGTCGACCACCGCACCGGCGAGCCGGATCTGCTCTACATCGATCTGCACCTGATCCACGAGGTGAGTTCGCCGCAGGCGTTCGACGGTCTTCGCCTGTCCGGGCGCACGGTGCGCCGCCCGGAACTCACCCTCGCCGTCGAGGACCACAACGTACCGACCGACTCGCTGCTCGTGCTCGACCCGATGGGCAAACAGCAGGTCGAGGCGTTGCGGCGCAACTGCGCCGAACACGGCATCGAGCTGTTCCGCCTCGGTGACCGCAGGCAGGGCATCGTGCACGTGGTCGCGCCCGAACGCGGCTTCATCCGGCCTGGCATGTCGGTGGTCTGCGGCGACAGCCACACCTCGACGCACGGCGCGTTCGGCGCGCTGGCCTTCGGCATCGGCACCACCGACGTGGAACACGTGCTGGCGACCCAGACCCTGTCACTTCCCCGGCCGCGCACCATGGCCGTGGAGTTCACCGGCGAACTGCCGCCGGACGTGACGCCCAAGGACCTGGTCCTCGCGTTGAACGCACGCATCGGGGCCAACGGCGCGCACGGCCACGTCATCGAGTATCGGGGTGGGCCCATCGAGCAGATGTCGATGGAAGGCCGGATGACCGTGTGCAATATGAGCGTCGAGCTCGGCGCGCGGGCCGGGATGATTGCGCCGGACAAACAAACCTACGAGTACTTACAAGGCCTGCCAGGCATGCCGGACGGCAAGGACTTCGACGATGCCGTCGCGTACTGGGAAACACTGCGCACCGACCTCGACGCGGTCTTCGACGAAACGGTGCGCATCGACGTCTCGACGCTGACCCCGTATGTCACCTGGGGCACCAACCCTGGCCAGGCCGTGCCCATCGGCGGGCGGGTGCCCGACCCAGCGACGGGTACCGACGCGCAACGCGCGGCCGCCGAGCGCGCGCTCGACTACATGGGCCTCGAGCCGGGCACACGAATGGACTCGATCGAGATCGACACCGTCTTCGTCGGCTCGTGCACCAACGGGCGCATGGCGGATCTCGAGTCCGCGGCCGAGGTGCTGCGCGGCCGCACGGTGGCGCCCGGCGTCCGCATGCTCGTGGTACCCGGCTCGATCGAAGTCCGGCAGCGTGCCGAAAACATGGGCCTGCACAAGGTTTTCATCGAAGCGGGCGCGGAGTGGCGATTGTCGGGCTGCTCGATCTGCCTCGGCATGAACGACGACCGGCTCACCGGTTCGGCACGCTGCGTGTCGACCTCGAACCGCAACTACGAGGGCAGGCAGGGCGCTGGGGTCCGCACCCATCTGGCCGCACCCGCGGTCGCGGCGGCCAGCGCCATTACCGGAAAACTCACCGCCCCAGGCGATCTGCCCCCACTGGAGACATCGTGCAGCCGCTGATTCAACATACCGGACGCGGTATCACGCTGCGCCGCGGCGATATCGACACCGATCAAATCATCCCGGCCGAGTACTGCAAACGACTCACCAAGACCGGCTACGCGGACGCGCTGTTCGCCGAGTGGCGCACCGAGCCGGACTTCATCCTGAACCGGCCGTCCAGCGCGGACGCCGAATTCCTCATCGCCGCACATAATTTCGGCACCGGAAGTTCCCGCGAACACGCGGTCTGGGCCCTGCGGGACTGGGGTTTCGTCGCGGTCGTCGCCAGCAGTTTCGGCGACATCTTCCGGCGCAACGCGTTGAAGAACGGCCTCATCCCGGTCGAACTGCCCGCGCCCGCCGTCGCCGCACTCGCCGACCAGGTCGACGCCGAGCCGGATATCGAACTCACCGTCGACCTGGTCGGTCAGGAAATCCAGTGCGCCGCCCTGCGTTACGGCTTCGCCATCGACCACCGGGCCCGTCGGCTGCTGGTCGGTGGACTCGACGAAATCGCGATGACGCTCATCCGGGACAGCCGCATCAGCGCCTACGAGCGCACCAGACTGGACTGGCTGCCGAGCGTCAACGCGACCGCGCCGCTGGCCTACACCGGCGCCGCCGAGACGCGGCAACGATGACCGGCATCCCGGCGGCCGAGCGGGTCGGCAAGCTGGCCCGCAGCGGGCTGTTCCGGTTGCTCGCCGAGGGTCGGGACCAGGAGGTGATCGACCTCGCCCTCGGCATCCCCGCCGCGCCTGCGACCCCACCCGGCCTGATCGAGCTGGCCTGCGCCGCGCTCAGGGACGGCCACCACCAGTACGCGCTGCCGGAGGGCAATGCCGAACTGCGGCAACGGCTCTCGGCCGAGCTGTCGGTGCCGACCGACCCGGACACCGAGCTGACCATCACCGTCGGCGCCAGCGAGGCACTCACCTCGGCCGTGCTGGCCACCATCGACCCCGGTGACGAGGTCATCGTCTTCGAACCGGTCTACGAGAATTTCCTCAGCGCGATCGTCCTGGCGGGCGGCGTCCCGCGATTGGTCGCCATGCGCGCCCCCGGCTGGCGATTCGACAGCACCGAGTTGCGGGCCGCGTTCGGCCCGCGGACGAAGGCGATCGTGGTCTGCACACCGAACAACCCCACCGGTCACCTGCTGACCCGCGCGGAGTTCGCCGAGATCGCGCGACTCTGCGAGCAATGGAACGCCATCGTCATCTCCGACGAGATCTACTCGTCCTACGTCTACGACGGCACCAACCACGTGTCGGCCGCCGACCTGCCCGCGCTGCGCGAGCGCAGCATCGTGATCGGCAGCCTGTCCAAGAGCCACGCGGTGAGCGGGTGGCGGATCGGCTACCTGCGCGCGAGTCCCGCGCTGACCCATGCCATGCGCCGCGTGCACGCGGCGGTGTGCGGTGGCGGCCCAGCACCGTTGCAGGAGGCGGTCGCTCGCGCCGCCGCCGAGCCAGGCTTCTTGCGGGCAACCGAAAACCTCGGTGCGCAACGGGATCTGGTCGTCTCGATCTTCGACGATCTCGGCCTCCGGTGCCTGCCACCGGACGGCGGGTGCTACACGATGGCCGACATCCGGGCGTGCACCGACGAGGACTGCGAGTCGTTCGCCTACCGCCTGCTGCGGGAAACCGGGGTGATGGTCGCGCCGGGAAAGTTCTTCTTCGCGACCGAGGCGGACGGTGCCCACCTCGTCCGCATCGCATTCAACCGACGCCTGGAAACCCTCGACGAGGTCCGGCACCGGCTTTCGGTGTATCCGGCCCGAGACCACCATTTCACCGCACGATAAGGAGAGGCAATATGTCGAACGAATCCTCGGCGACAACAACTTTGGACACCGATCGGCGTGTCTTCGACTATATGCAGGGCTACCTCATGTGCTCGCTGTTCGCCGCGCTGGAGTCGGCGGGGGTGCTCGACGACCTGGCGGCCACCGGCTTGCGGCCGAGCGAGGTCGGCTCGAACAAATTCCTCACCACGGCGACGTTCGAGTACCTGGCCCAGCGCGGCGTCGTCAGCACCGACGACGGCGACCGCTACCGGCTGACCGAGTTCGGCCGCGCCGTGCACGCCGATCGCGGCTACCTGGTGTGGCTGACCGGCGGCTACGGCGAGGCGCTCACCGCGTTCGCGGATCTGCTCACCGACAAGCAGACCTTCGGCAAGGACATCGACCGCAACGTCCGCTGGGTCGCGGTCGGCTCCGCGATCATCGGCAAGCAGGACCTCTGGCCGCATGTCGCCGATGTGGTGCGCGAGTTCGAGTTCCACCACATCGCCGATCTCGGCTGCGGCAACGGCCACTACCTGATCTCGCTGTGCCATGAGGTCGGCGTGGCGGGCATGGGCGTCGACATCAGCCCGGACGCCTGCGCCGAGGCCGAACGCGAGGTGTCGAAAGCGGGTCTCAGCGACCGCATCCGGATCATCGAGGCCGACGCGGGCAACCTCAAGGCGGTGCCGGGTATCGACGACATCGACCTGGTGATCACCTTCTTCTTCCTGCACGAGGTGCTCGAGCACGGCTACGACGTGCTCGTCGCCTACCTGCGGCAGATCCAGGAGAGCCTGCCCAAGGGTGCGCACATGCTCACCGCCGAGGTCGGCCCGCCCGAGTTCGACAAGGACAGCCCCGAACTGTTCACCCCGGAGTACGCGCTCACCCAGGCGCTGATGGAGCAGAAACTGCTCGATGAGGACGGCTGGCGACGGGCCTTCACCGACGCCGGTTTCGAAGTGCGACAGGTCATTCGGCCCGAACTGCCGGAGGCCAGGATCATCTTGGCGAAGAAGCCGGACTGAGTGGAACGCGAGAGCGGGCCGGTCCATGGGCCGGCCCGCTCTCGCGTTGTCCGTCAGCGGCCCGGTGAGCCGCTGTGCCGCAACGCTTCCTCGGTCAGCTCCCCGATCGCACGGTAACCGGCGGTGGCCAGTGCGAGATCCAATTCGGCGAGCAGGCAACGCAATACGTGTTCGACGCCCCGGCGCCCGGCCAGCGCCAACCCATAGATGTATGGCCGACCGTAGAGGATGGCGTCCGCGCCGAGGGCGAGCGCCTTGAGGACGTCGACACCCGAGCGCACGCCGGAGTCGAACAGCACCGGGAAGTCACGGCCGACCTCGGCGCGGACCTCCGGTAGCGCGTCGAGTGCGGCGATGGTGCCGTCCACCTGCCGCCCGCCGTGCGTGGACACGATCACTGCGTCGACACCGACATTCTTGGCCTGCAGGCCATCTCGCGGATGCAGCACGCCTTTGAGCAGCACCGGCAGCCCGGTCTGCCCACGCAGCCAGCGGATATCATCCCAGGACAGTCCGGGATTGGCGAAGACCTGCGACCAGCGGGCCATGACGGCGGCGTGGTCGGCGTGCTCGGGCAGTCCGGCCCGGAAGACCGGGTCGTCGGCGATATTCACCGCGCCGTGCCCGTGCAGCACCGGCAGGAACGCGTTGTCCAGATCGGTGGGACGATAGCCGACGACCGGGGTGTCTACCGTAACGACGATGGCACCGTATCCGGCGGCCTCGGCGCGACCGACCAGCGACGTCGCCACGTCCCGGTCGGACGGGAAGTACAGCTGGAACCAGCGGGACGCGGTCGGTGCGGCCGCCGCGACCTCCTCCAGGCTTACCGAGCTGACGGTGGAGAGCACGAACGGCAGCCCGAGTTTTGCTGCGGCAAGCGAACTCTCGACCTCGCCCGCCGGATGAACCAGGCCCTGCGAGCCGATCGGCGCCAACAGCACCGGCGCGGGCAGCGGGTGACCGAACAGTTCCACCGTGAGGTCGCGCTCGCGCACATCACGCAGGATCCGCGGCAGCAGCCGCCAGCGTTCGAAGGCGGCCCGGTTGGCCGCCGCGGTGGCCTCGGTGCCCGCCGCGCCGGCGATGTATCCGAAGACCTCCTCGGACAGCACGCGGCGCGCTACTGCCGCCAATTTGGTTGGGTCGGTAGGTAATTCCGGCCGCGTGCCCGAAACACCGGCCCGATAGATCTCGCCGGTCAGCTCGCCGTATGCCATGACTCTCCCGCTACTCGGCGCCGGCCAGCAGCGCGAAATGATCGCCGACAGCGTCGAGCACGTCGTGTCGGCACTGGCCGAGATAGAAATGGCCGCCGGGGAATTCGCGCATGGCGAAGCTGTCGTTCGTATGCGCCTGCCACGCAGCGGCATCGGCGTGGTCGGTGGCCGGGTCGTCGCGGCCGAGCAGTGCGGTGATCGGCACCGAAACCGCGGTATCCGGTGCACAGCGGTAGGCCGCCATCGCCTGATAGTCGTCGCGCAGCGCGGACAGGCTGAGCCGCAACACATCCGGGTCGGCGAACAACGCGTCGACGGTGCCGCCCATCAGCCGCAGCTCCTCGATCAGCTCGTCGTCGCTCGCACCCGCGCTGAACAGCAGCCGGCGCGGGCGCGACGGCGCATTGCTGCCGGAGGCGAAAAGCCGGGTGACCAAGCCTGGTTCGGCGATCTCGAGCAGCCGGGTGACCTCGAAACCGACGATCGCCCCCATGCTGTGGCCGAGGATCACGCTGGGTTTGTCGTCCAGGGTCGTCAGTGCCCCGGCGACCTCGCGCGCCATCGCCACGATATCGGTGGCCGCCGGTTCGGCCTGCCGCCACTGCCTGCCGGGATACTGGATCGCGACGATCTCGACCTCCGGTGGCGCGGCCACCGACAGCGGCATCGCGGAACCGGCCGAACCCCCGGCGTGCGGGAAGTACAGCACCCGATATCGTGCGTCCGGTTTCCGATGGAAGACGGTGGTCCATCCGTTGTCACGCATCACGCTGTCCCTTCTGCGCCGGTCGGCTGGCTACGCAGGTGATCGACCAGATCCTGCGGGGTCGGGAAGTCGAAGATCAGCGTCGCGGGCAGTGGCACGCCGGTGGCCTGCGATACCTTGTCGCGCAACTCGATGGCGCCGAGGGAGTCGAGGCCCAGTTCCCGGAATTGTGACCCTGGTTCGATCGCGTCCGGCGCTCGCATGCCGAGCACCTCGGCCGCGGCGGTACGGACCAGCCGGAGTAGCCCATCCGCCGAGTCACTCTGGGCAGCAACGAATTTCGCCTCGGCCACGGTAACTTCCGGTGCCGCGATGGGTGGGGCGATCACGCTGGTGTCCGACGCGACCAGGGCGCCGGTGCCGCGGGCGACCGCACGATCGAACAAGCGCACCAGGAGGTCCTCGGCGATCGCCTCGCCGGATGGTTCCCAGGTGATCGCAACGCCCGGTTGGGATCGCGTATTACGCAGTTGGGCAAGGCCGTCCAGGTAACCGTTCACGGCCGCATGGACGGCAGGCCCCGGGCTGGACGTGGCAATGACGAACGCCGACAGGTCGAGCGGCTTCGTCAATTCGTCCAAGTGCGCCGCCGCAAGCGCCTTCGATTGCCAGGCGCTGTCGAAACCCACTGTTGACGAGTCTGTTTCGATGCCATTCGCGCCGACCGTGTGCACGATGCCACCGAGCCGGATGCCATCCCGATCGAGCTCGGCCAGCAGCCTCGCCACCGCCGACCGGCTACCCAGATCACCGCTGCGAGTGATGATTCGGGCGCCTTGCGCGCGCAGTTCCTGGACCAGATCCGGGTCGGCGTCGCCGACGAGCACGAGGGTTCGCACCCCGTGCGCGCCGATGAGATGGCGCGCGATCGACGGCGCGCCCGGCCCGTCGGTGAGCAGCACCGCTCGATCGGCTCGCCAATCCCGCATGCGCAGTACCAGTTTGCCGATATGCCGCGCCTCGGCCATGTGGCGGAACACCTGCGGCGCCTCGGTGACATGCCGGACCGTGGTCGGAATCGGCGTGAGGACCCCGGCGTCGAACAGGTCGATCAGTTCGTCGAGCACGGCACGGACACCGTCTGGTCCCGGGTCGCGAATGTCGAATTGCGCGTAGGTGACACCGTCGTAGCGGGCGGCGACCTCCCTCGGGTCACGGGCGTCTGTCTTACCCATGTCCAGGAACCGGCCACCAGGGGCAAGCAGGCGCAGCGAGGCGTCTGTCAACGGACCGGCCAGGGAGTTCAGCACCACGTCGACGGCCGGATGCCCAGGTGAGTTCGCCCGGAACCGGTCCTCGAAGCCGCCGTCCCTGGACGAGGCGATGTGATCGTCGGGTATCTGCCATGCGCGCAGGGTTTCCCACTTGCCCGGACTCGCCGTGGCGTAGACGTCCGCACCCAGATGACGAGCCACCTGGATGGCCGCCATCCCGACGGCTCCGGTGGCGGTGTGCACCAGGACGCGCTCCCCCGCGGTCAGCGCGGCCAGCCTGTGCAGGCCGTAGTAGGCGGTGAGGAAGGCGATCGGCACCGAGGCGGCCTCGGCGAACGACCAGCCGTCGGGTACCCGGGTCAGCAGCCGGTGATCGCCGACCGCAACCGGGCTCATCACATCGAACAGGCCCATCACCCGATCGCCGACGCGAAGCCGGTCCACCTCCGCCCCGATCGCCAGGACCACGCCGGCTCCCTCGACGTTCTGCACGACCGAATCCGCCGGCGTGCCCGCGCGCGGCGAGACCACACCCAGGGTGGTCAGCACGTCGCGGAAGTTCAATCCGACGGTGTGCACGGCGACCCGAACCTCGTCGGGTCGCAATCGGCGGCCTGATGACGGTGCGACGACCGGACGGATGTTATCCGGGGATCCGACACCGGCATAGTCGAGCCGCCAGTACGGATCCGACGGAATCTCCAGTGCCGCACCGGAATAGTCGACAAGCTCAGCGCGGTAGGACTGCCCGTCGCGCAGGATCAGCTCAGGTTCCGTGCTGCCGACAGCCGCGGCGAGCGCACCCGCCGAGGCCGCGCCACCGTCCTCGTCGACCAGCGCCAGCCGCCCGTGCTCGCCGCGCAGTGCCCGAATCAGACCCCATGCCGCGCGGGCCGCGGGCACCACCCTGGTTGCGCCGGTACCGGTCGCCAGCGCGTCGCGGGTGAGGACGATGATGCGGCAGTGGGCCAATTCCGGTGCGGCGAGCACCTGCTCGACCTGCTCGCGCAGATCGGTGAGCAGCTCCGTCACCGCCCGGCCGTCGACGGCGTACGGCACCACGATGCGGTCGGGCAGGCCGCGGCCATTGTCGCCGAGTGCCGAGAGCAGCCCGGTCACGTCGGCGTGGATTTCGGCCCGCAGCGCTTCGCCGAGCCTGGCGACCGCGTCACCGCCGGATTTGGTGATCACCACGGCCCGCGGCGGGCTGCCGGGGTCGGCGCTCGCCGCGACGGGTGTGCAGGCCCACTCGCGCAGCGCGGCCGTCGCCGGTCGGCCAGGTAGTCCGGCCGCGGGCGCGAGAACCAGCGAATCGATCGTCGCCACAATGGAATTCGTGTGGTCACGCAATTCCAGCCGGTAGTCGTCGGGCCCGCGCCGCGCGATCCGGACGCGGATCTTCCCGGTGACGCGGGCATACCGGTGATAGCCGGTCCACACGAATGGCAGCCGGACCACACCGGCGCTGGCCGACCAGATCACCTCGGCGGCCTCGATAGCGTGCAGCGCGGCATCCAACAGGGCCGGATGCAGTCCGTACGAATCCGGCGGCCAGAGTCCAGGCAGTTCGACCTCGGCACAGATGTCGGTGCCGCTGCGCCACATCGCGGCGACGGCCCGCAGCTCCGCACCGTAGGCCAGGCCGTGCGCGGCGAGCCCGCGATAGATGTCGTCGCGGCTTACCGGAACCGAATCCGGTTGCCACGCGGCGTCGGCGTCGGGCGGCGGTGTGGCGACGGCGGCCAGGGTGCCGCTCGCGTGCCGCACCCAGTCGGCATCCGACTTCGCGTAGATGGCAATGGCTTTCGTGGCATCGCCGTGCACGACGACCCGCAGTGGCACGGTCTCGCTCGGCGAAATCGGCAGCGGCCGTTCGATGGCAAGCTCGGCCACCCCGTGGCAGCAGGTCGCGGTGGCGGCATGGTCGGCCAGGTCCACATACACCGAGCCGGGCAGGATCACCCGTCCCCCGACCACGTGGGCGGACAGCCACGGGTGATCCCGCAGCGATACCTCGCCGGTCCAGACGATCCGATCGGTGTCGGGAACATCAACGGCGGCACCGAGAATCGGATGCCGGCGCGGACCACGCGCGGGCGCGGAGCCGGGCTCCAGCCAGTATCGACTGCCCTGGAATGGATAGGTCGGCAACGGAATTCGCCGCCCGTGCCAGCCTGCGACCACCTGCTGCCAATCGATAGCGATCCCGGCGATATGCGCGTGCGCGATCGCGGCGAGCAGTGTGCGGGCCTGCGGTCGGTCGCGACGTTGCAACGGCACAATGACCGCGTCGTGATCCCGCAATGCGGCCGTGGCCAACCCGGACAGGGTGCCGTCCGGCCCGATCTCGACGAATCCGGTGGCGCCGGCCGCCTCGGCCGCGCGGATGCCCGCGCCGAACAGCACCGGCTCCCGCAGCTGCCGCACCCAGTACCCAGCATCCATCGGCTCGGCGCCGCCGACCACCCGGCCGGTGACATTGGAGATGATCCGCAGCTGCGGCGGTTGATAAGTCAGGCCCGCGGCGACGCGTTCGAAGTCGCCGACAACGGGATCCATCAGCGCGGAGTGGAAAGCGTGACTCACGTCGAGCGTCGAGGTCTGGAAACCCTGCTCCCCCAACCGCTGTGCGATATCGGCGACCACATCGGCCGCGCCGGAGATGACGATGGACCGGTCCCCGTTGACGGCCGCGATATCGGCCCGGTCGGCCGCCTCGGCCAAAGCCTGTTGCACGACGGCCATTCCAGCCCGGACCGACACCATGGCGCCGGACCCAGGCGCAGCTCCCATCAGCTTGCCGCGCGCCGCGACCAGTGTCGCAGCGTCCTCGAGGGTCAGCACGCCGGCCACGTGGGCGGCCACCAGTTCCCCGATCGAGTGGCCGATGACCGTGTCCGGTCGCAGCCCCCATGCGTGCCCAAGGCTATAGAGCGCGACCTCGAGGGCGAACAGTGCGGGCTGCGCGTAGGCGGTATCGCGCAGCAGCTTCGCCGCGGCCGAATCCTTCTCGGCGAAGACAATATCCGCGAGGCGATGGTCCAAGTGCGGGTCGAATGCCGCACAGGCCAGGTCGAACGCCTCGGCGAAGGCGGGGAACTCCGCGTAGAGTTCCGCGCCCATCCCTGGTCGTTGCGTGCCCTGCCCGGCGAACATGACGGTTACCGCGGTGCGCCGGTTGCCGCGAATCGGCGGTTCACCGGCGCCGTGTTCGCTCAGCGCAGCCAGTTGCTCGACGAGTTCGGCGCGGTCGGCGGCGGTGAGCGCCACTCGATGGGGGAAGTGGGTCCGGGCCGTCGCCAATGTCGTTGCCACATCGGCCATGTCGATGTCCGGTCGCGCGCCGAGCAGGTCGCGCAACCGCCGGGCCTGGTCCCGCAACGCCGAATCTGTTTTGGCGGACAACAATATCGGCAGCGGAACCGACGGCCGTTGGCCATCCGCGCGCGGGACGTCGGCGTGCGGCGCCTGCTCGATGAGCACGTGCGCGTTGGTGCCGGAAATGCCGAACGACGAGACCGCGGCCCGGCGCACCCGTTCCGCGCCGGTCCAGGCCACCGGTTCGGTGAGCAGCCGCACCGGCGCGGCCGCCCAGTCCACCTGCGGGGTCGGCGCGCCGACGTGCAAGGTCTTGGGCAGCAGTCGATGCCGCAGTGCCAGCACCATTTTGATGACGCCACCGACCCCGGCCGCCGCCTGCGCGTGCCCGATATTGGATTTCAGCGAGCCGAGCCACAGCGGCCGGTCCCGGTCGCGCCCGTAGGCGGCCTGTAGGGCTTGCGCCTCGATCGGGTCACCGAGTCGGGTGCCGGTGCCGTGCGCTTCCACGACGTCAACGTCGGCGGCGCGTAGTCCGCCCGACGTGAGTGCCTGTGCGATGACGCGCTGCTGCGACAGCCCGTTCGGTGCGGTCAGGCCGTTGCTCGCGCCATCCTGATTGATCGCCGAGCCCCGCAGCACGGCAAGCACCGGGTGTCCGAAACGCTGTGCCCGCGAGAGCTTTTCGACTAGCAGGAGGCCGACGCCTTCGCCCCACCCGGTACCGTCGGCGTCGGCGGCGAAGGCCCGGCATCGGCCGTCGGCCGCCAAACCCTGCTGCCGGGAGAACTCGGCGAACAGACCCGGCGACGACATGATCGTCACGCCGCCGGCCATGGCCAGCGAGCATTCGCCCGACCGCAGCGCCTGGGCGGCCAGATGCAGCGCCACCAGCGAGGAGGAGCATGCCGTATCCACGGTGATCGCCGGGCCCTCCAAGCCGAGCGAATAGGCGACTCGGCCCGAAAGCACACTCCCGGACGTGCCGGTCAACAGATATCCGGCGGACTCCCGGGTCGGTTCGTGCAGGCGCGGCCCGTAATCGCTGGCGACCGCGCCGATGAACACACCGGTCTGCGTCCCGCGCAATGTCTCCGGCACGATGTCGGCACGTTCCAGCACCTCCCACGCCGTTTCCAGGACGAGACGCTGCTGCGGGTCCATGGCCGCCGCTTCGCGCGGTGACACACCGAAGAACGCCGCGTCGAACCGGTCGACCCCGTCGACGAAACCGCCTTGCCGCGCCGAACTCGAGCCGATTCCGTCATCGAAGAGGGTGCTCAGGTCCCAGCCTCGATCGGCCGGGAATTCCCCGACCGCGTCGACCCCGTCGGCCACCAGCCGCCACAGATCCTCCGGCGAGCGCACGCCACCCGGGTAGCGGCAGGCCATCGCGACAATCACGATCGGATCCTCGGATGGCGGCGTATTCTCCTGAGCTGCCGCTGATTCCGTCGCCGTGACCGGCGCGTCGCCGATCAGCGACAGCAGGTGTTCGCTCAACCCGGCCGGAGTCGGGTAGTCGAACACCACCGTCGACGACAGCCGCAGACCGGTCACCGAGGCCAGTCGATTGCGCAACTCCACCGCCATCAGTGAACCGAAGCCCGAGTCCCGGAACGACACCGCCGGGTCGGCCAGCTCGCCACCCGCCACGGTCGCGGCCTCGGCGAGTACCGCCCGCTGCACCACCGCCGCGCGCCGGTCGGCCGGGTGCTCCAGGACGCGGCGCACCCATGCGGAGTTGTCGGCGCCGACGCCACCTCGGTGCCGCGCGGAACGTCGGACCAGCCCGGCGAAGATCGGCCGTAGCGCTCGGCGCTGCCGCAGCGCCGCGAGATCGAACCGAGCCGCGACCACCGCCGGTAGCTCGGCCGCCGCGGCGGCATCGAAGAGGTCGAGCCCGTCCTGCGGGCTGAGCGGCAGCCATCCGGCGCGGGCCAGCCTGCGCAGATCCGCCTCGCCGAGCCCGGCGACCATTCCGTCGTCGACCCCCCACACGCCCCACGCGGCGGAACCGGCGGGCAGGCCGAGGTGGCGACGGTGCTGTGCCAGCGCGTCGAGGAAGGTATTGGCCGCCGCGTAATTCGCCTGACCGGCATTGCCGAGGGTGGCGGCGATCGACGAGAACAGGATGAACGCGCGCAGCGGCAGATCCCTGGTGAGTTCGTGCAGGTTCCAGGCGGCGGTCACCTTCGGCCGCAGGACGTCGTCGAGCAGCTCTGGCGTCAGTCGCTGCACCGTCGCGTCCCGCAGCACGCCTGCCGCGTGCACGACCGCGCCGAGCGGACCGCGCGCACCCACCTCGGACAGCAACCGCGCCAACGCGTTCCGGTCCGCCACATCGCAGGCGTGCACCTCGGCCGTCGCGCCGAGCTCCGCGAGTTCGGCGACCACCCGGTCGGCATGCGGGCTGTCCGGCCCGCCACGCCCGACCAGGATCAGCCGACGCACGCCGTGGCGCCGGGCGAGGTGCTTGGCGACAAGCACGCCGAGCGCACCCAAGCCGCCGGTGATGAGGACACTGGTATCGCGGTCGAACGGTGGCGTGCGATCCGCGGTGGGCTGATATCGGCCCAATCGTGGTACCAGAACCTGGTTTTCGCGAACTGCGAGTTCAGGCTCGCCGCTGTCGATGGCCCTGGCGAGCGCGGCCCCGGTGCTGGATTCGTCCACGTCGAGCAGGACGAAGCGGTCGGGGTGCTCCGATTGCGCGGACCGAACAAGTCCCCACAGCGGCGCTCGCCGGAGGTCGAGGGGTTCATCGACCACGCCGACAGCCCGGCTGGTCAGCAACATCAGCTGGCTTTGCGCGAACCGTTGGTCGGCCAGAAACTGCTGAATCGTGCGAAGGGCGGTGTGCAATTGCGCCCTGGTGTCCGCGGGAAGCGTTGCGGTCGACATCTTTTCGGGCAACTCGGCGCTGACCAGCGACATCAGCACGGTCCGCGGCACCCGTATCGCACCGGCGTCGATCAGATCGCCAAGGGCGGCCAGGTCCGCGACGGTCGTGACATCGGCCAGCTCCGCAAGACCCACCGGGTCGCCGACGACGACGATATCGCGCAGCGCAGTTCCCGGCGCCGTCGGCAGCGTTTCCCAGCCGACTCGGAAAAGGTTGCGCCGCACGACCTCCGCCGAGCGAGCAGCGGGCTGGGCGGGCAGTGGCCGCAGGGTCAGCTCGTCGCCGGTGACCACCGGACGACCCTGCTCGTCCCATACCGCGACCGACACCATGTCGTCGCGGGCGAACGTAAGACGAGCACGCAGCGTGGTCGACGCCGTCGCGGCCACCCGCACCCCGGACCAATTGAAGGGCAGGCATATTCGCCCGGCCGAGGTCGCGGCGTCCAACGCGGCCACCTGAATCGCCGCATCGAGCAAGGCCGGATGCACGTCGTAGCCCCGTGTTTCGACACCCTCGGGCAGCGCGAGCGACAGATAAACCGTGCGCTCCGCCCGCCAAACACCCCGGATTCCTTGAAAGGCCGGGCCGTACGCGTAGCCGAGATCTGCCAGCGCGTCGTAGATATCCTCGACAGCGACCGGCTGCCCGGCCGGTGGCCACACCTCGGGCGCAGGGTCAGGCGTGTTCGTATCCTGGTGCGACAGTTGACCTATCGCATTCGTTCGCCATGCCTCGCCGACGCCCGACTCCTTCGTGGCGGACCGGGTATGCACGGTCAGCGCACGCCTGCCGCCCTCGTCGGGCGCCGCGACCATGACTTGCAGTTCCAGCGGACCGTCGAACACCGCCGATGCCTGGAGAGTAAGTTCGTCGACGCCCGCGTACCCGATGGCGGTCGCCGCATGCGTGGCCGCGGCCAGGAAAAGCGTCCCCGGCAGCAGCACCGTCTCATCCACGACGTGATCGCGAAGCCACGGCTGGCCATCGACCTCGATGGTGCCGCCCCAAATGAATTCATCGCGCCCGGCGGGCGCGGTGTGGGATGGCAACAGCGGATGGCCCTGCGCCCGCTGGCTCGGCTCGTTGAGCCAGAACCGTTGCCGCTGAAACGGATACGTGGGCAGCTCGACGTGCGGCACCGTGGCCGCCGGAATCTCCACCGCGTCGGCGCTGCTGAGCGCGGCGTAGAAATCGTCGAGCCCGGCCCGCCCCCGATGCGCGGTCGCAACGGTACCGACTCGGCTCCCCGGCACGGTTTCGGCGGTCTGCTCGACGGTGACGGTCAGCACCGGATGGGCGCCGATCTCGATGAACCGGCTGTGCCCGTCCACGACCAGTTCGCGCACCGCCGCCGCCCACCGCACCGGCCTGCGCAGGTTACGCCACCAGTACTCGGCCGTCAGCCGGGTGGTATCGATGCGCTCGCCGACCACCGACGAGTAGAACGGGATCGCCGACGGACGGGGAGTCACGCCCGCCAACGCCGCGAGTAGGTCGTCGCGCGCGACATCGAGATGCGGGGAGTGCGCCGCGCAATTGATCGCCACCGTCCTGGCGCTCACCCCCTCGGCGCGCCATCGCGCGACCAACTCCGCCACCATCGAGCGTGGACCCGACACGACGGTCTGTGTCGGGCTGTTCAGACAACCGACCGACACCTCCGGGTAGTCGGCCAACCGCTGACGCACCTGATCCTCGGGCAACGGCACCGTCCCCATGGTTCCGTCGACGCTGCCCATGGCCTTTGCCATCGCCGCGCTGACCGCCGCCGCGTCGGCCAAGGTCAGCGCGCCCGCGATATGCGCCGCCACGATCTCGCCGATCGAATGACCGGCCACCGCATCGGGTTGCACGCCGTGCGCCTGCCACATGCGCGCCAGAGCGACCATGACCGCGAACATCAGCGGCTGCACGATCTCGTCGCGCTCGAAGTCCTCGATCTGCCCGTGCCGCAGCATGTCCAGCACGTCCCAGTCGAGGTGGGCGCCGAGCGCGTCCGCGCACTCTCGCACGCATCGCGCGAAAATCGGTGCGGTCGAGTACAACTCGCGCCCCATGCCGACCCACTGCGAGCCGTGGCCGGGAAACACGAAGACCGTCCGCGCCAGCGCACCCGACAGATCGCGGTGCACCGCTGCCCAATCGATGGATCGGCCCGCGCGGTACGCGTGGCCGAGCGTTTCGTAGCTGTCCGCGAGCGTGTCCCGATCCCGGTGCATCGTGGCCAGCGAGGCTACCCGGATATCGGGCACGGTTTCGGCGATCTGCTCGACCGCGATGGTCAGCACCGGATGCGGGCTCGTCTCGATGAAGGTGCGATGCCCGGAGGCAAGCAGCCCACGGACGGTCGCGTCCAGTTGAACCGGCTCGCGCAGATTCCGCCACCAGTACTCCGCCGTCAGCTCGGTGGTGTCGATCGCCTTGCCGTACACCGAGGAATGGAACGCCACCGTCGACGGCATCGGCGTCACCTGAGCCAACGCGCTCAGCAGTTCGTCGCGAATACCGTCCACGTGCGGGCAGTGCGAGGCGTAGTCCACCGCAATAGCTTTGGCGTGCACACCCGCGTCCTGCCAGTGCCCGATCAGCTCCTCGACGGTAGCCCGATCTCCCGAAACAACCGTCTGCAGTGGGCTGTTCACGCACGCGACGTACACGCCGGGGTGGCCGGCGAGCGCCGCGCGCACCTGCTCGTGCGGCAGCGGCACCGACCCCATGGTCCCGGTGCCGGACAGACTGGTCAGCGCCTTGGCCCGCACCGCACTGACGAACGCCGCATCGGCCAAGCTCAAGGCGCCCGCGATATGCGCGGCGGCGATCTCGCCCTGCGAATGCCCGATCACCGCGTCCGGTTGCACCCCGTACGCCTGCCACCAGCGCGCCAGGCTCACCATGACCGCGAACAGGATCGGCTGCACGAGCTCGACGCGGGCCAGCTCGTCGGCTTGCTCACGTTCCAGCACCTCGACCACGTCGCAGCCGATATGGGGGCGCAACGCGTCCGCGCACGCCCGCAGGTGACTCGCGAAAACTGGTGAGGCGGCGGCCAATCGGCGGCCCATCTGCTGCCATTGCGCGCCCTGGCCCGGAAAGACGAAGACCGTGCGGCCGTTCTCCTCGGCCGCGCCGGTCAGTACGCGTGGATCGGTATCTCCGTCGGCCAGCACGCGAAGCAGCTCGCGCGGGTCCTCGGTATCGGTGATGACCGCGCGATGCGCGAAGTGCGTCCGGGTGGTCGCCAAAGCCGTTGCCACCTCGGCGGTGTCGATATCCGGCCGGTTCGCCAGCAGAGCGCGCACCTGCTGTGCCTGATCCCGTAGAGCCGCTTCTGTTTTCGCCGACACAAGCAGCGGCAGCCGCGCCCGTGCCGTGGCAGCCTTGGCGACTGGCGCTTGTGCCACGATGGCGTGCGCGTTGGTGCCGGACACCCCGAACGAGGACACCCCGGCCAGCCGCGGCCGCTCTTGCCGTGGCCAGGCGACCGGTTCGGTCAGCAGGCGAATCGCGCCGGACGCCCAATCCACGTGCGGCGTCGGCTCGTTCACGTGCAGGGTCGGCGGTAACAGCTCGTGGCGCAGCGCCAGCACCATCTTGATGACCCCGCCGACACCGGCGGCCGCCTGGGCATGCCCGATATTGGATTTCAGCGACCCGAGCCACAGTGGCCGCTCCCGTTCCCGTCCGTAGGTGGCCAGCAGTGCTTCGGCCTCGATCGGGTCGCCCAGTGTGGTCCCGGTGCCGTGCGCCTCGACGGCGTCCACCTCCGCCGCGGTCACGCCGCCCGACCGAAGGGCCTGCTGGATGAGGCGCCGCTGAGCCGGGCCGCTCGGCGCGGTGAGCCCGTTGCTCGCGCCGTCTTGATTGATCGCCGACCCGCGCAGCACCGCGAGCACCGGATGCCCGGCCCGCACCGCGTCCGACAGTCGTTCCAGCAGCACGACACCGGCCCCTTCGCCGAGGCCGAAACCGTCGGCCGCCGCCGCGAACGCCCGGCAGCGGCCGTCCGCCGACAGTGCGCCGAGCCGGGAGAATTCGGTGAACATGCCCGCCGACGACATCACCGTCACCCCACCGGCGACCGCCAGTTCGCAGTCCCCCGTCTGCAATGCGCGACGGGCGGTGTGGATGGCAACCAGCGAGGACGAGCACGCGGTATCCAGCGTGACCGCGGGCCCCTCGAAACCGAAGGTATAGGCCACCCGCCCCGACAGCACGCTGGCGGTATTGCCGGTGAACGCGTATCCGCCCGACTCCCCCGCCGCCATCCAGCGTGGCCCGTACTCCTGGGCCATCGCGCCGACGAACACCCCGGTTCGACTGCCGCGCAACGACGTCGGATCGACACCGGCACGCTCGAAGGTCTCCCACACGCACTCGAGCACCAACCGCTGCTGCGGATCCATGGCCAGCGCCTCGCGCGGTGTCAGGCCGAAGAACCCCGCGTCGAAGCGATCGGCCTCGGACAGGAAACCGGCCGCCCGCTGCTGACTCGTCCCCGCGCCGCCCGACTCGTCGAACAGGGTCGTGAGGTTCCAGCCCCGATTGTCCGGAAACTCCGACACCGCGTCGACGCCCTCGATCACCAAGCGCCACAAATCCTCCGGCGACCGGACCCCGCCCGGATACCGGCACGCCATCGCCACGATCGCGACCGGTTCATCGCTCATCGGCGGGTCCGCCGTTTCGGCCGCCGCCACCGCGGCGCCCTGCGCGGCCAGGTGTGCACTCAGTGCGGCGGGCGTCGGGTGATCGAACACCACCGCGACCGGTAGCCGCACGCCGGTGGCCGCGACCAGCCGGTTGCGCAGCCGCGTCGCCATCAGTGAATCGATGCCCAAGTCCGCGAAGGTGGCCGACGCGTCGAACGCGCCGTCCAGCAGCGCGGCGACCTCGGCCAGCACCGCCTCGCGTAACTCGGCCGCCCGTACGACGTCAGTCACCCGATCTCCTCGACTTCCTTGCGTTCCTTGTGATTTCCCGCTCAGCATGTGACATCGAGCCGGGCCAGGCCGCGGGTCACCAGGCCGTCCTTCCACCGCACCGACCCGGCTCCTTCGGCCAGCCGCAGCCCCGGAAACCGTTGCCACAGCCTGGGCAGGGCGATTCTCAGCTGCAATCGGGCCAGCGGAGCACCGAGACAGTGATGCACGCCGTGTCCGAAGGTGAGGTGCTGGGCCGGGCGCCGCCCGCCGACCGGGTCCGGCTCGGCGAACACGCTGTCGTCGTGGTTGCAGTGCAGCAGCGACACGATCACCGCCTCACCCGCGCGAATCACCGTCTCCCCCAACGACACATCCTCGACAGCCACCCGAGGGAAGCTCACCGGCGTGGTCGGTGTGGTGCGGATCAACTCCTCGATGGTCTTCTCGTCCAACGCGTCCCGGGCCGCCCCGCCGGACAGCAGCGCGAGCACCGACATGCTCAGCTGACCCGCGGTGGTCTCGTATCCGGCCATCAGCAGCGCGAGGCCGAAGTTGATCAGTTCGGCCTGCGACAGCGTGCCGCCGTCATTGGCGCGGATCAGCACGCTCAGGAAATCGTCCTTCGGTTCCCTGCGCTTCCGGCTGATCAGTGCGGACATGTAGTCGACCAGAATCAATTCGTGTCTGGCGCGGTGGATTTCGCCGTCGGGAACCGGGTCGGCCACGCCGAACAGCGCGACGACCGAGTCCTCGAAGCGCGGGCGATCCGCGGCGGGCACCCCGAGCAGCGCACCGAGGGTGGCCACCGGCAGCGGTGCGGTGTACCCGGAAACCAGGTCGGCCGGGCGCGCACCGGCCGCGACCGCATCCAGCAGTTCGGCGGCGGTCCGCTCGATGAACGGGGCAAGATCGGCCACCCGCTTGGCGGTGAAGGCGGACGCGGCGATCCGGCGCAGTCTGGCGTGCTCGGCGCCGTCCATGCTCATGATCGAATTCGGCGACGGATTGACCGCCTGCCATTTCGGCGCCTCCGGCCGCGCCGCCGCGGCCCGGCTGAACCGCTTGTCGGACAAAACCATTCGGCCGAGCGCGTACTCGGTGACCAACCACATGTGCGCACCGCCGGTCACCGGCACCCGCAGCGCCGGCCGAGGCGAGGTCGGATCGAGGAACGCGGGCAGCGGGCCGAGGCCGAGCCGGGACGCGACGATGGACATGGATCAGCTCCCGAGATCGATGGCGACGAGTTCCTGACCTACCCGTCGACTCAGCATGGATTCGGCGATCTCGCCACTGCGCACGGCGATATTGGACAGCAATGACGCCGACAACCCGTGGGATTGTTCGGTGCCGCCCTGGAGATAGATCCCGCCGGGCAGCTCGAGATCGCCGATCAGCCGGTAGTCCCGGCCGACCCGATAGCTGCCGTCGCCGTCGCGATGCAGCTGACCGTCCAGCTCGCGCAGCAGCCCCGACGGTTGCATCGGCCGGTAACCGGTCGCGCAGACCAGCAGATCGGCATCGAGTCCGCGGGTCGTGTCGTCGAGCAGCGACCGCACCGAAAGCCGGGCACCGACGCCATTGCGCTGGATGCCGGAGACCCTCGACAACCGCAGAAACCGCAGCCGCTCCGCATGGCTGACCTCGTCGTCGTAGGCGCGCCGGAACAGATCCCTGATCACGTCGTCGTCGACCACCGAATAGTTGGTATTGCGGTGGTACCGCCAGAACACGTCCCGCGACTCGTCGGTGCCGAAGTAGTAATCATCGACCGCGTTCGGATCGAACACCTGATTCGCGAACGGCGTGCTGTCGGCGATCGAGTATCCGTAGGACGGGATGACGGCGTAGACGTCGGCGTCCGGCAGCGCGTCGTAGAGGTATCGAGTGATCTCGGCCGCGCTCTGCCCGGCCCCCGCCACCACTACCCGCCGCAGGTCCCGAGGATCGCAGCTGTCGAAACGCTCGATGAATTCCGAACTGTGCCAGACTCGTTGGCCGCGTTCGATCCCCGGCGGCATGGCAGGCACCAGCCCGGTCGAGATAACCACGTTGCGGGCATTCACCACTCGGTATTCCTCGCGATCACGGACCACCACCTCGAGGTGCCCGGCGCGCTGATCGCCCGCGGGTAGCCGCACCGCGGTGACGTCCACCCCATAGGTGACGCGGTCGGCCACCATCGCCGCGGCCCACTCCAGATAGTCGTGGAACTCACGGCGGGTCGGATAGAAATCCTGATTGTTCACGAATTGCGCAAGCCTGCCCTTCGCATGCAGATAGGAAACGAAGCTGAACCGCGAGGTCGGATTGCGAAACGTGGCAAGGTCTTTGAGAAACGAAACCTGCATCTTCGTCGATGGCAGCAGCATGTTCCGGTGCCAGCCGAATGCGGGCTTACGTTCGAAAAAGGCGACGGTGGCCGGGGTTGCCGGTGCCGCGCAACGCTGTTCTTCCAGCGCGATGGCCAGCGCAAGGCCGGACGGGCCGAAACCGATGCCGACCGTATCGTAGGTCTCCGACGATGGGGGGCCGATAGGAATTCCCCCGGATATTCCAGACAACAAGTGCTCAACCAACTCTCGAATAGATGGCCGCCGAGCCGAAACGGTATCGCGACTGATAAACGTATTGCCACGCTAAGCTCGCCCCAGAATTCATTCAAGGCCCAGGCGCGTGATCGGTGTCGTCGGTCGAATTACGTCCTGTGGACAGGACATCCGCGTCGCCGAGCACCAGATCCCTTGCGCAGCGCCGGCACGTTTTGCGCCCCCGAGCGGCGGGTACGCCTAGACGTAGTTTGCCAGTCGGACGCGCGGCACGACCCATCGTCGGCGGCGTCCGGCTCTTGGTGACCTCTTTACCCGTCGGGGTGCGAGCAGGACTGTCAGCGAGTTCTGAGGCAAGCTAGTGGTGTTCGTTGGCGAGTGACGCACCAGACGGTCGAGGGGAGTTCGGCTTGAGTTCCAAGGCATCGAGTTCTAAGACGTTGGCCGAAATCGCCGGTGACGTGGGCATGACCATCGCGGATGTGGCGGTCCTTGCCGGGCTCGATGAAAGCACCGTGAGTCGATTGTGGACCGAACCCAAGTGGCTCGATCGCATCAGGGGGCGCACGTTGCAGGCCATCATCGGCGTGGTGCCCGGCGTCGCGGAACTACTGGTCGACTACGCGCTCACCCGGCGACGGCGCGAGCTGATCGACAGCCTCGCGCAGGAGGGCCTTCAGGTCCGCGAGGACACCTTCCGCTATCTGGTCGCCATGGAACACCTGCCGGAGCAGTGGGTCAGCAGCGTGCTGGAGGCCGCCCTCTACATCATGCGCGGTGACGATCGCAATGCCGCCGCGTGCCTGGCCCGATTCTGGGGCCGGGAGCAGGACCAGGCTCTCGGTTTCATCTGGAATACCGACGCGAACATCAGCCTCATAGTCGATGCCAATCCGCTACTCGGGAAATCGTCGGAGATGTCCGAGCGATTGGCCGAGCGCGGCAATTCCTTTCACGCTATAATCGCGCACGCGACGTTCGTCCACCATAGCGCCAAGGCCACCGGGGTCTTGATGCGTGATTTCGAATCCAAAACGCTGGACCGGCGATCCGTCATGCCTTATCGTAGCGGGGTGATGGGCTGGATCATCCAAACCGGAGATACCGACGAGGCACTACGCTACAGCAAAGATGTCGAACAGAACACTTTGTTATCCATACTCGAATCATGGGCATTCCCCACCTACACCCGAGATGCGCCGGTGACCACCGATTTTTCGGTCCCCCGGTCGCTGCTGTTGCGAAATTTTGCGGACAGCCTCGTCCAGGAGATCGGCAATTCCAACGATGCCTATCTCCATTATCTGGTCAGTGTCGCGATCCCGCTCATGCTGCAGCGTGATCCGACATTGGGACTGCGTGCCGGAGAAATCCGGAACGAATTGCGAGGCCGTATGGAGGTAGGCAGTACGGTCGCCACCAAAAAGATGGCGCCCGCTCTGCTGAGTCAGCTGGAAACTGTGTGATATGGGCTGCCGACCGCGGAGCGAGATGGAAATAGGTACAGAAACCTTGGATGGTCGGAGTTACCGGCAGAATGCCGAATTCTGGACGCGAATCATGCGCGAGCGACGCGACCGATACCGAACCGATCTGACCGATCGCGCGGTGCTGTCGGCGGTGGGTGAGCGCAGCGGCCAACGGGTGCTCGACGCGGGGTGTGGCGAAGGCTATTTGTCCCGCATACTCGATGGCGGTAATGCACGGGTCGTCGGCATCGACGCGTGCGCCGAACTGGTCGAGGCGGCACGCGGCGCGGCCGACCAAGAGGGTCGCGACATCGTTTACCACCACGGAAGCGTGGCGGCGTTACCGCTGGACAACGCGACTTTCGACTGCGTTGTCTGCAATCACCTCGTCAATGATCTGCCCGATCCGGCACCGGCGTTCGAAGAATTCGGGCGCGTGCTCAAGCCCGGTGGCAGGCTTGTCGTGCTGATGTTGCACCCCTGCTTTTATCGGACGCCGACAGACGACGAGACAACCGGCGAATCGGTGTCCGATCAATACTTCGCGGTCCGTTCTTTTACCCAGAACTTCCGGGTAGCTGGTGAATCCTCGCCCGCACAGGTCACGGTCTGGATGCGTCCGCTGGAAAGTTATCTGGCCGCATTGACCGAGGCCAACTTCGCCGTGACCGCGATAAAGGAGCCGCGGCCTGCACCCGAGCAGGTAGCCGCCGATCCCTGGTGGCGGGATAATTTTCGTCGACCGACCTTCCTGCTGTTGGTCGCCGAGCGAAAGCCAGGGTAAACACACCGGCCGGGCGTGGCCGCGAGAAGCATGGGAGTTCGATAAGGATGACAAGTAGCCGCACGCTACCGACGATCGAACGCAAGGGTATCGAATCGACAGCCGACGATGAGCGCTCCGGTATACCGCGTCATCATTTCTGGCTCTGGGCAGCGGCCAACCTGAATCCTTTCGTCATCTCCTCCGGACTGCTCGTGCTCACGCTCGGCCTCTCCTGGAAAAACGCCCTCATCGCGATCGTCGTCGGCACCGCGATCGGCTATCCGCTCGTGGGATTTGTCGCGCTTGCCGGTCTCCGGGGCGGGGCGCCGACGATGACCCTCAGCCGCGCGACTTTCGGCTACAGCGGCAACAAGCTGCCCACCCTGGTGGCGTACCTGGCTTGCATCGGCTGGGAGGCCATCGCCTTGTTCCTCGCGGCGACGGCGACCAGAACACTTGCCAGCCGGGTCATTCCGGAGGCGAGCGACACCACCTTGCTCGTGCTCGGCCTCGTATTGCCCGGTGCCGCAACGATAGTGATCGCCGTCTACGGCTATCACCTCGTGATTCGTGCCCAGAAGTGGATAACGCTCGCCATCACGATCGCGATCATCGGCTACTGCTGCCTTGTCATACCGAAAGTCGGTCTGCCCCACCACATGCCGTCGGACGGCGGCAGACCGCTGCTGGCCGGAGTCACCTTCGTCATCGCCGCGGGCGGATTGGCGTGGGTGATGACCGGCGCCGACTACAGTCGCTATCTCCCGGCCAGGGCCGACCCGCGCGGCGTGGTCGGCTGGACCACGCTCGGCGGCGCCATAGCGCCGATCGTGTTGATGTTCTTCGGAGTATTCGCCGGCGTTGCCAGACCGGATCTCGCCTCCCGGGCCGCCGTAGACCCGATCGGGGCACTCGTGCTGCCGCTGCCGACCTGGTTCTTCGTTCCGTTTCTGCTCACCACCATCCTCGGACTCATCGGCAGCGGCGTCGTCAATCTCTACTCGTCGGGTCTCAACCTGCTCACCCTCGGCATCAAAGTGTCCCGTCCGGCGGCCATCGCGGTCGACTCGACGCTGATCGTCCTCGCCAGCAGCTATCTCATCTTCCTGTCGCCGGGCTTCTTCGCCAGCTTCGAATCCTTCCTCACCGTCCTCGGCATCCCGCTCGCCGCATGGTGTGCCATCTTCCTGGTCGACTTCTACCGGCGGCACCGAACCGGCTACCAGCTCACCGCCCTCTACCCCGCCACCGGCAATCGTGCGGGAAACAACCCCGCCGCCCTCGCCGCGATGCTGCTCGCCACCGTCATCGGCATTGTCATGGACGCCTCCGGTCATCTCGCCTCCGCCATCGGCGCTGTCCCCACCGAGCAGGCCTGGTTCGAAGCCTTCGCGTCGATGAAGCCGGGACTGCCCGCCGCCTTCATCGTCGGCGGCCTCCTCTACGACCTTTTTCTGCCTCGGCAAACCCGGCGTCTACTGTCTCCGGCCGGGAATGCACTGGACCGCTGACTCAGGTGATCACACCCAGTTCGTGGCGGGCGACGCCGACGGCGGGGCCAGGGTCAGTCGCGATGACTCGGTGCAGCAGTTCGGAATAGATGTCGCGAAAGTCGACGGTGGTCTTCAGATCGCCGTTGTCGAGATCGGTGAGGCTGGGTTCGTCCCCGTACCAGCCGCCTTTGACGGGGGCGCCCGCGACGAACACCGGACCGGCAGTGCCGTGGTCGGTGCCTTGGGAGGCGTTGGCGCGGACGCGGCGGCCGAATTCGCTGTAGGCCAGGACAACCACGTCGCGGCCTCGCGGGTGTCCGGACATGTCGGTGAGGAACGCCGATACGGCTTGGTCGAATCGGCCGAGCAGTTGTTGCTGGGTTCGGCGTTCGTCAGCATGGGTGTCGAAGCCACCCATGCTGACCGAGTAGACCTGCGTCGGTACGCCCGCCTTGACGCACCGTCCGACGAGTTCGAGTTGGGCGGCCAGCGGATTGGTGCCGGGCGCGGCCGGTTTCGTGCCCAGCCACGAGAATGTCTGTGTCACAGTCTGTTCGGCGTGATAGCCGGCGCAGACCTGCGCTTGGGCCGGACTGTCGTGCGGGTCGGTGGCGGCGAGTCCGGCCAGGGCCGTGGACAATTCGGGTGTCAGCGGCGTCGTGGTTGGATCGAGCGCCGCCGCCGTATGCTTCTCCCCCAGTACCAGCTGCGGCAGTACCGGGCCGATGTTGACGGCACGCACCGGATCGTCGCCGGTGGCGTCGAGCCAGCGGCCGATCCAGCCGGTCGCGACGGGGCTGTCGGGCGACGCTGTCTGCCAGATGTCCATCGACCGGAAGTGGCTGTGGTCGGGATGGGGGTATCCGACGCCGCGGATGATCGCGAGGTTCTGTTTGTTCCACAACTCGGCGAAGCCCTTCATGGCCGGATTCAGTCCGAGCTGTCCATCGAGGTGCAGCACGTCCTGCGGCTGGTACGACAATTCCGGCCGCGCGTCGTGATAGGCGTTGTCGGCGTACGGAATCACGGTATTGATGCCGTCGTTGCCGCCGTACATCGTCACCAGGACCAGAATCCCGGCGCCGGTCGCCAGCGGCGAGGTCGCCGCCTTTCGGTGCAGTTCGTCCCAGCTGATCACCGACCCACCGGCCAGGCCGAGTGCACCGAGTACGCTGCTGCCGACGAGGAACCGTCGGCGAGTGAATTGTGGCATGGTTGGGTGACTTTCGGGTCAGCTGGTCAGGTACTCGGGGGTGTTCAAGGCGATCGTGGTCAGCCTGGACGGATCGGCCCGCAGGGGCATGAGCACCGCGGCACTGCGGTCCGACCAGCCGCCGATGCCGAGCTGATATCCGACCGCGTCGAGACGATCCGTCGGCGCGGCGGCCGAAATGTGGCTCAGGTCGGCGTTTTTCACAAGACTTGCTGCCGCGAGGAGACGCAACTGTGCCGCGGCTGTAGACATCCAGGCTTGGCCGTGCGGCCAGCCGCCGACCGAGGGCGGGTAGAACGGCAACTGCCCGAGGTTGCGCAGCAGGCCGATCAGCTTCTTGACATCGGTCTCGCTGTCCATGGGCACCGCCAGCGCACGCACCGCGCCGATCAGCCATTCGACCGGCCCGTGCACGACGGTGTCACGCGCGGTGCTGAATTCGTCGTCGGCGAGGATAGCGACCACCATGCTCGCGGTGTCGCGGTCCGGTCCGTAGGCCGACACCGCGCGGTCGATCGCCGATCGGGATGGCGGCGCGTCGGCGCCGAGCTGCTGCCACATCCGTTGGGCCACATACTGTGCCGATTCGGCACGACCGAGCACGATATCGCAGAATTCGCGGGCACCGAGTGACCCCGTCACTCCTAGCAGCGTTTTCGGGCCGGAGTCGTGTCGCTTGGGATTGAGCGTGACCTCGTCGCTGCCGTCGATCGCCCATCCGGTCAGCGCGCGGGCTCCTTCTCGCACGTCGGTCTCGGTGTATCCGTTGCCGTGCCCGAGTGCGAACAATTCCATGAACTCACGAGCCAGGTTCTCATTGGGCGCCTTCGCCGAATTACTCACGCCGTCAAGCCATTTGAGCATTGCCGCGTCCGTGAGCATGGCGTAGGCAAGGGCACCGAAGTCGCCGGTGCCGAGGGTGCGCAACTTCTGGTTCTGCGCGGCCATGGCGGTCGCGTCGCGTACCTTGGTCGCCGACGTCGCGAAGTGGTTGTGCCACAACAGGGTCAGCTTCTCGTGGATCGGCTGCTCGACAGCGGCCATCCGCCGCAGCCACCATGCGGTCAAGGCGCCGAGCTGATCGTTGCGTTCGGCGTTATATCGCTTTCGGACCGCTGGCGTCGCCTGCTTCCCTGGCGCGGCGACCTTGGTGAAGGCCGGTAGCGGAGTCGCCCGTGCACCAGGATCCGCGTCCGGGTCGGCAGTCAATGCCGCACGCAAGTAGTCCTGCGGCCGCAACCCCACCACGGCGTCGACTTCGGCCCCGGTAGCGCCGAAGCCGGCCCGGCGCAGCATCCGCGCGGTGCTCATCCACTGTGCCGATTGGGTCGCCATGGTCCGAGTATCCGGCCAGGTGCGGCGACGTCAGCCGCTCGCTCGCGACCTTTCAGGCAATCTTCAGCCCGCGAGCGCAACAATGACAGTGTGCAACCAGGTCGGATACTTGTGATCGAGGACGCCGAGGCCATCCGGGTCGCGGTCGAATCGGGGCTGACCACGGCCGGACACCAGGTGCTCAGCCGCGGGCACGGCGAGCAGCTCGAACGCGACCTCGCGCAGTTCCGCCCCGATGTGGTCGTGCTCGACATCATGCTGCCAGGACGTGACGGATTCGCCCTGCTGGAGACGACCCGCGCGCGATCGGGCGCCGGCGTGGTCATGTTGACCGCCCGCGACGGCATCGAGGACCGACTGCGCGGACTACGGGCAGGCTCGGACGACTACGTGATCAAACCATTCGACCTCGCCGAACTGGTGGCCCGCGTCGATGCGTTGCTGCGACGCATGGGACGGCTGCAGACCTCGACCACGATCGGTGACCTGGTCATCGACGCCGCGTCCGGTGCGGTGCGACGCGGCAACGAGACAATCGCCTTGACCGTGACCGAGCTGAAGGTCCTTGCCTATCTCGCCGCGCACCGCGATCGCGTGGTCACCAAAGCTCAAATACTCACCGCCGTATGGGGATACGAGGACTACGACCCGAACCTGGTCGAGGTGTATGTCAGTGCGGTGCGGCGCAAGCTGGAGGCACACGGACCACGACTGCTGCACACCGTACGCGGCCTCGGCTACACCTTGAGAGTCGGTGACCAGTGATCTCGCACCGTCGGTCGGCCGCGCGCACCCGCCGGGTGGCCGCGCGATGAAGACGGTGTCGCTGCGCAGGCGCGTCACGTTCACCACGGCCGCGGTGCTCGCCGTGGTGCTGATCCTTGTTTCGCTGGTGGTGCACGGATTGTTCGGGGTTGCGGTGAACCGTAGCCAGAACGCGGTGCTCACCGACCGCGTTCAGCTGGCACAGCAACTCTCGAAAGAGGGCACCTCGGCCAGGGATCTGCTCACCCGCATCGACGCGCGGTCGGTGCGGGCGCGGCTGATTCTCGCCGACGGCCGTACCTTCGGCAGCCTGAACACGGTGCGGGAGGACCAGTCCGCGGTGAAGACCAGACATGTCCTGCTGACCGGGCATGGCGAACTGGACCACGCGAAACTGACGCTGCAGCTCGATACCAAACTGCTGGCGGGAGCCCAGTCGAAGCTGGCATGGGTGCTCATCGGCGCCACCGCCGCCGCGCTACTGGTGATCGTCGTCGGGCTGCCGTTCGGTATCCGGCGTGCCCTGGCTCCGTTGGATACGATGACGCTGCTGGCCGGCGAGATCGCCGAAGGACGACGCGGACGACGGTTGTCACCCTCCCATCCGAATACCGAATTGGGACGCACCGCAACGGCTTTCGACGAGATGCTGGACGCGCTCGAGGGTGCCGAAGCACGGGCGCATGCCTCGGAGGAACAGATCCGCGCCTTTGTCGCCGACGCCGCGCACGAGTTGCGTACCCCGATCACCGGGATTCGCGCGATCGCCCAAGCGATTCTGCAGCAGCCGCTGGACGCCGACCCCGAGGTCCGTCAGCAGATGCAACTGCTGTTGGTCCGTGAGGCTCAGCGCGCCGGACGCCTGGTCGACGATTTGGTCGAGCTGGCCCGGATCGACGCCGGACTGCAGTTGCGGCACACCCGCACCGATCTGTACGACCTGGCCGCCGCGGAAGTCGATCGAATGCGGCTACTGCGTCCCGATATCGAGTTCGAGCTCGCGGGCGATCATGTGGTCGCGGCCGTCGACCCGGACCGCATCCGTCAGGTGCTGCTGAACCTGCTCGAGAACGCGTGCCAGGCCGTTCAAGGCGATGGTGCGGTGACAGTGCTGATCGGCGGTACGGACAGCCTCGCCGAACTGATCGTCCGCGACACCGGCCCTGGAGTGCCGCGCGCCGAACGCGACCGGATCTTCGACCGGTTGGTGCGCCTCGACCAGGCACGCGAACACCGCGCAGACGGCGCTGGCCTCGGACTCGCCGTCGCGCGCGGCATCGCCAGAGCTCATGGCGGCG
This sequence comes from Nocardia sp. NPDC051321, assembly GCF_044455225.1. Lineage (NCBI taxonomy): Bacteria > Bacillati > Actinomycetota > Actinomycetes > Mycobacteriales > Nocardiaceae > Nocardia > Nocardia sp. NPDC051321. The sequence continues at coordinate 331,485 of NZ_JBITEM010000008.1, read as the reverse complement.
ACCTGAGCTGCGCCGATCCGCCGACCGGACAGCGGGGTGCGGTATTCGTGTTACGGCTGAAGATCGCCTGAAGATAACGGTCCCGATAGGGCGCTCTCGCGGTTGTGGCGGCAGATTCGATGAGGACATGGTCCGCATAACACTGGAGAAAACAATGAAGCGCACCCTCATCGCCGCCACCCTCACCGGTTTCGCTGGCCTGGCCATCGCCCTGCCCGCAGCCGCCTCCGCCGACCCAGGCCCGCAATGCAACCCCGCGGCCGCAGCCAAGGCGCGGGCGGACAGCGCCCCGCAGATCGCGGCATTCCTGGCCGGCCACCCAGACTTCGCCACCGAAATCGCGAAGGTGCGGTCCCTGCCCAAGGACCAGCGCAAAGCCGAGTGGAAGTCCTACCGCCAGGCGCACCCGCAGGAAGCACAGGACTTCAAAAACGCCCGCGCCGCCATCCGCGACTACCGCCACGCTTGCCACAAGTAGGCGGCATAGCGCACTGATCGGCCGCTGGTCGGTGGCGGTATGAATCAGCCGCGGTTCATCGTAGGTGGTCCACGAGTGTGCCCTGCTCGCCGAACAATTCCGCGGTCCAGTACTCGAGCAGTGCGGTGTTGTCGGTGTCATCGGGATGGAAGCCGGGTTTCACGTATTCCCGAAACCGGGCGAAGACGCTCGACGTCAGGAACGGCGAGTGCCACAGGGCGGCCAGGCTGCGCGCCAGCGTGCCGGGGTTGTAGGTAGCGCGGTCCTGGACCAGCGAGGCGACGGTGTGCGTGGTAACGCCGGTCACGAAAAAGGCCATGGTGAAGAGCATCGCGGCAATGCGGCGTCGTTCGGTGCCACCGGCAGCACGGTAGACGTCGAACGCGACTGACTTGTGCTCGGACTCCTCGATCGCGTGCCACAGGAGCATCGAGCGCACCTCGGTCGATCCCAGCAATGCCTGCGCTCGCTCGTCGCTGAGCAGGGTTTCCGCGGCGACCGCCGTGAAGTGCTCGAGCGCGGCCGTTATCCCCAGGCAGCTCAGCGGCGACAGCACCCGCTCGCACAGCGAGAGGAACAGCCAGGTGGTGCGGTCCCCTAACCAGGTGGGATAGCCCATCTGTTGCAGACGTTCGTTCAACTCCCGGTGCTCGCGGCCGTGAGTGACCTCCTGGCCGATGAATCCGCCTACCCGCGACCGGAGTTCGGGTTCGGTCAGCTGATCGGCGAACCGTCGGACGGAGCGCACAAAGAAATCTTCACCCTCCGGAAAGGTCGATGACAAGTAGGCCATGGCGTGGCTCATGACCAGATCTCCGTCTACATAGTGACGTCGCAGCGACCCGGTGGGATAGGTAAATCGAATGCGCCGAACCCGAATCGGCTGCTTGGCATTAGCGGGTGAGTTCGTCATGACTTTGCTCGGTATCTCTCGGAATTTTCCCTATTGCCCGTAATCAGTGGGCGGACAAGCTCTTTGGCGGCGGCCAGGACGGCGTCGGTGGGGTACGGTTCGTAGCCGGGTATCGACCGCGACAAAGCCAGCCCGTCGAACAACGCCAACAGCAGGTGCACCACGGCGGGAGCGGCCTGCGAATCACTGTCGACCGGGAACAGCTCGGCATACACCCGCTCGACTGCGGCCATGGACTGCCGGTCGACGTCGACTATCGCGGCGGCCAACGCCGGGTCGGTGCGTGCCGCGGTCCACAGCTCCTGCCAGGCGGCGTAGGTGGGACGCGAATACATCGACCACAGCAATTCGATCGCCGTGTCGACCCTGTTCGCCGATGGCCTGGGGTGGGTCATAACTTCGCGGTATTCCTCGATGCTCCGGTCGAACGAATGCGCGACCGCGGCGCACAGCAGATCCGATTTCGTCGGAAAGTGATGCAGCACCGCGCCGAGCGATACCCCAGCCCGGTGCGCGACGCCGCTGGTCGTTACCGCGCTGAAGCCGACCTCGACCAGCGCGTCGACAGTGGCATCGAGCACCGCGCGCCGGGTCTGCGCGGTCCGTTCGGGCTGTGTTCGCCGGGTTCGTGTGCTCGCCATAACAACGAGTATGACTCAAGAAACAATAAACAGGTACGGTTTCTTGCAACTGCGGATCGGAGGCCCGTACCGACCCTTCCGCCGAGGGCTTCGAACCCTCGACATTCCATTGTGGAATATTGGCGATCGGCGTCGAGACTCAACCGGAAAGAGCTGAGACACCCTTCCCCTGGGCGGAAGTCCGCGCAATGATACGGCCGCGCGGCAGGTGGAAACATCCGCGAGTAGGCGGATATTTATGGACTCGACGACGGCTCAAAGGCGGGATTATTCCCGATTCCGTTGAACCCCTGGGCAATTCGCCTGAGCGGAGGTACCGTTTGCGATGCGTGGTGGCCGGTTCGCCGCCCGCGGACTTCAAGACGTAGGGAAGAGGGCGTCCATGGGGGTTTCGGATATACGGTTCGGTGTCGAGCTGTACGAACTGGAAAAGGCCGCGAAGGCGGATTTTCCGCAGATCGCGCTGGACTACAGTATTGCGATCGGTAGCTGCCGCAGTGTCACCGATCAGCTGGCTCAGGTTATGGATCGACCAGCGTTCTTCGGTGGTGACGCAAAAGGTCCGGTGTATAACGCCTATCTCGCGCTACACGAGACCGTGCTGAGTTTCCTGACGGACACGGTGAAGAATCTGGAAGACACCGCGACGGCTCTGGACAACGCGGCGCAGTATTTCGCGGTGAACGATCACGCGGCCGCTGACGAGATGAACCGCCGCATACGCGACGATCCGGCACTGAACGCCGCCCAAAATGTGACCGGTAGGTACCGGCCGGGCCGGCGCGCGTACGTCGAGTGAATGGGAAGTGGCAGAATGAGTTTCGATCAGCTCATGCAACACGCGCATGACATCGCAGAGAAGGCCGCCACCATCGCACGGCGGGAGGCGACGCCCGCTACCACGGGCAGATCGGCCGTGAGCGCCCCGCCACTAGAGCAATTCAGGCAGCAATTCGCCTTCGTCGAGCCGGCGTTCGAGCCATTCACCAAGATGCCAGATCCGGCGCACTACGACCCGCTGATCAATGATCTGAAGGCGGCTATGGGGCAGGTGAACTCCGGCTCGGCCCCGCAGACAAAGCTCACCGGCGATGTGATGTTGACGAACACCGACCTGGCCAAGATGACAACCGACGGTGGCTATCTGCAGAGCTGGACCGGTGCGGCCGCGATCGCGTTCAAGGCCAACTTCGTCGACCCTTTCGGAATGTTTGCCGCAAACCAGTTCACGGCCCTGTCGACCATGCGGGGTGTCCTCGAGGCGCATCAGGCGATGTGGGCCGCGGCGCGCCACGATATCGACGGTATCGCGGAAAACACGTTGGACGCCTTGGACAACGTCGGTAGCTGCACCAAGAACCAGTGGAGTTACTTGTTGACCGTACTTTCCGCGGTCGCCACGATCGCTTCCGGGCTCATCACCATCGGAACCGGCGGCGCTACCGCACCGATCGTGCCGGTCGCCGGAAGCATCGCCCTCGGCAACGTTGGCTTGGGCGCATCCAATATTGCGGGATCCGGGCAGTCCGCCGAATCCGTCGTCGGTTCGATGAAGCAGGCTATCGACACTTTGCGTCAGCATATCCAGGACGTCGAGCAAAACCATATCGCGAACTACGTCGCACCGCTGATCGGCGCATTCAACGATAATAAGAACAAGCTTGTCGCCGCACGCCCGGATCTCGCCGGAATGAGTCCGGCCGACCTCGGCGGCGCCCGCGGCATGGGTCTGCCTGGCTGAGGATAGAAGCGGGACTGTCATGGATTTGGCTACGCGACTGGACAATATACGCGTCCGGGTGACCGCGCCCGGGACCGACATCGAAGCGGAGTTGTCCGCACGCACCGAAGTCGCGTTGTTCTTCAAGGACAGCGACTATGCGTTCGTCAACGAACCGATCATGGAGCGGGCTTTGGCGAGTATCGCCGGGCTGCTTGCGGCCGGGTGGCAGCGGCAGTATCGGCGGGCGATCGAGTACACACATCTGAACATCGATGCCGAAAACGCCACGGACTACGCGTTCTTCGCGGACCGGGACGCTGTCGAGGCTGCCGGCGAATCGAGCGACAAGCGGATCAAGATCTGCACGGTAGGCATGAAGGAATTCTCGGCTCACCTCGAACCCGACACCGTTCGCGAATTATCCCAGACCGAGTTCTGCGCGAGCTTCGCCGAAGCCGCCGCCGAGCTCATCCAGGACTACCTGGCCAAGGTCGGCGAGCTCAAAAAGCGATACTACGACTGACCGGTCCGCTATCGGATCAGCCTGCGGTGTCGGCGGTTTCGTCGGCGGCGGCGGGCGCGAGTCCCGCGAGCAGGCTCGCCGCCGTCGTCTGGAACATGCCGAGATCGCCGTACAGCCGGGCCACGAGCATCGCGCCTTCCAGGCAGCTGATGATCATTCGCGCCTTCTCGTGCGCAGACCCCGTGAAGGCGAGTGTTTGTTCCCGCTGTCCCAGGGTCAGTACTTCGGACAGCCATGCCTCGTTTCGTTCGAAGAAGTGGACCACCGATTGCTGCATCGGCTCCGACAGGGTCCGGTACTCGGCGGCGAGCATGCCGCACAGGCACATTCGCTGCTCGCGCAGGACGCCGGCGTACAGGCTCGCGTAGTGCTCGAGCCTGGCGGGGGCGCCGCGGTCGGCGACTGTTGACAGCGCCTCGAAGAACCGCTGCTCGTATCGCTGCACGAGCGCGAGGCCCAGCTCCGCCTTGCTCGGAAAGTGGTAGTGCAGAGCCGGTTTGGAGATCGCCAGGGCCGCGGCGACGTCGGCATAACTGAACCCGTTGAACCCGCGACTCTGCACCATGTGCTCGGCAACATCGAGGATGTGTGACCGAGTGCTGCGGTCGCCCCTCTGGGGACGTGACGTCATAGTCTTGTGCCTCTTGACTATTGGGCGGGTCCTGGCGAGAATTTGACCTACTAGTAAATCAGTATACGTCGGGCGATCTGATCGAACAGCATCCCCGTTCCGCGACGTTGTTGCAGCAGCGCCGCTTTCGGTCGATCCGCGCGGTCCGGGTGCCGCACGGGATTCGCCGAGCCGGGCACTCGGCCATGGAGGAGGGCGAGCCCGGCCAACGTCGATCCGCCTTCGGTGGCCGAATCCGCATGTGCGCGTGTGGCATCACTCGACCATCTCGGATTCCCACGGGGCAGGAATTATGCAAGGACTCAGTGAAATCGAATCAACAGCCGCGCCGGCGGGGAGGTCCGGAGCGGGTGCGTCGCTCGAATACCCCGCGCACGGCGGTCCGGCAGGACGGCTGATCGGCCGGCGCGACGAGCTCGGTCGGATAACGGACCGGATCGACAAGGTGGCCGCGGGCGCGGGCGGAATCGTCCTCGTCGAGGGGGAACCCGGCATCGGCAAGACCGCAGTGCTTTCCGCGGCCGCGCGATCGGCTGCCGCACGTGGGCTGCGGGCACTGTGCGGTGCGGCCAAGGAGCTCGAACAACACGTGCCGTTCGCGGCGATGGGGCCGCTGCGAGCCGCAGTCGAGCTGGCGCCGCTCCGAGAACAGGCGGGCCGGAGCGCCGGCACGAACACAATGACAATCGGGCACGAGCCAACGACCATCGAGACCCTGCTTGCAGCTACCGAGAATTACTGTGCCACAGGGCCTTTCGCGCTGATCCTGGACGACGCACACTGGGCGGATCCGTCGAGCCTGCGGACGCTGCAGCGGCTGGGAGAATTCGTCAACAAGCTCCCGCTGCTGATCGTGCTCGCGGTCGGGCCGCCGCCCCGTGCGCGCGTGCTGTCGGATCTGCTCGCCGAGTTCGAGGCGGCGGGTGCCGAACTGGTGCGACTCGGCCCGATGAGCCCTGCGGAAGTTGCTGTGCTGGTGGATCTCTCCCTCGGATCGTCCGCTGGGCCCCTGCTGTCGGCTGCCGTCTCCAGCGCGGGTGGTAATCCCCTGTACGTCACCGAACTAGTGGCGGGAATGTTGCAGGCGGGGATGCTCGAGTCCGGCGACATCAGTTCGGACGCAAGCCCTTTCGCCGAGAGCGGATCCGCGGATATCCGCCTGCCGGAATCACTGACCGAGGTGATCCTGCGGCGGATGGACCAACTGCCGGCACGATCGCGGCAGATCCTATCGATGGCCGCGGCCTTGGGGCAGGGGGTCGAGGCGATCGAACTATCCGAGGTGCTCGAGGCGCCGCTCATCGACGTGTGGAGCGTGATAAGCACGGCGATCGCGTCGGGAATCCTGGTTCGTTCCGGCGCCGAGTTGACCTTCCGGCACGACCTGATCCGTCAGGTGCTGGCCGATCAGCTTCCGCCCGCCTCGCGGGTGACTCTGCAAATGCGAGCGGCCCGGGTACTGATGTCGATGGCAGCGCCGGTGGAGCGCGTCGCGATGTACCTGCTGACGGGTGCTGGGCCGCTGGACCCGACCGGCCTGGAGTGGTTGGCGAATGTCGTTGAGCCGCTGACGGTTCGTGCTCCGGAACTGGCGGCCGGGGTGCTCGCACGGGCCCTCGAGACCCGGCGACTCGACCAGGAGCGCTTCGATGAGTTGCGGCTCTGGCAGGTCCGGGCGCTGTTATGGAGCGGGAACCCGGCCGAGGCCGAGGCGGTGGCGCGGCACGCAATGTCGCAGGGCGCCAACATAACCGGGCGACATGAGGTCGGCATTGTGCTGCGCTGGCTGCTGGCCCATGCCTGCTTCGCCCAGGGCAACCTGTCCGACGCCGTCGAGGTCGCCGATTCCGCACTCGCCCGGCCCGGCGTCAGCACAGTGCGGCAGGGGCGGTTTCACGGATTTCGTGCCGTGGCCCATACGCTGCACGAGCGTTTCGACCTCGCCGAAGAGGCGTCGGCACAGGCGATTTCGACCGATTTCGCCCATGCGGATCCGGTCGCCAGCGGACTGAGTTCGCTCGCGCTGGGCTTGGTACGGTTCCACCAGGGATTTCTCGATGAGGCGCGGCAACTCGGCGATCAACTGATCCGGAATTTCGAATCCCATGGTCGCCGTCGGCTGTCCAACATCGAGCCGTACTCGCTGAGCGGCCGTTGCCTGACCGAGCTCGACCAGCACGCGGCGGCGGAAAAGACGCTTACGCTGGCGGTTCGGTACAGCGAGCACACCGCAGGTGTGTATCTCGGCCCGAATCGGCTGGAACTGGCGCGATTACACTTCCTGCGGGGCCGCTGGGACGAAACCCTGATCGAACTGCGCGCCTGCCGGGACGCACCGGACGTCTTCGGCGCAGCCGCGGCCGCCGAGTGCCTGACGGCTCTCGTCGCGGTGCATCGCGGCACGTTCGTCGGCACCCCGGAGTCGCTACCCGCACCCGATGCTCGGTGGGATGGTCTCGGCTACCGGCATCTGCGCCCATGGGTGCAGGCGTTGATATATGAGACACAAGGTGATTCGAGCCGGGCCATGAGCCTTTGCGAGGAGTTCGCGAACGGACCGGTCTCGGCCACGGTGTATCAGATGTATCCGGATCTGATACGACTGGCGTTCGCGGCCGGGCGGGCGGAGCTCGCAGGCAAAGTCGCCTCCGCCGCGGAGGCGTTGGCGGCGCGGCATTCCACGCACAGCCGACGCGCTACGGCGGCGCTGTGCCGCGGGCTGGCCGAGGGCGAGTCGGCGCTGGTCGCCCAGGCCGTCGAAGCGTTCCGGCAGGCTGATCGCCCCTGGTATCAAGCACAGGCGAACGAAACCCTCGCAACCATGCTCGCGGCCGACGGTTACGCCGAGCAAGCTCGGCCCGCATTGGACGACGCGATCGACCTGTACGCCGGACTCGGCGCCGAATGGGATATCGCGCGAGCCGAAGCGCGCTTGCGGGAGTACGGAATTCGCCGCGGCCGCCGCGGCCGCCGCAACCGGCCCAAAACCGGCCTGCAGGCGCTGACACCCACCGAGCGGAAGGTCGCCGCGCTGGTAGCGGAGGGCCTGTCGAACCCCGACATCGCCGCCAGAATGTTCCTGTCGCCCCGCACCGTGCAGTCGCACCTATCGAACATCCTGACGAAACTGCGTCTGCAATCCCGGATTCAGGTAGCGGTGGCGCTGGCCCAACAGGGTGCACGATGATAGACCTTTCCGCTCCACCCACTCCGCTGACCAGCCGCCGGTGATGTGGTCCGTCGGCTGGTCATTCGCGCCGTAGCTTACGTCGATCGGCCTCTAGTTCCCTCCGCCCGGCTGGGCACACAGGGGCGTGGCAGCCAGCGGCGCGATGGTGGAGATGATCTGGGCTACCACCTCCGCGGGGACGCCGGCCGCGACCAGCGCATCGGTCAGATGCTCGGCGACGAGGCCGAAATGCGCCATGGTGATCCCGCGGCCTTGATGCACCTGTTTCATCGGTGCGCCGGTGTACGGGTCGGGTCCGCCGAGTGCGGCCGCGAAGAACTCGACCTGCTTGCCGCGCAGCCTGTTCATATTCGTGCCGGTGAAGAAACCGGCCAGCTGTTCGTCGGCGAGCACTCGGACGTAAAAATCGGCGACCACGACTTCCAACGCCTGATAACCACCGATCTGATCGAAGATCGGTGCGGCTGTCGCGGTCGATCGCTGTTTGAACCACGAGGAAATAGTCATGACTCAACGACAGCAGCGGCACATTGCCCCGAGGTGAGCTGTTCATCGCGGCTCGATTGCTGCCCATAGCAATCACGTTGCGGCGCCCTCACCGGTATGGAGAGAATACTGTGAGGCACCATGTCAGGCCTCGGTTCGATGGCCACAGCGACAGTGATCTGACCCCACCGGCGTACCGAAATCCCGGTTCCGAGGGCGGTCCCTCGGGTTGGACGTGATTGACCTCGACCCCACCGGGTAACAAGCGAATGTGATCATCGAAAAAGCACCGATGTGCCGAGCCATACCGGACGGGTGTCCGGCGGTCGGCATGGGTGAGCCGCCTCTGACGACCTGAAATGGGGTGTGGGCTATGACTTTTGCCGAAGCGATGCCACGAACCGCCGCTGATCGGGGTAGGCGTGGCGGCGATAGTTATGACGACATCGAGCCGGCCCTGATCGAACTGGCCGCGCTGGACACCGCCGATCCGCGGTTCCCGGAGCTGCGGGCCACGATAGTGCGGCGATGCCTGCCGTTGGCCGACCATATCGCCCGCCGCTTCAGCGGACGCGGCGAAACCTATGACGATCTCTATCAAATCGCCTCGGTCGGTGTCGTGCTCGCCGTCGACCGCTTCGACCCCGCGCGGGGCAGCCCATTCCTGTCCTTCGCGGTCCCCACCGTCATGGGCGAGGTCCGCAGGCACTTCCGCGACCGCACCTGGGCACTTCGCGTGCCTCGCCGAATCAAGGAAACACAACAGAAGATCGGGCCCGCCATCGAACGCCTCGTACACCGGCTCGACCGCCCACCCACCGCAACAGAACTGGCCCTCGACCTCGACCTGGATCTGACCGAAATCACCCAGGCCCTGATCGCGAGAAACTGCTACCGCACCGACTCCATCGACATCCCCCGCACCGACGACGGACCCGGGACCGGTGCCGCCGCCGAAAACCTCGGCTATGAAGACACTCATTACGAACTCACCGAAAACGCCCTGGCAATCGCACCCCTGCTGGCAGCGCTGCCCGAAACCGAACAACGCATCCTGCACATGCGCTTCTTCGAAAACCTGACCCAAGCCGAAATCGGCCAGCGCTGCGGAGTCTCCCAAATGCAGATATCCAGAATCCTCTCCCGCACCCTGGACGCACTGCGCGAACAAGCACTGGCCGACTGAACTGAGCTTCGGCGGGTAGTCCTGCACTAGCAGTCGGATACAACCAACTCCAGGGGCCCGAATGGCGGAACCAGATCACCTCATCGTTGCCGGTGCCTCCGCCGGCGGCGTGGAGGCGCTGCGCGACTTCGTCGCGGGCCTACCCGAGGACCTTCCTGCGGCTGTCTTGGTGGTTTTACATATGCCAGCGGGCGCGGCCAGCGCGCTGGCCGCGATACTGCGCCGCAGCGGAACCTTGCCAACGCTGACCGCCGAAGACGGTATGCGCCTCACCGCCGGCGTCGTCTACGTGGCTGTCCCCGACCATCACCTGCTCGTATCGAATGAGCGAATCCTGTTGTCGCATGGGCCAACCGAGAACGGACGACGACCGGGCATCAACCAACTGTTCCGCTCCGCGGCGATCACCTGGGGCCCACGGACAATCGGGGTGGTCCTGTCCGGATCGCTCGATGACGGCACTGCGGGCCTGTCCCTGATCAAGGCCCATGGCGGGCTCGCGGTGGTGCAGGACCCGGAAGAAGCTGTTTATCGGAGCATGCCCGACAGCGCGTTGGCGCACGTCCCGGTCGACTTCACGCTGCCCGCCCGCAAGATCGGCGCGGTGCTTGCCGAATCCATCACCACGCGGGTCGCACTGCCCGCGCCCGCGCGCCCGTCGAGTTTGGCTCGGCTGGAGGCCGAGATCGATGCCGGTGAGCAGCAGAATTCGGCTGACGTGACGCACTTGACCCATCCGGTCGGCTTCAGCTGTCCCGACTGTGGCGGGCCGCTGTACGCCCTGCCCGACGAGGCGCGATACCGCTGCCGGGTCGGTCACGGCTGGACCGGCGAGGCGCTGCTCGTCGAACAAATCGTGCAGACCGAGAAAGCCCTCTGGACGGCGGTGCGAGTGCTCGAGGAAAAGCAACAACTGGTCGAACGCATGCGGTCCGACGCGCTACGCCGCGGTCAGCGGCGGCCCGCCGACCGATTCGCCGAACAGAGCATCGAGCACGAGCATGCGGCCGCCGTTTTGCGCAGGCTTCTCACCCACCGCAACGACGGGCCTGGATCGAGCCAGGAAACCGAGCCGGAATCGGCTCCTCAGTTCGACTGAGCCCGGCGCCCGGGCCACATCGCCCGGCGCGCGGTGGGCAGCGTCGCCCACACGACCTTGCCGTTCGGCCACCGTGGCGCACAGCCCCACGCCAAAGCCAACTGTGCCACCGCGTGCAATCCGAAGAACCGTGTCAACTCGCTCGTCGGTTCCCGCAGCACCGCCTCGCGGGGATCGCTATCGGAGACCGCGACCGTCAGTAACTCATCGCGTAACTCCACCCGGACCACCATGTCCTCGCTGCTACGGCAATGTTGGAAAGCGTTCTCGACCAGCTCGGTCACGATCACCAACGCATCGATCCGGAACTCCGGCACCGCCCAGAGATCACAGGTGCGCTCGACGAACTGGCGCGCTCGCTGGCCGCAACCCTCGGTCGGCGCGACCGCGAGACTGGACCTGAACCGCAACGGCGGGTCGGCCGCGGCCACCAACGCTTCGGCCATCGTGGCGTACGCCGGGACGAACCGGTGGACCACCGCGGTGACCAATCGCCCGCGCAACTCAGCCGACGCGGCCACCAGCAACAGCGGCACCCCCGGCCATTCACCGATCCGCATCCACACCTTGGCGAACGCGGACAGCGAGGTATCGCCGGTGATCAGCAGATCGTCCAACACCACGATCAGCGCTTGCGGCACGTCCATGGCGAACTTGATCAGGTCATCGGTGAACGACCGATAGTTGAGCGCGCACAGCTCACCGTGTGGGCGGAGCACCGTGCAACCGTCCACTTCCACCGGATCCCAACCGAATTGCTGCCCTACAGCCACTGATTCAACCTCCAGGCGGACATGGCCGACGCACCCCGACACGGACGCCATCCCGCGTCCGGCCTGTGCGGTACCGCGTTCACCTCGAGCATATCGATACACAAGTCGGCCATCGCGGCTTCGGCGCTTACCTCAGGTTCCAGGCTGCCGGACGGTTGGCTCAATTGCCCACGGCTCCTGCCGAGATGGCGAGATAGATAAGGGTGATCGTCATCAGAAACCAGCCGGCGCCCTGCCAGGTCACCCAGGGACCGCCGCGACGCCACACGCGATAGGTATTGCCGAAAGCCGCGAGGGTGCCGACCAGCAAGATGCTCGCGGGCACGACGACCACCAGGTACCGAGGATGACTCGCGCAGTCGGCGCAGTCGGTTCGACCGCCCACCCACGCCCCGATGATCACCATGGCGGCAAGCGCAGGCAACACCACGCCACCTACGAACAGCGCCGCACTGCGGTAAGCACTTCTCTTCCGGCCGTTATCGCGAAGCGTAGGGTTTCGCCCGCTCATCGCGGGACCCCTGGTAGTGGAGATGATCTGTCGACCATCTACAGCGCGTACCCGCTGTCCGGCGAGTCATGCGTGCGCGGCCTGACTGGCCCGCTGTTTCCGGACGTCTTGCCAGGGATGCGGACCGAGTTGTTCTGCATCCCTGGATATCGACTGTGTCGCTATCGCTTCTTGCTGGGCAAGACGGTAGCGCAGGACAGGAGACTGAAAGCGAGGACGGCGGCCACCGTTCGGGCAGCGTGGGCGATCTGCCATCGGTTCCGCACGTTCGCCCAGTCGTTCGGCGGGTTCGTGGGGCTCCATTGGAGCTGGTCGGAATTGATCGGAAGATTGACGATGAGTGTGAGGACGAAGACGAAAACGAGCAGTGCGAGCGCAGCCACTGTCAGGTACCGACCGTTGGTTCCGAACGCCTGGTAGACCAGTACCGCGGTGGCGAGCAGTGCGGGGAGCAGCGTGACGACCGCGAGCTTGTCCAGCGAATCGAGCTCCACCAATCTGACCTGGGTGTAGACCGCTGCGTCGAAGTTGCGTAGGGAGAGCTCCAAAACCAGGACACCAGTGAGGAATCCGGCGAAGAGCCCGGTGAACACCAGGCTGACGAAGCGTACATATTTCGTCACGACCATGCCTGCGCGTGGTCTGACGAGTGGCCGTCCGATGATTCCGGTCGCGCCGGTGACGAGGTTCATGGGTGTCCGTTCGAGAGACATATAGTACGAAAACCGTAACATATTACTTCGGGACTCATACAATATGACTAACGTAACACTCCCGGACGCTGCTCGGGCGGCACCGAACAACGGCGGCATCAACTGCGTACTCTGAAGCGCCACAACCATTTCGGATGTCGACCTGGGCTCAGACGATCTGGGTGGATCCTTCAGAGCGCGCGGGCTGTGCTGCACGCGCGGTCGCGTGCATCCGCAGTTGCCTAGGCTGCGGGACCACAGCCGGGGTGGGCCTGGTGTCGGTGCCGGGAACGATCCGCAGTCGCCAGCGAGCGGCAATGGTTGCCAGCGCCAGGGTGGCCTCGGTCAGGGCGAAGTTGTCACCGATGCATTTGCGGGCACCGGCGCCGAAGGGCAGCATCGCATTACGCGGGGGCGGCGCGCTCTGGCCTGGATCGAATCGGTCCGGGTCGAACCGCTCAGGGTCGGGGTACAGGTCAGCCCGGTGTTGGATCAGATACGCGCTGTAGATCACGGTCGTACCGGCAACCAGCGAATACTCCCCCAACTCGGCGTCCTCGGTTACCGTCCGAGTCTGCAGCCAGCCCGGCGGACGCAGACGCAAGGTTTCCATGATCACCTGGCCGGTGAACTGCAGGCGCGGCAAATCCTCACGCGCGGCGGGCCGTCCAGCCAGCACGGTGTCGACCTCGGCGTGCACGCGGGCCGCGATCTCGGGATGCCGGTCGAGCAGCATCAATGCCCATGCCAACGTCGCGGCACTCGTGTCGGTGCCCGCGAAGAAGAATGTGAGCACCTGTTCGACGATCTCGTCGTCACTCAACTGCCCACCTCCCGCACTGTCGCGAGCGAAGACCAACGCCGAGAACAGATCGCCGCGATCGACCCCCTCGGCGCGGCGCGCGGCGACCAACTCGCCGAGAATGGTGCGCGCCTCGACGGCGGCTGCCATGCAGGCGCGGTTGCCCAGGATCGGCAACCGGCGCATCCACGCCGGCATCATCGCCTGCCGCATGACACCGGTGAACACTGCCTCGACATCGCGGAGCAGCCGCTTCTGGTCCGCATCCGAGATCGCGTGATCGAACAGCGTCGCCGCGATCACCCGGGCCGCGAGTGTGTGCAGTTGCGCTTTTACGTCGATGATCTGCCCGTCCTGCCAGGAATCGACCATTTCGTCGATCTTTTGCACCATCACGGACGCGTACGCGGTGATCCGGTTCGGATGGAACGCCGGCTGCAACAGACGCCGTTGCCTACGATGCTGCGCATGTGGGCACGTCGCCAAACCCGTACCGACCAAGTCCCTGCCGCTGTCGAATTGCGGTCCGCCCTTGTCGAAAACGCGGTCCTCGAGCAGCATTTGCCGAGTCAGTTCGAGATCGCAGACCACTACCGCATTCACCGGGCCCAGTCCGATGCTGACCAGGTCACCGTACGTAGGTAGCGATGCCATGAATCCCAGCGGATCTCGCAGCAGCGGCACCAGATGCCCCAGCACCGGCAGCCGGTGCGGCGCCACCGCGATCGGCACGGTTTTGACCTGCCCGTCAGTGCCCCGGGGTTTGCCGGGGCCCGGGGGCCCGCCGCCCGCTACCCGACGAAGCGCGTCGACCGTCCGACGAATTCTCAACCGCGTGCCCATGACTCTCCGTCCCGCGCAACGTCGACTTCAGACCCCCCAGTGTTCACCGATCCGAACGGCGCCACTACCACCCTTTCGGGTGGACTTCGATTGACAAGCATTGGTCGCTCTGAGGACTAGGCCTACTAACCAGTGTGGATCGACAAGAGCTCTCGCACTGGCAGATTCGTTCATCGCACGCGAACTTCACCTACGGCGCCCCTGCTGCCGCACGTCGGGCTGGGTCGCGGGCAACAGGATGGCGAGGCAACTGCCCCAATGCTTTTCGGGCTAGCCGGTGACGACATTGCCCGGCATAACGGGCGCGTCTTCCGTATCCTCGCCCGGCCCAAGGCTTCCCGACTGCTCCAGGAACTCGGGCCGGACGACGGCGGTCGACTCGTGGCGGACTCGGCACGGCATGTTCAGCGGGCGCTGCCCAGGCCTCGGTCGTGTGCGGAGCCCGAGAGCATGGTGGTGGTCTCGATGATCTGCCGGAAGCGGCCGTCGTCGGCGAGTTCGGCGAAGACAAGCACCTCGAACGCGACCTCGCTGCCGTCGACCTTGCGGGCGGACACGGTGTGGCGATCGGCGTAGCGGTCGCCGTTGATCAGTTCGTCGTGCACCTCCACACTCCCGTCGGCAATGACGGTTCGCAGGTGGGTGATGTGCTCGACGAACTCGGCGTGGTCGCTCCACACGCCGTCGGTGCGCTGACGGTAGTCGTCGGTGAAGTGGCGCGCGAACGCTGTGTCGACGTCGATCTGCCGATCGAAGAGCAGGTCGGCGAGGGCGGCGGCGATGGCGGTCATGGTCATTCTCCCTTGTTCATTTGCGTGCATCGCGCACGCAGATGACTGTAGCGCATATCCGTGCACGATGCACGCTATGGTGGGAAACATGTCACCACAAGGGATCGGAGCCCAGGTCGCCGAGGCGATCGCCGAACTGTTGCGCCGCAGAACCCGCGAGGGCATCTACGCCGAACTGACCCACGGGATGAACCCCGCAGTGGACACGGCGACCTATCCGGTACTCAGCGCCCTAGCCCGCTGGGGCCAACGCAGCGCCGCCGCGCTTGCCGCCGAAATCGGCCTGGATCGTTCGGTGACCAGCCGACACGCCACCCGCCTCGAACAAGCCGGATTGCTCCGTCGCACACCAGATCCCGACGATGCCCGCGCCACGCTGCTGAGCCTGACCGACAGCGGCGAGCAGGCGGTCAAGGCCATGCGCGAACGCCTCGCCGACCGTCTCGACAGACACTTGGCCGCCTGGCCCGAACACGAGGCCCGCGCCTTCGCTACCGCGCTGACCCGATTCGTCCACGAACAACCCTTCGGCTGAACGGCCGCGGATCATGTTGTCCTACCGGCATTCAGGTCCTCGGCCACGGCAGATATGGCTGGGCGATGCGCAACGAGACGCACCCATGGGCAGTTCGGAAGTCGGAGTCCACGTTAATATTAACCAGGTAAGACTCTGATATGCTCGACGCGTGGATGACGGACTCGGAGACTTGTTGCATCGCGTGGTACTCCTACTCGGAGACGCCACCCGGCGGCGCGTTGACAGCTCCGGCGGCCTGACTTACAGCCAAATACGGCTGCTCGGGACGTTGGAAGATATCGAGCCGGTGACCCAGCATCAGCTGGCGCAAGCGCTCGCGGTATCCGATCCGGCGATCAGCCGGGCATTGCGCCCACTCGAAGAAGCGGGACTCGTGCAGGTCGAGCCCGACCCCGACCACGGACGACGGCGCCTGGTCCGCAGCACCGAAGCGGGCCGCGCAGCTTTTCACGCCAGCGGCAAACCGCTTCTCGACGAGCTCCGAAACGCCTTGCTCGCAGCCAACTTTCCGTATGACCGCTACCTGCAAGACACCATCACGCTCGCCAAGCTCCTCGAGCCGTCCCCCTAGCCGCCCGCCCGGCGCTCGTCGCGGCCGAACCGCACCGCGAGCGTTGGCACGAACCGTCGCCGTTGCCACGATTCGCGCTAAGTCGGCGCCTGCGACCCGACGAACTCCGCCGCCTCCTCCTCGGACTGCGCGGCAGGCGCCGAACCCCACATGTGCTTGCCGTTGGGTTCCTGCAGGAAGTACACCGACACCGCGCCAACCACACCCGCGATGATCAGGTAATAGGCGGGCCAGTTCAAGTCGCCGGTCACTCCGACGAGTGCGCCGACCACCACGGAGGTGGTGCCCGCGAACAGCGACACCGCGACGTTGAACGCCACCGACAGACCCGCGCCACGCACCTTCGTCGGGAACAGCGAAGGCAGGGTGGACGGCATCGTCGCGCTGAAACAGATCAGCGTCAGCCCCATCATCAGCAGGCCGACGAAGACGGCGAACGCGTTATCCGTGCGGACAAGCAGCACCATCGGGAACGCCAGCACGATCAGCGCCGCGATACCGGTCCAGATGATCGGTTTACGGCCGACCCGATCGGAGATCAGACCGATCACCGGAATGGTCAGCAGCGCGACGACCATCACCGCGATCTGCAGCCACTGCGAGGTCGACGAGGACACTCCGCCGCCGGTCGCGTCCGGCACCGTCGAGGTGACATAGGTCGGCATGTAGGAGGTCAGCATGTAGTTGGGGACGTTCCAGACCACGACAAGACCCATACAGACCAGGACGTAGGGCCACAGCTTCGCCAGGATCTTGGCCTCGTCACCGGTCTTGTTCGACTTCTCGCGCTCCTCGGATTCCTTTTCCAGCGCGGCGAAAGCGGGGGTGTCGGCCAGGCGCATGCGCAGGTAGACGCCGACGATACCGAGCGGAAGCGCGACGAAGAACGGCAACCGCCAGCCCCACGACAGCAACTGGTCGTGGCTCAAGGTGGCGTCGGCGAGCGTGACGATCAGCGCGCCGAGCAGATATCCGGTGAACGTGCCGAATTCCAGCCAGCTGCCGAGGAATCCGCGCCGCCGGTCCGGCGCGTACTCGGCGATGAAGGTCATCGCGTTGCCGTATTCGCCGCCGGTGGAGAACCCCTGCAACAGCCGCGCGCACAGCAGCAGCATGGGCGCCCAGATGCCGATCGAGTTCTGGTCCGGGATGCAGCCGATGGCGAAGGTGCCGAGCGCCATCAGGATCATCGTGGTAGCCAGCACCCGGTTGCGGCCGATGCGGTCGGCCAGCGGGCCGAAGAACATACCGCCGAACGGTCGGACCAGGAACGCCACCGCGAACAGGCCGAAGGTGGCGACCGTGCCCGCGGTGTCGCCCAAATGGGAGAAGAACACATCCTTGATGGTCGGCTCGAAATAGGCGTAGACGCCGAAGTCGTACCACTCGGTGATGTTGCCGATGCTCGCCGCGCCGATGGCCCGGCGGATGATCGGCGGATCGGTGACGACGATGTCGTCCAGCGACCAACGCCTCGGACGTTCGCGCGGGGTCAGCACAGCCACACCTCAGGCTAAGGCGACGGCGGACCCATCCACGGGCGACGCTCCGCAGACCGTCCGAGCCCGTAGCTTCTCGACGCCGTTCATCGGCACTTCGGACCGAATCCGATTGAGCGCGACCCGCAGGGCTATCCCGCGCTCATGGAACCCGCCCGAAGTCATACCGAGATCAGCCTCGAGGTCGACGGTGTACGGCATACCTTGCGGCTCGACAACCGCACCACGCTGCTGGATGCCCTGCGCGAAAAACTCGGCGTGACCGCACCGAAAAAGGGATGTGACCACGGGCAGTGCGGGTCGTGCACCGTTTTACTGGACGGGCGGCGCGCTCTCACCTGCCTGACGTTCGCGGTCGCGCGGGACGGCGCCACCGTGGTTACCGCGGCGGGCCTTGGCGACGGCGGCGAACTGCACCGGATGCAGCGGGCCTTCGTGGAGCAGGATGGATTCCAGTGCGGTTACTGCACGCCGGGTCAGGTCTGTTCGGCGGTCGGGATGCTCGACGAGGTGGCGGCCGGCCAGCCGAGCTTCGTTACCGAGGATCTGGACGCGGAGCAGGTGCTGACCGACGCCGAGATCCGGGAACGGATGAGCGGGAATCTGTGCCGGTGCGCCGCGTACCCCAATATCCTCGCGGCGATTCGGCAGGCCTCGGCATGATTCCTTTCGAATATCGGCGGGCGGGCACCATCGAGGACGCGGTCGCGGCCGTGTCGGACCGGCCGGAGGCGGCCTATCTCGCGGGCGGAACGAATCTCGTCGACCACATGAAACTGGGTGTGGCCGGTCCGACGCTGCTGGTCGATATCGGCCACCTGCCGCTCACCGAGATCACCGAATTGCCCGACGGCGGCCTGCGCATCGGGGCCGGAGTAAGCAACACCGATGTGGCCGCACATCCCTCGATACGCACCCAATACCCCGCTCTCGCAAGGGCATTGCTGTCGGGTGCGTCGGGCCAACTGCGGAATCTGGCAACGACCGGCGGGAATCTGTTGCAGCGCACCAGGTGTGTGTATTTCCAGGATGTCTCCACGCCGTGCAACAAGCGCGAACCCGGTTCCGGTTGCTCCGCTCTCGGCGGCTACGTCCGCTATCACGCGATCCTCGGCGCCTCGCAACACTGTGTGGCCGTGCATCCTTCGGACATGGCCGTGGCAATGGCTGCCTTGGACGCGAAGGTGATAGTGATGGGCTCCGACGGTGAAACACGCATACCGCTGGTCGATTTCCACCGCCTGCCCGGCGACCGGCCCGATCGCGACACCGTGCTCACGCACGGACAGCTCATCACCGCGGTGGAGTTACCCGCGGCACCCACCGGCGCACGCTCGACCTATCGAAAAGTGCGCGACCGCGCGTCGTATGCGTTCGCGCTGGTATCGGTTGCCGCCGAACTGGTTTGCCACGACCAGCGCGAAATAGCTTCCGCGCGTATCGCATTCGGCGGGTTAGCGCATAAACCGTGGCGGGCCCGCGTGGCCGAGTCGACGCTGATCGGCGCCCCAGCCACCGAAGAAACCTTCGCGGCGGCAGCCGAGGCCGAGCTCGCCGAGGCACAACCGTTGGCAGGCAACGCCTTCAAGGTCGAACTCGCGCGGCGCACGCTGGTCGCGACGCTGCGTTCCCTCACCGAATCCGAGCAGGTGCGGTCATGACACTCATCGAAGCCAACGCGATGGGCACCTCGCCGACGCGTCTGGACGGCCCGGCGAAAGTCACCGGAACCGCCCCTTACACCGCCGAACACCGCGTGGACCGGCCGACCTATCTGCATCCCGTGCAAGCCACCATCGCGCGCGGCCGGGTCACCGCCATGGACACCACCGCGGCCACCCGTCTCGACGGCGTCATCGCCGTGCTCACCGTCTTCGACGCACCGAAATTGGCGGATACCTCCGACGGGGAGCTGACCATCCTGCAAGACGACAACGTCGCCTTTCGCGGCCAGCTGATCGGCGCCGTAATCGCCGAGACACCCGAAATAGCTAGGCATGCGGCCGGTTTGGTGAAAGTCTCCTATCAGGAACAGCAGGCTCAGGTGGAATTCCCCGGCGACCCCACCACCCTTTACGCCCCGGACAAAGTCTCCGTCTTTCCGACCGATACCGTCGCAGGCGACCCGGACGCCGCGCTGGCCACCGCCGCCGTGACCATCGATCAGACCTACACCACCCCGATCGAACACAACAACCCGATGGAACCGCACGCCTGTATCGCCATCTGGCATCCGGCGGGCGACGAGCCCGCCGTCACGCTGTACGACTCCACCCAGGGCGTGCACACCGTCCGCGAAACGATCGCACCCTTGTTCGGACTCGAGCCTCAGCAGTTACGGGTGATCGCGCCGCACGTCGGCGGCGGCTTCGGCGCCAAGGGCGCCCCACACGCCCACAACGTCCTCGCCCTACTCGCGGCGCAACGCAGCGGCGGACGACCGGTACGGCTGGCACTCACCCGACAGCAGATGTTCGCGCTGGTCGGTTACCGAACCCCGACCATCCAGCGCATCCGTCTCGGCGCGGCGGCCGACGGGACACTGATCGCGCTCACCCACGACGTCATCGAGCAAACCTCCAGGGTCAAAGAGTTCGCTGAACAAACCGCGGTCTCGTCGCGAAAGATGTACCGGGCGCCCCATCGCCGGACCACGCACCGGCTGGCGCGCCTCGACGTGGCCGTGCCGTTCTGGATGCGCGCGCCCGGCGAAGCGCCCGGCATGTTCGCGGGCGAGGTGGCCATGGACGAACTCGCCGTCGCCTGCGCTATCGATCCGATCGAATTGCGGATTCGCAACGAACCCGACACCGATCCGGACTCGGGCAAGCCGTGGTCCGGACGCCACCTCATCGAATGCCTGCGCCGCGGTGCCATCGAATTCGACTGGGCTGCACGTGATCCCGCGCCCGGTAGCCGACGCAGCGGCGATTGGCTCGTCGGCACCGGCGTCGCCGCCGCCACCTATCCGGCTACCCGATCACCAGGAAACGCGGCGTGCGTCGAGTTCGCGTCGGACCACCGATATCTCGTTCGAATCGGCGCCGCGGACATCGGTACCGGCACGTGGACCACGCTCACCCAGATCGCCGCCGACGCGCTGGGCTGCCCCTTCGAATCGGTCGAGCTACAGATCGGCGATACCGACCTGCCCTCGGCGTCCGTCGCGGGTGGGTCCTCGGGTATCAGCTCGTGGGGCACCGCGATCGTCACCGCCGCACGCGCCTTCCGCGACACACACGGGACCGCCCCGGCCGTCGGCGCGCAGGTCAGCGTCGACGCCGACGAAAGCCAGGACGACGATTTCGCCACGCACTCCTTCGGCGCGCATTTCGTTGAGGCGCACGTGAATCGGGACACCGGCGAGATTCGGGTGCCTCGCATGCTTGGTGTCTTCTCCATCGGACGCGCCATCAATCCACGGCTGCTGCGGTCTCAGCTCATCGGCGGCATGATCTGGGGACTGTCCATGGCATTGCACGAGGAAAGCGTGCGCGATCCGCGCTTCGGTCACATCGTGAACCAGGACCTCGCCGGTTACCACTTCAACGCCCACGCCGACATCGGCGATATCGAGGCGATCTGGCTGGACGAGATCGACGAGCACACCAATCCCATGGGCTCGCGCGGCGCGGGTGAGATCGGCATCGTCGGCGCCGCGGCCGCGGTGTCGAACGCGGTCTACCACGCCACCGGAATCCGCATCCGCGATCTACCCATCACCGCGGACAAGCTACTCCGGTAGATCGGATCCGGACCTCGCCTTCCCCACCGGGTAACGGACCGGGTGGATGCGGTGGTCCAGCGTCGAGACCGCTCGCGGCTCTCCGATCAGTAGCGCGGCCAGTGTGGTGCGGTCCGCCATACCGCCGAGATGACCAGTGAAATCAGGACTTTCGCCGGAGTAGATGCGCGCGGCAAGACCCAGTGCCGCGGCGGCCAGCGCGCCTCGCTGCAGAACCACGCCCGCGTCGGCTTGCACGATCCGATACCAGCGGGCTCCGGCGGTATGGGTTCCCGCCAGAAAATCGCCGACCGGCAGGAGGACCGCGGCGGCCTCACCAACGACAGGATGGCAGCGGATGGGTTCGGCGACACCCACGGTGATCTCGACGAGAGCATGCCGTGCGGGGTCGTAGCGGTACGTGCCGGGCGGTATCGCCTCGACCCGCGCGACGAGGCAGTACAGGGCCGATCCTCGGCCGAACCCCGCCCAGCCGTCGGCGACGGTACCAATCAGACCCCCTAGCTGGGCCACATCGACGGATCGCGGACGGAACCCGTCAGCGGGCGAGCACCGGGCGGGGATACCCGCGTCGAGTGGCACCCGAACCGACGGGAGCGCCACTACGCGCCCTGATTCCACCGGATACGGCGCGGATTCCGTCACCAGGTCGTCCGGCGGTGTCATCGAGGCGGCATGCAGCGCGGCCATGGCGGGCAACCGGTCCGTGATCGTCGGTGAGCGCCGCAGCGCGATCGCCGGGGCCAGCTCGATCAATTCCCGGTAGGAGGGTGTACTCGCGGCCGCCGCGTCGTCGCCGACGAACATCATGGCCAACGCGGCTTCCGCGCGCGGATCGACATCGAGCAGCGCATGGACCGACTCGTCGGCGAAGTCCAGGCGCGTGTCCACGGTGGTGCCGAGGCGCGCGGCGATCGCTTCGGCATGAGCGGCGAGCACGCCGATTTCCTGTGTCTGCAGCCGGTATCCGAACTCGCCATACTTGAATCCGTTGCGCCAGAACCGAGTGGTGAGCACCACCACCGCGGCGGGGACTGAGGAGCCGGGTGCCAGCGCGCCCCGATGATCGCCTGTTCGCAGCAGCTCGAGGCAGTGATGCGCGGCGTCGTAGTGATAGAGCCCCGGCCCGGAATCACCCACTGCTACATACGCTTCCAGCGGATAGAGGGCACCGCCCGACGGCGCGGATCGCCCGTGCTGAACTTTGAACTCCCCCGGCCTCGGCGCACCGTCGAGGACCGGTATCCAGATCAAGCGGGTGATTCCGCACAGCTCGAGCAGCAGGGCGCCCATCAGGGACCGGATCGATGCGGTATCGACAACTTCCTCGCCCCACGGCAGGGGCACCCGCTCGGCTTCGGGGTAGCGCTTGTACCGCTCCGGGGCGGCATTCCAGTCGATCGGGCCATCCGCCGGACGGCGGCCGCGGTCCAGGAATGTCGCAAGCGGGGAACCGATGTCGGCACTCATCGACTTCTTCCTCAGGGGAACGGGTGCGGATATGGATTGACCTCGTCCGGGGCGAGATCGTGCTCGGCATAGCCGAGAACTCTTGGTGCCGTGCATATTCGCGGCAGTCCGTGGTCGCGGCGGTTCCGGTGTCCGAAGGTCATCGGCAGCGTGCCGGGAACGAGCACCTTGGCACAGGCCAGCCCGCCCGCCCGATGTTCCGACGAGGTCTGGTCGACGACAAGGACATCAAGGCCACTGCCATTATACCGCTCGATGAGCTGCAGCAAATCCCAGGTGAGATCGATGGATTCGGGCCACGCCGGGTGGGGTATCGGCCGTTGCGGGCCGTCGAAGGGCAGAAAGTCGAAGCGCGCGAAGGCGTCTGAGTGACCGTAGAGGGTGCTGTGGTCGTCCATATCGCCGACCGCGGTGTCGTCGACAACCATTCGACGTGCCGAGTCGGGATCGTAGCGGGCGACGAATCCCTCCAGCATGGTGAGCATTTCCTGTATGCCGCTCAGCATCGCGCGCTCTGGAAGCATGTGCGCGGCCGCCCCGCAGAGGACCCTCGGCCTGCCGGCGTCGGGCGTCTTGTCGACGGCCATCAGCCAGTACGCCGGAATGCCCGTTTCGGTGGTGCAGTCGAAAGCCGCTACCTCGTAACCGAATTCATGCGCGACGAGATCCGCGAGCAGCGGAATCCGGCGATCGCTCGCCGAGTTCAGGTCGACTCGGGGCACGGGTAGCCTGGCGTACCAGGTGAGCAGAAAGGCGTCTCGCTCCGTGACCTCCAGCAGGCCGTGCAGGGCCGCCTCAACGACCGAACTTCCGACGGCACAACCGTTGGAGGTCTCGTAGACGAAACGGCGGCCGTGGACTCCGTAGTACGCCAGGCACTCCGGGACGAGCACGGGTGCGGCACGGGTGCACGAATACCCCCACACCCAGGGTATTTCCAGGTCCGGGTGGTAGCGATGGAACCAGAAGCCGGGGGTGTCGTACCGCTCGTCGGAGTACAGGCCGAAGGTGCGCGGGTCGACGGCCTTATCGACGATGTCGGAATACGCGGCGCGAACCACGGTACGCCGGGCGCGGGGGCGTTGTCCGCCAAGACGTTCCAGCGCCTCGGCCACCGCGGCGGCCTTGGTCGCGTCGACACCGAAGCCGCGTCCGTAACCGTGGCTGCTCGCGGGTGCCTGTTCGGATTCGATCTCCGCCTTCGATATCGGGCAGGTCGCGGTGGTCCAGGTGGTGATGGCGCGGACCATCCCGGTGTCCGCGTCAACGTAAGTCCGTTGCAGCTCAGGTAAATCCGCGGTCAGATCACGCAGGCGCAACTGGCCCGGTTCGGGTTTCGAGTTGGGCGCGAGCCGGATTCGCGCCAGATCGGGGTCATCGTCCGGCAGCTCGGCACAATCCGGGCACAACGGATCGGCCAGGATCACGTGATTGCTGGTGACCGCCGTCGCAAGGTCGAGGCTCCACTGCGTCGTACTCGGCGCGCCCGCCACCAACCGTTCCACCTCGGTGACCGCGAGCGCCGCCGCCGCGGCCGCCGTGGTCTCCAGCAGCAGAGGCGAGGACCGGTGCAACAGTTCCGCGCCGAACTGTTCGGTCAGTGCCGCGCGTTGGGGCGCGTCGGCACGGTTGTGTTCGCGGCGGCGGTGCGCGCAGGTCGGGCAGCCCGGCGTACCGGGATGGTGGCCGGGCCCGACGAGCACCCGAGTATGGTTCAGCTGCACCGGAATCCACGGCTTGTCGTGGCGGTGACCAGAACTGGTAGTGCCCGGACCGTCCTCAGCCACTACCAACGCGGCGCAGGACTGTTCGTCATCGGTGGCGCGGTTACCTGCTGCCGCCAGGGCTGTCCGAACGGCGCTTGCGAGCAGCCCCGCCCCGAGCACGGCGATGTCATGCGGCATCGAGCACCACCCGGACGGTGTGCACGAGCGTGACATCGCTGTCGAGAATCATTGCGACAGGCGTGAATCCGGCCTTGTGCAATGCCTGCACGAGCACACCGGGTTCCTCGGACACCACCGGGGCGGTACAGCCGGCGGGGTAGCCCTGCCAGGCCAGTAACGTGCGCGCCAACCCGTCCCGCACGGCATCCTGGGCGGTAGCCGCGCAACTCACCACCTCGTCACCGCGATCGGTACGCACGGCGTAGGCCGGAATCCGCAGGATGTCACCGAGATCCAGCACGGATGTCCGGCAGCCCGCCACGTCGAGCTGGTGCAGGAGCCGACCACCGGCCTCGTCGAGCGGTACTCGATGCGCGTCGACGACCGGTGCCGTCCACCGCGCACGGCGCTCGATGAGCAGTGCTTCGCATTGCTGGCGCAACCCCCACGAGATGGCGTCCGCCTGAGTGAGTCCCGCGGCGACGCCGACAGCCGGTTGGTTCGTTGCGTCGCTCGCGATTTCAGGTGGCAGCGTCAGTGTTTCGCCAGTCAGCAGATTTAGGCCGGTTGTCTTCGTTGCCGTGTCCGTGGCGAGCCATGCGTACACGCCCAACGCGCGGAGCAATGCCCCGATGCAAGCAACGCGCTGGTCCGATCCCCACCCGAGCACTTCCGGAAGCGGAGCCCCGGCCGGAACCACCGCTGCCGGATCCGAAACAACCGCGCGGCAAAGCGCTAGCGGGAACTGCGGCAGGTTGCCCTCATCGAGAACACCGATAACGCCGGTGTGCTCATCGACGAGCGCAGCGCCCTTCGTGAGGAGATCGTCGAGCGTCGAGGCGATCTGGTCGCCGCCACACCCCTCCGACGATTGTGAATCACGTTGAGCGACACCATTAACCCGGTGCGCTGTCATATCGAGGGTCCGCAGATCCACCCTGGTCAATCGCGGTCCGCTCGCCCCGGGGGCCGGTAGCGTAGCCAATCCCGTGCGATGCCGAAAAGCGGAAAGGACCATATGTGCGGCCAGTACAGCGGGCACGGGTCCGGTGACCCAGCGATTCTGCCGCCGCGTTTCTGTGCCTTTGCGGTTGGCGCGCAGGCGTTTCCAACAGGACGCGGCCGCGATTCCGACGGAATCGCCGACCTCGGAGATCCACGCTTCGTCGGTACCGATCAACATCTGCCCGAGGGATGCGCCGCGCGGGCAGGAAGGGACAAACGCCTCCAAATCGTCCAGGGCACTGGAGATTTGCAGCACGACGTCGGTGTAGTGGAAGTCGGCCGCCGCCTGCGTCGTCGCGGTCTCGATGACAACCCGTTGCTGTTCGTCGCGGCGCGCGGCTTCGGCGGCCCGCGCCAGCTCGACGAGGTCCCGCTCGCCCGCCAAGACGCGAACATCCGCCCAGCCCGATCGCACTCCGGCCGCGACGACCTCGCGCACGACGGATTCGGTTCCGGGAGCGCCCAACACAGTCACCCGCCCCTCCCGATGCCGTTGGAACCGATGCTCCGGCGAGTCGATCGCGCAGGCCAGGAACGCGATCTCGCGCGCGTAGGTCTGCTGGTCCGCCTTCGAGAGGCGATGGCGAAGATCGTCTCGCGCGTCGGTGAGGTAACCGTGCTCGTGCAGCACCGTCACCATGCCCTCGACGGTGGCCCGCTGGTCGGCGGGCAGCGCCGCGGTCAGCATGTCCAATTCCAGTTCGCCGTTCAGATACGGTTCGAGCCGGCTGAGCCATTCGAATGCTCTGGCTCCCCGTAGGGTGCGCGCGCCCCGATCTCCGAACAGGTAGACCCCGTCGGGGCAGGCCACATAGCGCACAGCCGGATCCAATCGTGGACGCATGCCGGGCTCCTTTCGCCTCTTGGAGCACGATCACACGGCCGACGGTCACGCCGACAGAGCACCGATTCCCGGAAAGCTGGGAAATTTTCCCAGCCGGAGCGGGGCGAGACCCGGTTCGACAGGGCCCACTGCCCTGTCGAAAGGGAAAGCGCGGCAAGCATATTCGAAGTTCTCGCTCCACCTATTCAGGAGAGGACTGGCAAATGTCTACTACCTCGGCGAAACTCGCCCTTGAATTGCTGAATCTCGAACCCGAACTTCTGACCATGGCCGACGACCGCTCGGTGCCAACGGGTCTGATCCCCCCGTGCGACTGTTCCGGATGCTGCACCTGCGGGCACTGCGTTTGTAGCGGCTGCGACCGTGACCCGGGAATTCTCGTCGGCGGCCTCGAAGGATAGCCGCCGCGCCCGGCCTCCCGGTGCCGGTGGGCAGCGGGAGGCCGGGCACTCTTCCGTCAATCCGTGCCGCGGGATTCGATAGCGATCAGTTGACGCAACGTCGACAGCTGCCGCTGGTAGTCGCCGTCGAGTTTGACGAGCAGGCTGGTTATTCCGGCGCCCCGATAGTGCCGCAATCGCTCGGCGATCCTGGTGGGAGTCCCGATGAGGTTGGTCAATTCGCCGAGTTCGCGGGGCACGGCGCGGCGCGCGGCGGCTTTGTCGCCGGACTGCCACAGTTGGATGACCGTGGCGACGGCCGTTCCGAAACCGAGACGCGTGAAGGCGTCGTTGTAGAAGTTCCGGCCGCCTACGCCCATGGCACCGATGGTGAACGCGTATCCCTCGGCGTGTTTGTCGATCGCCTGGGCTGCCGCCTGGTCGTCGTCGGTGATCTCGACGGCGACCGGCGCCACCAGGTCGAGATCGGCGAGCGCGCGACCGGCGCGCATCGCGCCCTCGCGCAACGGATCCAGGAAAACCTCGGCCGCTTCGGGGATGAACGCGTTACCGAGCCAGCCGTCGGCCAGCTCGCCGGTCAGCCGCAGGTTCCGCGGACCCATCGCGGCGTTGTAGATGGGCACGTGCGCCGGATTCACCAGGGGTTGCAATGCCCGGCCGGGCCCGTCCGGCAGTGGCAGCGGATAGATCTCGCCGGAATGTTCGAGGCGTTCGCCGCGGCTCACCGTCCGGATGATCTCGATCGTCTCGCGGGTGGTCTGCACCGGACGGCGAAACCGGACGCCGTGCCACCCCTCCATGACCCGTGGCCCGGAAACCCCGATACCGAGGTCGAATCGTCCGCCGGACAGCTCGTGCAGGCTCAGCGCCGACGTCGCCAACAGCGCTGGTGTGCGCGATCCGAGCTGAACCACGAACGTCCCCAACCGGATCGATGACGTTTTGGCCGCCAGATAGGCGAGTCCGGTGAGCGCGTCGTAGCTCCACACCTCCGCGGCCCACAGCGACGAGGCCCCCGCCTGCTCTGCCGCGACGGCGAACTCCACCGCGCCGGGCAGCCGTGGCTCGATCAGTACACCGATACGCATCGCGCCTCCTCGGGCATAGTGGCCATAGCGTATAGAGAGTTCGGATCCCAGCAGCAGGGAAGGGTGCAGGTGCGCTATCGAGACTGTCCCACTATCGAAGTGGCGGAACGTATTCCATGCGACGCGGACACCGCGTGGGCCATGGTCACCGACATAGAGCTACCGGCACGGTGCTCACCCGAGCTGAAGTCCGTCCAGTGGGAGGGCACAGCGGACCGAGTCGAGCCCGGGGCACGGTTCCGCGGCCGAAACGATCACCCCGCCCTCGGATCCTGGGAAACCGTCTGCGAAGTCGTCGAGGTCGAACCCCGGCGTCGCTGGGTCTGGCGAGTAGTCGGCCCCGACGACACCACCAGCGCCACCTGGGCCTTCGAGATAGACCAGGCCCGAGAAGGCGTGCTCATCCGCCAGTGGGCCCGAATGGGCCCTGCCCCATCGGGATTGACCGCAGCGATCACCGCCACCCCGGAACTCGAAGGACGAATCGTCGCGCGGCGACTCGAGGAATGGGCAACCGGCATGCGCGCCAACCTCACCTGGATCCGCACCCAGGTCGACAGCGATCCCCGCCCATAACATCGAATCATGCGATGGTTACCGCGGTGGCGATGATCATCGGCCCGAGCGCCGCACCCGACCGCGCGCCACGAGCTCGGTGGTCACCGCTACCGCGCAGGCTTGCGCGAGCAGCAAACCCAGCAGCACGAGTATCTGCACGGCGGCCGCTTGCGCGGCGGATCCGCTGGCCACCAGGACACCGACGAACGCGCCGGGCAACGTGACCAGCCCGACGGTCCGCGTCTGATCGACGCCAGGCAGCAACGCATCGGCGGCGGTCGAGCGAATCATCTCGAGCCGTGCGTCGCGATCAGTGAGCCCGAGGCTCAATGCCGCTTCCACTTCACCGCGGCGTTGGGTCAACGCGTCCAGTGACCGTCGAGCGGCCAGCGACGTGGCAGTCATGGTGCCGCCGAGAATGATCCCGCCGACCGGGACAACAGCCACCCCGGTCACCGGAACCACACCGCTGACCAGCATCGCCGGTAGCACCGCCGCGATGCCGGCGCCAACCGCGAGGGTGAGCCAGCCGCCCGACACCCCTGCGCGGGCCCGACCTGCCGCCGTGAGCGTCGCGGCGACGAACATCACCAACAGCACCAACAACGACGACCACAAGTGCGCCAACGCCGCAGCCAACACCAGCGCCACCACCGACAGCTGCGCCACAGCACGCAACGCCGCGGCGGGCGCGACGGTAATCGACCCGAGGTCGGCTCCCCAATACAGCGCTGTGGCCGCCGCGACCAGCACGAGACACAGCACCGCCAACCCGATACCTGGCGTCGCGACCGAGTTCATGCCCGCACCCTCCCACACCAACTACCGGCGACAGCGTTACCCGGAGCGTGGCGGCTCGCTTCGTCGCGATCGCAACCGCCTCGGCTCCGAACCGCCAGCGAGTGGCCGACCACATCGGGCAGTGTCGCAAGCCTGTCGAGTGTTCGACGGACAGACACGGTATGCCTTCGCTGCGAGACTGAACTGAACGACACAGGAAGCTAGTTAGCGCAGACAATTTCGAGCGCAATAACTCAACGGCCAGGTGAGTATGCCGATCGCCTCGCGGTTGAATCTCATTCCAGACGTCACACCGTCGGGTTTCAATGGCTTTCGATGCGAACGTCGATCTCGCACGGACAACTGTCATTTCGTTCGAATTACTAAATGGGATTTTCATAGGATGCCGCCAACCTACAGCACCGATCTCAACCCAAAACGATACCGACACAACAGGTTCCAAAACCGCGTCGCTGCACTACACTGCCGTGGATGGAAGAGAATCTGACACGACGAATCGGAACGTCCGAAAAGGACCGCGCACTAACACTTCTCAATGAACATCATGCGGCCGGCCGAATCGATTTGCACGAATTCGACCTGCGGTCCCGGACGATCGCCAATGCCGTCACCAAAGCGGACCTTGATGCCGTTTTCGCGGATCTTCCGGCAGCTGAAGGCGCCCGGCGTAGCCGGTGGCCCCTAGTGGCCGCCGCGCTGAGTGTCGCGTGCGTCGCGCTGATCGCCACGGTGGTGGTGCTGGTCCAACACCAGTCGCCGCAGACCCGCCCGGCCGAGGTAGCCACCACCGCGATCGCACGCGTTCCGAGCACAGCGCCCTCGACCAGCGCGCACACCTCCACAACGACGCAATCCACCACCGCGCAATCCAATACGGCCACGCCGATTTCGACCATAACCGGGTCCGGTTCCACCGCCGACGCGGTGCAATACCTGATGGACTTCAAAAAATTGTCCAGTAGCAGTTACTGGAGTTTCGATACCGGGCCGGGCACGGTGTCGGGCACCCCATACACCCGGTCGGTCATGCTCCAGCCCTACCGACGCGATCTCGCCTTCGTCGAATACGATCTCGGCCGCAAGTTCACCCGACTCGACGGTGTGCTCGGCGTCCGGGACGACTCGACACCGAGCGATATAGCCATGCAGTTCCAGATCTATGCCGACGGGGTGCTCATTACCGACACCACGGTCAAACTCGGTGCCACGGCCCCGATCCATCTCGAATTTGACAAGCCGTTGCGCCTGCGCCTGCAGGCGACCGATCTCAGCGGCGGCGGCGATTCCATGGGGGTATTCGGTGATCTTCGCGCGACACGGTAGGCGATCGCACGGTCACGTAATCCGGAATGGATTTCTCGCGGGTTCGCCCGAATCAGCGTAGTCGCGTGAAAGCGGTTGGTGCGAAACGGGTCCGACCTTGCGGACACACAGACCGGCAACGACGACGACCAGAAAGGAAGAAGGGCAGATGTCGGATACGACGGCACCTCGGGTTTTCGTTTCCTATTCCCATGACACAGCCGATCACAAACGTCTGGTACGCGAGTTCTGCACCTTCCTGCGCCGCGAAGCCGGTGTCGATGTCCGGCTCGACGCGTGGGATGACTACGAACGCCGCGACTGGTCGCTATGGGCGATCGACCAGCTCACGTCGGCAGACTTCGTCCTGGTCATCGCATCACCCGATTACAAGCGTCGTGCGGACGGCAGCGCCGCGGCGGACGAGGGGCGCGGTGCGCAATTCGAGGCTGCGATCATCCGCGATGGCCTCACGAGAGACTTACGCGCGGAAACACGGCGCATACTGCCGGTCGTGCTCCCCGGACGCTCGATCGACGAGATTCCGGTCTTCCTCGCTGCCCACTCGACCACCCGATACGCGATCAGCGAATTCACGACCGAGGGGGTCAACGATTTACTCGCGGCCTTCAGCGGTGTCTCCGAATACCCCGCACCACCGCGCGGAAACTATGTCGGTCCGACGTTCGTCAGCCGGTCGCCCGAATCTTCGCCGCCGAGTGTCACATCAGGCAAGCGCACGGCGCGGCTGCTGACGATCGCACTGGAACCTGTTGTGCGCGGCGGAGATCTGCGTCTGACGGGTGCGGACCTCAACGGCATCCACTACGGAAACAGCATCGTGCACCAATGCTCGAACTTCTGCGGCGACTCCCGCAGCCCGATCGAATACAACTTTCGCCGTTCGTTTCGTGCGTTCGAGTCGGTCGTCGGAGTGCTGGACAACGCCTCGGACGCCGGACAGGTCGGCTACTTCCAGGTCTTCCTGGACGGGGAAGCACAGCAACAGGTCGAGGTGACCTACGGCGAGCCCGCGAAGATCCGCTACGACGTGACAGGAGTACTGCGATTGCGCCTGGTTGCCTATCGGCCGGACACGCTCGACAACCCCATGCTGGCCGGGGCGATGGCGGCGGTCGGCCGCTCGGGCAAGCTACCCGCACTGGCGTGGGGGAATCCGACACTTTTCACGTAGTCGGCGAACACTCCCGAGCTCCGGCGCTGGCACCGCCGCACCCGCTGCGCGGCAAGGACGTCCGTGGGCTCATTCGCCACTGACGCGGTTGCCCCCGAGCCTGCGGCGAAGGTCGCCGCCGCCGGGCAGGTCGAGTTCGTCCACCAGTGCCAACGCAGCCGACCAATGCGCCGTCGCAACTTCCGATCGTCCGATGACCAGTTCGGCGTCGCCGAGTCCTTGCAACGCGGCAACTTCCTGTATGCCGCTACCGCAGGCATGAGCGACCGCGACCGCCTCCTCGAAATGCGCCACCGCCTCGACCGGATCTCCGGACCGCAGGCTGATCGCCGCAAGCGAGCTCAACGCCATGCTCAGGTCCAGATCCAGCCCAAGCACCCGGAATTCGGCGATGGCCGCGCCCAACTGTCCGGCCGCCTCCGCGGTCAGGTCCAGCGCTGCGAGCGATCCGCCGAGTTCACGCATCATGATGGCCGCGTTGCGGCGCATGCCTTCCCGCTGATACACGGTGAGTGCGGCACGGGCCGTGTCGATGGCGGCGGCATACTCCTTGCGCAGGTGATGGATCCACGCCTGATGTCCGCGCGTGTGGCTTGCGCTGATGTCATCTCCCGATGCGGTGAAGATGGCCAGCGCTCGCTCGTACTGCCGGGAAGCGCGGTCCAGGTCATGCTGCATCGCGAAGGCCAGTCCGAGGTTGTTGCGAGTGGTCGCTTCCCACCAACTGTCGCCGCGCCGGAGCGCGCACGCGAGTGCGTCCTCATGCACCGCGATCCATGGTGCGCATCGGCGCGTGTGGAAGAAATATCCGCGCAAAATATGCGCCAGGTGCCAACAGTATTCGTCCTGCCCGGCCGCCCGCGCCGCATGGGCGAGGGCAACCAGCGTCTCTTCTTCGCCATCGAACCAGCCGAGTGCCTTCTCTGGGCTGCCGAACCGAGTGTCTCCAGCGACCGCGTCGACCGTGTCGGGTAACGGCGTTCGATTCCGGTGCGGTGCGACGAGGATATCCGCGGCGTGGGCGATGCCGAGATACCGCGCGAGCAGCCGCCGCAATGCGCCGCCCCGCTCCGTCTCGGTGAGTGTGGCGGCATCATCCGCCGACAATTCACGGAGCAGATCGTGCATGCCGTAGCCACGGCCCCGGCCGGCGACGAGCAGATGTCTGTCCCACAGCCCGTCGATCAGCCGTTGTCCGCCCGATAGATCGACGTCCGCGAGCGCCGCCGCCGACTCCGCGGTGAAGTCGCGTCCCGGATGCACAGACAACAGCCGGAACAAATCGCGTTCCGACGCATCGAGTTCCGCGAGTGCCGTCCGCAGAATACCGGCCACACTCGTAACTCCATCAGACAGCGCGCGGATATCCCCGGCCGCCTCGTCCAGCTGCGTGCGGACACCGCTCAGGCCGCGATGTGGCATGCGCCTGTACATGCCCGCAGCAACGTGAATGGCAAGCGGAAGATTGCCGCAGCGCTGAACTATCTCCGCGACGGCGGCATCGAGGCCTGCTTCATCAGTTGAATCGTCCGATGAAACCATCTTCCGCAGTAGTTCTCTCGCGTCGGTTGTGGCCAGCGGGGACAGATCGATGCTGTGGACGACGTCGAGCGAGCTCAGTCGATGACGGGTGGCAACGATCACCGCGCACCCTGGATCCGACGGGATGACGGACATCACCTGACCGATATCCCGGACGTTGTCGAGCACTAACAACATCCGTTTACCCCTGGTGCGCCCGCGGTACAGTGCCGCACTGTCCGCCAGACTCGCAGGTATCACGTCGACATCGACTTGCAGATGCCGCAGCAACCATTCGAGCAGATCTTCTGGTCGCACCGGTGGCAGACCGGTCGTGTCGCCACCTAAATCGCGGTAAACACAGCCATCGGTAAAAGTGGAGACCAACTGGTGGGCGGCGCACAGCACCAGCGCGGTCTTCCCTACGCCAGGCATGCCCCGGACCACGCAGACCTGCGACGACCCGGGTCGTGCCTGGCCTGACGCGAGCGTTGACACCAGCGCCGACAGCTCAGATTCCCGCCCGACGAGCCGCGGCGCGGGCGGTAAGCCCAGTTCGCGCAACGGTACGGCGCGGATCACCGCTGCGGGCCCCTGGGTCGGTGCCAGCGCGAACAGTGCACCGCCCGCGTCGAGCAACTGCTCACAGCCGGCGACGAAGTCCGCGGCGACGGGACGTTGTCCGTTCTCGATACGACTGATCACCGACTTATCGACGTACACGGCCTTGCCCAATTCGCCCTGCGATTTACCACGCAGCATGCGCCACCGCTTGAGCTCGCGACCGAACGCCTGCCTGGCCGCCGCCGAGTCGGGCGGCCCACCCGGCGTGGTTGCGGGTTGCGGTCCATCCGCCATCGCGCAACCCTCCCGTACCGGATCTGATCCATGAAAACTAGCGAATGCCAGGCGCATTCATTGTCGCCAAGCGCGCCTCGGTAACCAAGAGGAGAAATGGGAGGAACCGGTGCGACGCAGGATGGATTCATTCCGACACCGCGGGGGCGCGGCGGTCACCCGCGTCGCCAGGACCGACGAGCGGCCCACCGCACGAGCCGACGGCACCGCCCCAGCGGGCAACGCCCATCAACCCACTCGGATCGGTGGCCGCCCGTCCTGTGCCCGCCCGCTGTCGCCACCGACCAAGTAGGCCGAATCGCGCATGTTCCCCCACCTCGACCAGAGAGCGATGATGTTGCGTCTTCCCACCGAAACCCGTCACGGCATCCGATATTTCCGCAATGGCCCGCTCGATCCCGGTGACCGCGGCGATGTTGTCCTGGTGCACGGTCTCGGCACCTCACTTGACTTCTGGAACGCGGTAGCACCGCGTGTCGCCGCGACGCGCCGAACCCTCGTCCTCGACCTCCCCGGCTCCGGAGAGAGCGTGCCGCCGGTCGGTACCTACGATCTGAAGTCAGTTGCCCGAGAGACCATCCGATTTCTGGACCAGATCGGCGTGCAACGTAGTGTGCTGGTCGGACATTCGCTCGGCGCGTTGGTCACCCTGCAGATCGCGGCAGCACGACCTGATCTCGTCGACACCCTGGTGTTGGTCGACCCGGTGCTGTTCGACGTCGAGGCGGTGCTCACCGACCCGAGGGCGGCGCTCCGGAACCCCGGGTTGTTCACAATTACCCTGGCACACTTCGTCGGCGCCGCGATCCCCGCCGCCGTCTCCAGGCGCGCGGTGCAATCGAAACTTGTTCGCTCCCTCACCATGCGGGCCTACATCGAAGACCCGGCAGGGCTCGACCCCGAGGTGCTCCGGGATGCGCTCCAGTACATCGGTGGGCGTCGGACTGCCCGGCTTATCAAGGTCTTCGGCGCGGCGCACACGGTAAATCTGGCCGAGCTGGCCAGAACTGTCTCCAGCCGGACGGTCGTCATCAGGGGGGCATCGGACCGGATGTCGACCGACCGCGATTACCTCCGGTTGCGCAAGATACTGAACATTTCCGAAGAGTTGACCGTCGAAAGATGCAGGCATATGCCGATGCTCGAACGCCCCGCTGAATTGGCCGACTTGATTCTCTCCCTTTCCCAGTAGGTGGGTAGCAGGCTGCGATGACGCATTCCGGGACGCCGGTCGCCTTCGACCCGTTCTTGTCCGTGCCGCCACTGAAAAAGTCGGCGACGTGGCCTACCTGGCCGCTGCTACTGCTACTGCCGATAGTCGCGTTGAGCCTGACCGCACTGACACTTCGGCAAGGAACCTTCGGACAGGCATCGGATTTCCAGATGGTCAACGATGTGCGGCGCAGCCTTGGCATCAGTGAATCATCGAGATCCCAGCCACGTTTCACCCTTGTCCGGGACTTCACCCACATCATCTTGATAGCCGTCATCTGCCTGACCTTGCCGATCGTTCATCGACAGTGGCGCATGATGAAGCTGTGCGTACCCGCGCTCGTCGCGAGCGGCGCGCTGCGGGATCGCGGCACACCGTCGTACTCGAGGCTGCACCGCGTCCTATTCATCAAGCGGTTCGTCGAACACCGACCGGCGGGCACAACGGGGCTGCAGGGGTTGGTACGTAGTGCGAACACGGGGTTGAACAGGGCAGGCCATACCGGGTTGGTACTCATCGTCCTCGCCGCACTTCTCACCGCTATGTCACTGGTGATCGGCGCGAATCAGAATGGGATCTTCCGCGCCTATGCGGGCAATCTGTCCGCTGGGCAGGAAGTTCCGTGGGTTTCCGATTCCTACCGATCCTGGTGGGCGTCGATCTACCATCCGGCCGGCTTCCTCGTCTATATCTGCCTGATGGCCCTCGGCATGTTTCTGGTGTTGATCCAGAATCTCGTCGGATTGATCTCGATCTGGACCTTCTTCGGCTTTACCGCGGTGGCCGAACGCGACCTCGATTGGCTGAACCGCGACGGTGTATTCGGCTGGAAATCGGTCACCGATACCTATCGGACAGTCGTGCTGTCACTCACCATCCACGGCACCGCCATGTCGATCACGCTGCTCGCGTTCGGATTCAACAACGTGCCCTGGGTCATTGTGGTGCTCATCATCTGGTCGATCATGCTCCCGACAGTGACGGTCGTCCCGGCCTACGCGTTACACGGCATGTCGGCCGCGGCCCAGCAGCGTCGGATAGCAACCCTGTACGCCACGGCTACCGCCACCGGCCCGCTCAGCCCCATCGAGGAGGAAAACTTTCGCAAGCGAATCGAGGAAGTGCGCGCCATTTCCGTTCGTCCGTTGCGGGTCATCCGACGCATCGAACTTCCCGCCTTTTTCGTGGCGGTCATACTGCCGATCGTGCTGACGGCCGTGCAGGTCTATTTCTCGATTCAAGGGGGGCCACAGAAGTGAACCCAGTTCGGAGAAAGTAAGAACCATGGTCAATGCGATAGGAAACGGCGAACCGACGGCGAGCAGTAATGCGGCAAGCGCGGGCCGCTTGCAGGCGATCGCCGTGCCCTTCACCAAGATAGTTTTCTTCGCCCTCTGCCGCAGGCTACAGGTGCAGGTACGGGTTGTGCCGTCCGGTACCGCCCCCACCCTCGACGGGCCGACGCTCGTCATCTTGAACCAGCGCAATTTCTTTCGCCGCATTGCCGGAAACCCGATCACCGGAGTTGCCGAGGCATACGTCAACGGCGACTGGGATACCGCAGACCTTGCTGGCGTCCTCGAGCCCTTTGCCGCATTACTGAAGCGAGCAGCTTCATCGGTGTACGGCCGAGCGGCCGCACGGATCCTGGCCAGGTCGCCCAGGCTCATGGCCAACAGCGTCGACAAGGCCCG
Organism: Nocardia sp. NPDC051321; assembly: GCF_044455225.1. Classification (NCBI taxonomy): domain Bacteria; kingdom Bacillati; phylum Actinomycetota; class Actinomycetes; order Mycobacteriales; family Nocardiaceae; genus Nocardia; species Nocardia sp. NPDC051321. The sequence continues at coordinate 294,014 of NZ_JBITEM010000008.1, read as the reverse complement.
GGAGAACGCCGCATTTCACTACGACGTGCCTACCGGATTCTTCGCGAACTTTCTCGATGAGACCTACACCTACAGCTCTGCCATGTTCGACAAGGACGGCGACGACACGCTGGCCGACGCTCAACGCCGCAAGATACAGACCACGCTCGACCGAACCGGCCTGAGGCACGGCCAGTCGATGCTCGAAATCGGCTGTGGCTGGGGTACATTGAGCCTCGAAGCAGCTCGGCGAGGCCTCGACGTCGTGGCGATCAGCCTCGCGCGGCGCCAGATAGATTTCGCCAGGAACCGCGCTCTCGCCGCCGGATCGTCCGCCGATTTCCGAGTAGCCGATTATCGATCCATCGATGGAACCTACGACGCGGCAGTGAGTATCGAGATGATCGAAGCGGTCGGCGGCGAGCACATCGATGAGTTTTTCTCCGCCGTATCGGCGGCCCTCGTCCCCGGCGGTACGTTCGTGCTGCAATTCATTTACACCAGCCACGCCCGCATGGTCTTATCCGGCAGGCACGACACCTGGATACGGAGAAACATCTTCCCCGGCGGACAAATTCTGTCGAAGGAACTCATCAGCTCTGCAGCAGAACTCGCGCAGTTCCATGTCGAGTCGTCCGATGAAATCGGTACCGATTACGCCAGGACTCTCACGCAATGGGCCGACAACCTCGAACGGTCCTCGCACGCACTGCATTTCGAAGGCGTCAGTGACACCGTCATCCGAACATGGCTGTACTACTTCGGCATGTGTGCGGCAGCCTTCCGGGCAGGCGATCTCGGCTGCGCCCAATGGACGTTGCGCAAGGCAAACACGGCGGCGCCCAAGATAGTCCGCCGAGCGCCGAGCCAGCACGACGCGCACTGAGAACACCGTGCAGGAACCCGACTTGTGTTGCGCAACTAGCGCAACCTCCGCAACTGGTTCTCTCTCCGACCATTGCTCGCTAACGTTCGATGTCGGCCCCTTCATTCGCTGCGGGGTACGGATGTTCCGGAGGTAATTCATGACGCTCACGCACGCCTGCCCGCGCGCAGCCGAGAGTTGTCGAGCTTGCTTCGATACTCGGATTCAATTACATCGCTGCGTGTCTTGCGGACTGGCCGCCAGTCCAGACATTGCCGAGGACGCGCTGCACGCAGCACACGACGCCGGCGACCGTGCCCAACTCGGGTATCCACCGGTGGTGCGCGGGCTGATGAACCTCATCTGCCAGTACGTCACCTGGCGCCTGGCGCGCCAACGCGTGGACTTCAGCAACACGCTGGAGGTCGGCGCCGGCGCCGGGCGCCTCGCTCACGTGCTGCGACACCGCGGCTGCTACGTCACGGCAATCGATCCGCACTCGTCCGCGCCCGGCGTGCTCAACAGCCGAACCTCCGACTTGATCGATCATTCCGATCGCTACTCCGCGATTGTGTATTGGCATGTGCTGGAACATATTCCGCGGCCGAACGCGGAGCTGCGAGCCGCGGCCGCGCTGCTCCGTCCCGGTGGCTCGCTGGTGATCGCCGTCCCCGACCCGACCAGCGTGCAGTCGCACATGTTCGGCGCCGCCTGGCGCGGATGGAACCTGCCAGAGCATCGGTTCCACTTCTCCAGACCGGTGCTCACCGAGTTGCTCACGAGCGTCGGACTGCAAGCTCGCACCCTCAATCTGTCCGGTGGACACACCCTCGCCGGGTGGATGGATGGTCCAACGCACGCGGCCGCCGGATCGCATCTCACCGAGGTGTGGTCCCGAGGCGGTGTGCGCAACATGATCGGGCGGCTGACCAGCACCGTCACGCTGCCGCTCGCCGTGGCCGCGAGATGCTACGAGGTGATCTTCCGCCGCACCGGCGCCTTCGTCGCCGTCGGCGTCGGCGTGAAGGATCCGGCCGCGGGTGCGGTCACCCGTCCGATGTCGAACTCACCGCTCCCCGCATCATCCCGCTGAACTCGGCTGTACCGGTTCGGAATTCGAAGGCGGTCACGGATGCAACCTGTGGGGAACTCCGCACTGGGCAGCTCAGACGACAACAGCACCCCCCAAACCGATCATCGACGCGGTCGTCAACTGCGCGGCTAGCGGTACCCATCAGCTGATCGAGGGGCCCCAGACCTGTCTCCCGGATATCTGACTCCAATCGAACCCAGACCGCCCGAAGCAGTCGACACCCGCGCGTCACGCGTATAGAACAGAGTCGTGACCTCCCCTCTGCTCGCTCGCGCGCACGCCGTCCTCCGCGATACCCCTGTGGTGGATGGTCACAACGATCTTCCATGGGCTATGCGGGTCGAGGCCGGTTACGATCTCGATGCCGTCGACCTGGCGGCGGATCAGAGTGCGCGGTTGCACACCGACCTCGATCGGCTTCGCGCCGGTGGGGTCGGCGCGCAGTTCTGGTCGGTGTACGTGCCTAGCAGCTTGGCAGGCGACGCCGCCGTCAGCGCCACCCTGGAGCAGATCGACTTCGTCCGGGCGCTGACCGAACGATTCCCCGATCGGCTGCAATTGGCTTGCACCGCAGACGAAATGGAAGCCGCACGCGCAGCAGGCCGGGTCGCCTCGTTGATGGGGGCCGAAGGTGGCCACAGCATCAACTGCTCGCTCGCGACGTTGCGTGCCCTGCATCGACTGGGTGTGCGGTACCTGACCCTCACGCACAACGACAATGTGCCGTGGGCGGATTCGGCCACCGACGAACCGAAGGCGGGCGGGCTCACCGCGTTCGGTGCCGAGGTGGTGCGCGAGATGAATCGCGTCGGCATGCTCGTCGATCTCTCCCACGTCTCCCCCGACACCATGCGTGCGGCGATCGCGACATCCGAAGCGCCCGTGATCTTCTCGCACTCCTGTGCGCGCGCCCTCTGCGACCACCCGCGCAACATCCCCGACGACGTCTTGGCCACGCTGCCCGCCAATGGCGGCGTCGCGATGGCCGCCTTCGTCGGATACTTCCTGCTCCCCGCGGCCAAGGACTGGGCGGCCGCGGCGGACGAATACGCGCACGCCAACGGCTTCCACCGGATGGACTGGTCACCGGAGGCGACAGCATGCCGGCGAACTTACGAAGCCACCCACCCGCGCCCTGAGCTGACCGCGGCAACCGTCGCCGACCACCTCGACCACCTGCGCGAGCAGGTAGGCATCGACCACATCGGCCTCGGCAGCGACTTCGACGGCACCAACTACCTCCCCACCGACCTGCACGATGTCGCGGGCTACCCCACCCTGATCGCCGAACTACTGAGCCGCGGCTGGTCCGCGCCCGACATCGGAAAACTGACCTGGCACAACGCCGTCCGCGTCCTCCGCGACGCCGAAGACGTCGCGGGCAAACTGCAACGCACCCGCACCCCCTCAAACGCCACCATCGACCAACTCGACGCTCCCACGCCCTGACCGTCGACGAGTGTCCGAGGGCGCACGACCGAGGCTAGGTGTGTTACACCCAGCACGGTGAGCGAGAAACCTCACGCGGCAGGCTCGGTGACCTAGGGCCAGGAACGCCACGACGCCGATTTCGGACTCATCATCGAGCCGGTGCCGGACTCGACGACGCCGGACTGATCCGCGGCGGATGTCTGCTCTATGCGAAGGTAGACAACCGGTAGTTGTGGGAGGAGTAAGGGTGGAATTGGATCTGGGCGCGGTTCGCGCGTTCATTGCTATCGCCGACCATCAGCATTTCGGTGCGGCCGCGGACCAGCTGGGGCTGACGCAGCAGGCGATCTCGAAGCGGATCGCCAAGCTGGAGGCAGGTCTGGGCACCACCCTGTTCCAGCGCTCGCGCAACGGGAGCGGCCTCACCGAGGACGGCACCACCTTCCTCCCCCATGCCAGGGCCCTCATCGCGCTGGCCGATCAGGCCAGCGAATCAGTCAGTGGACGGGTGCGCCCGCTACGCGTCGATGTGCTCGAAACCCGGATCGTGGCAACCGAATTGATCAGAGATTTCGCGCACGCGCACGCGGGCGTCGAGGTCGACATCATCACCTCCAGCGGCCTGCGCAGCGGGCGGTCCGCACTCGTCAACGGCGCGATCGACGTCGCCTTCGCCAGGGTGGTCGGCGCACTCGACCCCTCGATCGACCATGTCCCCGCCTACCTCGAGCCAGTGCACGTGCTGATCGGCCGCAAACACCGCCTCGCGGCGCACCGCCAGATCCGGCTGAGCGAGCTGACCGATTCGGTCGCGCGGATGCCTGGCAACGAACCGGGCAGCGAATGGCGGCAGTACTACGACGATCTCGCCGCCGAGTTCCGGCTCACCATCGATACCTCGGGCCCTTACTTCGGCCTGGAACACCTGCTCGACGATATCGCCGACACAGCGGACAGCTTCGTCTTCACCGGCGAAAGACTGCGCGCCCCATGGCATCCCGAGGTGGTGCAGATCCCGGTCGTCGAGCCGATACCCGGTTACCCGCATTCCATGCTGTGGCAGCGCCGGAATCGGCACCCCGCGCTGCCCCGCCTCATCGACTACGTGACCGCCGACTTTCGGCCGTACGATCCCGAAATCCATTGGCTGCCAGCGGCAGAACTGCACAGCGGACTCTGGGCAAACCACCCGGCCAAGAGCCCCTGATCAATTGAGGCGCGGACATGGCGGCCGTCTCATGACCGCCCCGGATTCGCCTGCACCCGCTTCTGTTTCGCGACACACTGCCAGCACGAACAACCATCGGTTGTCGACGCACGCGTGTCGATTGTTTGACCCTCCCTCGCGCACTCGGCTCGAATAGGGCGATCCGAACCCGGATCGCATCTTGGAGGGCGTCTGTTGTCTTCGTTCGTTCACCTGCACGTCCACACCGAATTCTCCATGCTCGACGGCGCGGCGAAGATCAAACCGCTGTTCGACGAGGCAGGCAGGCTCGGGATGACCGCGGTCGGCATGACCGACCACGGAAACATGTTCGGCGCGGACGAGTTCTATCAGGTCGCCACGAAAGCGGGCATCAAACCCATCATCGGCATCGAGGCCTACCTGGCACCGGGCAGCAGGCACCACAAGAAGCCGGTGTTCTGGGGACAGGCCGGCCAGCGCGGATCCAATGGCGAGGGCGTCGGCGGTGACGTCTCCGGCGGCGGCGCATACACCCACATGACCATGCTTGCGCAGAATTCGCGGGGTCTGCGCAACCTGTTCAAGCTGTCGTCGCTGGCCAGCGTCGAGGGCTACTACCGCAAGCCACGGATGGACCGCGAGCTCATCGCCCAGCACGCCGCGGGCATCATCGCCACCACCGGTTGCCCGTCCGGCGAGGTACAGACCCGGCTGCGCCTCGGCCAGCACGCGGAGGCGATGCGGGCCGCGTCCGACTACCGCGACATCTTCGGCAAGGACAACTTCTTCGTGGAGTTGATGGACCACGGCTTGCCGATCGAGCGATCGGTCCGCGACGGCCTGCTCGAGATCAGCGCCAAGCTCGGCCTGCCCCCGCTTGCCACCAACGATTCGCATTACGTGACCAAGGACCAGTCCGAGGCGCACGCCGCGCTGCTGTGCGTGCAGGCCGGGAAAACCCTCAGCGACCCAACACGATTCAAGTTCGACGGCAATGGCTACTACCTGCGATCGGCCGAGGAGATGCGCGCGTACTGGGACACCCAGGTGCCCGGCGCGGCGGACAACACCTTGCTGGTCGCCGAACGGGTCGAGTCCTACGCCGAGGTGTGGGCGCATACCGATCGGATGCCGATCTACGAAGCGCCGCCGGGCTACGACGCGAACTCGTGGTTCCGCGCGGAGGTCATGCGCGGACTCGATCGGCGGTTTCCCGGCGGGGTGTCCGAAGAGTATGTGCGCAGGGCAGAGTTCGAGATGAACATCATCGTGGAGAAGGGGTTTCCCGCCTACTTCCTGATTACCGCGGACCTGATGAATCACGCGCGCGCGGAGGGCATCCGCGTCGGCCCCGGCCGGGGCTCGGCCGCGGGATCGCTGGTTTCCTACGCCATGGGCATCACCAACCTGGACCCGATCGCGCACGGCCTGTTGTTCGAGCGATTCCTCAACCCCGAGCGGGTGTCCATGCCGGATATCGATATGGACTTCGACGATCGCCGCCGCGGTGAGATGGTGCGTTACGCGACGGAGAAGTATGGTTCTGATCGCGTCGCGCAGGTGATCACCTTCGGCAAGATCAAAACGAAGGCGGCGATCAAGGACTCCGCGCGCGTCCACTACGGTCAGGCGGGCTTCGCCGTCGCCGACCGGATCTCCAAGGCGCTGCCACCGCCGGTGGCCGCCAAGGACATTCCGCTTTCGGGCATCACTGATCCGTCGCACGAACGCTACCCGGAGGCGTCCGAGGTCAGGGCGCTGATCGAGACCGATAAAGACGTCGCAACCATCATGGACACCGCGCGCGGCCTCGAGGGCTTGATCCGCAACGCCGGTGTGCACGCCTGCGCGGTGATCATGTCGTCCGAACCGCTGATCGACGTGACGCCGTTGTGGCGACGCGACGACGGCGCCATGATCACCGGCTGGGATTACCCGTCCTGCGAGGCCATCGGCCTGCTCAAGATGGACTTCCTCGGCTTGCGCAACCTCACGGTGATCGGCGACGCGATCGACAACATCCAGGCCAACCGCGGCGAGACGGTCGACCTGGACGCGCTCGGCACCGACGACCCGAAGACCTATGAATTGCTCGGCCGCGGTGACAGTCTCGGCGTGTTCCAGCTCGACGGCGGCGCGATGCGCGAACTGCTCCGGCGACTCGGGCCGACCGGTTTCGAGGACATCGTCGCCGTCAACGCGCTGTACCGGCCGGGACCGATGGCGATGAACACGCACAACAACTACGCCGATCGCAAGAACGGCAGGCAGCGGATAGAGCCGATCCACCCGGAGCTCGAGCAGCCGCTGCGCGAAATCCTTGCCGAGACCTACGGATTGGTCGTCTATCAGGAACAGATCATGCAGATCGCGCAGCGGGTCGCGGGCTTCTCCATGGGGCGCGCCGACGTGCTGCGCCGCGCGATGGGTAAGAAGAAGCTCGACGTGCTGCAGCAGGAGTTCGAGGGTTTCCGGGCGGGCATGCGGGACAACGGATTCTCCGATGCGGCCGTGCAGGCGCTGTGGGACACCGTGCTGCCGTTCGCCGGGTACGCCTTCAACAAGTCGCATGCCGCCGGATACGCCTTGGTCGGCTATTGGACCGCCTATCTCAAGGCCAACTATCAAGCCGAATACATGGCGGCACTGCTGACTTCGGTGTCCGACAACAAGGACAAGTCGGCCATCTACCTGTCCGAATGCAGGCAGCTCGGCGTCAAAGTACTTGCGCCGGACGTGAATGAGTCCGCACTGCGGTTCTCCGCGGTGGGCGGTGATATCCGGTTCGGGCTCGGCGGCGTGCGCAATGTCGGGGCCAACGTGGTCGACTCGATCATCGAAACCCGCACGGCGAAGGGCAAATACACCTCGTTCGCGAACTTCGTCGAGAAGTCGCCGTTGGTCTGCTGCAACAAGCGTGTCTTGGAATCGCTCATCAAGGCGGGCGCCTTCGACTCCTTCGGCCAGCATCGCAAAGCGCTCATGGCCGTCCATGAAGAAGCCGTGGACGCGGTCACCGGACTGAAACGCCAGGAGGCGCTGGGCCAGTTCGACCTGTTCGGGGTGCCGGACGGCGCCGAGGAGGCGGCAGGCGATTCCTCGCCGCTGGCTCACCTGCGCTTCGACGCGGACGAATGGCCGCGCAAAGACATGCTCGCGCTGGAGCGGGAAATGCTGGGGCTCTACGTTTCCGGCCACCCGCTCGATGGCGCGGACCATATCCTGCGCAAGAGTGCGCCGAAGCCGATCGCCGGCGTGCTGGCCAATCCACCGAAGGAGGGGACGGTCACGGTCGCGGGCATCATCTCGGCCCTGGAGCGCCGAGTGAACAAGAAGGGTGAGAGTTGGGCCATCGCGGTGGTGGAGGACCTGGACGCCTCGATCGAGGTGCTGTTCTTCCCGAAGAGCTACAGCGTGTTCGCCATGGATCTGGCCGTCGACGCCGTTGTCGTAGTGGAAGGCCGCGTCAACTGGCGCGAGGACAAGATGTCGGTGTTCGGCTCGCACGTCGCGGTGCTCGACGTGAGCCACCTAGATGGCGGCCAGCAACGCCCGCCCCTGATGCTGGAGCTCAACGCCCAAAGCACCGACCGCGAAGGCGTTTTGGAACTCAAGTCGGCACTGCAAGCCCATCACGGCAGCACTCCGGTGCGGATCGTGCTGTGCCATCGGGAGAAGCGGACAATCCTGGCGGTCGCCGACTATCCGGTGGCGGTGAGCCCGGCGTTGCTCGGCGAATTGCGGGCGCTGCGCGGAATCAAGGTGTTGCCCTGACGAACTCCGCCGCAGCCGCACCCAACAGTTCCTCGTCCAGTTCCGCCGGTAACGCCCGCGACGCCAATTCGCCGAGCAGAGCGGCGATCTCGGGCAGGTCCGCCTGCGCGAGATCGCCGTGGCGAACGAGGTGATCGAGCACCGCTCGTGCCGCGCGAGTTTCGCCGTCGCAAGACGGGCAGAGGCCGACGGATCTGGTCCCGCGCACCTCTACCCCGTCTGCCCGAAGGAAGGAATGGGGAACCCGCATGGCGCATATCACCGTGCCCGCGCACCGATTGCACGGCACATCATCGACATACGAGATCTCGAGTTCGGTCACGGATCGATTCGACTAGATCGCGAGTGCGATGTCCAACAACCGAAACGCGTAATCCCCAACCACCAGTTGTGAATTGGCGATAACTCGATGATCCCCTACGGCCTCAGACCTTCTTGCCGACGGCACCGTAGAGCGACACTCGCTTGTCATAGCTTTTCGGGCATTCGATGCCCTCGGGACGCCAGCGGTGGATCACCTCGACACCGGGGTCGACGAGTTCCAGTCCATCGAAGAACCGTGCGACTTCGGCGCGGGTCCGCGGCCGCACGGGAATCCCGCGGTCGATGTAGACCTGCAACAGCCGCGCCATGCCTTCCGGGTCCGCGTCACCGTCATCGAAATCCGTTGTTACATGCGACATCGCCAGATAGGACCCCGGCGCCAACGGCGCCATCAAGGTCCGCACCATCTCGTAGACGTCACCGGGCACGAAGTGCACCACCGCCATCAGCGACACCGCCACCGGCTTCGAAAGGTCCAGTGTCGCTTGCAATTCCGGCGCGGCGAGAATGGCCGCCGGATCCGCCGCGTCGGCCTGCAGGTAGGTGGTTCGCCCCTCGGAAGTGCTCACCAGCAGCGCCCGCGCGTGCGCGAGCACCAACGGGTCGTTGTCCACGTACACGACCCTGGACTCGGGCGCCTGCTCCTGGGCGACCTGGTGCAGGTTCGGTTCGGTCGGAATACCGGTACCGATGTCGAGGTACTGCCGAATCCCTTGCGCCGCAAGGAATCGCGTAGCGTGCCGCATGAACTCGCGATTGGTACGGGCGGTCAACTGGACGTGCGGAAATTCGCGCAGCGCCTGCTCGGCAGCCACCCGGTCGGCATCGTAGGAGTCCTTGCCGCCGAGGAAATAGTCATACATCCGAGCCGGGTGCGGCACATCGGTATGCAGGTCGATAGGGCCATCGGACACGCCGAAGTCTCCTTGCGCGTTGGGATCGATACCAACGAGGTATACCGCATCCGGACAATCAACCCGACGCTAACCGCCAGTCCAGTTCGTATCCGCTCACTCGCACGCTGACCGAGGGTTGACACTGACGCAGGGTCAACGTTTCAGCATGGTTGGCATGACTATGGATACCGAGCAATTCACTGTCCGCCACGACGGGGTGACGATCCCGGTGTCGCGCGGCGGCAGCGGGCGGACGTTGGTGCTGTGTCCCGGGCTTACTTCGACGCAGGCCGAGTTGGGTGAACTCATCGAGGTGTTGCGGCGGGACTTCGATGTGGTGAGCTTCGACCTACGGGGACATGGGTTTTCGTCGGCGGCCGACCGATACTCGTTCGAGGCGTTTCTCGGTGATTTCGCCGCGGTGCTGGCCGAAGTGGCGCGACTCGGCATGTCCTCGGCTCCGGTGCTCGCGGGGCATTCGTACGGTGCGGATCTGATCGTGCACTATGCCGCGGAGCATCCCGATTCCGTCGGCGAGCTCGTGCTCATCGACGGGGCGAATCCGATTCCCGCACCCTTCATCACCGCGGCTGATCTGCCGGGGTTCCGCGCGTTGTGGGCGGACCTGGCAGCGTGGCAGAGGAGCATCAGCGGCACCCCACGTCAGGTGTTGCTCAGTGCGCAGGAGATTCTCGATCTCAATCTCGAGCTGGATGTACTGCGGTCGGGCATCGATCTCGATATCGATGTGGTCGGACCGGGAATCCTCGATCGGTATCGCAAGATCGACCGTCCGATTCGGATGATCATGGCGACCTCGATGGCAGGCGACAGCGGCGAAGGGCGTGCGCCGCGGCACAATCGGCTGTGGCGCACTGGGATCGATCGACTCGTCCGCGAACAGCCACACATCTCCGTCTGCTGGCTCGATGCCACGCACGCGCTGGTCGTCGACCACGTCCCGGAGGTCGCGCGGCTCATACTGGATCGATGCTGACCATCGGCGAGCTCGCGTCCTACGCCGGCGTCACGGTGCGTGCGGTGCGGCACTATCACGCCAAAGGGCTACTGCCGGAACCCGACCGGGACCACTCCGGCTATCGCAGGTACAACGCGGGCGCCGTGGTCGAGCTGATCAAGATCCGGACCCTCGCCGAGTCCGGTGTCCCGCTGGCGCGGGTGCGTGAGCTGCTGCGGGCGGACCCGGCGGAGTTCGCCGTTGCGGTGGCCGACATCGATAAGCGGCTGCGGGCCGAGATCCGGCAACGCCAGCGGCATCGCGAGCGGATCGCCCGTCTCGCCGCAGGCGACAATCTTGCGTTGCCGCCGCAGGTGGTCGAGTTTCTCGACCACCTGCGGGCGCTCGGGGTCGACGAGCGGATCGTCCGGGTCGAACGGGACGGCTGGATCCCGCTCGCCGCACGCTTCCCCGATCGGGTCCGGGAGTTGATCGCGCGCAAGCGGGCACAGATCGCGCACCCACAGCTCATCGATTTCTATCTCACGCTGAGCGCGGCCCTCGACCGCACGGACAACGACGCGATGCTGGTCGAGCTCGTCGACAAGGTCGCGGTCTACCTCGCGCGGCTCGCCGACGAGCATGGCGCGGACTACGTCGGCGGCGGTATCGAGCCGTCGTTGGCCGAGCTGCTCGACACGCTGGCCTTCGACACCGCGCCGCCGACCCGTCGGTTGATCGAGCTGCTGCGCCAGCAAGGGTGGACCGGCTGGACCAAGCTCGAGCGGGTGGATCCGAAATAGGGCGCGATTATTTCCGAACGACCAGCTCCAGCGCGATGTTGTCCGGGTCCCGGAATTCCAGGATGTAGCTGACACCGATGTCTTTGATGTCCTCGTGCACCACACCGCACTCATCCAGATGTGCGGCGGCAGCTTCCAGTTCAGCGAGCGATCCCAGCGAGAACGCGAGATGGTCGAGACCAACCCGGTTTTCGTCGAAGCGATCGGTGCCCACCGGCCGCAGTCCGATCATGCCGTGCTGCATCCGATAGATCACCCCGCCATACAGGAAGCCGAGTCGCTGCCGTGTTTCGTCGTCCGCGTCGGCCGGAATCTCCAACGCCACCGGCCATCCGAACACCTTCTCGTAGAAAGCCCGCGATCGGTCGATATCGCACACCGTGAGACGCAGATGCGCAATGGATTCCGCAGTAATCGACATGCGCTGATGCTTGCACACCGTCGCACTACCCGCCGGTTCGACCTATGTAACGCGGTGGCCGCCAGCGCGATTGAGCATATGCAGTGCGGCGACGGGACTGTGACATGAACGAAGTGCGCGTATGGCAACCATGGCGGCTCGGGCAGCTGTGGCGACTATGGCGGTTGACGAGCCTGTGGCGCTTATGGCGATTGCCCCAGGCGACGTGGGTGCGCCCGCTGCTCGGCTTCGCGGCCGCACTGGCGTTGGTCGTGGGCGGCGTTACGTTGTTGTGCCCGTACGACGAGCCGACACCGACCGCGCCATACCAGATCCGCACGGAACCGATTATCCAGCCGCTACCCACGAACCACTGGCCGGGCCAAGGGAATTGAGGCCCTGCCGAGCCCGCCGGCACACGACGGGCTCGAACAGGTGGCGGCTCAGGCGATCTCGCCGAGCCGCCGGGACGCTCACATCGGGTATACCGGGTGCTTGCGTGGATTGAATCCCGGTTTGACCGGCGGCTTGTCGCGCAGCAACTGCAGCGCGTGGCGGATCTCCAGCCGGGTGCGGGCGGGTTCGATGACGGCGTCGATGTAGCCGCGTTCGGCGGCGATCCACGGGGTGGCGATGGTCTCGTTGTAGTGGTTGACCATGAATTCGCGTGCGGCCGCCCGCTGCTCCTGCGGGAGCGCCGCGAGTTGCCGCTTGCCGATGAGGTCGACCGCGCTTTCCGCGCCGATCACCGCGATCCGGGCCGTCGGCCAGGCGAAACTGATGTCGGCACCCACCTGGCGGGCCGCCATCATGCCGTACGCGCCGCCGTAGGACTTGCGCACCACGAGGTTGATGATCGGCACGGTCGCCTCGATGATCGCGCGCGGGACCCGGCCGCCGCGGATGATCACGCCGTTGGCTTCCTGCTCGAGACCGGGCAGCACGCCCGGGGTATCGACGACGAACACCAGCGGAATGTTGAACGCGTCGCACAGCCGGATGAAGTAGGTCGACTTGTCCGAGCAGGCGGCGTCGATGGAACCACCGAGCACCAGCGGCTGGTTGGCGATCACACCGACCGGATATCCATCGACCCGCGCGAATCCGGTGATCAGGTTCGGCGCGAATTCGGTACGCATCTCATGGAATTCACCGTCGTCGAAGATCCGCAGCAGGATCTCGTGCATGTCGTACCCGGTGCGATCCGAATCCGGGATGATCTTCTCGAGTTCCCGATCGGTCGCCGTGATCTCCGGCTCCAGGCCGGGGTTCACGACCATCGGTTGCTCGAGGCAGCTCGTCGGCATGTAGCTCAGGTACTGGCGGGCCCAGTCGTATGCCGCCTGCTCGGTGTCCGCCACATGGTGCAGGGTGCCGCGCTTGGCTTGCACCTCGGCGCCACCGAGCGCTTCGGCCGTGATGTCCTCGCCGTTGACGGCTTTGATCACCTCCGGCCCCGTGACGAACATGTACGAATCCCGGGTGCCGATCAGCACATCGGTGTTGATCGGCCCGTACACCGAACCCGCGGCGCACTTGCCGAGAATGATCGACACCTGCGGCACATAACCGGACAGCCTCTCGAGCACCCGGGAGATATCGCCGAACGAGGCGATCGAGCCCACCGCGTCCTGGATGCGCGCGCCGCCGGAATCGTTGATCGTCACCACCGGGCACGCGTTGTCGAACGCGAACTGCAGCGCCCGCATGAACTTGCGGGCGGAGGTGACACCCACCGAACCGCCGTACACCGTCTGATCGTGGGCGATCACCACCACCGGTCGGCCCGCGATCAACCCCCGACCGGTGACCAACCCGTCGCCGTAGAGTGCGTCGGGTTGGTCCGGCTGACGAGCTAAGGCATTGGTCTCGATGAACGTCCCTGGGTCGAGCAGCATGCGCATCCGCTGCCGGACGCTCGGGACACCCTTCTTTTCCCGCTTGGCGATACCGGCTTCACCCGCCGGTTCCTCGGCGATCGCCAGGATCTTGACCAACTCATCTAGCTTCGCCTGGGTATCCACCACGCCCGCTGCCACCTTCCCTACCAAACTCTGTTGTGCCTCCGCGACGTTAAGCGGTGCAGACACGAGAACGCATTATCCGGGGGCAGATGCGGGACAGGTCACAGTGGGGGCCCAATTCGTATGGCACTCCGAACAGCTCGAGTTCGGACGAATGCGGCAGTGCGCCCTACTTCGGTGCCTGGAAGCCGCCGATCTTCTGTTCGAGCAGTTCGGCCAGCCGCAGCGGGGTGCGGTCCTCGAACATCGGCCCGATGAGCTGCACGCCCACCGGCAGTCCCTCGGGTGACCGGCCCGCCGGGATGGCGGTGGCGGGCAGGCCGGGCATGGTCGCCAGGCCGACCCAGCCGAACTGGTCGATGAACGGGTGCTCGACGCCGTCGATATCGATCCGCCGTTCGCCGAGACCCAGCTCGTGGTCGTGCCGGAACGCGGGCGTCGACGTGATCGGACACACCACGGCATCGAACTCGGCGAAGAGCTGCCGCCAGCCCTGCCGGTGCAGCTCGCGACGGTTGTTCGCCGCCATCCAGTCGCGGTGGCTGAACGCCATACTGCGCAACCAGGTCGCACTGGCACTGTGGTCGTCGGGGCTCAGTCCGGCGAACTTGGTCCGGATCTCTTCGTACCGCTCCGCCGGATAACCCGCGGACGTGTTGGAAACCAGCAGCTGCGTGAAGAGCGTCACGGCCTCGCGCAGATCGGGCAGCAGCGCACTGTGCCGTTCGACCCGGGCGCCCTCGTCGATGAGCGCGTCGGCCACCCGGTGCACGCCCGCCCGCACCGCGGACGCGGTCGGACTGAGCGGGTGCTGGTCGAGGACCAGCACCCGGAAATCGGCGAGCCGCTCGTGGCGTGCGGGCGGCAACCTCAGCTCGTAGGCCACGCCGCGCGTCAGCGGGTCCGGCCCGGCCATCACATCCAGCAGCAGCGTGAGGTCGCGCGCGGTGCGCGCCATCGGACCGACGACGGCGAGATCGTGCTCGACCGGCAAGGCCGGCGCGGGCGGCGGGATCATGCCGCGGATCGCGGCCAGCCCGACGGTCGGCTTGTGTGCGTAGACGCCGCAGTAATGCGCGGGGACGCGCAACGAACCGGCGATGTCGGTGCCGAGGGACAGCGGGCCGAATCCGGCCACCAGGGCCGCCGCAGATCCGCCGGAGGATCCACCCGGCGTGCGATCGTGATCCCACGGGTTGTTGGTGGTGCCGTAGATCTCGTTGAAGCTCTGCCACTCTTGCAGCATGAACGGCACATTGGTCTTGCCGAGCACTACCGCGCCCGCCGCCTTCACCCGCGCCACCTGGACCGCGTCCTCGGCGGGCAGATAGTCCCGGAACTGCGGCATGCCCCAGGTCGTCGGCAGCCCGGCGATGTTGTAGGACTCCTTGACCGTCATCGGGATACCGAGCAGCGGCCGGTCCTCGCCGCGGGCGCGCGCCTGATCGGCCGCACGCGCGGCCACCCGCGCATTGTCGAAGTCCGGCACGCAGATCGCGTTGATCACCTTGTCGTCGCGCTCGATCCGCGCGATCGCCTCCTCGGTCAACTCCACCGAGGTCACTTCACCAGCCCGCAACGCAGCCAAAAGATCCGCTGCCGAACTAAAACTCGATTCCATGAAATCGACCGTACCGACGGCCTCCAGTAGCCATAAAATGCTTCTTCGCACAAGCGAATCGGCGCCTCGATATTCGACAAAGATCACAGGTCAGCGCAGCGAAATAGGTTGACACCGGCGCGGGCACGCGGGAGTCGGTCGCCGCACCGTAGCCTGGACAGGTGGGATCTGTGGATGTCGGGCGCGAGCCTGGTGTGGCATGGGATTTCGCGGTCCCGGCCGATGTGCTGCCGTGGGGTGGGCGGATGATCGGCTACCGCGATATGGATGGCGCGGGGTTGGATCTTCGGGTTGCCGGGACGTCGGCGGTCACCGTGCTGATCGAATTCGGGGGGTGCGGCGTGATCATCGACGACGCGCTCGGGCAGCGGACGCTGAGCGGCTTCGTCGCCGGGCTGCCCATCGAGGCTATGCGCATCCGTAGCGAGCGGGCCGAGTTCGTCGAGGTCCGGCTCTCGCCGATCCAGGCGTATTCGCTATTGGGTGTTTCGCCAACGGATTTGGGGCGGGGTGCGGTCGCGCTGGAGGACCTGTGGGGACCGCGAGCGCAGCGACTGCGGACGCAACTCGCGGCCGCCGCATCCTGGGACGAGCGCTTCGCTTTGACGAAATCGTTTCTGGCGCAATGCGATAGGCCGATGCGAACGGCCGACCCCGAGGTGCTCGCCTGCTGGAGTCGTATCCTCACCTCCGGCGGCAAGGTAAAGATCGGTGAGCTCGCCGGATCCGTCGGCTGGAGCCATAAGCGACTGCTTGGCCGGTTCGAATCCCAGATCGGCCTGACACCCAAGCGAGCGGCGATGCTGGTCCGATTCCGGGCCGCGGTCGACGAACTGCTGGCGGGCCGGCCCGCCGCCGACGTCGCGATGGATTGCGGATACACCGATCAGGCTCATCTGTGCCGGGACGTATCGATCTTCGCGGACCACACGCCGGGGGCGCTGCGGACGCACTATCTGCCCACCATCGCCCGGCACCGGTATCGGGCCTGGGGAAATTTTTCCAATACCGCGCGGCACCGGTAGCTCGATAGTGGTGATCCGTCACCCCATCGACAGCGAGAGGACACGTGTCGTGACCACCACCCTCGATCCCGTGCAACTACAGACCGCCCTGGCGAACCTGCATCAGGCGGGCATGCCCGGCGTCTTCGCCGAAGTGCGCGACAACGACGAAACCTGGCGTGGCGCAGCGGGAGTCGCCGATGTCGACACCGGCCGCCCCGTCACGGCCGATATGCGGCACCGCGTCGGCAGCATCACCAAAACGTTCACCGCCGCGGCGGTGCTGCGGCAGGTCGACAACGGCGAAATCGACCTCGACACACCGATCGGCCACTATCTCCCCCAGCTGGTTCCCGGCGAACGCGGCATGGCGATCACGGTCCGCATGTTGATCAACCACACCAGCGGCCTCGCCGAATACCTGCCACGCGCCTACCCATCCCTCGCGGGCTTTCCCGCCTTGGCGAAAACGACACCGCAGAGCCTGGATGACAACCGGTTCACCAAGTTTCACCCGACCGAGCTGATCGAGCTGGGCGTCTCATCACCTCCCTGCGGAACTCCTGGCGGCACACCCGGGGTCTACTCGAACACCAATTACCTTCTGCTGTGCCAACTTCTGGAGGCGGTGACCGGTTCCTCGGCGGAGAAATGCATCACCCGTGATGTCATCGAGCGGGCCGGGCTGCGCGACACCGAACTCCCGGACGACCCGTCCATCGACGGTCCGCACTCGCTGCACTACGAGGCATGGGTCGGCATGATCGACCCGCCGCGCGACTACAGCGTGTTCGACATGTCGTTTGTCGGGCC
Organism: Nocardia sp. NPDC051321; assembly: GCF_044455225.1. Taxonomy (NCBI): domain Bacteria; kingdom Bacillati; phylum Actinomycetota; class Actinomycetes; order Mycobacteriales; family Nocardiaceae; genus Nocardia; species Nocardia sp. NPDC051321. The sequence goes on along the minus strand of NZ_JBITEM010000008.1, from coordinate 276,840 downwards.
GGCGGCCTCGCTGATATCGACCGTCGCGGACCTGAACCGCTGCTACCGCCTGCTGCTGGCGGGCGAGATCGTCAGCCGATCGTCCCTGGCACAGATGCAGAGCACCGTCCCCGTCATCGCCTTCGACGGCAAAACCCTCGACTACGGTCTCGGCCTGCACAGGCTGACCGTGCCCGGTCGCGGAATCTGCTGGGGCCATGACGGTTCCGTCTGGGGCGGCGGCGCAATGTCGATGATCAGCGCCGACGGCACCAGGCAGATGTCTATCGCGGTGAATCTGCAGCGCTGGAACCGGCTCGACGCGGATGGCCGGCCGCAGCCCCATCCCATCGACGGCGCGTTGCAGGCGTTCATCCAGCTCGCGCTGGCTGGCTGACCCGCGGCCGGGTCAGTTCGGCTTCAGGCTGCCGACACTCAGCGATCCGCTCCCCGACGGCTCCTCCGCTACCGCGTCCTCTACCGCACGGACGTACCCGGCGGGATCCGGATCGACGGGTTCGACACCCGCATAGTTCCGCGCCTCATAGGCGGCGAACGCGACGGCCAGCTGATGGCGGCGCGGCAGCCCGGCCAGGCGGCGGAAGTCGGTGAGACCCTCGCGTTCCTCCTCGGCCATGTGGTCGCTGTTGGCCAGGTTCGCGGCCGCCACGGCCGCGAACCAGTCATCGGTGCCGACCTGATGCCGCGCCGCCTCGGCGATCGCGTCGCGAATCTCGTTGTGGTCGTGGATAGCGTCGAGCGTCTCGTCCTCCACCCGGCCGGTGCGCCGGGCCGCGATGCCCACCTGCAGCAGCGCGGGGTAGAAGATCTCCTCCTCCGCCTTCGCGTGCAGCTCGAGGAAGGTGGCCAGCCTGTCCCAGATCGCGGCGAGGATGTCGGTCTCCCCGCGATCGATCTGCTCGAGGATCGCGAACAGCCGCCGCTGCTCGTGGTGGTCGTCGAGGATCAGCTCGGTAATGTCCACAATTCCTCCCTGATAACGCATGTCAGGTCGGCACTGAACGCCGCTTCGGGCAGGTGCCCTAGGCAGCCGACGATAACGCACCGCCCCCGCCGCCGACCTCATTTCGAGTCGCGGCGGGTGGAGGGCATGACTCAGCCCGGGCGAAGGTCCGTGACGGGCAGGTCATGCTCGGTGTGCAGGCGCGCGGCCACGATCGAGCGGTGGCAGGCCGCCGGGTCGGACTCGACACAGAACAGGGCGGTCACCGAGTCGCTCGGCAGTTCGGCTACGAGTGCGCCGAGGTCGAACGGGTCGAGGATCTCCCTGGTGTATCGCTCGGCGTACTCGGGGGCCAGCGCGCTGCGGTTGCGCTTGCCCACACCTTGGCGGTCGTCCTCGCGGTATTGGACCTGACGCATCTCCGTCGTCGGCGTCAGCCCCGGCACGTGACGGTAGCCGATGTCCGCCGCGGCTAGCAGCTGCTGGAACCGCGCCGAGTTCGCCCACGCGTACTCGGGACCGCGAACGCCGCGACGCTGGCGCAGGTCGAGCAGCAACCCCACGCCAGCCCCGGTGAGCTTCTCGACGAAAGCTTCGGCGGTGAAGCCGTAGACGCCGATCGTCACGATGCGCTTCGTCGCCGCATCCGGCCGACCCATTACGACCCGAGTACGGGCTGGTCAAGAACCAACAGCCACGAGCCGTCCGGCTGGCGACGGGCGACCTCGACGGTCACCTCGCCGGTGCTCAACGTGGCGGCGGTCAGGGCCAGGTCGCCGTTCACCAGCGCCGGATGCTGCGTACCCATCGTGAGAACCGGTGCGGCCGCGACGAACTGCTCGAACACCTTGCGGATCTCCGCGTGTCCGGTCGCGCGGCTGCCCGGTGGAAAGGCCAGCACCGCGTCCGGCTCGTACAGCGCCACCAGCCCGTCGACATCGCCCGCGTTGGCACGCTCGATAAACAATTTGCCCAGGTCGTTCGGTTCAGTGGCCACGATCTTGTTTGTCATACCGATAAGTCTCCCAACGAATCACGACATCCTGTGTCGTGTATTCCGGTTAGAGTTTTTCCTGTGCGTGCGGACCGGCTGGTGTCGCTGGTGCTGCTGTTGCGCCGGCATGGTCAACTGTCCGCGTCCGCGCTGGCTCGCGAGCTCGAGGTATCCACTCGGACGGTGCTCCGTGACATCGAGGCGCTGTCCGCGGCCGGCGTCCCCGTCTACGCCGAACGCGGCAGGCACGGCGGTTTCGCGTTGTTGCCAGGATTCCAAACCGAGCTCATCGGCCTGAACCACGACGAGACACTTGCCCTGCTGGTCGCCGGATCACGCCGCGGCGCACAGGCATTCGGACTCGGCTCGGCGCTCGCGTCGGCCATCCGCAAGGTGGTCGACGCGCTGCCCGAAAGCTATCGAGACACCGCGACCGGTGCGGCCCAGCGATTGCTCATCGACCCCGAGACCGACCTTTTCGCACGCAGGCTGGTCCCCGAGGAGCTGCCCGACGCCATAGTGACCACGATCCGGGGCGCGGTGCTGTCCGGGCACAAACTACGCATCCATTACGCGGCGGTGGACCAGCGCCCGCAGTGGCGCACGGTGGACCCGATCGGCCTGGTCACCGTGCGCGACCAAGGCTTTCTGCTGGCCACGAGATCTGGTGCGGACCGCACCTACCGGCTGTCACGGGTGGTGGCCGCCGAGGAACTCCCCGAACTCGCACAGCGACCAGACCGAGTCGATCTGGACCAGGCCTGGCAGGAACGCAGCACGCAGTTCCGAACCGCAGGCGACCAGGTCGCCGTGCTGATCCGGGTGCACCCGGCACGGCGGGCGGAACTGTTGAGCACCGCACTCGCCGTCCGCGCGGAAGAAACCGACGCAGACGGCTGGCTGCGACTGGAGGTGACCTTCCAAGATCCGAAACACGCCGAATGGGCGCTGTGGCAGTTAGCCGCGAACGCGGAAGCCCTTGCCCCGCAATGGTTACGCACCTCCCTGCGCGACCACGCCGCCACAATCGCCGCTTGCTACGGTGGGTCTCCCTGAGTGCTGCGACGCGGCCTAGCGTAGGGGGTCTGAAGGACCGCGCGACGCGGTGCAACATCCCACCCGTCCTCGACGCGCCCGAGCACTTGCTACCGGCTGAGGGCGGCGCAACCGTTTTCGAAGGCCTTGCCATCGAATTGTGCCTGGAAGAAGGGGAGGGTGGCGGGGACGAACAGGATACCGGCGAGGAAGTGGTCGGCACCAGGGTATTCCTGGTAGCTGACCGGGACACCGCGGCGGCAGTATTCGGCAGCGAGGGCGCGTTCATCCGCGGCCACGATGACGCCATCACCGGTTCCGTCGACGTTTCCGCCGCCGAGGAGCAATGGCCCCGTCGGGGTGCCCGCAGTGCCCATTCGTCCGTGCTCGATCATTGGCGCCAGCGCAGGGACGGCCGGGTAATCCGCGTACTCCGGCAGCAGGAGCTGCTCGATGCGGAGGCCGGGGAATTTGGGGCCATCGGGTGCGCACTGGTCGGCGACCTGGGCGAGCACGTGTTTGCCGTATTCGGACAGATAGGGATCGAGGTCGATGCCGAATCCGCGTGCCGAGCCGAGCAGGACGTAGGGAATCAGCGTCGCCCATTCCTGTTTGCCGTTGATATAGGAGACGGTGTGGACGAGGTCGACTGGGTAGCCGCCGAGCGCGGCGCCGACGATGTTGAGCTCGGGCGCGTAGGTCGGCGCCAGCTCGGCGGCATACTCGGTGGCGATCGAACCGCCGGAGAAACCGGACATGCCGACCGGGGTCGAGGCCGGAGCGTCGAGTGTGTGCAATGCGGCACGGATGCCGTCCAGTGTGGCGCTTCCGGATTTGCGTCCGGCGCCGTAGGCGAGTTCCGTGCCTTCGTAATCGGTCGAGACGACGGTGTATCCGGCCGCGAGGTAGGCGGCGAGAATCGGCGTATCGGCGGCCGCGAGCGCGCCGCCGCCGCGCAGGGTATAGGACGGATCGCAGCGAGCGCCGAGCGCGTCGTAGGCGCTCTGGTAGGAGACGATGCGAAGCGGACTCGACGCGGCGGGCGGCCGGACGATGGTGGTCACGGTCGCGGCGGGCTCACCGAGCTGGCCGGTTGTCCGGTACAGCACCTGGGTGGCTTCGAGCGGCAGCTGTGCGCCCGTCGGCGCGAGCCTGACGGTTCGTGTCTTCAGTATGGTGCCCGGTGCGACATCGGTCAGTGGCCCCTCGGCGCGATAGAACGGATCTGCCGTCGGCGTCAGTAGCGCGGTTTGAGCGTGGGCTGCTGAGCCGGCGGTGAACGAAATCGCTGGTAGCGCAATCAGTGTCGCGAATATCGCTACGGTCCGCAGCATTACCGGGTTCACTGGTGGAATTCTCTCACTCGGTTGTCTCTCAGTCGATTGCTAGATCGGGTACCGAGGCTAACCATCGATCCGATAAGTGTCATGACCACATTTTTGGGGCCCGCCCGGAGCCTCCGGGCGCTGTTCGAGCCGTTCGACCTCGGCTAGCTAGCGAGCGCCACATTTCCGGTAGCTGGCCTTGATGTGGAAGCGCTCGCCTTGCGGGCCGAGGATGCTCAGGAATTCCGCCGGGCGGGTGTCGGCGTTGCCGAACCAGTGCGGGAGGTGGGTGTCGAATTCGGCGACCTCTCCGGCGGCGAGAACGAGGTCTTGGTCGCCGAGGACGACGCGGAGTCGTCCGCTGAGGACGTAAAGCCAGTGGTAGCCCTCGTGCGAACGAGGATCGGGTTCGAGATCGGCCGGGCCGGACGGCACGACCTGCTTGAACACCTGTAGCCCGCCGGGGTTTCGGGTCAACGGGATAACGGTCATACCGTTGCGGGTGTACGGCTGCGGATACACCCGGGGGTCGCCGCTCGCCGGCGCTCCGATGAGCTCATCGATCGGCACCCGGTGGGCTTTGGCCAGCTGTAAGAGCATCTCCAAACCGGGTTTACGCTGTCCGGACTCGAGCCGCGACAGGGTGCTGACCGGAATTCCGGTCCGCTCCGACAACACGGTCAGCGTGGTGCCGCCGCGGCGGCGAAACTCCCGCAATCGAGGTCCGACAGCGGCAACTACGGTATCGAACTCGTCGTCCATGCCCACACTATGCCCAGCGATTTGCGCATTCGGCAAAGTTCTTTGCCCGATTGTCATCGGCAAGTCCACAGTGGTGGCTCGACCCCACCTGGCCCGGCACGGCTGGCAGGTCACCGCGATCGACATCGCGTCGACCGCACTGCGCCGCGCCGCCGCGGCGACCGAACTCCCCGACCGCGTCGCCTGGATGCGGGCCGACTTGGCCGTCACATCACCACCGCCCGGCGTGTTCGATCTGGTGTCCGCGCATTACTTTCCCCTTCACCGCCAGCCGCACCACACCGCGTTGCGCGGCCTGCTCGATGCCGTCGCACCGGGCGGTACGTTCCTCTTCGTCGGCCACGATCTCGCCGACCTGACCCCCGATGACACCCCGGGCGTCAACCCCGCCGACTACTACCAACCCACCGACGTCGCCGAACTACTCGACCCGACCTGGACCATCCAGATCAACGAGACACGCCCACGAATTGCCCCCGCCCCCATAGGAACACACCACACCCGAGACACCATCTTGCGAGCACAACGCTTGCGATAAGCCTGGAAACTTGCCTTACCGGCTGGTGGCGGAGGCCGCGGGTAAGCGGTTCGCCAGCCTTTCGTGTCGGTCCCCTATGTCAAGCTGGCAACATATCTACCCACGGCCGGAGGAGAGTTAGATGGCCGAGACCGACAACAAGCCCGAGGCCAGACTGGTTGCGCACTGTCGGCGCTGCCATGGCTGGCTGCTGTCCACGGAATCCGTCGCCCAAGGCATCGGACCAACCTGCGCGATCCGCGAACGCGCTGAACAACGTGCCGCCGCACGAGAATTGACGTTGTTCGACATCGCAGCCTGAGTCGGGTGCTCGCGCCCGCAAGTTACTTGCGGGCGTGACGGATTGTGACCGCCATCTGGCGGAGCCTGCCGCGCACCCGGCCGTCGGTATGCCGGCGAAGCACTTGGTCGAGCACCTCGAACACACCTTGTCGCCAACTGGGATAACTCTGGAAATCGCCCCGCAGCCACGAAGGCATCATCCGATGCAACCCAAACCCGACCTCCTCCGGATCACACACAAAACTGTCAGGAAGCCGCCGGTGCAACTCATAGGCGGTCTGCGTTTTGCCACCGCCAAAGGGCCCGTTGATCCAAACCAGCATGACCCCAACCCTATCGACATAGCCGCGGTTGCGACGGCGTTGCTCCACCATGCCGAGCACCGCCGACCCCGATGTTCCCGGTCCGACGCTGTTCGACGTCGCAGCCTGAATTAGGTTTACGCTCACGCCGGATCGCCTGTGACACAATCGGTTCGTGTCCGCGACGACAGAATCCCAGGATGTCACGGTAATCCCGCACCGTGGTCTGGCGCCTGGCCTGCCGGAGAATACGTTGGCGGCGTTCAGGGGCTCGATCACGCTCGGCGTGGACGCAATCGAGATCGACCTTCGAGTAACCGCCGATGGCCATATCGTCGTGATGCACGACGACACCGTAGATCGAACCACCGATGGGTGCGGCCGGGTCGCCGACTTGACACTTGCCGAGATCAAGGCGCTGGATGCCGGCCGTTACGCCGGTCCGCAGTTCGGCGGCGAACCGGTACCGACCTACCGCGAAGTGCTCGAAATGTTGCAGGGCAGCCGAATGCGGTTGCTGCTGGACATCAAAGACTGTCCGCCTGACGCAATAGCAGCGGTAGTGGACTGCACCGCGCACTATTCCGCGTCGCACCAGGTGATCGTCGGTCCGCGCACCATCGCCGACTTGCGGACATTCAAGAAACTCGATCCCCGGCTGCGTGCGCTGGCGTTGATACCCGGACGTCAGGACGCGCCCCCAGATTTGGCCGTCATCACCGAGTTCATCGACGCGGGAACAGATCTCGTCCGGCTCTGGCCATCATGGATCCTCACCGACGAGGCCGGCGCACACCTCGTCCACACCGTCCGTGAACTCGGGACACCGGTGTGGACTTGTGCCGACACCCTCTACAACGACATCAGTCCCGACGCACCGGCAGACGACCTCCACCTCCTTCTCGACGCCGGCATAACCGGCATCATGACCAACCTCCCAGAGCTCCTTCTGGACATCGTGCGCCCCCACTGATCGCCGGCGACAACCGGCTTGGTCGGCGCTGTCCGAGATGCACTGCTGGACAAGTGATCACGGGGAACTCAGGTAATTCGGCTCTCGGCCGATACCGGCACCAGTTCCCCGTGATCATCCGACCAAGTCTTGGCGCGGGCCCCGCGCGGCCGCGCGGACCGCTCGGTGGGTCCTGGCCGCGGATTCGAGGCTATCGACCACTGGCGGGGCGGTCGGATTAGGTGAGGTTTTCGACGGTGACCGGCTTGATGCCTTCGGCTGCTGGCAGCGGGAAATCGAATACTTGGCTGTAGAAACTCAGTTCGGCGTCCAGGGCGCGGCGGATGTTCTCCGCGCGGCGGAAGCCGTGCTGCTCACCCTCGAAGACCAGGAAGGCCACCGGGATCCGCCGCGCCCGCAGTGCGTCGACGATCATCTCCGACTGATTGAGCGGCACCACCGGGTCGTCGCTGCCCTGCAACACGATCAGCGGTTTGCGGAGCTGGTCGACGTGGTTGATCGGCGAACGCTCGCGATAGATGTCGCGCCTGGCCGGGTATGCGCCGATCAAACCGTCGAGGTATCGACTTTCGAACTTGTGGGTGTCGGCGGCGAGCGCCTCGAGGTCGGCGACGCCGTAATGGTCCGCACCGGCGGCGAACGGGGTGTCCGCGCGGGCGAGTGCGGCGAGCGTCGTATAACCGCCTGCCGAACCGCCGCGGATAGCCAGCCGTTCCGGATCGACTCGGCGCTGTTCGCCGAGCCAGCCGGCCGCGGCGATGCAGTCGGCGACGTCCACCACTCCCCAAGCGTCTCTGAGCAATTCGCGGTACTCGCGGCCGTATCCGGTGGAGCCGCCGTAGTTGACGTCGACGACCGCGAATCCTCGACTGGTCCAGTATTGGGTTTCCAGTGACAGCATCGGCCGTGCGGAAGCGGTGGGACCGCCGTGAATCATGACCAACAGCGGTGGCAATTCCCCGGCCGGGCCGCCGTTACCGCTGCTCGTCGGCGGGTAGAACAGCGCGTGCGCGGTCCGTGCTGCGCCGGTGCTGTCCACCGAGGGAAAGGAAATCGGCTCGGGAACGGAAATATCGGCGGCGTCGAGACCGAGCACCCGCGGCGCGCGCAGAGCCTCGAATCGTGGTGCGCCGTTGCCGAATTCGACGCGGTACACGCCGAGTTCGGTAGCCGGGGTGGCCGCAACCACGACGACGGTGTCCGTGCCGACCCGCTCGATCGCCGTGATCGCGGAGAAGGGCAGGTCCAGCTCGGCCACCGAGCCGTCGGGAGTCCGTAACCCGAGGCCGTCGTAGCCGTCACGCCAGCGCGCGAACACGATGCTGCCGTCCCCGAGGACGGTGTAGCGCGCCGACCCCAATTGCCAAGCGGGCACGCCGATCTCGGCGTCCAACTCGATCACCGGGACGACCGCGCCGCCGGGCGTCCAGCGGTAGAGATTCCACCACCCACTGCGGTCGGAGAGGAACAACAGCGAACCGTCGGGCTGCCAGCGCGGCTCCATCACCGATTCGCCCGGCCCACCCGCGACGACGGTGTCGGCGGCGGTCGCGAGATCGCGTACCCGCAGCACGGTGTCGTCCCACGGCATGGACGGGTGGTCCCACGACACCAGCGCGAGCGAACCCCCGTCCGGACTCAGCCGCGGCGCGACGACGAAGTCCGGTCCACACACCAGGACTTCCGGCTGCGACGCACGGTCCGCGGCCAGCCGCACGATCTCGTTGCGCACATCGATCGCGCCGCGCCCGTCGGCCTGATGACTTTCGCGGACAGCTACGAGGTCGGTGCCGTCCGGGGTGAGCTCGCCGTCGCCGTAACGGTCGCCGCGGGGCGCGGCGGGGACCGGAGTCAGCGGCACCGGTGCAGCCCCGGGCTCGAGTCGGTAGAGCCGCTGGTCGGCCCAGTTGGTGAACCAGAGCACGCCGTCGCGCACCCACCATGCCGCGCCACCGTATTCGTGGACCGCGGTGCGCGCGTCCATGCCGTCCGGCAGCAGGTCGGCGACGGTTCCGTCGGCGCTACGGCGCACGATCTGGGTCCGGCCGCCCTCGGCGGGACGGCCCTCCGACCAGTAGACATCGGGCCCGTCCACCCGCACCTCCCACAGCCGCACCGCGGCCGTGACGACGAATTCGGAGGTGATGGAGGTCGGCCATGATCCGAAGGGCAACTCTGCGACTGTCACCGGCCCAGGCTAGCCGCCCGCAGGCGCGGCACGGTCAGCGGCGAATCGAGAACTCTTCCAGGCCAGCATTTCTCGTGGCGGTACTCGCCAATCGGACAGACTCCAGCAGAACGACTGAACACTGTTCGCGGATGAACACCGTTCGCCTATTGAACACTGTTCGTCCACCGTGCTACGGTGAACCGGTGACCGAGAAGAATCCCCCGAGCAGGGCTGTTACCCGCGACCAGTGGGAAGCGCAGATCGCGGCGCTGGGCGCGCCGGAAGCGCCGCGCCGGGTTCGCAAGGAGCCGATCACGGTCGGCGCGATCTTGACCGCCGCGTTCGGCTTGGTCGAAGCCGAGGGGTTCGAGGCATTGACGATGCGTCGCGTCGCCGCGGCACTCGAGACGAGTCCGGGCGCGCTGTACGCGCACGTGCGGAACAAGGCGGAGCTGGATGATCTGCTGATCGGTCAGCTGTGCCGGAAGGTGGCGATACCAGCGCCGGACCCGGCGAATTGGCGTGCGCAGGTCGGCGATGTGTGCCGCCAGCTGCGCGACCAGTACCTGCGCTATCCGGGGATATCCCGGGCAGCACTGTCGGCGTCACCGAACAGTCTCGACACATTGCGGATCGCCGAGGGCATGCTGGCAATCCTGCTGGCCGCCGGTGTGTCACCGCGGAACGCCGCGTGGGCGGTCGATGCCGCGGTGCTGTATGTCGCCGCGTACAGCTTCGAGGCGTCGCTACGCCGCGATCCGGTCACCGACACCGACGGGCGTGTGCTGGATCGAGCCGAAAGTATCGCGCGACTCGAGATGCTGCCCGTCTCACACTTCCCGAACATGGTGGCCCACGCACACGAGCTGACCGCCGGTGAGGGACACGATCGATTCGATTTCACCCTCGCACAACTGTTTCGGGGACTTACCTCGGAGACCACAACGATCGGGCCCGACATCCGGGCCGAGAACGGACAACAGTCATGAAAGCAGCTCGTTTCGACCGATTCGGCGGCCCCGAGGTCCTGGAAATCGTCGACCTGCCAGACCCGCACCCAGGCCCCGGCCAGGTCCGGATCGTGGTGCACGCCGCCGGTGTCAACGCCAGCGACTGGAAGAAGCGTCAAGGTCAGATGGATCAGGAGCTGCCGCAGACCCTGGGTTACGAGGCGGCCGGAGTGGTCGACGAGATCGGTGCGGGCGTCACCGACGTCGCCCTCGGCGACCGGGTGTTCGGATTCAGCTCCAACGGCGCCGCGCAGGCGGAACTGGTGGTATTGACCTACTACGCGCCCATTCCGTCGTCGATCGGTTTCGCCGAAGCCGCCGCACTGCCCGCAGCCGCGGAGACGGCCGCGCGTGCGCTCGACCAGCTCGGTGTCGAGTCCGGAGACACGGTGCTGATAAATGGCGCGTCCGGCACCGTCGGTAGCGCAGCGGTGCAGCTGGCGGTGGCCCGCGGCGCCCGCGTGATCGGCACCGGAAGTCCGGCCTCCCATGACCTGTTGCGCGCGCTCGGCGCCGAACCCGTCGCGTACGGCGCGGGCATGAGCGAGCGGGTCCGCGCGCTCGCACCCAAGGGCGTCGATCTGGCGCTCGATGTCGCGGGCAGCGGCGTGCTGCCCGAGTTGATCGAGCTCGCCGGATATCCGGAGCACGTCATCACGCTCGCCGACTTCACCGGCCCGCAAAAATACGGCGTGCGGTTCTGCCGGGGCGACTCGAATCGAGCGCACTACATACTCAACCAGATCGGCCCGCTGGTCGAGTCCGGACAGTTCGCACTTCCCGCCGTCCAAACCTTCTCGCTGGCCGATATCGCCAAGGCACACCGTGCCGGCGAGTCCGGTGTGCGCGCGAAATTCGTGCTGCTCCCCCGCTGACGGCCACGCCCGGATAACCCTGCGCGAAGCGAATGCGTCGCGCCCACAACGTGATTCCCGATGCCGCAGGTCCGCATCGGCGATGACGCCTACGCATCTGACTAAGAGGTCATCATGAGTTCTGCCATTTCGACACCCGAGTCCGACCACTCGATACCGATCGCCGACAAACACGGTGGCCGAAATCGATGGATAGCGTTGGTCGTGCTGAGCCTGGCCCAGCTGATGGACATCGTGGACAACACCATCATGAACATCGCACTCCCCAGCGCCCAGCACGACCTTGGCTTCTCCAGCGGCGACCGGCAGTGGGTGGTGACCGGATACGCGCTGGCCTTCGGCAGCCTCCTGCTCCTCGGCGGCAGGCTCTCGGACTTCTTCGGGCGCAAGCGAATGTTCCTGATCGGCGTCGGCGGATTCGCCGCGGCCTCCGCGCTCGGCGGCGCCGCCGGTGGTCTGGAAGTGCTGCTCGTCGCACGGGTCGCGCAAGGGGTGTTCGGTGCGCTGCTCGCGCCCGCGGCACTGTCGCTGCTGTCGGTCACCTTCGCCGACAACGCCGAGGAACGCGGCCGCGCGTTCGGCATCTTCGGCGCGATCTCCGGCGCGGGCGGCGCCTTGGGGCTGCTGCTCGGCGGGGTTCTCACCCAAGGACTTTCGTGGCGGTGGTGCCTATATGTGAACATCGTGATCGCGGCGATCGCGTTCGCGGGCGCGCTGATGTTTCTGCGTGACGGCGACCGTCCCGAGCGAGTTCGGCCCGACATCGCAGGCACCGCCGCCGCGGTCTTCGGCCTGGCCGGCCTCGTCTACGGGCTCGGCAACGCCGAATCACACGGCTGGCACGCCCCCGCGACGCTCGCTCCGATCATCGCCGGGATCCTGCTGCTGGCGGCGTTCGTGCTCATCGAACGCCGCACCCGGCATCCCCTGCTCCCCCTGCATGTGGTGCTCGACCGCGTCCGCGGTTCGGCCTACCTGACCGTCGCGATCACCGGCACCGGCATGTTCGCGGTCTTCCTGTTCCTCACCTACTACCTCCAGAACACGTTGGGGTTCAGCCCGATTCGGTCCGGCGCGGCGTTCCTGCCGATGATCGCCATGGTGATGGTGGGTGCGGTCTTCTCCGGTACCGCGCTGATGCCGCGCACCGGCCCGCGCCCGCTCGTACCCGTCGGCTGCCTGCTCGCCGCGATCGGAATGGCGCTGCTCACCGGCATCGGCACCGATTCAAGTTACGCCACCGGCGTTTTGCCTGCCCTGCTGGTGACCGGCCTCGGCTTCGGCTTCATCTTCGGCCCGATCCAGAACGCCGCGACCAGCGGTGTGCAACCGCACGACGCCGGCGTGGCCTCCGCGACGGTCAACACCGCACAGCAGATCGGCGGCGCCATCGGGCTCGCCGTGTTCAGTTCACTCGCCACGACAGCGATCGACAACTACCGCACCACGCACGCCGCGACCCTCGCCGACGCGACAATCAGCGGTTACCACCTGGTGTTCTGGATCGCGGCGGCGGTATTCCTCGGCGGTGCCGCCCTGGCCGCACTGCTCTTCCGCACCGGCCCCCTACCCATCGACCACTCCGCCGCGTAAGCGGATGTCCGCGAACGGTTTTGCGGCAAGCCGACTATCAGTTTTCGGTAACACCGCAGGCCACCGGGATTGCTGAGCTCCGGCCAGCACCCATAGGCTCGAAACGAACCTGCGAAATCGCAGCCTGCCCGTACCGACGGGTTTGCCGTCAATGCGTGTGAAGGTGCTACTGGATGTTGGATTACGGCATCGACATGTCCGATGTGCGGCGCGATATCGCGCTGCCCGACTTGGTGGCCGAAGGCGATGAGCTCGACGCCCTGGTATCAGCGCAGGCCGACTGGTCAACGGACACACCGGCAGTGGGCTGGACGATCGCCCACCAGATCGCTCATCTCGCGTCGGCCGACGAGAACGTCCTCATCGCCATCCGGACCCCGGCTGCCTTCGACGCCGTACTGAAGTACGCGGAGACCGAAGGCAGCCGATTCCGCGATCTCGACGCCGCCGCCGGAGCGGCCGAACCCCGATCGGAACTACTGGCACGATGGCGCGCCGGCCGCATCGAGGTGGCCGCGGCGCTTCGTGACATTCCACTGGACCAGCCGTTTCCGTGGTACGGCTCGCAGCTGACCGCGGCGCTCATGGTGCCGCTGCGACTGATGGAAACCTGGGCGCACGGGCAGGACATTTTCGACGCGGTGGGTGTCGCCCACCGCCCGACGAGTCGGCTCCGGCATATCGCCTCGTTGGGGATCACCGGACGCGAGCTGTCCTTCTATACGGCCGAATTGCCAACTCCCGCAGAGCCGTTCCGTATCGAGCTGACCGGTCCGGACGGCGAAAGCTGGGCGTGGGGCCCCGAAGACGCCGAGCAGCGGTTGCAGGGCAGTGCGCGCGACTTCTGCCTCCGAGTCACCCAACGCCGGACCCTGGCCGAGACCGACCTCACCGCGGTCGGCGCGGACGCACAGAAGTGGCTGGAAATCGCCCGCATCTTCCTCTGAAGAGTTCAGTTCAGCTGTACCGAACGGATCGAGTTGCCCATGACCATGCGTTCGATCGCACTGGTGGCGCTGCCTGGATCGTTCGCGGCGCCGACCGCGACCAGCAGGGGTACGAAGTGCTCGGCCGTCGGATGCGCGACCGAGGCGCCGGGCGCCTTACGCCGATAATCGGCAAGGGCGTCGACATCGCCGCGCCCGAGTGCGTCGACGGCCCACTCATCGAAGACCTCGGTGTGTGCGCTGAGGTCGGGACGGCGGAAGACCGCGAAGCTGTGGGTCATGAAGCCCGCGGAAGTGGGCGCGTCCCCGGGCGGCCTGATCGTCAGGTCGCCCGGGGACAGCGCGTCGGTGCTCAACCGAAAATCGGCGTCTCGGCGGTGTAGAGGAAGCGAGTCTTCGAGCGGTCGATGAACTTCTCCTCGTCCTCGGCGATGGTCGTGGTGTACGTCTCGGAGGTGAACCAGCGTGCGGCGTCGGCGATGTCGTCGACCCACACTTCGGCGACACCGTCGTAGAAGATCGTGGTGACACCGTCGATGTGGTCATCGGTGGGCAGCAGCTGGACATAGCGCCGGACCGGGACCTCGCCGCCGGGCACACTCGCGATCAGCGGGGTGTGCTTCAACGTCCAGTAGTCCACGAACTCTTCGTGGGTGAGGTCTGCCCGCCGGGTCAGGAAGATGCTGAGCTTGATCATCGAATACTCCTTGCGATCGAGATTGACTTGCCTAGGCAACTCATAAGCTAGACCATGTTGAGTTGCCCAGGCAAGTGATATCCCTTGCCGAGGCAAGTTAAGGTGGACCGCATGGACGAATCGACGCCGTGGCTCGACGCCGAGCAGCAGGCACTCTGGCAGGACCTGCTCACCGTCGTGATCGCACTGCCCACGGCCCTTGACCGGCAGCTACAGCGCGACGCGGGTATCTCGAACTTCGAATACAGCGTGCTCGCCCGCTTGTCGATGGCCGACGAGGAAACCATGCGACTCAGCGAGCTGGCCCGGGTCTGCAACAGCACGCTGCCGCGGCTGTCGAAACTGATGGACCGTTTCGAGACGCGCGCTTGGATCGTTCGCCGAATCGACCCGGGCGACGGTCGCTACACCCTGGCGACGTTGACCGGCGAGGGCAGGCAGAAGGTGGTCGACAGCGCACCGGGACATGTCGAGCAGGTGCGCCGGCTCGTGTTCGACCCGCTGACTCCGGCGCAGCGCCGCCACCTCGGCGTGGCACTGTCCGGCATCGCCGAGACCGTGCGGCGAGAAGCTCTTATCGGCAAGCTACAGGTGGCGCCCTGAATCATATTGGGCTGCAACGGATTAGGAGATCCAATGATCACCGAGACGCACCGTCCGCTCCGCGACAGCTCGATCAATGCGGTCATCGCCAGACTGCTGGGGCCCAACAATATCGGCCCGACGACCCACGCGACGGCCGCCTGCGTGATCCGCACGACTACAGCAGGTACGGCTACTCGATCGCCCCGGAACAGGGTGATCTGATCTACCTGCTGTGCCGTGGCATCCGCGCCACCCGGACCGTCGAATTCGCGACCTCCGTCGGCATGTCGACGCTCTACGCGGCCGCCGCCGTGCGCGACAACGGCGGCGGCAAGGTGATCGGATCCGAGATCGTGCCCACCAAGGTCACCGGCGCCCGGGCCAACCTCGCCGAGGCCGGGCTCGCCGACTACGCCGAGATCCGCGAGGGCGACGCGCGCACGACGCTGCGCGACCTCGGCGGTCAGGTCGACTTCGCGTTGATCGACGGCTGGCTCGGCGCCGACCCCTCGCTCGCCCGCGAAGTCATCGAGATCATCGCCCCGAACTACGCGTCGGCGGCTACGTCATGAACGACAACGCCGAACCCGATTTCCTTGCCTACGTTCGCAATCCGGCCAACGGCTTCGTATCGGTGACACTGCCGCTGCACGGCGGGACCGAACTCTGCGTGAAAGTGGCTTAGGACGGCCGCCCGGCTTGCGGCCACTCCTGTGGCAGCGCAGGCTCGCGCGAGTCAGCACTCGTGCGGCGCCTGCGCTCGTCCTGGCCACGCGGATCCATGGCTCGTGCCGCCGCGGCAAGTAACAGCAGCACGAGAAGTGCGGCGCCTGCGATGGTTGCCCAGAACAGCATCTGCTCCCCGAATTCCTTGGCACTGCGACGATGCGGTGACCATGTCTGCCGCATTCCGATAGTCAACTGGCACAGATGTTTTCATGCAACCTCTGAATGCGCGAATCGACGATGAACATTTGGTTGTGGCACAATGGAACCCTCTCGCTGCTGGAGATATTCACAAGCGTCGGGCCACATTCCGAATCGGCGGCGATTACGCCACCAGCCGCAGCCATGCCTCCGCGAGCGCGGCGTGCCCGGCCGGTGTCGGATGCACGCCGTCTTCGGCCCAGTACTCCGGCTCGGTCGTCGCGGACAGCTTGGCGAACATCTCGTCGGCGGCGAGCAGGTGCGCGCCGTAATCGGCGGCGAGCTGGTGCACGACCTGGATTTTCAGGTCCAGATCGGCGCGCCACTCCTTACGGACCGCCTCGTCGATGCGCACGTCGCGCTTCTGGACAACGCCGCGAATGGGCAGCAGGAACGGCTCGATGAGGATCAGCTCGGTGCCGGCCTCGGCAAGGGGCGCGAGCAGGCGGTCGTAACCTGCCGCGTAGTCCTGCGCGGAGATCGGGTAACCGTTCGGGTCCAGGGTGCGCCAGCCGACGTCGTTGATGCCCGCCAGGATCGAGACCACGTCCGGGCGCACGTCGAGTACGTCTGCCTGCCAACGGGATTCGAGGTCGCGCACCTTGCTGCCGGCCAGTCCGGAATTCAGCCAAGTCACGGCGCGGTCCGGGTGCCGCAGCGCCCACTCGTCGGCGATGCGCAGGGGGTAGCCGAACCGGCGGCCGTCTCGGCTCTCGAGTCGTTGCGGGTCGGTGATCGAATCGCCGGTGAACATCACGATCGTTCCGGGGCGGAGGGTAATCGTCACTTGCACTCCTGAATTCAACGGGGGGAGGAAACAATTCACAGTGCGGTGACCGCCGGAGAGCCGAACCAACGGCTCGCGGCGAGCTCGAACGCCTCGCGATCAGGGTCGCCATCAGCCACCCAGGCGACCATGCCGTCGGGTCGGACGAGCACGGCACCCAATCCGAAATCGTTCCTCGCCGTCCCGGCCGAATACCGAATCCGGCTCTCCCACAACATCGCCGAATCCCGCAGCGATCGTTCGTCGCTGAAATCGAGCGCGACGCCGCGCCCGTCCTGCATCAGGTCGCCGAGGCGCGTGCCGTCATCGAAACGAAAGTCCGGAACACTACGGCCGACCAGTGGGTGTTCGCCGCCGAGGTCGTAACGGATCGACGAGCCCGACAGCTTCTCGAACCCGTAGGTCGTGCCATCACGGGTCCCGAGCAGATCGCGGAGCACGCCTTGGATCGCCCGGGAGTGCGGGTCCGGTCGCATGATCGCCACCTGCGCACGCGACCAGTCGAGCACCCCGGCACCGACCGGATGACGCTCACGGGTGTAACTGTCGAGCAGCCCTTCCGGCGCGGACTCGTGCACGGTCGCCGCGAGCTTCCACCCCAGGTTCACGGCGTCGCCGATGCCGAGGTTGAGTCCCTGCCCGCCGAGCGGCGAGTGGATGTGCGCGGCGTCGCCCGCGAGCAGTACACGCCCCTGCCGGTAAGTCGTCGCCTGCATCGCCCGATCGGTGAAACTCGAGGCGAGCTGGACGTCGCTCAGTGTCACATCGGTGCCCGACACCCGGCGCAGCACCGCCTGGAGATGCTCGCGAGTCAGCTCCTGGGTGCGATCGAACGCGCCGCCGTCGAAGTCGTTCATGCCGATGTGGCCCGGCGCGCGCATCGTGATGTACATGCCCGTCGGCGTCAGGTTGATCCCCGGGCGTAGCTTCTCCGGATCGGCGATGGTGGCGAGCATGGCGTAGCCGGTGAATTGTGGCTCGGTGCCAACGAATTCGAACCCGACGAGTCCACGCACCGCACTGCGTCCACCGTCGCAACCGACGACCCAACGCGTCGTGTAGGTGTCCTCGCCGGCCTCGACAACCACGCTCGCCTCGTCCTGCGTGACAGCCGAGACCGTGACCCCGCGCCTGACCTGCACACCGAGCTTGGCCGCCCGCTCCGACAGCACCGTCTCCACCGCGTCGAGGCTCGTCATCATGGACTCCGAGGCCGGACTCGGCAGCCGGAACGGCAGCGCGGCGAGATCGATCATCGCCGGATCGAGCACCATGCCTGCGACGTGGCCTGCACTCCGCGGACGGGACGGCTCGTCCGTGTCGGCACCTACGCCGAGATCGCCGGGCACGCCCGACGCCGTCATCAGCGGAGCCAGCATGCCGCGGCGGTAGAACGCCGTCACTGACGTGGCGGACAGACCCCGCATCCCGAGCGGTTCTACCCGCCACCGGGAATGCGGCTCCGGCTCCCGCTCGAGCACCAGCACCGCGCACCCCCCGAGGCCGAGCTCACAGGCGAGGAAAAGCCCCACCGGGCCCGCCCCCACAATCACCACATCGAATTCATCCATGAACCAATGCTTTTCGAGGACTCTTGCACCGCCCTGGCACGATGCTTGCGCGGGACTCCGCCGCCTCGCCGAGCGATCAGCCGAGTCCGGCTGCCTGCTTCGCGGCATCCTCCAGCTTGGACCGATAACTCTGCCACCAGGTCTGGTCACTGCTGGGCATGTTGTCATTACCGGCGAGCAGTCCGGCGGCCCCGTCGATGAGCTCGCGAACGATATCGGCATGTCCGGCATGCCGATTCGTTTCGGCGGTCACGTGCACCAGAATCCGGTGCAGCGTGACGACGCTGTCTTTGGTCCACCACGGAACCGAGCCCTCGGCGCTGAGATCAAGGCTGTCGATCGTGGCATCGGCATGCGCCCAGGCCCGGCGGTAGAATCCGATGATGTCCGCCCGAGATTCTTCGGCGGTGGCCCACATATCGGTGGTGGGATCGCCCTCGAAATCCTGCTGGGCAATGGGTTCGTTGTACGGGCGGCCGAAGGTATCGCCGAAGTAGCCGAACTCGATGGCGCCGAGGTGTTTGACCAGGCCCAGCAAGTTAGTCCCGGTAGGCGTCATCGGTCGGCGAATGTCGTACTCCGACAAACCATCTAGCTTCCACAGCATGACTTCGCGGGCATCACGCAAATAACGGTGCAGATCCGCCTTCGGATCAGAAACTGTCATACCAGCACTCTGCCAGGCGCCGACCCTCCCGACCGACTTTCCAACGCCCCGATAGCCATTGCCGCAGTGGGGGATATCTCGCCAATCTGGTGCGACGTGTCGTCGCGGATCAGACGCTGCCCGCAGATACAACGGCGGAGCGGCCATCACAGGCCGCGTGACGCCGCAGGCTCAGGGCGCGTTGAGGAATGCGGTGACGTCGGTGACGAAGTCGGCTCGGGTGACGATGGCGTGTCCCGCGTCGGGGTACATCACGAGCTTTCCGTGCGGCATCAGGCGCGCGGTGTCGGCGAACATCTCTGGCGGCCGTCCCGCTCCAGGCTTGCGATCATTGCCAGCTGCGCCCGCTTTGCCACCGGCCCCAAACGGTAAGCGGCACTTGCGGCTACGGCCCGGCGCACCACCTCCGGATGATCGACGACGAGCTGCAGTGCCAGGTCGCCGCCGGTCGAGTGGCCGAGCACGTCGACCGGCTCACCGAAATGCGCGGCCAGGCCTGCCGCGTGGCTGGCGGCGATATCGGAGAACGTCGTGCCGACCGCGAGACCAGGCGCCCGGCTTGTGTAGTACACCTCGAAACCGGCACTGGCCAGCCCCTGCACGCTCGCCAAGGCGATCTGGCGCATCCGTCCGGTGGGGTTGGCGTGGGTGAGCGCGAACCCGGCGAGATACACCAGCGGCCGGCCACTACCCACCCGAAGGTACGGCTCACCACCTTCGAAGACGCCCTCGGCGATGGTTTCCACGGACTTCCTTTCGGTCATCGGTCTCGCCATTGCGCCAAGGCGCCTGGCTACTCACGATAGCTGCGACCGGATCAGGAAAGCACGCGCGGTTCGACCGTTGACCGGTACCGTTGTGCTGGCAGTACGGCCTTCCGTCTGGAGGGGTGTTGGCCAGAGTATTCATCAGTCACGCGAGCGCGGATCGCGAATGGGCCAGTGAGATTCGGGGCTGGCTGGTCGACGACGGGCACGAGGTCTTCCTCGACCTGCACCCGGTCGACGGGTTGATCGTCGGCGAGGAGTGGGAGCCCGAGCTCTACCGGCGGCTGCGCTGGGCCGATGCGGTGGTCTGTGTCGTCACCCAGACCTATCTCGAATCGGTGTGGTGCGCGGCCGAAGTCGGCATCGCGAAGGGCAACGGCAGCAGGCTACTGCCGGTCCGGGTGGCCGCCGATGTGGTCCATCCGCTGCTGAAATCGCTGCAGCAGTCCAATGCCGCGGCCGATCCAGTGGCGGCCAGGCAGAAACTCGTGGTGGCGCTGCGCAGGCTCGACGCGGGCGGCGGCCTCGGCTGGTCCGACGATCGATCGCCCTATCCGGGTTTGGCGGCCTTCGACACCGATCGGCATCGGGTGTTCTTCGGTCGTGCCCGCGAGGCCGCCGACATCGCGGAGTTGTTGCGCAAGCCGGCGACTCGCGCCGAGACGGCGATACAGTTCGTGATCGGCCCGTCGGGGTGCGGGAAATCCTCGCTGGTGCGCGCGGGCGTCATTCCGCTGATCGCCGAGGAATCATTGTGGGTGCCGCTCGAGCCGATGGTCCCCGGCACCGATCCGGTGGCCGCGCTGGCCCGATCACTCGCGGTCGCCCAGCGGCGCGCGGGAATCGACCTCGAGTCGGCATCGCTGCGAGAACGCTTGGTCGGCAACGGGCTTCGCGATATCGCCCAGGATATCCTGCTCGCCGAGCAGGCCGGGGTAGACGGCAAGCTGCTGCTGGTGATCGACCAGTTCGAGGAGTTGCTGCGGCGCACGGCAGCGCGGGATCGCGCCGATTTCGTCGACCTGCTCATTCCCGCGGTCGGCGGACCGCTGCAGATCCTTGCCACGCTCCGACCGGAATTCCTCGATCAGCTCGGCACCGATCCCGCGCTGTCGCGCATCCAGACCCGGACGCACCCGGTACAGCCGCTGCGCGAGAACGCGTTGCGGGAGGTCATCGAGGGCCCGGCCAGGGTGGCGGGCTTGACCATAGAAGACGGGCTGGTCGACGCGCTGCTCGCCGACACCGACACCGGCGAGGCTCTCCCCCTACTCGCCTTCACCCTGGAGCAGCTGTCCGACGGGCTGCGGCGCGGCGACCTGCTCTCCCATCGTCGCTATCGCGAAATCGGTGGTGTCCGAGGCGCTTTGACTCGTCAGGCGGATACCGCACTGGCGCAGGCACAGGCGACGACCGGTCATTCGCGCGACGAGATCATCGCGGTGCTACTGCGTTTGGTCACCGTCGACGAGAACGGTGTACCGACCCGCGATCGGGTCGCGCGCGCGGAATTGAGCGAATCGGCGCAGCAGGTGATCGACGCCTTCGTGACCCATCGGCTGCTCATCACCGCCGAGGAGGACGAAGGCATCGTCGTCTCGGCGGCACACGAGGCGTTCCTGCGGAACTGGTCACCGCTGAGCGAGGCGATCGCGGACCAGAGCGCGGCACTGCGGGCCCGGCGCGCCGTGGAAATCGCGGCGGCGGAATGGAAACAGGACGGCAAGCCGGTGCGCCTGTGGGAGCGTGACCGGCTTGCCGCGGCCATGAAGGACACCGGCGCTCACCTGCGCGTGCTGCCACGATCGCAACTGCACCACTGGCCGCCTCGACTCTGGCAACTCAGTACGACACGAGTCGAAACAAGTTCGCGGGCAAGGGAATTCCTCGAACACAGCTATCGGCGCGACCGCTTGCGCCGCGGCCGGGCGACGGTGGTGCTTTCGGCACTGCTGTGCGTCGCGCTGGTAGCCGCCGTTGTCGCGATCGTGCAACAACAGCACGCGGTGGCGCGGCAGCATACCGCGGTGGCGCGGCAATTGCTGGCGCAGGCGGATCAACTGCGCGATGTCGATCCGAGGACGGCGATCCGGCTCGGGCTGGCGGCCGATCGGATCGATCCGGGTAGTGAGACGCGGCAGTGGCTGATCAACATGCTGTCCACCACGCGATATGCGGGGACCATCGAAAGTCCCCCGAAAAACGTTGATCGACTGGACTTCTCGCCGGACGGGCGGACGCTCGCCATCCAGCAAACAGGTGGGACGGTGGCCCTCTGGGGCGTGTCCGACGCCGGCCGAGCACAGCCGCTCGGCGAACCGCTGACGGGCATCAGCGATACCACGGATGTCGCTTTTACCCCCGACGGCAGGACACTGCTCACCGGCGCGGGCCTCGACCTCAACGCCCGGGACGCACGCTCGGGCCAGTCGGGCCACAGCGAGCCGAGTTACGAATCATCCAGTGTGGGCGGCCTGATCCAATGGGACATCACCGATCCGGCGCATCCGCACACGAAAGTACGTGCAGCCCTCTCTATTCCGGCGAAACTCAAGTTCGTCTTCGCACCGGCGACGATGTTGGCGATCAGTAGCGCGTACACCGAGCCGACCACGTTATGGGATCTCACCGATCCCGAGCACCCGGCCCCAACGGCGACGATGCTGCCTGGCGAAGACAGCATCGAAACCGCCGAATTCTCGCCGGACGGCAAGCTTCTGGCGACCGCCACCATCAAAGCCCTCACCATATGGGACGTCTCCGACCGGCATTCCCCGCGTCCGGTCGGCGGAGCGGGGCTCGGACCGGCGGTCCTCCGACACCTGGCATTCTCACCCGACGGCCATCAGTTGGTGGTCTCACCCTCGACGGGCGGTGCCGCACGTTGGGACATCACCGACCCGGCGCACCCGCGTGCCCAACCAGGCATCGAAACGAGCTGGTCACGGCTGGCGTTCGCGCCGGCGGGCGATATCATCGCCGGAGTTGTGAACAACGGTGTCGCCCTATCGGTACTGGACAACACGGCAAACACGGTTCGAGCGGGGCCATGGCTGGTCGGCCAGCCCGCGGCGATTACCGCGATCGCGTTCTCGGCGAACGGAATTCTCGCGGTTGGCGGACCGGACGGCCGAACCACCCTGTGGACGATCGACGCACACACTCAACCACAGCCCATCGGTCGGCCATTCACGGGCGAAACAGGCATGGTCGCCGCTCCGTGCGGCGTCGCGACGAGTGGCGATCTCATCGCGGTCGGCGGCAGGAGCGGGAAAGTCGATCTGTGGGCGACTGGCAACCTCGGCATGCCGGTGCGCACCGCGACCTTCGACACCGAGCACTTCGATTACCTCAACGACAACCGAATCAGCTGTATCGCACTGTCACCGGACGGCAAGACCTTGGCGACGGGGGGTGCGGATCGGACGGTGGCGCTATGGGATGTCAGCGACCGCCAGCACCCTCGGCGCCTCGGCGTGCCCCTGACCGGGCTGGCGGAGAACGTGACCACACTCGCGTTCTCTCCCGACAGCAAGCGGCTCGCCGCAGGCAGTTACGAGAACTCGTTGGCATGGGATATCGAGATCAGGGATGCGCCGAAGCGGCTCGGGCGCGGGATCCGCGATGCGGTCATGTGGCAGATCTCGTTCACCGCGGACGGCCGGGTCCTCGCGATGGGCTGGGAACACAAGGAGCTGACCTTCTGGGACTTCACCGACTCCGACCGTCCGATTCGGCTCGGCGGCCTACCGCTCGAGCAAAACACGCAGATAGCGTATTCGCCGGTGACCGGAGTGCTGGTGGTCATCGAAAACCGCGCAGGACAGTTCTGGGACGTCGCCGACCCCGCGCACCCAGCACCGGTCGGCAACGCCGTACGACCCGACATCGGGGACTTCCACGCCCAATTCGATGCGACCGGAACGATTCTCGCCATCTACGGCAACCAGCAGGTGCAGATGTGGCTCGTCGGCGACCCGGCACATCCGACGCGGATCGGTGAGCCTCGGGATGCCGGGGCGTTCGACATCAAGTCGGTTACCTTCACCGCCGATTCGAAGCAGCTCATCACCGGCCACGAGAAGGGCGCTGTGGTCGACTGGGACCTGCGCCGGCTGCACGACCTTCGTCGAGATCCAGCCGAAATCGGTTGCCAGACAGTGGGTTCCGCCCTTGGGCCGGACGGCTGGCGCCAATACATCCAAGAGCTCCCCTACCGCGACACCTGCGGATGACAACAAGCCCTCATCCCATGGGTGCGAGCCGCACCACCCGGCTGAGCCTGGAGCGATCCGTGTAGTAGATGGTGTCGGACGAGTCCACCGTGACCGCGGCGATCTCGCCGAGGTCGGTGTACGGCAGTCGTTGCGGCGTCGCCGCGTCCGGCGGAAGGCGCCACAACGTGGCGGTTGTCGTCGAGGTCAAGTCACCGTCAGCCGAACTGAACTCCAGATCGTTATCCGCAAGCAACCGATTACCCCGGTGGTCGATCGCGATCGCGGTGACGTATTTCAGGTTCGGGATCGGCGTCGGCACCGCGGGTGACTTTCCGCCGCGGAAAGTGAGCAGGGTCGGGGCCGGATCCGAAACGAGGACGACGACATCGCCGTTGTCGGACACCGCGATCGGGGGGCGCAGGTGCTCGACGGTCGCCAGCACCTCGGCGGTCGCCGATCCCGCGGCCAGCTTGACGATCCGGGATTTCTCGGGATCGGTGGCGAACAGGGTGCCCGCGCGGTCGACGGCGATGCCCGCGTCCATCGCCGATCCGGCGGTCGACAGATCCTGACCCGCCGGGTCGGTGAGCGAAAGGGCAACGGTTGTCCGGCGATCCGCCGAAATCTTCATTACTCGCTGCATGTTGTAGTCGCCGACATACAACTCCCCACCCGGGCCGAACGCGACATTGTCCGGGCTCTTCAGCTCCGGTATCGGCAGCCGCTCCGGCCGGAAACTCCCGGCGGCCAGACGCTGAATGTGCTCGGACTCCGCCACATACACGTCGCCGTTCCGATCCACGACAATGCCTCTCGGCCCGGTCACGAGCATCGGCAGATCGGTCTGCGCCTGCCACCCCGTCGCCTGCACCACCCGCGGCGCGCTCGGCCAGCACGCCCACACCGCGATGACCACCCCGGCCAGCACCACGACGCCGATCAGCCACCGCATGGACAGCCGCGCCTTCATCCCTCGATTATCACGTAACTCTTTGTGCCGGATCGGCACAACGCCCACCACGCACGTGCTAATAGTGAGCAGTGCCGGAGACGGAACCGCAGGACGGGTCGGTGGACGAGAACGACCCCGTATGGGTGCGGTTGAACGAACAGCTGCGCTGGTACAGCACGAACGGCGCACAGGCACAGCGCATGTACAAGCGGGTCAAGTTCGCGCAGATCGCGGTCGGCGCCACGGTACCCGTGGTCGCCGCCCTTTCCGCCCCCGCCGGACTGACCGCCTCGATCGCCGCCCTCGTGGTGATCGCCGAGGGCGCCCAGCAACTATTCCAGTGGCACACCAATTGGCTGCGCTACCGCGGCACCGCCGAGACCTTGAAGCGAGAGAAGTACCTCTACCTGGCCGCCAGCGGCCCGTACCGATCGCCGGACCGGCGGTCGATCCTGGTCGAACGGGTCGAAGGTGTTGTCGGAAACGAGAACACGGGTTGGCTCTCCGAACAGGAACGGCGACCGGAAACAGCGGGCTGAGGGGAGTTTGTCCCTGCGGTCAACTGTTTAGTGGCGGCAGGTGACCTAGCTGGTCGATCACGCGTTGACGCAACAGGAGATACTCATCCCGTCGCCGCGGTAGTCGACCACGCGGACGTTGGACAACCCGGGGATTGGTGACGACCTGACCATCGCGGAACTGGCTACGGGTCAGGTCCAATTCGACGCCGGTGGTCAGGCGATTCCACCAATGGAAACCGTGCTGTTCCGCACCCGACCACACCTCACCGACGATCAGATCACCACCGAAGATGTCGTTGACGATCAAGGCCGTGATGTCGCATTGCCCCCACGCGGGATTCTCCGGCCGCCAACCCGCCCTGGCAACGTCATCCGGGGAACAGGTATCCCCCGCCCAACTCGCACGCAGAGCGCTGTCGATGGCGAGCAGATCCCAGACTGTCATGAGCAGCAGGATGCCATCAGCCACCGACACAAATCGCCCGCGCAGTGCCACATAGCGGCTCCCGCGAATGGACCCCTGCTACTGCACGGTATTCGGCACTATCTCCGAGTGTTGGCCGACCGCTGTAGTCATGGGGCTATGCGTGCGACGGCACCGGTTTCCAATGCGGTCCACACCGCGCCGTCGGGGCCGACGGTGATGCCGTGCGGTTCGGATTCCGGTGTGGCTAGGTCGAATTCGGTGATGGTGCCGTCGGAGCTGATCCGGCCGATCCGGTTGGCACCCCATTCGGTGAACCAGCAGTCGCCGGACGGAAGCGCGGCGATGGCATGCGGTTTCGCCGCCGGATCTGGCAGCGGGGACATTCTGATGGTGCCCGTCTGGGTGATATTGCCGACCCGGCCGGCGGCGATGTCCACGAACCACATCGTGTCGTCCGCGCCCCTGGTGATACCCACTGGCGCACCGGGATCGGGCAGTTCGTACAGCGTGGACTTGCCGTCGAGATCGATGCGGCCAATGGCGTTGGCTTGATTTAGGGCGAACCACAGTGCGTCATCGGGACCACACACGATCATCGCCGGGAACGCACCCGCAACGGGAAGGTCGAAGTGGGTGACCGCCCCCTCGAGTGTGATCCGGCCGATCCGACCGGAATTCATCTCGGTGAACCACATGGCCTCGTCCGGACCGGCACAGATACCGAACGGACCACTGCCCGAAGGTAATTCGAACGCCGACAGGGCACCATCGGTAGTGATGCGCCCAATATGGTCGTCGCCGGACCGAGTGAACCACAACGCTTCGTCCGCACCCGCCACAATGATCGACGGTCGACTCCCAGCCGGATATCGATCGACAGCCCCCTCCATAGTCACCCGCGCGATCTCACCACTGTGCACCAGCGTGACCCAGAGCGCACCATCCGCACCAGTGGTGATTCCGTAGGGCCCCGCCCCAGCGTCGGTCACCGAAAACTCCTGAACCACAAGATCATCAGACCGTCGCCACATCGCTGCTCCTTCCATCACAGGGCCTGTAGGACGAAAAACAGGAAGCAAGGGGCGGCCGTGAGGGCTTGGTATTCCTCGGGGAACAGGTCGCGGGCGGCGGGGACAGGTTGCGGCTCGCTGATGACGGAGACGTGGAAGCCTGCCGCGGTGAAGGCGTCGGTCATCGCGTGTAGCGGACGCGCCCAGAAGCTCATCGGGATGGTCTGGCCGCCGATGGTCCAGTCGAAGTTCCACTGGTAGGTCTCGAAGTAGTTGGGGTCGCGCCCGGCCAGGCGCTGCACGCCGTAGGCCACGAAGGGATGGTCGACCGAAACGAGGAGACGACCGCCGGTGGTCAGAACCCGTCGCAGTTCGGCGAGTGTCGGTCCCCAGTCCTTCAGGTAGTGCAGGACCAGGGACGCGACGACATCGTCGAACACGCCGTCGGAGAACGGCAGTGGGCGGGCCAGGTCGGCGAGCCGCAGGTCCGCGTCGGGACCGAGCCGTCGCCGAGCCAGCTCGAGCATTCCAGCACTCGCGTCGATGCCGGCCACCATGGCACCACGATCGCGCAACGCCGCGAACATCGGCCCCGAACCGCAGCCGGCGTCGAGAATCCGTCGCCCCGCCACGTCCCCGGCGAGCGCCAACATCGCGGGCCTTTCGTAGTGAGCGTTGAAAAGGTTGCCCTCGTTCTCCGCCGTGTACGCCTCAGCAAAGCTGTCATAGTCGTTCACCCGAACGGAAATTGCACGGTTATCTGGGACCGGAGTCATGCAGCCCATGCTGACACGCCAAGCTCGCCCACGCTCGGATCAACCATCGGAGTGTGCCACTGAATGTTGGTTCATCGCTAAGCGATGGGATTGGGCGACTTGGGTCGCTAATCGAGCGCTCGGGATCTACCGTGGAGATACGAATCATCCATGCGCTGGGGGGATTTCATGGATCTCGGTTTTCATCTCTCTACTTTCGAAATCGAGGGCGGTTCCGTCGCTTTCGCCGGGGAGCTGGGCCGGGTCGGTGTCGCGGCGGAGGCGTCGGGGGCTAGCTGGTTGTCGTTCATGGACCATTATTTTCAGATCGAGCTCACCGGGCTTCCGGCGGAGTCGGCCATGTTGGAGGGGTACACCACGCTCGGTTATCTGGCGGCGCACACCTCGACGATCGGGCTGGGCTTGCTGGTCAGCGGCGTGACTTATCGGCATCCCGGCCTGCTGGCCAAGATCGTGGCCACCCTCGATGTACTGTCCGGCGGGCGGGCGATACTCGGTATCGGCGCCGCCTGGTTCGAGCGCGAGCATCGCGGGCTCGGGGTGCCCTTCCCGCCGGTCACGGAACGGTTCGAGCGGCTGGAAGAGGCGGTGCGGATCTGCGCGCAGATGTGGGATCCGCAGCGCGACGGGCCATTTCAGGGCAAGCACTATCAGTTGGCCGAGACGCTCTGCGTACCACAGCCGATCAACCGGCCCAAGGTTCTCATCGCCGGTGGCGGGGAACGTAAGACGCTACGACTCGTCGCCGAATACGGTGACGCCTGCAATCTCGTCGGCTCGTCTCCGGAGGATGTCGGGCACAAGCTCGACGTCCTGCGACGCCATTGCGACGACGTCGGCCGGGACTACCGGGAGATCCGCACGACGATCATCGCCAGCAACCCGCGGCCGACGCCCGGCACGCTCGATGAATTCGTGCGCGGGATGGCCGATTACGCGAAACTCGGGGTGCACGAGGCCGTGGTCATCCCGATGGGTGGCGCACCGGCGGCGTGGATCGACGGCATGGCACCGGCCGTGCCGCGGCTCGCCGACCTCGGATAGCCGCTGTTCCCTCGGCCAACGCCATCAGCACAAAGCTGACCCGCGCTTGACGCCGCGATGGTGCCTGACGTACGCCGTAACAGCACCCGTGCCAAGATCATTGCCGCAAAGGAGCTTTCCATGCCCGGTGTCACGCTGACCGATCACTTCTTCTCCGTCCCCCTCGACCATGATCGGCCGGATGGCGAGCACGTCGAGATCTACGCTCGCGAGGTGGTAGCCACCGGACGCGAGCACGAGCGGCTTCCCTGGCTGCTGTATTTGCAAGGCGGCCCCGGCATGGTGCCGCCCCGTCCGGTCGGCCGGGACTCCTGGCTGGACCGCGCACTCGACGACTACCGCGTCCTGCTGCTCGACCAGCGCGGCACGGGCCGCTCCAGTCCGATCACCCGTCAAACGCTCCCGGCTCGTGGCGAACCCGCCGCGCAGGCCGACTACCTCACCCATTTCCGCGCCGACTCGATCGTCCGCGACGCCGAACTGATCAGGCGCGAATTGACCGATGAGCCATGGTCGGTGCTCGGCCAGAGCTTCGGCGGCATGTGCACCGTCACCTACCTCTCATTCGCACCCGAGGGCCTGCGCGAGGCGATAATCACCGGCGGCCTTCCCGGATTGCGCGTCACCGCCGACGAGGTCTACCGCGCCGCCTACCCCCGTGTGCACCGCAAGAACACCGCCTACTATCGCCGCTACCCGCAGGACGCCGCCTCGGTCCGCCGCATCGCCGCACACCTGATCGATCGCCCGGCACCAATGCCGGACGGATCCTGGCTCACCGTCGAAGCCCTCCAATCACTCGGGCTCATGCTCGGCACGAACGACGGCGCAGACATGCTGCACTACCTTCTCGAAAACACCTGGGCCGGAACGGAACTGTCCGACAGCTTCCTCGCCCGCACCGCGGCTTTGCTCAGCTACGCCCAACTGCCGCTGAACCCGCTCATGCATGAACTCAGCTACGCCCAGCGCGGCACCGGCGCCACGAACTGGGCAGCCGAGCGAGTGCGCGGCGAGTTCCCCCAGTTCGACGCGCGCACAGCGTTGGCCGGGAACGACCCGGTACTGTTCACCGGCGAGATGACCTACCCGTGTCATTTCGACCAACCTTGTCTCGCGCCGCTGCGCGAGCCCGCCGAGATGTTGTTCGCCCGCGGGACCTGGCCCGACCTCTACGATCCTCAGCGCCTGGCCACGAACGAGGTCCCCGTAGTTGCCGCCGTCTACCTCGACGACATGTACGTCGACGCCACGTACTCGCTACAGACCGCTGAGACCATCAGGGGCCTACGACTGTGGGCGACCAACGAGTACGAACACGACGGGCTTCGCGCCAGCGGCGGACGCGTCCTCGACCGTCTGCTGCGCATGCTGCGCGGCCAGATCTGAAGCGGAACGCCGACTGGTTCGTCGTGACGCGGCGAGTGCAGGCTGGGTTGGTCAGTGCACGCTTCATGGAACAACAGGTTCAGCTGTTCGAGGCGGAAGCGTCGATGCGAGCGACGACCGCGTCGAGCGCCAGATCCATCGCGAAATCGAACTCCGCTTGGCTGTCGAATCGCGCCAGGTAAGGAGCCGCCTCGACGACAGCGGGTAGCCCCGACTGCTCCAGCGTCGCTCGACGTGCGGCGATGCCGGGAATATCGGCGGTTCCGTAGGCGGGGCTCGCGTTTACCTCGCGCAACAGCGTGCCGACGAGGGTCGCCAGCACAGTACGCAACAAATGGACCGCCTCCTCCGGCTGGCAACCGGCGGCGCGGAGCACCTCCAGGACCGCCTGCGTCGGTGCCAATCCCTCTATCGATCCCAATTGCCGCGTGAGCACCAGCACCGCCGCCGCGGGATGCAGGAGCGCGCGACGACGGAACGCGTCCGCGATGGCACGCAGATCGGTGCGGAGATCACCACTGCGCGAGGGTAATTCGATCGAGCCGAGCAGATGCTCGACGACCGCGTCGAGCAGGCCATCCTTGCCGTCGACGTGGTTGTACAAGCTTTTCGGATCGACTCCGAGCACGCGGGCGACCGGCCGCACACCTACCGCGCCGACACCCTCGCTGCCGATGACGGCGAGGGTTGCCTCGACGATCCCCGCACGGGTCAGCTGGCCTGCACCTTTCGGGGGTCGCCCTCGGCGCACCGCTGGAACATGGCTGGTCATGAGGTCATGATGCCGCAATTCGTTGATTAAATCCACATCGTGGGTATATCGTCGGCGGTAAATAACCCACGCTGTGGATATAGAAGTTCACCCGCGTTCCCCAGGAGTCACCGATGTCGACACGATTCACCCTGCCACCCGAAGACATCCTGCGCGCACGGGAGAAACTCGTCCTCGACCATTTCCATGACGAAGTGCTCCAGGACTGGGACGCAACACTTTCCACGTTCCCGCATCCGCATTACGAGCTGATCGCCCCGATGGTCGTGCACGACGGCGACGACGAGGTGCGCGGCTACTACCGCGACACCCGCCGCGCCTTTCCCGACCAGGACCACGAGATCATCGCCCTGCGCCACAGCCACGACGCGGTGATCGTGGAATTCTGGCTGCTCGGAACGCATTTGGGTCCGCTCGGCAAGATCCCCCCGACCGGCTCGACCCATCGGACCAGGATGACGGCCTACTTCGTCTTCGACGAGCAGGAGAACCTGGCGATCGAGCGCATCTACTTCGACCAACTCACCGTCCTGAAACAGCTGCTCGGCGGGCTGGACAAACGCAACCCCCGCGACCTGCTCACGCTCGCCCGAGCGGTTGCCGGAGCCGTCGCCACCGCGGGCGCCCCGCCGGATCCGCGGCTGCTCAGCACCACACCACCGAACCTTGGTGCGTGAGATGAAAGTTCATCACCTCAACTGCGGCACCATGCGTCCGCTCGGCACCCCCGAGGGCCTGGTCTGCCACGTGCTGCTCGTGGAAACCGACACCGGCCTCGTGCTGGTGGACAGCGGACTCGGCCTGAGCGACGTCGCCGATCCGGCGGCCCGGTTCGGGCCGAGCCGCTTGTTCGTCCGTCCGCGCTTCGACGAAAACGAGTCCGCCATCCGGCAGCTCGAACGACTCGGCTTCGACCCGCGCGATGTCCGCGACATCGTCATCACCCACTTCGATGCCGACCACAGCGGTGGTCTCGCCGACTTCCCCTGGGCCAGAGTCCATCTCACCGCGATCGAAGCGAAAGCGGCACTGCACCCGAAAGGTTTCGTCGAAAAGGGCCGGTACCTGCCGACGCAACGTGACCACCACCCGAACTACGTGCTGCACACCCCCGGCGAGCCCTGGCGCGGTTTCGCCGCCGCCGAAGAGCTCACCGACATCGCGCCCGGCCTCGTCATGATCAGCCTGCCCGGGCACACCCGCGGCCACGCCGCCGTCGCCGTCGACATCGGCGAGCGATGGATCCTGCACGCCGGCGACGCGTTCTACCATCGAGGGCAGATCGACGGCACCGGCCAGGTGCCACGAGCACTGACGGCGATGGAACGCCTTGTCGCCCACGACATGTCCGCCGTCCGGGCGAACCACGAGCGCCTCGCCGAACTATGGGCCACTCCGACGCCCGGCCTACTGCTCGTCAACGCCCACGACCCCGTCCTTTTCCGCCGCGCCCAGCAATTCGGCGCAACCGATCATCCGGATCGACTGCACCAACCAGGTGACTAAATGCCTGTTGTCGAGGCAGACTTCCCAGACATGATCGATAATCCGCCGAAAACGCCAACCCTCGTCTGCGGCAACCGCACCCGCACCCAACCCGACGTCCTGCTTCGCGCAGGCCGACTGGGCTCGGCGATCCTGGCCGCCGGCATCGATCGCGGTGACAAGTGCGTCATCATGGCGCGCAACGACATCGAGTTCCTCGAGGTTTCGGTGGGCATCGCCGCCACCGGCGGCAACCCGCTGCCGATCAATACCCGGTGGACCGCAAGCGAAGTCGCGCACGTCCTGACCGACGCGCAGGTGCGCCTGATCTTCGCGCACACCGAATTCGTGCCCGTCGTCGAGGCCGCTCGCGAACTGGCGGGCTGCCCGGCCCGCATCGTCGAAATCGCCATGACCCAAGAGCTTCTCAGCGAGGGCGGCTGGGATCTCGCCCTGGCCGAGCCCACCGGCAGGCACGACTCGCTGGAGGATTGGATCGCCGCCCACCCCGAGCCGGTCGGGCACATCGACGGCGCTATCGTCCGATCCATGGGCGTCATCTACACCTCCGGCACCACGGGCAAGCCCAAAGGTGTTGCGCGCGAGCAGATGACGCCGCACCAGCTGCTGAGCATCGCGGGCGCGACCGCCCAGCGGATGGGCCTGGCACCCGGTGTGCCGATGCTCGTCGCCGGGCCGCTGTACCACACCTCCCCCAACGCCATCGCGGTGCTCGGGCTGCGCATGGGCGCCGACATCGTGATCATGCCCAAATGGGACGCCCGCACGTTCCTGCGGCTGGTCGACCACCACCGCATCCAGCAGGTCAAGATCGTGCCGACCATGGTCTCGCGCATTGTCAGCGTGCCCGCCGAAATCCGTGCCACCTACGATCTTTCGAGCCTCACCCACGTCATCCATTCCGCCGCGCCGTGCCCGCCCGCGCTCAAGCGGGCCGCCATCGAGCTGTTCGGCGATGCGCTCTGGGAGTTCTACGGGTGCAGCGAGGCGGGCACGATCACCTGGATCAGCGCCGCGGAATGGCTCGACCACCCCGGCAGCGTCGGCCGCGCCACCGACGGCTCGGCCGTCCGCATCGCCGACATGCAGGGCAACGCGCTGCCGGTCGGCGAGATCGGTCCCGTCTGGGTGCGCGGCGCCGACTACTGGCCACGCTTCGAATACCTCAACCACGGCGCACCGCACTCTCCCATCGAGGACATGCTGTGGGTCGGCGACCTCGGCTATCTCGACGAGGACGGGTTCCTCTATCTGACCGGCCGGGACGCCGAAGTGGTGATCCGGGGTGGGGTGAACATCTACCCCGCCGAGATCGAGAACGCCATCGCCGCCATGGACGAGGTCGAGGACGTCGCCGTATTCGGCATACCCGACACCGGCGACCTCGGCGAGCTAGTGGCCGCGCATATCCTGCCCCGCCCCGGTGCCGACCTCACCGCCGCTACGGTCCGCAAAACACTGTCCGGCCAACTCGCGGACTACAAGATGCCCGCCCGCATCGAGATCGTGCACTCGCTGCCCCGCGACGACAGCGGCAAGATCTACAAGCAGCAGATCCGAACCCGTTACGCCGCAGACATATCCGGTGCCGGGGCGCAAGGACGTCCCGGCTCCTAGGACCGCAGGTCGTTACGTGGGGCGGCGCGATCACGCCCCCCTTGGCCTGCCCTACCAGCCACTCTGCCGCTGAACACCACTACTCTTCGGCGCGCCGCGCCGGCGTTGCGGGCTAGAATGTAGCCGCATGATTTCCGGCTGCGGTGGTCGTTCAGTAAAGGGAGTCCGAGCGGTGGATCGCCGGAACAAGGGAATCAGCAGGCGCAGTGTGCTGGTGGCGGGTGGCGCGTCGATCGCGCTCACCGTGTTGGCGGAGCCGACACAGGCGATGTCGATCACGCGGCGGGTGTCCGCGGGCCCGGACGAGCCAGGGAAGCGCGCGGAACTGGCGGAACAGGCGATCGTGCAGCGGCACGTGCGCACGCTGTGGGGCCGGCCGCAGATGCGGCTCGGCATGCTGCTCTGGCCCGGGTCGCTGCTGGATCAGTCGTTCGTGCGCTGGTGCATGTGGTGGCAAGCCCACCTGCTCGATTGTGCGGTGGACGCCGCGTATCGCGCCCGCACCCCCGAACGCCTCAACCGGGTGGTCGCCATCGCGAACGGTATTCGGACCCGCAACCTCACCGGCTGGACCAATCGGTACTACGACGACATGGCGTGGCTGGTGCTGGCGCTCGAACGCGCCGACCGGCTGCTCGGCGTCCGGTTCGGCGACGCGGTTGGCGAACTGAAGGCCGGCTTGAACGAGGGCTGGAACCCGGACGTCGGCGCGGTGCCCTGGCGGGCGGGCGACGAGTACTACAACACCCCCGCGATCGGTCCGACCGGTATCGCGATGGCGCGTTTGGGTGAGCTGTCCCGCGCCGGAGAACTCGCCGAGTTCCTGAACACGCGGCTGCGCGACACCGCCAGCGGCCTGATCCTCGACGGTATCCATGAGCCCGGCGGACGAATAGAGGGCACCATTCTCACCTACTGCCAGGGCGTCGCCATCGGGTTGGAAACCGAATTGGCTTTGCGCACCGGCGAATCCGGCCATCGCAAGCGCGCGGCCGAACTCATCGCCGCCACCGGCGACCGGCTCACCCACGCCGGGGTGATCGCCGCGGCTGCCGGGGACGATTCCGGGTTGTTCATGGGCATCCTCGCCAGATATCTCGCGGAAGCCGCACTGGCGTTGGGCGACACCACCGCCGCGGACATCGTGCACGCCTCCGCGCGGGCCGCCTGGAAAAACCGCGCCGAGGTGGACGGACTACCGCTGTTCGGCCCGGATTGGACTCGCCCGGTCACGGTGCCGGAGCTGCCGGGCACGCTGTCCGAGCTCACTGTCCCGTCCGCCTCCTCCTCGGCGAATCTGAGCCGCGATCTCTCGGTGCAGCTGAGCGGATGGATGCTGCTCGAAGCGGATTACCAGCTCAGCGCCGCCGGGCGCTGAGTCAACGGCGGGCCGCCGCCGCGCGAAAACTCACCGAGCCGTTATCACACCGGAGTCCTATTCCGCGTCATACCAAGGGATTACCCGGAACGAGACGTCGGCCGATAGCGTCGGGCGTATCGACATCGTCTTCTCGCCCTGATGCGCCGAGCAATCCCCGCTGGGTCAGATCTCCGATCGACATCGAGGACGGACCGACGTGGCATCTCCAACCCAGCGCTCAGGAAAGATCTATGACGACATCGGCTTTGGTCCCAGAGTCAGCTCCACGGTCACCGCGGCGCAGCGCCGCCGACGGTGATTATGCCCGGCTGTTGCGCCGGATCTCCGGCGCGGGCCTGATGAATCGACGTCCCGTTTACTATGCCGTTCGGCTCAGCCTCGTCGGGCTGGCATTCGTCGCCGGTTGGGTGGCGTTCGTCCTGGTCGGCGACTCTTGGTGGACGCTGCTGATCGCGGCGTGCATGGCCGTGACGTTCGCCCAGGTCGCCCTCGTCATGCACGATGTGGCGCACCGCCAAGTCTTCCGGCTGCGCGGGCCGACCGAGATCGTCGGCCGGATCGTCGGCAACGCGGGCATCGGCCTGGCCTATGGATGGTGGCAGGACAAGCACACTCGGCATCACGCCAATCCGAACCACGAGGAGCTCGATCCCGATGTCGCGCCCGACATTCTGGTCTGGTCACAACGGCAGGCGCGGGCCAGCCATGGGCTGGCTCGTCTCATCGGCCGCGCGCAGGCCTTTCTGTTCTTTCCCCTGCTCTTGCTGGAGGGCCTGAACCTCCATGTGGCCGGCGTGCGCGCGCTCAGCAATCGGTCGGTCAAACGGCGTGTGCTGGAGGGTGCACTGCTCTTCGGCCACTTCGCCGGTTATCTGACGGCGCTGTTCGCGGTGTTGCCCGCCGACAAGGCCGTCGCGTTCCTCGCGGTGCACCAGGCGCTGTTCGGCCTGTACATGGGCTGCATCTTCGCCCCGAACCACAAGGGCATGCCGACCCTGACCGGCGACGAACGCCCCGACTACCTGCGTCGGCAGGTACTGACCTCGCGCAACGTGCGGGGTGGCCTGCTCACCGACATCGCCCTGGGCGGGTTGAACTATCAGATCGAACACCACCTGTTTCCGAGCATGCCGACACCGAATCTGCGGCACGCCCAGGTGATCGTCCGCGACTACTGCGCCGAAATCGGCGTGGCGTACCACGAGACCGGGCTGATCGCCTCCTACGGTGAGGCGCTGCGGCACCTGCACCACGCGGGCGCGCCGATCCGCGCCGCCGACTGAACCCGAAACCGTCTCGACGCGTGGACCTTTGGGCGCCGTGCGCCCAGCCGCTATCAGCATGTGAGGACCGCGGCACTGCTACTCGGAACGCAGCCCCAAGGCATTCAGCCACAGATGCGTGAGCGTCGCCGCGGTGTCGTCGAGTGAGATTCCCGTCTTCGACGCCTGATAAAAGGCGCGCTCGGTCATCCACACGAGTGCGGTCGTCACGGCATGCGCGCCGGTCGGGCCGTCGTCATCGGAGAGCCCGGCGCGTTCGGCGATGGCCTGGGTGATGTCGCGGATAGCCGCGACGGCCGAATGCCAGCTCGCACCGATGGCCTCGACGGTAGGGCTGAGCTCCACGGCGGCGCGCATGACATCCCCGTGATCGCGCCACATGTCGCGGGTCTGCCCGACGCTGCGGCGCAGGGCGAGCGCTGGTTCGCCCGAGCCGTCGGCGGCCTCGATCTCCGCGCGCAGCGTGACAACGGTTCGTTCGACCAAGGCGGCCAGAACCGCGTTCTTGGAGCCGAAATAGAAGTAGAACGCACCCCGGGTGATGCCAACGGCCTTGGTGATCGTCTCGATCGTCATCCGATCGAATCCCAGGGTGTCCAACTGCTCTTCGGCGGCGTCGAGAATGGCTCGCTCGCGCTGATCCCCCTTGGAAGGCGCGGTGCGGCGGCGGGTGGTTCCGGTCTCGGGCACGGCGCTCACTCTACCCCGAGGCAACAATTTTCTACGCAGTGCCAATTTTATCTATCGGAGTGTAGATTCTCTGGCATGACCGATCGAACAGCCGTTAAAACCTTCCTCATCACCGGCGTGAGCTCGGGCCTCGGGCAGGCCATCGCACGTCAGGCCATCCAGGACGGCCACGTGGTGGTGGGCACGGTTCGGCGCGAAGCGGACGCCGCGGAATTCCGGGCGCTTGATGCCGGCCGCGCCATCGCGCGCATTCTCGACGTCACCGACGACGAGGCGGTCCTGGACACGGTGCACAACATCGAAGCCACCGTCGGCCCGATCGATGTCGTCATCGCCAACGCCGGGTACGGCCACGAAGGGGTATTCGAGGAATCACCGCTGACCGAACTGCGAAACCAGTTCGCGGTCAACGTCTTCGGAGCGGTGTCCACCATCAAGGCGGTGCTGCCGCACCTGCGGGCCCGGCGCTCGGGCCACATTCTGGGCATCACCTCCATGGGCGGGCTGATGACCGTGCCCGGCCTGGCGTACTACCACGGCAGCAAGTACGCCCTGGAAGGCATCCTCGAGACGCTCGGCAAAGAGGTCGCCGGGTTCGGCATCCACGTCACGGCCGTCGCGCCCGGCTCGTTCCGCACCGACTGGGCGGGGCGGTCCATGATCCGCACCGACCGCTCCATCCCCGACTACGACGAGCTGATGGATCCGGTACGCGCCCACCGTCGAGCCGCCGACGGCAATCAGCTCGGCGATCCGGAAAAGGCCGCGGCCGCGATACTTTCGGTCATCGACGCCGCGAACCCGCCGGCGCACCTGGTGCTCGGCTCCGACGCCCTGCGACTGGTACGAGCCGGCCGAGCGGCCGTCGACGCCGAGATCGACACGTGGGCCGACCTCTCGCGCACCACCGACTCTGCCGACGGCGCGCAACTGCCTGGTTAAGCCGACGGGCGCCAACGCATTTCGACGAACGCGATAATGCACGACCTACGCTTGAATAACCTCGATCCCCACCAGCGCGTTCAACGAATCACAACTGGCCCAGGACTGATTCTGCCCATATTGAATCGGACCGTACTTCCAGTAGGTGAAGGGGACCGGCCACGCGACGCACGTGAGCTTTACCTGATGCCAGGTCGGCAGCTCACAATTCGACATCCCGCCGGTATTGAAGATGTTGTACACGTGACAGTTGGCCTGCCACACCGGTACATCAGCCTGGGCAACGCCACCACCAGCGAACACAGCGGCCGCGGCTGCGGTGGCAACGGCGGCGCCGGCAGTAAGCCGTTTCGCAGATAGCATTCCGAACCTCCTGAATAGGTGTTGTCTGGAACACATCGCATACGCGTCGCACTTGTTACTGGAAAAACCGGTGACGCGCACTGTCAGGAAGGGGGTTGTTTCATATCGGCCGCCCCCACGACCACTTTGAATTCCCATGACCATCGCCATATCCACGACCATTTCCACGGCCACCACGACCTGACGTTCGCCGAAAGTGCCGGATCGGCGTCGCGCGGCGCAACGCCACCCGCGACGATGGCAGCAACGATCGCGCTAACCAGGACGGTGGTCAGAATCGAGGACAGTCTGGTCCATCGGGCAGCGCGCGAGCTGATCGAATCTGTATGCGGCATAAGCCCATCCCCCCGGGCGATTGCGATTCGTCTACAACCGCCCCATCTTCTCAAAGATGTGTAGGCGCCGTCAGCGGATTGCGTTCGCAGGATGGGGCTTTGGACTGCGTTATTGGCGCGACCGACCGCATTACGGTGTGTCGGGTCCAATCCTGCGCGGCTTGGCCATGCGCCGGATGCCTGCGGCCGGGGCGTCGCGACCGGCTCGTTTCCGCCGTGACGCACCGAAATCGATAATGCTCGCGTCCTGCCCGGCGCCGCCCTGGTCGTCCTGCGAGCCCGCGTCGGCAGGCCACGCACCTGTCTCACCCTGCAGTTCGGATCGCGTCACCGGCCGGGTCGGTGGGGCGTCGGAGGCGGAGCCGCCCTCCGAACGCCACGTCTTGCGTGGCCGCTCGGCGGCATCCTCGGTCATGCGCCGCGGGCGATGCGGCAGCCGGATCAGTTTCGACTCCCCCGCCTCGGCGCGATCAGGCTCGGCCGCCTTCAGTCCTTCGAGCTTTCTACGCAAACGTTCCACCGCGTCAAACCTGTTCTCACCAGGCCCAGGCAAGGATCCCTGTCCCGGCTCGTCCCGCTCCGACATCGAGCTACCAGCCGACGAATGCCGTGGCACCCGCCGACGCCACGACCGTTGATACCCCGAGCTGATCTCCGAATTTCATCTTTAGTGCGTCACTCACGACCCTCATTCTCCCTCAGGACCGCCGCGCACGTTTTCTGCCCCTTCCCCACTCGGTATCCGCGGCCGCGGATCGTCGGCCGATCGACACGCCGGAGCAGCCGAGACCGTCCCGTCGCGCGAAAGACATTGAAGCCACGCCGAGTTGATTCCAGTTGGGCGTAGTTTGGTCAGCGGACATAACATCACGCCGTGGCCGCGGGCCCCGTATCGCGCCGTGCCACAGCTGGTTCTCTGATCGGAGGAATGCCGTGCGCGCTGAGGGAGATTCCTGGGACATCGTGAGCAGCGTCGGTGCCACCGCACTCGGCATCGCCGCGGCCCGGGCCATGGAGACCGCCAAACCCGAACCGCTGGTGCGCGACGAGTACGCCGCGTAGCCGTCGGCGGATCGGCGCGAGGTCCCCGTGGACCTGCGCGAGGACTGGCCCACCACCCTGACCGACGCGGGTTTCGACGCGTCCGCGCCCACCGCGTGACTGGCCGAGGGCCTGTTGCCGTATCTGCCGGGCGCGGCGCAAGAGGGGCTGTTCGACCAGCGAGCTGTTCTACACCGACCACCGCATCGAGCCCGAGGACTGGTTCGCCGCGCGCGGCTGGTCGGCGAACCCGGCGAAGGTGCCCGAACTGGCGGCCCGCTACCACCGCGAACTACCGCCGATCCCGGAACCGCTCGCGGCGATGTTCCATAGTTCGCGCTGGGTGACGGTGGCGAAGCCGCGCACATCATGACGTAGTCCGTACGCATCCGACCGCCCGTAGTGCGCGATTCGACCGCACCCGGCGTCGGCCGAATTCCGTGTCCGCCAACAGATCCACGACCGCTGTGGGCGCGTTGCCCCCGCGCCGCAACTCATGCCTACGCGGGGTATCGGGCGTCCGCTTCGCCGCTGCCGTGGTGCATATTCCAGAGCAGGTCGGCGAGATGGGCCGGGTCGACGGTAGGCACCTCCCAGAACGGCTCGCCCGCAGCCTTGGCCCGCTCCATCTCGGTGTGCCAAGCGCTGTTCTCGATGGCCGCACCGATGTAAAGGCCGCCGACATACACGCCTTTCTCGGCCACCTCGGCATGCAATGCCTGGAGATAGTTGCGTTGCGCGGCGAGGGCGAGACCGCCCGCGACGCGCGGATTCCCCTGTAGCGCGCTGGCGCCCTGCGCGCTCAGGATCGCGCCGTCCCCTCGAACGATCATGGCAGGCAAGAACTCTCGCACCAGCTCGAGCAGGGTGTAGACGCCGAGCGACATGAGGTCTTGGACGCGCTGCGGCGTCAGGTCGAGCACTGGGACGAACCCGTTGGCGGCTGCGCCGTAGTAGAACGCGTCGAGATCGCCGACCGCGGCGCGAATCTGTGCGGCCAGCGCGGGAACGGCATCGGTGTCGGCGAGGTCGGCGATGATGACGTGCGCCGTCGCACCCAACTCCTTGGCGAACGATTCGAGCGGTTCCCGGCGTCTGGCGACGAGCACCACGTCGTAACCGTCCCGTGCGTAGCGGCGCGCGACGGCTTGGCCGAGGCCCGGACCCGCGCCGAATACTGCGATTGTCTTGGACATGAAACACCTTCGGTAGCAACGAAAATCGATAACACTCGTCATGGTATCTGATCATCAGCAATACTGACGATCAGAAACGTATATGGTTATGCCGTGCCCGACCACCCGACGCCCACTGAAGGCGAAGTCCCCCGGCTGGGGTATCTGCTGAAACACGCAGCCCTGCGATACGGCGAACTGACGTCGACGAAACTCGAGCCCCTCGGCATCGCACCGCAGGAGTGGGCGGCACTGAACTGCTTGGACGAGCAGCACGGTCACTCCCAGAAGGAAGTCGCGGAGCTGCTCGGCATCGACCGCACGACCATGGTCGCGTTGATCGACCAACTTCAGACACAGGGCTGGGTCGAGCGTCGGCCGCATCCCGGTGATCGTCGCAAGAACACCGTCCTCCTCACCAAGAAGGGACGGGATATGTTGCGGCGCGGCGGGCGCGTCATCGATGAGTGCGAGCGGCAGTTCCTGGCCGCGCTCCGCGGACCGGCCGCCGAACAGCTGAAGAACAACCTGCACACCGTGATCGTGGCGAACCAGTAGCGCTGATCTCCGGCATCCGCCCGTCGTTGCGCGCGCGTGTCAGTGGGTATCGGTAGCGTCTGGTGCTGTGGAAACTGGGGAACATATCCAAGAGCTCGCGGACCGCATCGTGGCGCTGCGCGACGCCTACTACCAGGGCTCGCCGCTGGTCGCGGACGCCGATTACGACGCGATCGAGGACGAGCTACGTGCCCTGATCGAGGCGCACCCCGACCTCACGCCGGACCCGAATCCGCTGGAGCAGGTCGGCGCGCCCGCAGTGCTGCACGCCCCGATCCGGCATTCGCGGCCGATGCTGTCGCTGGAGAAGGCGACCAAGCCCGAGCAGGTCGAGGCTTTCTTCAACCGCTTCCCCGGCCAGTCGGTGGTGGTGATGCCGAAGCTCGACGGCTTGTCCCTGGCCCTGGTCTTCGAGGACGGCAGGCTGGCCCGTGCGGTGACCCGCGGCGACGGCACCACCGGTGACGACGTGACCACGCTGGTCCGCGCGCTGGTCGACGGCATCCCCGAGCGGATCGACGTCCCCGGCCGGGTGGAGGTGCGTGGCGAGGCGGTGATGCTGCGCTCGACCTTCCTCGCCTACAACACGGCGCATCCGGACAAGCCGCTGATCAATCCGCGCAACGCCGCGGCGGGCACGCTGCGGGCGAAAGATCCGGCGACCGTCGCCGAGCGGCGCTTGCAGTTCTTCGGCTTCGACTTGGATGCCGCTGATGATGACGCCGCCGTCGATCTGGAGGAGGGCCTTCGGGCGCTCGGGATCGCGGGCGCGCAGATGCGGCACTGCGCCGACGCCGCGCAGGCGCAGGCGGCGATCACCGCGATCGAGCAGGGCCGCAACGACTTGGACTACGACCTCGACGGCGCGGTGCTGCGCCTGGCCGACCGAGATGCCTACGCGGCGGCCGGAACTCGGTCGAACTCGCCACGCGGCGCGCTGGCGTTCAAATTCGCCGCCGAGGAGAAAACCACCCTGCTGCGCGAGGTGATCTGGGACGTCGGCAAGACGGGCAAGATCGTGCCGGTCGCGTGGTTGGAGCCGGTATTCGTCGGCGGCACGACGGTGACGAAGGCGACGCTGGCCAATCAAGAGGTGATCAAGGCCCGCGACATCAAGGTCGGCGACACGGTGCTGGTGCGCCGCGCGGGTGACGTGATCCCGTTCGTGGCAGGCGTACTCGATGCCGCCAAACGCACCGGCGAGGAGCGCGAGATCGTGCCGCCCGCCGTCTGCCCGTCGTGCGAGCAGCCGGTGACCGAGCAGGGCAACAGTCGAGAACTGTTCTGCACCAACGTTTCCTGCCCCGCGCAGACGGTGCGCAGGCTGATCCACTGGGCGTCGCGGGCGGCCGCGGACATCGACGCCATCGGTGGCGTGTGGATCGAACGCCTTGCCGAGGCGGGCATCCTGGAGAACCCGTCGGACTTCTACACGCTCACCAAGGAGCGCCTGCTCGAATTCGACCGCATCGGCGAGGTTTCCGCCGCGCGGATGATCGACTCGATCGACGCCAGCCGCCAGGTCGGCCTGCGCCGCGCGCTGATCGGCTTGGCGATCCCGATGGCCTCCGACGGCACCGCCGCGCGTCTGGCCCGCTCGGGATTCGGCTCACTGGAAGAGGTCGCCGACGCGGGCGAGGAACGTCTGGTAGCGGTGGAGGATATCGGGCCGAAGGTGGCGGCCTCGTTGGTCGCGCACCTCACCCGCCTGCGTCCGGAACTGGAACGGCTGCGCGCGGCGGGCGTCTCCCTCGACGTACGCGAGGAAGACCTGCCCCCGGTCATCGCCGCCGGCGCACCACTCGAAGGCAAGACGGTGGTGATCACCGGCGCCATCAGCGACCCGCGCTCCGGCGAGAAGGTCGCCCGGCCCACGTTCCAACGCCTGTGCGAGCAGGCGGGCGCGACGACGGCCTCCTCGGTTTCGGCGAACACCGACATGCTCATCACCGGCGCGGGCGTCGGCGACAGCAAGCTGACCAAGGCGGAGAAGCTCGGCGTCGAGATCGTCGATCAGGGCGAGATCTGGAATCTACTGATCGCCGCCAAGGTCGTTTAGGCCCCGCCGGGCGCATATCTCGTATGCGCGGGGCCCGGCGGGTCGGTACGGCGCTGACGGCCCCCGATAAACCAGGCTCCGGGCCCCGGATAGCGTGCGATAGGCGGTATCAGCGTGCGTCGGCGAAGACCTGCACGACCGGTCGTTGCGGGTCGTAGGTGCCCCACCCCGGGTCCCCGGTTTTCGCGAAAGCCACCCAGGCGGCATGCATCTGGGTCGCGAGGCCGACCGGGATATCGCCGGGTCCGAGCAAGCTGGTGTCCCCGCGAAGCCACGGGTCGTCGACCGCGTCGAAGACGAAGGGCAACTCGACGGTGTGGGCCGCGCCAAGCCGCCCGTTCAGCGCTGTCGAGCGGAACTCGAACGAG
Source organism: Nocardia sp. NPDC051321 (assembly GCF_044455225.1). NCBI lineage: Bacteria > Bacillati > Actinomycetota > Actinomycetes > Mycobacteriales > Nocardiaceae > Nocardia > Nocardia sp. NPDC051321. The sequence goes on along the minus strand of NZ_JBITEM010000008.1, from coordinate 232,664 downwards.
TAGACATGGGTGCGGCCACCCGAAATCCGGTTGTGCGCCTGCGCCATCCGCGTCGTACCGGCCCCGAACAGGGCCGCACCGAGAACTTCGGCACGCAGCTCACCCGGTGCGGCATCCGGCCGTTGCGCGCGGAGCTCGGCGACCGCGGTCTCCGGCTCCGCGTACACGCGGGCGGCGACAGCGAGTAGGTCAGCCTCGGTCGTGGTCTCCAGGGTGCCCGCGGGCACGACGTAGAGACGCCCCTCCTCGGTGTTGGTGCCGATCAACAGGTCGACGTCGGCCGCCGGGCCGTCCGCCAGACCGTCGGCAGGCTGGACGGGCAGCACCAGGCTGAACGGGCTGAGACCGACCAGCGGATCCGTCGCGGTGCCGGTGCGCAGATCCAAGCCGCTCAATGCAGGCAGTATCGCCAGAAAACGCTCGTCCGGAATCGCGGCGAACGCCTCGACAGTCGGCTCCACCTCCAGCGCGGCGGCCGCCGCCGCGGTCACCCGTTGCGCCTGCTCCGGCGTGAAAGCACCTGTGCCATTACCGCTTTGGATGATCGCCCGACGGAACAAGCCGTTGGCCGCCGGTTCGGCGAGTAGCGCGCCGACAAGGGTGGCACCAGCGGACTGCCCGAAGATCGTGACATTCTCCGGATCCCCACCGAATGTCGCGATCGTGTCGCGCACCCAACCGAGCGCGGCGAGCACATCGAGCAACCCTCGGTTGGCCGGAGCGCCTTCCAGGTCGAGGAAACCGGGAATGCCGAGGCGGTAGTTCACCGTCACGAGCACGACACCGTCGCGGGCGAAGGCGCTGCCGTCGTAGAGCGCGGCGCGGGTCGAGCCGGTGACGAACCCGCCGCCGTGCACGAAAACCATGACGGGACGCTTGCCGCTGTCGGCGGCGGGCGTGCGGACATCGACCGTCAGGTATTCCGCGCCCCGCACCCAGCCCGGTCCGAAGTAGGGAATCATGTCGAGCTTGCCGAAATCGCGGGCAGGCTGGGGCGCGGTCGGCCCCGGCTGGGTGCCGTCGCGGACATAGGACCAGCCCGGATGCCGGGTGGGCGGCGCGAAACGGCGGGTACCGGTCGGGGCCACCGCATACGGGATGGCACGGAAAAACTCACCGGACTTGTCGCGACCGCCGCGCACGGCGCCTGCTGGCGTGTCAACGACCGGGTCTGGATATTCAGGCATCGGGAAACGCTTCCTATCTGGGAGAGTTCAGGAGACGCGGGAGAAGGCCGCCCACTCTTTGATCGAGAACTTCGACCCGGTGCGCTCGACCTGCGCCGCGCCCTGTCCGCCGAAGTGCGCGGGGAAGACGAGCGCCTTGTTCTCGGCGGCCTGACCGAGCAACTTGTGCCGGGTGGCGCGGGCTTCGGCCGGGTCTTCGCAGAAGCAGGAGTTGATTTCCGGCTCCATGATCTGCAGCGGGGTGTGCATCAGGTCCCCGACGAACAGCGCCCGGTCGGTGCCCGACTCCAGCGCGAGCACGGACGAGCCGGGCGTGTGGCCGGGCGCGAGATCGAGCCGCAGGTTCTTGTCGATTTGATACGACCCGTCCCACAGGTGAGTCAGCCCCGCCTGGTGGATCGGCATGACACTGTCCTCGAAGACGTTCTGGTTGCCGCGGCCGAACACGGTCTCGGACTCGTTGGCCGGATCCCAGAACTCGAAGTCCCGCAACGGCATCAGGTAGGTGGCGTTCGGGAAGGTCGGCACCCAGGTGCGGCCGTCGAGGCGGGTGTTCCAGCCGACGTGGTCGATGTGCAGGTGGGTGTTGATCACGAGGTCGACGTCCTCGGGGCGAATCCCGGCGGCGGCGAGGTTGTCGAGGTAGTTCGTGTCGAGGCGGCTCCACACCGGCGCGTACGGCCGATCCTTGTGGTTGCCGACGCCGGTGTCGACGAGAATCGTGCGCCCCTCGCTGCGCAGCACCCAGGTCTGCAGCGCCGAGTGGCACTCGTTGGTCTCGATGTTCCAGAAGTCGGGTGCCAGTAGGCCGCGGTGTTCGTCCCATGAGCCGTCGGGGCTGTCCGGGAAGAACTGGTCCGGGCTCATCTCGACCGTGCCGTAGAACTCGCTGATTCGGCTGACGGTGACGTCGCCAAGGGTGATCTGTTCCATGTGGTCGAGCCTGGCCATCCGGACCCAAACCAACCACTCCCGCTTTGTCCTACCACTGGCAGGGTGTGGCTGCGCTCGACCCGCCCACGGATACTGGAGCGATGGACGGACCCGGACCCCTCGGCGACTTTCTCCAAGCCCGACGCGCCAGGCTGCGGCCGGAAGATGTCGGCTTGCGCGAAACCGGCCCCCGCAGGCGGGTCAGCGGCCTGCGGCGCGAAGAACTGGCCCAACTGGCAGGGGTCAGCGTCTCGTATTACGCACGGCTGGAACAGGGGATGTCGCGCGGAGCTTCGGCCGAGGTACTCGATGCCGTCGCCCGCGCGCTGCTGCTCGACGACCACGAGCGCGCACATCTCGACCGCCTCGCCGACGCCGCTCGCCACCTACCCCGAGTGCGCCGGCCACGACCCGAGAAGCTCGCCGACGAGACGCGCGACCTGCTCCGCGCCGTCGACGGCGTCCCGGCGCTGGTGCTCGGCCGGCGCACGGACGTGCTGGCGTGGAACACCCTCGGACACGCTCTGCTTGCCGGGCACCTGGACTTGCACAGTCCGGACGACCCTGCGCGACGGCCGAATATGAGTCGGCTGGTCTTCCTGGACCCGCACTGCCGCGAGCTGTACGCGGACTGGAAACGCAAGGCCCGCGCCGTAGTCGGCAATCTGCGTATCGCTGTCGGCAAGCATCCGGACGACCCGCTGCTCGCGGAACTCATCGGCGAGCTGACGATGAAAAGCCCCGAGTTCGTGACGCTGTGGGGCGACCATCGGGTGACACCGTGCGACGCCGCGTCCTATGAACTGCACCATCCGGTCGTCGGCGCGATGACGGTCACGCAGCAGACTCTCTCGATCGCCCGTGCCCCCGACCAAGCGCTGATCGTGTGCACAACCCCCGCCGGGTCCCCCACCGAGGAAGCTCTCGCGTTGCTCCGGCAGGCAGGCGAGGGTCGCACATCAGCGCGTGTCATGCCGGTACAAAACATGAACGGCACAGTCGCGCAACAGATTTGATCCGCCGCTCACGGCAGGTCGGAGAACCGCACATCGTGGGCAACGGCGGTCACGTGGAGGCCGTCGGCGCCGGGCTCGATGGACGTCAGCTTCGCGCCGAGCGGCAGCCGCTGCAGCGGCACCGTGAAGGTGAGGGTGCGGCGCAGCAGCGCCAGCGAGATCGTCGGCCCGCCCGCCGCCGACTGAACCGAGACCGGCGTGACCTCGATGCCGTCGTCGGTCGGTGCGACGGTGACGACAACGGTCCCCGGCACCGGGATGCCCTCCATCGAGAACGTCCCGGTGACGCGCAGCCCGTCCGGACTGTCGGACATCGACTCCACTCCTTTCGGCGCGAAGCCCTGCACGGTGTCGTAGGGAACCACGGCCGTCGCCGACGCCGTCGCCGCGACCAGGTTCGAGGTGCGGTTGTTGAGCAGATCGGTCAACGGCGCGGCCACATCCGTCAACGTGATATCGAGGTTGTGCACGGACAGCTTCTGCTCGCTCCAGTCGCCGACCCGAATGCCGATGTCGTGATACTTGCCGTCCACCGCCTGGGTCAGAAACGGGAAGCCGCGAATATCAACGCTCGGTTGCTGCGGGAGCTGGTAATCGGCCGCGATCTTGCGCGCGATCTCGTTCTGCGCCAGCACCACCGCAACCCGGTCGCCGACGATCAGCGCGATCGCCAGCACAACGATCAAAATCAGAAATGCGCGCATGCGCTCACCGGCTCAGTCATCCCACCATCATGCTGTGCGTCGCGCCCGACCGGTGCCAAGCACCGCGTTCGCCCCCATGCGTACCGTCTCGCTCCATCAATATGGACGGTGCGTCCACGCAGTTCGGCGGTCATGAGCCGTCGGCCACGATTGCCGTGACCCCCAATGCGGTGTCGAAGTTCGGGACGAGCCGGGTTTTGGTCAGCGCGAAGGCGATTCCCCGCGCGGGGTCCGCGTAGGCGTAACTTCCGCCGCCGCCCGGCCATCCGAACGCCACGGAGTTCTCCTCGGCAGGAGCGCCCATTCTGCCGATCGGAAAGCCGAGCGCCATCCGCGCCGGAGTACCGAAAACCTGATCCACCCCCTCGAACGCCAGCGCGGAGAATTCCGTCAACCGTGCGGAGTCCACCAGCTTGCCCTGCAGCACGGCATTGAACATCGCGGCAAGCCCACGCGCGCTGGCGATCCCCACCGACGGTATGTCGGCGCGCAGGATCTCGCCGTTGTTGCCGAAATCGGCACTCGGCTGGCTTTCCCACGGCGCGAGGATCGCGTCGTCCTGGGCGGCAGGCCATTGCCCTTTCGGCTGCTCCAAACGCGCCAACTCAGGAAGCGCCTGATCCGGGGCGGCGAAGTAGAGCTGTCCTTCGATCCCGAGCGGCACGGTGATCCACTCGTGCAGCAGCTCGCTCATGGACCGCCCGGTTGTGCGGCGGGCCAGTTCGCCGACGAGATAGCCGAAGGTATAGGAGTGATAGCCCATCGCGGTGCCCGGCGGCCAGCGCGGTTCGGCGGCGGCCAGCGACTCACATACCCTCGACCAGTCGGGAAGCTGATCCGGGGTGATCTCGCGCGGCATAGCCGGCAGGCCGACGGTGTGGGTCAGCACGTGTCGCAGTGTCGCCGTTGACTTTCCGTGCGCACCGAACTCGGGCCAAACCTCGGTGACCGGACTGTCGTAGTCGAGGAAACCGCGCGCGACGAGCAGCTGCGCGAGTGTGGCCGTGACATTCTTGGCAAGAGAGAAACTGAAGATCGGCGTACCCGAGGTGACCGGTTGCCCGTCGGCCGAGCCCGCCACCGCGTCGACGATCAGCGCGCCATCCCGATAAACAGCGACCTGCACCCCCTCCTCTATGCCGGTACGAACCAGCATGTCGATATGCCGCTCAATCTGTTCCTGCATCGCTCTCCTGGTCACTACATCGACTGGACACTGGGATGGTCAGGCGCACAAGGTCCGAGTGGCGGGAACGACGTCACCGATCCAGCGGCGAAGCTGAGTGTCGTCGGCGGATTCGGGCCAGTATACGAAGGTGTCGAAGCCGGTCTGCGTGGCGAGATCGGCCAGGATGCGCGCCCAGCCCGCGGCGTCGGTGCGGATCGGTTCCTCGCCGCGCAGGGTGACCGGTCCAGGAGTGTCGGTGATCGTTCCGACGAGTTGCGCCATCCGGGTGATGTCGGCCGGGTTACGTCCCGCATCGATCGCGCCGGCAGAGATAATGTCCTGTGCCGCTTGCCATTTCTCGTACGGCAGGTAGTGCGGGATGGGTGCGGCCCACCCGTCGGCGATCCGCCCCGTGAGCGCGTTGGCCTTCGGGCCGACGCTACCGAACCAGATGCCGACCGGATGCGCGGGCGCGGGTCCGGACTGCACGCCGTGCACGGTGTAGTGCGTGCCGTGAACTTTCGCCTTCGTCCCAGGCAGCCACATGGCCCGGATGATCGCCGTGGCTTCCGCCAGCGCCTGCAACGCTTCGGGATTCGACCGCACCGGTCCGCCCATGGCACCGATCGCGGGCCAGAACGCACCGGCCCCCAACGCGAGTTCGAAGCGCCCGCCGCTGAGCAGATCCAGGGTCGCCGCCTGCTTCCCGAGCATCGCGGGCCCGCGCAACGGCAGGCTCGCCACATCCGGAAACACCCGCAGCCGTTCGGTTTCCGCCAGCACCGTGGCGATTACCGCGAACGTGTCAGCCAACCCACCCGAGTACGGATGATCCTGAATACCCAGCAGATCCAGGCCCTCCCGATCCGCGACCTTCGCCATCGCACGTAGCTGCGGCAGCTCGGTCACCGTCGGCGCCAACTGAATACCGAATCGTAAGATCACCCCGCGATCATGCCAGCGTGCGCGGGGACGCGATCACCTCGGCCGTCCCCGGGTCGTAGTTGCTATCGTGGCAGGGTGACGAACATCCGACAGGCATGGCGCTGGCTGCTCCAACAGCCCGTCTAACCATGTCCGCGGGCTGTACGCAGCCCGCAGTCACATCTCACGTGCACGAGGTTCGTACGGCCCCTTGACCCAGGAGCCCTACGTTGAATACCTTCTCCGCCACCATCGAACGCAGCGACACGTTGCGTGCCGCGGTCACCGAGCACCCGCACCGATACCGCATTCTCACCGGCGAACGCCCCACCGGCCCTTTACATCTGGGCCATTACTTCGGCACCGTCGCCGAGCGTGTGCGGCTACACGAGCTCGGTGTGGACACGTTCGTCATCCTCGCCGACTATCAGGTCATCACCGACCGCGACGCGATCGGCAAGGTCCGCGACAACGTCTATAGCGCCGTCCTGGACTATTTGGCCGCCGGTATCGACCCGAGTCGGGCAACCATTTTCACGCACTCTTCGGTGCCCGCGCTCAACCAACTACTGCTGCCGTTCCTCAGCCTGGTCACCGAGGCCGAACTGCATCGCAATCCCACGGTGAAGGCAGAGCACGCGGCATCGGGACGCGCACTCAGCGGACTCCTGCTCACCTACCCGGTCCACCAAGCCGCCGACATCCTGTTCTGCAAGGGCAACTTGGTTCCCGTCGGGAAGGACAACCTGCCGCACGTCGAGTTGACCAGGGTGATCGCCCGACGCTTCAACGAACGCTACGGCGATGTCTTCCCCGCGCCGCAGGCACTGCTCACCTCCGCACCGGAAGTTCCCGGTCTGGACGGCAGAAAGATGTCCAAAAGCTATGGCAATGCGATCGCATTGTCGATGACCGCCGACGAAACGACCGCCTTGATCCGCCGAGCCCCCACCGACTCGCAACGACGCATCACCTTCGATCCGGTCCACCGGCCCGGCGTATCCGCACTGCTCACCACCGCCGCGCTGTGTTCCGGTCGCGACGAACGAGCACTGGCCGACGACATCGGCGAGGCCGGGGCGGGAACGCTCAAGAAGGTCACCGCCGAGGCGGTCAACGAGTTCCTCGCGCCGCATCGGCAGCGCCGCAGCGATTTCGCGCGCGACCCGGACTACGTACGCGATGTACTGCGAGACGGGAACCGCCGCGCCAATGAGGTGGCCACCCGAACTCTCGACGAAGTGCATGCCGCGATGGGCACCGCGTATTGAGATGTAGACATCATGGCGTCGGTTCCGACGTCTCAGGTAAGGATGGGTCAGCCGGGCGCATCCGCGACGCGAAGGAGCCGTGATGAAGTACGTGATCCTGATTCACTCCAACCCGCAGCCCTGGGGCCATCCGACGGGCGACTACCTGCCCGAATACCAGGCGATGCCACCGGAACAGCGGGATCGGATGACCGCCGATTTCGAGAAGTTGCTCGGCGAGATGCAGGAGAACGGTGAGTTGGTGACGGGCGAGGCACTCGGGGCGCCCGAGTCGTCGCGGCTGTACCGATGGGACGACGGGAAACCGCTGGTGGCCGACGGCCCGTATTCGGAAGCCAAGGAGCATTTGGCGGGGTTCTTCCTGATCGACGTGGAAAGCCACACTCGCGCCGAGGAGATTGCCGCGCAGTTCGCCGGTCCGGGGGAAACCGTCGAACTGCGGCCGACGATGTGGCCGGGCGGCGACGACCAGTGAACAACCGGGTGGTGGAGGACGTGTGGCGGCACGAGTCGCCGCATGTCCTCGCCGCCCTGCTGCGCAGGCACGGCGACCTCGGCGACTGTGAGGACGCCGCGCAGGAAGCGGCCGAGGCGGCGACGGTGCAGTGGTCGCGCGAGGGGCTGCCCGCCAATCCGCGGGGCTGGCTCATCACCGTCGCGTCGCGGCGGCTGATCGACCGGTTGCGTGCCGACGGTGCACGGGCCGGACGCGAAGCGGCGGTGGCCGTCGCACAGCCGAGCGACTCGCACCTCGCGCGGCCTGCGGATCAGGTGACCACCGCCGACAGCGACGACATGCTGCAGCTGTTCGTGCTGTGCTGCCACCCGAGCCTGAGCCGTTCCTCACAGGTCGCGTTGACCCTGCACGCCGTCGGCGGCCTTGGCGTCGGCGAGATCGCCGCCGCCTACCTCGTCCCGCCACGCACCATGACGCAGCGCCTGACCCGGGCCAGGTCGACCCTGCGCGCGGCCGGCGCGGTGTTCGCACTCCCGAGCCCGGCGGACCTGCCCGCGCGCATCGCGCCCGTACTCGATGTGTGCCATCTGATGTTCACCGAGGGCCACACCCGTTCCGCCGGTGGCACACTGGTCGATGGCAGTCTGACCGATGAGGCAATCCGGTTGACCCGCCAATTGCATTGCGCGATACCGGATCATGACGAAGTCGCGGGCGCGCTGGCCCTCATGCTGCTCACCCGTTCCCGAGCCGCGACCCGCACCGAGGACGGCAACCTGGTCCCGCTCGCCGAGCAGGACCGCCCCCGCTGGGATCGCGACCTGATCGCCGAAGGCGTCGGCATTCTGGAGCGGGTCCTGCCGCGCGGCCATGTCGGCCGTTTCCAGCTGCAGGCCGCGATCGCCGCCGTGCACGCAGAGGCGCCCACCTGGGCGAGCACCGACTGGCCGCAGATCGGCGTGCTCTACGCCATGCTCGATCGAGTCGCGCCGAGCCCGTTCGTCACGCTCAACCGGGCCGTCGCCCTCAGCATGGCCGTCGACCCGAAGCAGGGTTTGGACCTCATCGCACCTTTGCTCGACAACCCGGCCATGCGGCGTCATCACCGGACCCACGCGGTGCGCGCCCATCTACTGGAAATGATCGGCGACCGCACCGGCGCCATCGACAGCTACCGGCGGGCCGCGCAACTCACCGCGAGCGTTCCCGAACAGCGCTACCTCAACGGTCGGGTACGTCGCCTTACCGATCCGAGTTAGCTACATATCCCCGAAGCCGCTTGAACCTACTCGGCCACAACCGATCCGGCGCAAACCCGGACCGACGCGATCTCGAGCAGCCCGTCGAGGTCGACCTTGCCGACGGTCTGGTTCGCGTCCACCCGGAGGTCGTCGCGGCGAGCGAGGTCGAGGACGCGTTCGGCCAGCGGCATGACCATGTGGCGGCCCCAGCATCGTTCCGACGCGTGACCGAAGGGTAGATAGCCGGGGTGCGCCTCGGGATCGAGGTTTTCCCAGCGCTCGGGGCGGAATTCGTCCGGTGCTTCCCAAAGGCGGGGGTCGCGCTGGCTGAGCAAGGGCAGCAAGAGCAGGTCATCACCAACGCCGATCCGTGCGTCGACCGCCGAATACTCGGAGCCTTTGAGGCGCAGGAGATTCCAGGACGGCGGCAGCAACCGCAGGGTCTCTAGCAGGATGTTGCGGTTCGAGGTCTCCGGATCCAGCGGCGAGGCCAGCCACATGGCGCTGGTCACCAAGGCGGCCACCGTGAAACACACCGGCGCCGCGACCCGGCGATAGAGGTACATGGCGTATCGGCGATCGCGAAAACCATTGGCCTGGAACACCTGTGTCGCCAGCTTCGACAGCGGTCGCCGCTGTCCCGTTCTGCCGATCAGCGCGGCACCAGAGGTGACCGCCGACCAGGTCAGCTTCGGGGTCAGTTCGAGCCTGCGGTCGACCAGCATCCGGAATCGGAAATCCTCACCGCCGAAGACCAGATCGCGCACATAATCGTGCGCTCGCTGCGGCCAGACGCCGACGAGCGGGCCATCCGTCTCGAGCGGAACCTTCAACGCCGCGCGCACATCCGCGCCGACGGCCTGCATGAAGGTGGACGCGTCGACCCGGCTGACCAGCCGCCGATGTACGGGCTTGAAGGTCGGGCGTTCGTCGGGTCGCGCGGGCCTGGCGCCGAGTACCGCGTCCATCAGATCGGCTCCGGCGATTCCGATGGTGTCGGGCTCGAGGCGGAAAAGGTCGGCGCCACGGTACTTTTCGAAAAGTTCGGCCATTCGCGGCGCGAAAACAACGGTTCGTGAATTTCCAGCACTGTGCCGTATGGACATGACGAACTCCCGGATGACAGGACGGGACTCGCGCCCGGCGGGGTTACCGGCGGGCGCGAGTGCGACAACTACCCGGAAGCGTCAGATCCACCCGTACCAGGCGTACTTCTTCAGGCTCTTCTGTTGCTTCATCCGCTTGACCATACGTACGAGAGTCATGACTCCACCTTCGGTTGTGAGTGTGTCCGGTAGGCGCGCCTGGATCGCAGGCACCGGTCGAGCGTAAGTGAGACCCGTTGGCGGCAGGTACGTTTCGGTGAAGTTATCGTCAAATGCTATGGGCGTGATGCAAATATTATGCGTCGCAACGTACAGTAGCGATTGGTAAATCTTGCCTGTCAGCGAATAGCTAAGGCGCACAATGACTATCGCGGCCTCGACGCAAATCGAAATGCTGGACGACGACTTCCATACGCACCCGCACACGTACTACCACCGGTGGCGGGAGCAAGGTCCCGTGCTGCGCATACACACGCCCTCGGGAGTGGTGAGCTGGCTGGTCGTCGGTTACGCCGAAGCCCGTGCCGCGCTGCGTGATCCACGATTACGCAAGAGCGCCGATGGCATAAGAGAGCTCTTCCACCAGAAGCATCCGACGGCACCGCCGAACGCCCCGCTCGCCAACCTCGACCACAACATGGCCAATAGTGATTCGCCCCAACATGTCCGGCTGCGAAAGCTGGTCAACAAGGCCTTCACCCACCGTGCCATCGCCGAGTTGCGCCCCCACATCGAGCAGACCACCCACGCGCTACTCGACGAGATGGCCGAGCACGACGAGGTCGATCTGCTCACCGCATTCGTCCTGCCGCTACCGGTCCGCATGATCTGCGACATGTTCGGCATACCCCGCGACGAAATACCGGGATTTCAGCAGTGGGCACGTGACCTGTTCCGAGTCGTCGGTGACGAGCGTGCCCAGGCATTCCGCGAATTACGCTCCTACCTAAGCGGATTAGTGGCTCGAAAGCGAGCTGATCCAGGTATCGATCTGCTGTCCAAGCTGATACACGCCCATGACAACGGCGAGTCGCTCACCGAAGCCGAGCTGGAAGACATGGCCGTCATGCTGCTGGTATCCGGCCACGGAACGACAGTCGATCTGTTGACCACCGGATCACTCGCACTGCTCCGCGACGATTCGCTCTCGAATACGTTGCGCGCCAACCCTTCAACACTCCCCGCGGCCGTCGACGAGTTCCTCCGATTCGACGGCCCGATCCACCTATCCACCATTCGCTACACCACGGAGCCGATACAAATCGGCGACATAGAAATCCCAGCAGCCGAATTCATCCACATCGCCATAGCCGCCGCCAACCACGACCCAGCCCTTTTCCCCGACCCCGACCACCTCGACATCACCCGCGACGCCAGCCACCATCTAGCTTTCGGTCATGGCGCCCACTTCTGCGTAGGCGCCCCCTTGGCCCGCATGGAAGCAACAGTCGCCTTCGCCGCCCTACTCCACCGCTTTCCAAACCTACACCTGGCATGCACATACCCAGATTTGATCTGGCACAACAACTTCGGCTTCCCCACCCTCACCGAACTCCCAGTACGACTTGGCACCACCAGCGCTCACCAAGGATCGTGATCCGTTCACCGTCGCTCACCGCGAACCGTCCCCCACCCAGGCCAGCGCCTTCGCCCCCTTGACCGTAACCACAGGGTGCGGCGGGTTCATGGTCTTTTATGCTCACCAAGTGGAGGAAAACGGGTGGGCATGGGATGCGTCGCTGTATCGCGGTAGTGCCGCGTACTACGCGCGAGGTCGGCTGCCGTATCCGAAGGCGCTCGCCGAGACGCTGACCGTCGAGCTTCGCCTCGATGGTTCCGGTCGGCTGCTGGACGTCGGGTGCGGTCCCGGTTCACTGACTCTGCTGCTGGCCAGCAACTTCGAGCAAGCCGTCGGGGTCGACGCCGACATGATCCGCGAAGCCGATCGGCTCGCCGCGCAGGCCGCGATCCCCAACACCCGGTGGGTGTGCATGCGCGCCGAGGATCTTCCCGCCGGACTCGGCCGTTTCGAAGTGATCACCTTCGCCCAGTCGTTTCACTGGATGGATCGGCCGAAAGTCGCTGCTGCGGTGCACGATATGCTTGAGAGCGGCGGAGTTTGCGTCCACGTGCATGCGAATACATATCAAGGTATCGCAGGCGCAGCACCGACTCCGTACCCCAAACCACCGCATTCTGCGATCGATGAATTGGTACGCTCGCACCTCGGTCCGGTACGCCGCGCGGGCGCGAGCCTGCTCCCGAACGGCACCACATCTGTTCGGCGACACCCTGGCCAGCTTCGAGACCGAACTCCGCCACCTCTTACACAACGCCAGCCTAAGTGGGATGTTCAGCGAACACACCCACGAGACCGCCATCGACATCTGGCGGCGTTGAAGCGGATGAATAGTTCCAGATCCGCGTGCGCTCCATATGTGTGAACAGACCGTCCGGACAGGCGATTTCGATACAATTACCTGAGGTGAAAGGGCGCGGATGTCGCCTCCACTTGGCTGAGCGATGCGCCCAATTCCTTCATCGATCGCAGTATTCCGAGTGACGGGAACGAAATGAGTATCAGCAAACAAATCGCCGCTGGCGAACTGGACAATCTCACGTTTCACGGCAAGCTCGAGAACGGGCACCTGGTGCCGGGTGGCCTGCTCGGCGACCAGGCCGCGATGGACGACATCGAGGTCGGCATCTACGTGCTGGAGAAGGACGGCACGCTGATCGCCTGCAACAAGACCGCGATCGGCGCCTGGGGCCGCAGTCCAGAACTGGGCACGACCGAGAAGTACTGCGGCGCCTTCCGTTTACGCTACCCGTCCGGCGAGGTCATGCCGCATGAAGCCGCCCCGCCCTCGGTAGTCATCAACAACGGCGGCACCGTCCGCGACGCCGACGTCATCTGCGAACAGCCCGATGGTTTCCGGTTGCTCGCACTGGTGAACGTCTTCCCGATCCGCGACGAGTCCGACGAGGTAGTCGGCGCGGTCAACATTTTCCGCCACAACACCACCAAGACCGTGCCGGGGTTGCTGGAGTCAGCAGACGCCGGCTGAGCACCGTTCAACAGCCACGCAGCGCCTCTCCCTGGCGGCACCGCCTGCTGGGAGAGGCGCTGCTCCGTACGTAACGTGTCAAAGCCGTTTCCCGACAGCGTGATCCCCATTGCCGGACAGCGCTACATCTTCCAGGCGTATCCGAAGGCCGCCTGGGTCGCCAACGTGCACGCTGCGCAGACTGTCACCCTGTCCAGAGGTCGCCGGTCCTCGGTAGTGCGATTGGTCGAATTGCCGGTCGAGGAGCGGCGGCCGATCCTGCACGACCACATCGCGAACAGCCATGCGCGAGTAGGCAATCTGTTCGTCACCACCGGCTTGGTCGACGACCCGACTCCGCAGGGTGTCGCCGCTGCCGCGGATCGAATCGCGGTATTCCGCGTCGCGCCCGTGTAAGTCCGAACGGAGCCATGAGTGCCGCGATCGTCCGCACTGAAGTTGCAAGTGGCGCGGACACACCCCCTTGACGAGGGTTCGCAAGACGCCAGCTTCGACCGATCGGCGGCGCGGAGACCCAGGCGCGCTTAGAACGGACTCGCGGCGGCCAGCGACGAACTGAGGGCGATCGCGGCGATTACTACCAGCAGCAACAGCCCCAGTAAGGCTCCAGGGACGTTGTCGATGAGCGCGGGTTCGGTGCGGTACGAGCGTGCGGCCGTCATGGATGGAAACCTCCGGTAGTCGGACGGGGGTATAGCACCGCGATTCCCGGTTCCTCGAACGTCAAACCCTGGCTGGTTGATGCCCCGGGGATTGACTCGCGGCACCGCGCCGGGTGATGCCGGTGACCTGGGCTGCTCCCCACAGAATCAGTGCGGCGACAGCGTAGGCGGCGCCGACCCAGCAGGAGCCCGACCAGCCCCAATTGCTGTAGGCCCAGGTGGTGGTGATCGCGCCGAGCGCGGATCCGAGGGAGTAGAAGGCCATGTAGGCGCCGATGACACTGCTGGCGTTGTTCGGGTGCGCCGCGGTCAGCAGGTGCTGGCTGCTGACGTGGACAGCCTGGACGGCGAAGTCGAGCAGGATGATGCCGACGATGAGCAACCACAGGGCCGCTTCGGTTCGGGCGATGAGTGGCCAGGCGGCGGTCAGCAGCACCAGCGCGGAACCGGTAATCGCCTGTGCGCGACCGGAATCGGCCGATCGTCCGGCGCGGGCGGCACCGAGGGCACCGGCCAGGCCGACCACTCCGAACAGGCCGATCTGGGTGGTGCCGAAGTTCCAGGGGTCGGTGCCGAGCGGGAGGGCGAGCCCGCTCCAGAGGGTGCCGAAGGAGGCGAAGAGGAAGAAGGTGATCAGTCCTCGGCTCAGGAAGAGTCGATCGGTGCGGGCGAGTCGCCCCATCGACGCCAGCACCTGGACGTACCGCGCGTCGGAGGTCCGGCTGTCCGGGTCGAGTGTCGCGCGGACGGTGAGTGCCAGTGCCAGACAGAGCGCGGCGAGCAGCGCGTACACGGCACGCCAGACGACTGTGTCGCCGAGCACACCCGCGACGACGCGAACGCCGAGAATGCCGATCACCACACCGGAGGTGACCGCGCCGATATTGCGTCCCCGCTCGTTCGGCGCGGAAACGGCGGCGACATAGGCAACGGTCACCTGAACCACGACCGCGAACAGACCCGCGACCGCCAACCCCACCACCGCGACCACACCGTTCGGCGCGACGGCCACGACCGCGGCCCCCACGGCGGTGAGCACCAGATGCACGGTGATGAGCCGACGACGATTCAACACATCGCCGAGCGGAACCAGCAGGACGAGACCGGCGAAGTAGCCGACCTGCCCGGCGGCGACCAGCCAGCCCAACGACTCGCGCGCCAGTCCCAATCCAGTGCCCGCCGTCTCCAATACCGGCTGGATCGCATAGATCGTGGACACCGCCACCGCGCACACCAGCGCCAGCACCAACCGCTGTGACCTCGTGACTCCTACGGCCACAACACCTCCCGAAATTAGTAGCAAAATGCAACTATTTGAAGATAGGGCATAATAGTTTCATATTGCAACCGATAGAACGGAGGCTCATGACCGCGACGCCCAGTTCCGGCCGCGACTGGACCGACCCCACCTGCCCGGTCGCGCGCACCGTAGACCTCGTCGGCGACCGATGGAGCCTGCTGATCGTGCGCGACGCCATGGACGGCGCGGCGACGTTCACCGAATTCCAGCAACGGCTCGGCATCGCCAGAAACATCCTCACCGACCGCCTGCGCAAACTCGTCGACCACAACATCCTCACCACCAGCACCGCCCCCGGCGGCAAGCGGCACAGCTACGAACTCACCACGGCCGGCCGAGATCTCTTCACCGTCGTCGTCGCATTACGCCAATGGGGAGAACGCCACGCCTTCACCGCCGGCGAACCCCGCTCGACCCTCGTCGACCACGACGGCAGACCCATCGCCCGACTGCGCACCGAAGACCACGCGGGCAACCCCGTCACCGCGGCCACCACCCGAGTTCACAAGGCCTTCCCCGCAGACGCGTGATCGGCGGGCTACAACAGCTCGTGCTCCAACCGACGCAGCGTCCAATAGGACCGTTCGATCTCGGCCGCGTCCTGATGCACGAGAAACACCACACCCGGCGACGAATTGAGGTCGACCGTAGGCCTGGTCATCGCTTGGTCGGCGATGCGGAAGCGCACGCTCTCGATGGCGGGTAACCGTTCGAGCTCATCCCGGAGCGCCTGGGCGGGCAGCGGAACCTCCCGGTGCGCAATGAGATTCACGCACCGCGCCGGTGCGCGGCGGGTATACACCGACGGCTGTGCCGCCAGCGCGCGTCCGTCGCCGAGGTAGCAGTCCATCGTCAGGTCTACCTGGTTCACTCCCGTGCCGCGATCGAGCGCGCGTGGATTGGCCAGCCCCGAGAGCCGCGCTCCGGTTTCCAACAGCACGGGACCCGCTGCGGTATAGATCAATTCGGTATGCGCGGGCCCGTTCGCGATGCCGAGCGCGTCGAGTACGCCGGAAACGTAGTCGAGGATCTCGGTGAACCGCGGATCGGCTTCCGACAGCAGGTCCTCGCAGTCGTAGATCCTGCGGTTGTCCCGCACCGTCACCTTGTGGCTGATCCACGCGTCGGTAAACCAGTGCTTACCGTCCCGGCTGACCGAATTGACGATGAACTCGTCCCCGACCAGATATTCCTGTGCCAGCACGGCCGCGTTGGTCCGCAGCATCAAATTCGTCTTGCCGATGATCGCCCGGACCGCGGCACGAACTTCGGCCGCGGAGTCGCTGATGAACACGTCATCGGATCCCGCGCTGTCCAGCGGCTTGACCACCACCCGCCCGAGGCCCTCGGCGCGCCGCCATTCGACCAGCTCCGTCGCGTCGCTGCCGCGCCGTTGCCGCGCGGTCCGCAGACCCGCGGCGGCCACCGCCTCCAGCATGTAGAACTTGTCCCGCCGCACATGCGACAGCGCCGGATCATTGCCGCGCAACCCGAGTTTCGCGGCGATCTCGTCGGCCACCTCGACGCCGTACTCGCTGCCCGCGATCACCGCGACGGGCGCCAGGTCCGCGAGCCTGCGCAATACATCGTCGGCCTGGTCCGCATAGGACAGGTCCGCGGCGAACAACTCGGCAGGCAAGCTCGCGGAGAACGTCGCGGGCAGGTGCGAACGGGACTGGACATGGATCAACCGGTGCTGGTGCCGCGCCTGCCGAGCGAGCAGCGCCCCGGTGGAAAACGCGTCCACCAGCACGACGGTAGACGAACCACCCTCGGACATAACGTATCTCATCTGATCGTTCATGGAATCAGCCTGCTGTCATAACTATTCGCGACGTGGTCGAGCATCCCGTAGAGCGCGTCCGAGCCGAGCCGCGCAAGATCCTCGCGAGCGGCGCTTGCGGGCAACGGAAGTCGCCCCAACTTCCCCCACCGCAGCGCACCCTGCTCGTCGATGACCGAGGTGGTCGCACCGAGGTTGTCGGTGTGCAGACAGTAGGGAACATCGAGCAGCCCGTCGGCGAACGCCCGCAGCAGCGCCACCCCTACATCCGGGTCGAGGTCGAGCACCGTATCGATGAGGGTCCGCGCCTCATCGAGAACCTCACGGAAATACCGCGCCTCGGCCGGAGCGGCCGGATCGAGCGGCCCGTCCGCCTCCTCCGACGCAATACGCAGCGCCGCAATGTTTTCAGCGACGGACGGGATCTGCCACGCCTCCGACACCGTCTTCACGATCATCCGCTCGCACCCGGTCGCCATGGCCAGCCGGGCACTGTCGCGGATCAACCGAGTCGCGCCATCGGGCGTCCTCGGGAAAAGACCCATGTAGGTGTAGAACACCACATGCCAGGTCATATCGCCGAGGTACTCGGCGGCGAGGGTTCGCAACGCCCGCAACGCGCCACGATCCTGCTCGGCCAGCGTTCCTTGCGCGTAACTGAACGACATGTACCGCAAGCCGTGCTGCCGGAAGAAACACCCTTCCAGCACCCCCATCGCCACCAGCAGCGACGGCGGGCACAGCTGACCGAGCAGGCATCCGCCGAAGCTCTCGATATGGCCGAACTCGGCCGCGCCCGCGAGAAACCGGGTGCTCTGCGCCCACGCCTCGATCGCATCGCGCAGCGGCAGCCTGCTGTAGGGCAGGCAGTAGGAGACCGGCCCGCCTTCCGTCGCGTCCAGGCCAACCTCGACCAACCGCTGGAACACCCGCAGCGGCAGCGCGGTGCCGTGGCGCACCTGGACCGGAAACGTGGGCCCGTACAGCCCGGCAAGCACCTTCCGGGTGTCCGACACCGAATGCGAGACAAGGGGATACCCGTTTAACTCCTCCCCCGCGGCCAGGCGTTCCAGCGGGCTCTGGTAATCGCCGACACGGGTGTAACTGTCGAGCGTGAGCGTCCCAATCACCGGAATATTAAGGTGGGCAACCCTGGCCAGACCCGACCGCATGGCCGAGAGGCTGCCCATGCCCATCCGCGGCTGCACAACCAACTGCCCCGCGGCGGCCCGGTCCGCCACGAAACTGTCGAAGAACCCCGCCACGTCACCGGCCCGAAATCAGCTCGAGCGTAGGTAATCCCGATCGCGGGTCGACCGTGTGCACCTGGGACTTGTGCGGATCACCCGCGCGCACCCTGGCCATCACGGTGTCACCGGCCGCGAAATCGACCAGCGCGCTTCGGTACAGCGTGCGCAGGTGCGTGATGGACAGCCCGGACACCTCCGACAGCCACCCGGCCGCGCTGTCGGTGCCCGGCTCGCCACGCAGGGCGGCGTGCAATGCCGGTACCTCGTCGACCCGCTCGGGATGGCACCGTTCGACGAATTCCGCCAGTCGGGCACCGGAATTGGTGAACGGCGAGAAGACCATGGCGACGAGTTCGTCCTCGCCAAGTCCGAACGCGTTCTCGGCATAGGTGGCCGCCACCTCGCGCTGCCTGTCGATCTTCTCCGGCGAGTCGTAGCGGCCGAGGGCCAGATCGATGAGCCGGTCCGGCATTTCCTTGCGGCGCATCATCGTCTCGGCGAACTCCAGATACTCGCGGATCCCGGCCTGATAGGTCCGCCCCTCGACGTATTCGACCCGCAGCCCCCGCAGGTGGGCCATGAGAGTCGGGTTGGCGCAATCGGATTCGGTGAAGCTGAACGCCAGATCGTCGAATCGGAAGCCGAGGAAGTCGACGATCAGATCCCAATGATCGTGCACGCGATAGCTCACCAGGTCGTAGATCGACACGAAGGTTGGCTGCACCGACCGATCACCCACCGCCACTTCACGTTCGGCGGGCTCGTGCTCGTCGTCGCCGAACAGCTCACGGAAATACGCGTCGCCGACCCCGCGCAACGCCGCGAGCAGGTCTTGGAACGTCATGCCCTTGCGCTGCACATCGACGCCGATTCCCTTGGCCAGCCGCAGAATCCACGCGGCGTAGAGGGCCTGCTCGCGCCGGGAGTCGCCGGTCATGATCGCGTCGACGCCGCCGCGCCACCAGGCGGCGCGACCGTAGAAGTCGGCGACCGCGAGGTTGCAGCTATTGCAGAAGGTTGGTCGTCCGTCACCGGCCGAGCGGTGCCCGTTCATCAGCACGTCGAGCCGGTTGATCGCCACCAGCTTGTCCGGCAGCGGCAGATCGACACGGAAGCGGCGAATCTCGGTGTGGTCGATGGTGAGCAGGTCGACCCGCTCATCGTCGAGCAGGCCCAGCGCGGAATAGACCCGATCGATGTTCTCCATCACCGCGCTGACCACCCCGGCGTGCCGCATGTTCGCCACCCGCATCAAAAAGGTTCTGCCGTAGGCGAGTTGCAGACGCAACTGCACGGCACGCACGAAGGCCACGACGTAGGTGCTGTCCTTGCCGCCGCCGTAAGCCACCATCACCTTGTAGTCGGCGAGCTTGCTGAGGCCGCCCGCGTCCTCGATCAACTTGTCGCCGACGGCCGCGACGCCGAGGCGCTCGTCCGCGGTGAGGAAGCCGATCAGCTGCTCGTAGCGTGCTAGGTCGTCGTTGGCGTCACGGAGAGCTTGCGCGCGACGAATGTCCGAGGCCTCGTATCCATTGTTCACAGCGGTTCCGCCTCGAAGTCGAAGTTCTCGATGATCTTTCGGATGCCGGCCTCGACGACGTGCTCATCCTCGTGCAACACGATGAAGCGCCCCCGATGCAGCGCGTCGTACGCGCCGCCCGGCGCAAGCACCTCGCCCGGCGCGGGCAGCAGCTCCCGCCAGACGATCGGCACCTGGTCCCGCATGGACGCGGCCCGCACCACCCGCTCGGTCAGCTCGGCGGATTTGGGCATGATCAGCCAACCCCCGGAGGAGTCGACCACCTCGGGCACCGGCGGGACCGGACCACCCGACAGCACTCGCAGAAACATCTCGTACAGGTTGACGCCGAACACCCGGTACAGCAGGTGCGGTACTTCGGCGCCGCCCACTCGCCCGCCGATCTCCAGGAACACCGGATCACCCGACGGGGTGAGGAATACCTCGAGGTGAAATGGCAAGCGGCGCAAGCCGAGTGCCGAGATGATCTGCCGCGAGAATTCCTCGATCAGCGTCCGCTGCGGCGAGGGCCCCATCAGGACCGAGCCCAGCGGCGTGCCGTGCGCGAAGGACAAACAGTCGTTGATGTAGCGCGAAACCGCCTGGAACGCGACGCGGGCATCGTCATCCGCGAAGCCGTCCACATGGTAGATCTGCCCCGCGATGAACTCCTCGATCTCGTAATCGGCCAGCTCGAGGGTGGTCAGCGCGGCAGCCAATTCGGTGGCATTGTCCACCCTTCGCACCCCGATGCTTGCGGCGCCGCCGAGCGGCTTGAGGATCAGCGGATAGCCGCAGGACTCCGCGAAATCCCGCACCTGGTCGGCACTTTCGCAGTTGGCGAAGCGCGGCACCGGGATGCCCGCCTCGTCCAGCACCTGCTTCATCCGCACCTTGTCCCGGTAGACGGCGACCTCATCGAGCGTCGGTCCCGGAATGCCCAGCTCCGCACGGACTTTCGCCGCGATCTCCAGGGTGAATTCCGACAGGGCGATCAGCTCGTCGACCGGCCCGACCCGCTCGGTGATCTCCCGGACGGCCGCACCGAGGGCCGCCACATCGTTGACGTCCTCGACCCGCACCAGACAGGCGATCCGCGCCGGATCCGCGAGCACCCCGTCGGCACCGGGACCATCCACGATGTAACTCACCCGGTTGGCCTCGTGATCGATGAACTCCTCGTAGCGGGTGAGCTCGTTGTCCCAGCGGATTCCGTCGGAAAACCGCGGCCACCGATTGACGATGACGATATGCATCAGAACACCTCTCGCGTCGCCGCGTCCTCGCTGTCCCACGGACTGATCAGCGCCGGCTCCGCGTGCCAGGCCGAAAACCCTTGTGCCAGACCGAAACGCAGAAAGCCGCGGAAGCGTTCGATGGCGTCGTCACCGAGGAACACGTCGGTGTAGCCGAGTTCGAGCAGTGCGCGGCGGACCCGGTCGTCGTCGGATACCGCGGTGGTGAGCTTGCCGCCGATCGCGCACGGCACCTCGAGCCCGCGTTCCCGCAGGCCGGACAGCAGCACCTGCGCGCCGTGGAAACCGTGACCGTTGACGCTCGACACCACCAGCAGGTCGGGCCGGTCCGCGCGGATCGCGTCGGCCACGTGTCGCACCGGCGTACAGGTGCCGAGGTTGTTGACGGTCGCGCCGTGCTCCTCGAGCAGCTTCTGCAGGTAGACCAGGTTCCAGAGATGGGAATCCGACTCAACGGTGCTCAGCACACACCGGAAACGAGCGTTCATGTCACGACCTCAACGTTAGCGTTCTCGCGGGCCAGCAAGGCTTTTCGGAAACTGGCCATCGTCAACGGCAGAAAGACCGCGCCGAACAGGCAGAGCAGGGTGCCCAGCCACAGCGCGAGTCGTTGTGCGCCGATGTCGGCGCCCAGACCACCGATCAGCAGGCCCGCGATCGGATAGGACAACAGGTTGAGCAGATAGAAGGGACCCATCACCTTGCCGAGATGCGCACGGGGAATCACCTTCACCCGCTGGGTGCGGTTGTAGATGTTGTAGAGCGCGTCGCCGACGAGCATCACGACGAAAGCGGGGGCATAGACCAGATACGAGGGTGCGAGGGCGGCTATCAGCACAGTCGCGCACATCAGCCAAAAGCCCAACGCCCCAATGGGTTCGACGCCGAAACGGCGCAGCAGGGCGGGCATCAGCAGCAGGTTCAGCAGCCCGGTGACACCGACGGCCGCATTGAGCACGCCGTACGCGGAGTCGGGCGCGTGGAAGACGTCGGTGACCAGTGCCGCGTTCGACACGATCAGCACGCCGACCACCAGGTTGATGGTGAAGTTGAGGATGCCGAGCAGCAGCACCGGACGAATGCGCACCATCAGCTGCCATCCGATCGCCAACTCCGCCAGCACTTCTCGGGCCGCCCACCCGACGGCGGCGCGCACCTTCGGTCGTGGCAGCGGCAGCCAGGTCACCGCGCTGATCGCGAACGCGCCCGCGGCGACGAGCAGCAGCCACAGTTTGCCGAGGAAGGCCGCGGCCAGAATCGCCAGGGCCGGTCCGAGCGCCATGGCGAGCAACTCCATGTTCTGCACCAGCGACTGCACCGTGGCGATCTGCGAGTCGCGGGCGATCTGCGGCACCATCCTTTCGATCGACATCCGGATGGGCGCCACGCACACCGAAAGGCACGCACCCCCGGTCATCAACGCCGGGACCAGCCAACCCGGCCGGGCGAGACAGACAAGCACGACCACGACCAGGATCACCGCGCGCATCACCGCGACTCTGGTGAAAAGCCTTGCGCCACCATCGCGGTCCGCGAGCAGACCCGCGAACGGATACGCGATCAGCGCAGGCAGCCACTCCAGTGCGAACGCGAAGCCGAGGGTGGAAACCTGCTTGGTGTCGTGAAAGATCAACAGCGGCACCGCGAAGAGCACAACCTGTTCGGCAACGAGTCCGAGCAGAACCCCGGTGGCGAACAGCGCATTCCCCCGGCGCTTTGGCACTGCCGGTTGCTTCACCCCAGCCGTCTCTCGTGATCCCGGATGAGCGGCAGAACGTGGGTGTAGAAGATGCGCATCTCGTCGCGGGTGGGCCAGCCGGAGAAGATGAACTCGCTGACCCCGACCGCCTTGTACTGGTAGAGGTAGTCGGCGACCTCTTGATAGCTGCCGACCACACACAGCGCGGGTCCGCCGCGATAGGGGACGAAGCCGGAGTAGATCATCGGCGAAAGCCAGTCGTCGGCGGCCTGCTCGGCCAGCCGGAAGGACGTTTTCACGGCTACGGAATCCGAGGCGGCCACGACCCGCGCGACCCACTCCCGATGTTTTTCGTCCGGATTCTCTTGCATGGCAGCAAGATCGGTGAGCGCCTGCTCCCGCGTCGCCCTGGCCAGGATGTGCATGCGGGTACCGACCCGTGTGCCTTTGTCGAGGACCGGACGGGCCGCGGCGCCCATCCCCTCGGGCGTATCGCCGTAGCGCAGCCAGCAGTCGCCGTACATGGCGGCCGTCTCCTGCGCGATCTCCGAAGCGCCACTGAGGTAGATCTCGGGCCTGCCGCCACCTTTGTAACCGAGGCCGAGCGCGGCCTCCTTGATGACGTAGTGCTCACCCTCATACGACAGCGGCGACTGCCCGCTCCAGAACCGGTGGCAGATGTCGAGGAACTCCTGGGTGCGCGCGTAACGTCCATCGTGGGCGACGAAATCGCCGTATCCGGCCTGCTCCGCCGGCGAGATGCCCGCGACCAGATTCAACGAGATGCGTCCGTCGGACATCCAGGAGATCGTGTTCACGACCTGGGTGAACAGCGTCGGCGACAGCAGGCCCGGCCGGTAGGCGAGGATGAAGGTGACGTTCTCGGTCTCCCGGACCAGCGCGCCGATCATCGGCAGCGGGTCGGGCATGTAGTCGGCGATGCCCATCAGCAGGGAGTCGACGCCGAGCGCGTCGGCCTCCTGTACGAAGTCCACCATCCCGTCGAAGTCGAGTTCGCCGACTCGGTACTTCTCGGTCGCCTTCTGTTGCCCGCTGTCCAGCGGCGCACACCAATGGAACCGCAACTCCCCCGCGCCCGGGTTTCGGGTCTGGGACAGTGGGGCGAAGTTCGTACGGTCGTAGTTCATTTTTATCGGATTTCACTTCCGGTATCGCAACGGAGGCAGCATAAGGCGCACAGCACCAATTCAGGCAATAGCCGATCCAAGACCACCCTCTCAGAATGCACACGTCCGGAGCTGTACCCCCCGGAAGCTCCCAAAGGAAGTCGCGCCCCCGTGCCGACTACCCCTGCCCTGTTAAGGCAAAGTTACCTCGGCTGTCCGCCGCTGTCAAAGGAGTATAAGCTGCCTGCACGTCACACTTGCACAATTGTTCGGCCACCGGACTACGCGGTTGTCCAGCAAATGATCTTCCGTGTGAAATCCCCCCGTCCGGGGGGTGGACGGCAACGTCCAGACAGGGGAGAATTGGGCCGCTACCAGTGCGTAAGCATTCCAGCGCAACAGGAACGGGGGGTTCGACGTAAACCGTCAAGCAATCGTTTCCCACCAGTTACCGAGTATTCTGTAAAGAATCTCGGATATATACGTTAGCCGATAGCCGACCCATTGCATACGAGAAATCCTCGGGCATCTGTCAACACTTTCGGCTTGCCTGCATATTTCAGATGGCGAATACACGGGACGGAGCTCCGACGCCACACGCGTCCAGTCTTGCTATTCACGGTTTCGACGAACATCGTGCCGATGAACGACGAGCTCCCTCGCACGACTATTGAACGGATCGGACTTTGCCTGAATTGACTGAACCGGCCGCAGCCGCGCCGCCACTACCACGGGCGCATCTCACGTCGAAACGAACCGTTGCGGCTTTGACCGTGCAGGCCCGATTTCTGGCCGCCGCGCGCGAATTTCTGACCGCGGAGGGTTTCACCGAGCTGTTGCCGCCCATCATCGGTCCGGTCACCGACCCGGGGGCGCGCGGCGCGAAACAGGTCGATATCGACTACTACGGTCATCGCTACAAGCTGATGACCAGCGGCATTCTCTACAAGCAGGCATCGCTGCTCGCCTTCGACAAGATCTTCCATGTGGCCCCGAACGTGCGGCTCGAGCCACTGGAAACCGCGGTGACCCATCGGCATCTCGCGGAGTTCCATCAGCTCGATGTGGAGATCGCGAACGGTTCGCGCGAAGACGCCATGGACGTGGCCGAGCGCCTCACCAAGTACGCGGTGGAATACGTCCTGAGCAGCGCCCAGCGCGAGCTGGAAATTTTGGACCGCGATCTCGAACAGTTGAAGCAGGTGCTCGCGGCGCCCTACGACCGCAGGCGGCACACCACCGCCGTGACCGAACTGCGCGACCTCGGCCACGACCAGCATGAGCACACCGAAATCGACTGGCAGGGTGAGGAAATCATCTCCGCGGCCGCCACCCGCCCGTTCTTCATCACCGACTACCCCAAGGGTTCGCGCGGCTTCTACGACAGCGAGAACCCCGACGAGCCGGGCATGCTGCGCAACTTCGACCTGATCTTCCCCGGCGGGTTCGGCGAGATGATGAGCGGCAGCGAACGCGAGTCCGACTACCGCACGCTGCTCACCCGGATGCGCGAAACCGGCGAGAACCCAGCGAAATACGAGTGGTACCTCACCCTGGCCCGGGACGGACTGTCGCCAAGCGCTGGTTTCGGCCTCGGCGTCGAGCGGTTCACCCGATTCCTCGGCGGCCTCGCCGCTGTGTGGCAAGCCACCGCCTACCCAAAGATCCCTGGGGAGCTACGTCCATGAGTGTGCTGTCGGCTCCTGGGTTTCCCGAGCGGCAGGTGCGGGCGCGGGCGCGCACCGCGGCGGGGTCGGTGTTTCCGGACAACGCGCGGTACGGCGCTACCTTGTTCGGGCAGGGCCAGGACGCGCCGGGTGCGCAGGCGATGGACGCGATCGACCACGCCCGGCTGGTGCCGCCCGTGTTCGTGCCGCTGCGCGCGGAGAAGATGTTCGACCTCGGCCGGGAACCGCTGGCCGGCGACGTCGATCTGAGTACCACCATCGGCGGTCTGCGCTCGACGCTGCCGGTGTATGTCTCGGCGTTCGGATCCACCGCCGTGGCCAACGGCGATCTCGGCGTCGCGGTCGCCGGGCAGGCCGGCGCGGCGGGCGTGCCGATGGTGATCGGCGAAAACATCGTGCCTGTCTCGGGATACGGCCGGATGGCCGACGAGGAACAGAGCTCACTGCTGCGTCGGCTCACCGAATACACCAAGATGGCCGCCGACGATCTCGGCGGCGTGATCGTCCAGCAGAGCACCGAGGACGCCGACGCCGAGGTATGGAACCTGGTGTACAGCGACCCGGCCAGCGAGCCGCTGCTGGCCACCGGCCGCCTCGCCTTCGAGCTGAAGGTCGGCCAGGGCGCGAAACCCGGCATCGGCGGCATGACCCTCATCCCCCGCGAACGCGCCGCGCACCTCTCGGCGCAGTACGACATCTTGGACATCTACGACGCCGCCGACGCCTCGGTGTTGCGCTCGGCCACCCCCGGCACCTTCACCGCGGAGATCCTGCGTCAGCAGATCCGGTTGATGCGCAACAACTATCCGCGCTGCCGCGTCTGGGTGAAGCTGCCGCCCGCCCGGGACGTGGCCGACGCCGCCGAGGTCGCCTGGGCGGCGGGCGCCGACGCGGTGACCATCGACGGCGCCGAGGCGGGCACCGGCTGGGCACCGCACGGTTTCCTCGATCATGTCGGTCTGCCGCTGGCCGAATGTCTGCGTCGCGTCGCCGGCCGCGACCGGCACGAGCACAGCCTGCTGGTCTCCGGAAGATGTTGGGAGGGAACCCGAGTCGTCAAATGCCTCGCCCTCGGCGCCTCGGCAGCCGGCCTCGGCCGGGCCGCGTTGGTCGCCGCCGACGAGAACGCCGATCACGGACTGACAAACCTGCTCGCCGCGTTCGACCTGGAGCTCCGGCTCTTGATCAGCGCGCTCGGTAAATACCGGACCACTGATCTGGCCACCGAGGACATATGGTTCCCTGCTGACAACGAGAGGACGCGATGACTACAGAGCGACCATGGCGCGTGGCGGTGCTCGGACCCGGCGGTGTCGGCGGGCTGGTTGGCGCGCTGCTGGCCCGGGCCGGGCACCGGGTGACCTTCCTCGGCGGGTCCGAGACGGCGCGCATCGTGCAGGAGCACGGCATGCACGTGCACAGTGCGATGTTCGGCGACTTCACCGTAAAAGCTCAGGCGGACACCGAGTTACGTGAACCCGTTGACCTGTGCCTGGTGACGGTCAAGCAGAACGCCCTCGCCGCGGCCGTCGACCGGGTGTCCCCTGCTGTCCTCGGCGACGGCTTGGTTGTACCGCTGCTCAACGGAATCGAACATCCCTCGGCCCTGCGCGAGCGGTACCGACCGGAACTGGTTGTGCCCGGCGTGATCCGGGTCGCGTCGAACCGCGTCGCGCCAGGCTCCATCGAACACGGCAGCCCTTTCGTCGAGATCGATCTCGCCAGCGCAACCACCGCACCCACCCGCCTCGACGCACTGGTCGCGCTCCTCAACGACGCTGGCGTACAAGCGAAAACACGCGATGACGAAGTCGCCATGCTCTGGGCCAAACTCTTCTTCCTCGCCCCCTTCGCCTTACTGACCACCCATTACCGATGTTCCGTCGGCACCCTGCGCACCGAGCACCGCACCGAACTGGTCGACCTGGTCACCGAAATCGCCGCCCTCAACCCCGCCTCCGACGTCGAAGCAGCCCTCCGCTTCTACGACACCTTCCCCCCGGAAGCCAAGTCGTCGATGCAACGCGACGCCGAAGCAGGCCGCCCCCTCGAACTGGACGCGATCGGCGGCGCCCTACTCCGCATCGCCCAGCAACGCACCATCCCCACGCCCCTGACCGAACGACTGGTCGCCGCACTCACCCCGTTGAGAAACGGATCTGCCCCCACCGAATAGTCGCGGTCAGGAGCCAGTCGCCGATGCTCAGTTCGGCGTCAGCGCACAGACAACCACATGCCTACCGGCGATCTGACACCTGGCGGACGCTGATCATCCCCCCGAAAATGGTGACAAGCACCTGCACCGCGGTCGGCCAATCGGTCAACAAACCTACCGGGGCCGCGACGGCCGCCGCGGCCGCCAACTCCAGCCACGGCGGGCCATTGGGGTGTGACTCCGAAGGCTGCGGGCCCGAATCTTCTTGGGATGGCGTCGAACTCATGCCGACACTGTTCCGCTGCCCGGCAGTGCCGGCCCGGCTTCGAGCGACTCCAGCCGACTCGCGGTTTCGCTCGGTCGGGCGGCGCGCATGGCGAGCAGGTCGGCGATATACCGGTAGCGCTTGATGTCTTCCCAGCTTTCGAGGTACAACGTGCTGGTCGGTTGGGAGACGCACACGACGTCGGGCAACTGCGGTTCGTTGAAGCGCAGATACAGGAACGCGCTGCCCGCGATCGCCTGCCCGCAGACCTCATCGCCGACCACGTGCATGACGATGTTCGCTGTCTGAATCGCCTCGCCGAGGCGCTCGATCTGATTGCGCCACACCGTGATACCGCCGATCGGCCTGCGCAGCGCGCTCTCCTCGACCAGAATCCACAGGTACGGTGCGCCGGGACGGCCGAGAATTTCCTGGCGCCGCAGTCGCACCTCGAGCAGCCGGTCGAGCTCGCCCTCCGGTCGCTCCGGATACCGTAATCGCAGTGCCGCCCTGGCGTATTCCGGCGTCTGCAGCAGTTCGGGGACGACCGCGGGCTCGTAACAGCGAATCGTGCGTGCGGCCGACTCCAGGTTCAGCAACTCGAATCCCTTGGGCAGCGAATCACTGTCACGATGCCACCAGCCGGGCCGGTTGCCGAGTCGCACCAGCGACAGGTATCTGTCGTGCTCCTCGGGATCGGTGACGCCATAGAACTCCAGCAGCTTGATCACGTCGCAGGTGCGGAGCCCGACCATGCCGGATTCGATGCGACTGATCGTCGGGGCCGAAGTATGTATTCCGGCCCCGACGTCCTGCTGGGTCAGCTTCCGTTCTTTGCGTAACTGCTGGAGTCGCGAGCCAAGCATCCGCCGGAGAACGGTCGGTACATCACCGATATTCGTGTTGTCCTGGGCGCCAGGCGGCTCGTCACGCGCATAGGCTCGATCTTTCTTCACCCTTCGAGTTTGGCACTTTCCCGCCTAACTGTGCTTGCGGATGTTCGTGCAAATGTGCGTACGTTTGGACCGCTGACCCCTTCGACCGGCCAAGTACCACAGACCGATCTAGATTTAGCTCTTAGTCAGAGCTAATATGGCGACATGGAAGCGCAGCTGGATGCCACGGCCCAGGAGGAGTTGGTCGGGCGACTACTGAATACCTTCGGCCGCTTCCGCCGACAGATCGCGCGGCTGGTCGGCCGATCCTTCGATCAGCCCGGCGTCAGCGCCTCGCAGGCGGAGTTCCTGCGCCTCGTCGGCCGCAACCCGCACATCTCGGTCAAAGCCGCGGCCACCGAAATGGGATTGGCCCCCAACAGCGTGTCGACCTTCGTCACCGCGCTGGTGAAGGCGGATCTGCTGGTGCGCGAGCCGGATCCGGCAGACCGGCGCGCGACCCGGCTGAGCCTGCCCGCACCGGTCCAGCGGACGGTCGACGAAACCCGCAGGCGCAGACACGGACTGGTCGCCGCCGCGCTCGACGAGCTGACCGCCGACGAACGCGAGCAGCTGATCCGCGGCCTGGCGGTAGTCGGCAAGCTGACCGGCATCCTGCACGAGCACGAACAGAGGACACGGCGATGAGCTCGAATTCCCTTGCCCCACCCCAGCACAGCCCGGCCGTCGAATGCACGGGCCTGACCCACCGCTACGGCGAGCACATCGTGGTCGACCACGTGGACCTGCGCATCGAACGCGGCGAAGTCTTCGGCCTGCTCGGCCCCAACGGCGCGGGCAAGACCACCACAATCCGCCTACTGACCACGCTGATGCCGGTACAGGAGGGCACCGTCCGGGTGCTCGGATTCGAGGTCGGACGGCGCGACATCGATATCCGCTACAACCTCGGCTATGTGCCACAACAACTTTCGATAGAGGGCGCATTGACCGGCCGACAGAACGTCACCTGGTTCGCGCGCCTGTTCGACGTACCCCGCCGCGAACGCGCCAAGCGAGTGGAAGAGGTCCTGTCCGCCATGGACCTGCTCGAGGTGGCCGATCGGCTCGCCGCAGGCTACTCCGGCGGCATGGTCCGCCGACTGGAACTGGCCCAGGCTCTGGTCAATCGGCCCGCCTTGCTGATCCTCGACGAACCCACCGTCGGCCTGGATCCCATTGCCCGCGACAGCGTCTGGGACCGGGTGCGCGAGCTGCGCCACCGCTTCGGCACCACGGTACTGCTCACCACCCACTACATGGCCGAGGCCGATCTGCTGTGCGACCGAGTCGCGCTGCTGCACAAGGGAAAACTGCAGACGGTGGGCTCCCCCACTGAACTCAAGACGGCCCTCGGCCCCGATGCCACCCTCGAAGACGTCTTCCGCCATCACGGTGCCGCCCTCGACGAGGACTCGACCACCACCGAAGGAGGGCTGCGCGGTGTCCGAAGCACCCGTCGAACCGCTCAACGAGCAGGCTGACTACCCGCCGCTGCGACTGGCCCCGCATGGCATCGCCCGACTGCGCACCCTCGGCTCCCGAATCAACACCTTCGCGCTGGTCGAACTCCAGAAGTTGCGCCACGACCGCACCGAACTCGTCACGCGCGCAGTACAACCGGCACTCTGGATGCTGATCTTCGGCACCACCTTCGCCCGGCTGCACACCATCCCCACCGGGAACATGCCCTACCTGGATTTCCTCGCGCCGGGCATCATCGCGCAGTCGGCACTGTTCATCGCCATCTTCTACGGCATCATGCTGATCTGGGACCGCGACGCCGGAATCCTCAACAAGCTCATGGCCACCCCGACTCCCCGACCCGCGCTCATCACCGGAAAATGCTTCGCCGCAGGGGTACGCGCGGTATCCCAGGTGCTGATCATCGTGATGCTGTCACTGATCATGGGCGTGCACATGACGATGAACCCGCTGAAGCTGTTCGCCGCGGTAGTCGCCGTGCTCCTCGGCGCATCCTTCTTCGCATGCCTCTCGATGACCATCGCGGGCCTCGTGGTGAAACGAGACCGCCTGATGGGCATCGGCCAAGCGATCACCATGCCACTGTTCTTCGCCTCCAACGCGCTCTATCCCCTCGACCTGATGCCCGCCTGGCTGCGCGCCATCAGCCACATCAATCCCCTCAGCTACGAAGTCGACGCACTGCGCGGACTCCTGGTCGGCGGCACCTACCACCTCTGGACCGACATGGGCGTCCTCGTCCTCGCCGCCATCATCGGAATCGCCTGCGCCTCAGCCCTTCTCGGACGCCTGACCCGCTAGCAGCCCGGCGCCGACAGGTTACTTCCAGTGCTTGCCGTGGTCCGGGCAGACCAACCCTTGATCGCACTGACCACAAGTCAGGTGGTTGCCGAGGTCGGATCCCCCGCCCTTTCCTTTGCACGCCTGACAATCCACCAGCGGGCGATGGCACTTGCACTTCAGACCGGCCACAATGATTCTCCTTCGACTGTTTCTTTCGCTACTTCGACAGGAAACGGTATCGAGTTCACCGCGGCCTGTCTGTCCTCCCGATGACTGACAGCAAACGGTCGATTTGTCCACCGAACAGCCGATAGCGCGGCCTCAGCCGGACTGTCACAGTGGGGAGAAATCGCGACCGGTGCGATGTTATTCCTACGATGCGACCGAGTTCGCAGCAGTAGGCTTTCTGCAACTGATTCGGAGTAAGCCAGTGACCGTGCAGGTCGACTATTACGATCTTCTCGGCGTCGAGCGCGACGCCTCGGCGGACACCATTCGTGACGCTCACAAACGAGCAACCCGCATTTGGACCAAACGGACCGCGAGCGCGGATCAGAGCACGCGCCAGGAAGCCGAGACGAAGACGAGCCTGCTGCGTCAGGCATTCGACATCCTGCTCGAGCCGGCAAAGCGACAAGCCTACGACCGCGACTTGAGCGCGGGCGGCGTCGCGGCACCGGCGGCGGTGCAGGGTGGCGGCGACTGGCTCGCCAAGGCCCGCGCGGCGCTCGGCCGCGGTGACTACCGCAATGCCGCGTACGCGGCAAGGGAAGCGACCCACACCGCCGGGAACTCGCCCGAGGCGTGGATCCTTCGCGCCCGCGCCAATGCCGGCATCGGGCAGTTGCAGGACGCGATCTACGAGGCCAAGCAAGCCACGACCATCGCGCCGAACAACCCCGACTACCTGTTCCAGACCGCCCTCATCCAGGAGCAGATGAAGCTGTGGTCCGACGCGCTGAGCAGCTATCAAGCCGCCGCACGGCTCGCGCCGAACGAGTACATCTACCAGATCGCCATCGGCGGGGTTTATCTGCAACACGGCCTGGTCGACAAGGCGCTCGAAGTGATCGAACCGGTCCACGCCGCCCACCGTGGCGTGCCGCTGGTCGCCTATTACCTCGCCAGCGCGCTACTCGACAAGGCCGAGCAGACCCCGCGCGTGCAGAACAACGACTCCTACGCAGCGACCTCACCGGCCGAGATCGCCGCCATGCGCGAGCTCGCCACCCGCGCCGCGAGCCTGCCCACCGATGATCTCGACGTCGCCAACCGTGCGCGCGACATCCTGTCGTACCTCGCCCGCATGGAGGAGATGACCTGGCAGGTTCCCGGTCTGTTCGGCTTCTCCAGCCTGCGCGCGGTCGGCATTCCGGTGGCCGCTGTGGTCCTGGCTTTCATTCTGTTCAGTTCCGGCGCAGCCGGCGTCGGTCTCCTGTTGCTCCTGGCAGCCTGCGGCATCGGATTCCTCGTCTACAAGACCTGCTGGGTGCCCCGTTGGAAAGCGGCAAGTCAGTTGGCGCGATGAGCGCACGCGTTATCGGTATCGATCTCGGCACCACCTATTCGGCCGTCGCCGCGATAAATCAGGCGGGAATATCGGAGATAATTCCGAATCGCGACGGCGTCAATCTGACACCGTCGGTAGTCTTGTTCGCCGGTTCCGATATCGTCGTCGGAACCAAGGCGAAAAGGCAATTGAGCGCTTTTCCGCTGGATACCGTGCAGTTCATCAAGCGGCAGATGGGAAATCCCGACTACCGATTCTTCCCGGAGTCGACCGACGGCGAATATCGGCCGGAAGAGATCTCGGCCTTGATTCTCAAATCCCTGGTGTCCGATGCCGGGCGCGAACTCACCGAATACGTCGCCGACGCGGTCATCACCGTGCCCGCGTACTTCGACGAGGCGCAACGCACCGCGACACGGCAGGCGGGCGAGATCGCCGGAATCAATGTCATCGGCATCGTGAATGAGCCGACCGCGGCGGCGGTGAGCTTCGGGCTCGGCCGCGACTACGCAGGCACGCTGCTCGTCGTCGATCTGGGCGGCGGTACCCTCGACGTCACCGTAATGCGGTGCGGTAGCGACACTTTCGACGTGCTCGCGGTCGGCGGCGACCCACAGCTTGGTGGCTACGATTTCGATAACGCGATCATCACCTGGGCGCGGGCGGAATTCGAGCGCGCGGGCGGTGCGCGTTTCGAGGAGGATTCCACCGCGGGGGCGCAACTGCGCGAACGCGCCGAGGACGCCAAACGGCGACTGTCGACCGCCGAGTCGGCCACCATCTTCATCACCCACCAGGACCATTCCGCGAAATTGCGGCTGACCCGGGCCGAATTCGTCGAGCTGTCCCGCCATCTGCTCACTCGCTGCGAATATCTCGTCGAAGAAGCGGTGGAACTGGCCGGGCTGACCTACCGCGACCTCGACAAGGTGCTGTTGGTCGGCGGTTCGACGCGCATGCCGATGGTGCGTGACCTCGTCGAACGGGTCACGGGCAGGCCCGCCGATGTCTCGATCCATCCCGACGAGGCGGTCGCGCTCGGCGCCGCGATCATCGGCGAACTCCGGCACGCGGAGTCGGCGGGGCGGCCACCGTCTCTGGCCGGTCGACGCACTGTTGCGATTCGCGATGTGGTGTCGCACGGTCTGGGTGTGGTGGCCGACAACGAGCACGGCGTGCCGTCCAACGCGATGGTCGTGCGACCCAACCTGACCGTGCCGTGCCAGGTCACCGCCGACTGGTTCGCCACCGTCGTAGATCGCCAGAAGTCGCTGTTCTTGCAGGTCACCGAAGGCGACGAGAACGGCGTCGACCCCAGGTACGTGCGTATTCTGGGCACCGCGCAACTCACCCTCGCCCAACGACCGGCCGGTTCCCCGATCCGTGTCGTCTTCTCCTGCGACCTCGACGGCACGCTGCACATCGAGGTGGTCGACCTGGTCGACGGAACGAACCTGGGCGAAGGTGACATGACCGACAACACCGTCGCCGACCAACTCGACAGCATCCGAACAGAATTGGCCGGTCTGTCCGATCTTTTCAAACGTCGCCTCCTCGACGACCGCGGCTACCGCCAACTCGTCGAAGCTCTACAACTCCGCGTCGCCACCGCAGAGGCGGGCCTAGGCGCCGAATACCTCCTGCCAGTCGTGCTGCAACTCGCCCGACTGATCGACCGAGCCGACCAGCACACCCCTGACCCGTTCGTCACCTCCCTGATCGAGGAACTCCACGTCATCCTGGAAACCTGCGGCGTCCACCCCCTCGGCCACCCCGGCGAATCGATCGACCCCGAAACCCACGAAATCCGCTCCCTTCGAGGCGAACCCGACGGAAACCTCCACGTGGACAACCTGATTCGCCGCGGCTACACATACCTCGGCAGGGTGGTCCGCCCGGCGCTGGTGGACGCGGTCTACGACCAGTCCGACAACGACCCCGCCACCGGCGCAGCACAGGCACGGTGAACACACTCGGTGACGCCGAAGCCACCGTCAGAGTAGGGCCATGCCGAGCCGTCGTGGTCGGCCTCCGACCACTGACCCTGCGCAGCCCGCAATCCCGCGGCTAGCAGCAGAATCCGCACCCTCACTCGGGACCGACTTGTGTTCGGCGAGGGGTGGACTGGTGAAACGTTGGGCATCGGGCGCCTCTTTGAAGTACTGTCCAGACACATGTCCAGCATGCATCTGGACAGGCTGCTGAGAGGATTTCCGATGACACTGGTCAAGCCGCAGCGGGTGTCCGGGGGTGCGGATGAGCATGGGCATCTCGATGAGTTCCGCACCGATCCGATCGCGCTGATGCGCCGAGTTCGTGCCGAATGCGGCGACATCGGCACCTTCGAGCTCGCCGGGCGTGACGTGGTGCTGCTGTCCGGTGCGGAGGCGAACGAATTCTTCTTCCGTTCCGGCGACGACGATCTCGACCAGGGCGCGGCCTACCCGTTCATGACGCCGATCTTCGGCGAGGGTGTGGTCTTCGACGCGAGCCCGGAGCGCCGCAAGGAGATGTTGCACAACCAGGCATTGCGCGCCGAGTCCATGCGCGGGCACGCGGCAACCATTGCCGCCGAGGTGGATCGGATGCTGGCCGCCTGGGACGACGAGGGCGAGATCGACCTGCTCGAGTTCTTCGCCGAGCTGACCATCTACACGTCCTCGGCCTGCCTCATCGGCGTGAAGTTCCGCAACGAGCTCGACGCGCGATTCGCGCGGCTCTACCACGAGCTCGAACAGGGCACCGACGCGCTGGCCTACGTCGACCCCTACGCGCCGATCGAGAGCTTCCGGCGCCGCGACGAGGCACGCGAGCAACTGGTCGAACTGGTGCAGTCGATCATGGCGGGCCGAGCCGCGAATCCACCGTCGGGCAAGGACTCTCGCGACATGCTCGACATTCTCATCTCGGTGCGCGACGACAACGGCGCAGCGCGATTCTCGGCGAGCGAGATCACCGGCATCTTCATCTCGATGATGTTCGCCGGCCACCACACCACCTCCGGCACCGCGGCGTGGACGACCATCGAATTGCTGCGGCATCCCGACGTGTTGCGCGGCGTGGTCACCGAACTCGACGAGTTGTACGCCGACGGTTCGGAAGTCAGCCACAACGCCTTGCGCCAGATCCCGAATCTCGAAGCGGCACTGAAGGAGTCACTGCGCCTGCATCCGCCGCTGATCATCCTGATGCGCATCGCCCGCGACGAATTCGAGGTGTGCGGGCATCGCATCGCACCAGGCGACATGGTGGCGGCCACGCCCGCGATCTCCAACCGGATCCCCGAGGACTTCCCCGACCCGGACGCCTTCGACCCGAGCCGCTACCTCGATCCACGCCAGGAAGACATCATCAACCGCTGGACCTGGATTCCCTTCGGCGCGGGCCGTCACCGCTGCGTCGGCGCACCGTTCGCCCTCATGCAACTCAAAGCGATCTTCTCGATTCTGCTGCGCGACTGGGAATTCGAGCTCGCCCAACCGTCGGACACCTATCGCAACGACCACTCCAAAATGGTGGTGCAGCTCGCGCAACCGTGCCGCGTCCGCTATCGCCGGCGATGAACACCGGCGATAGCGGACGCAGCACACCTATCCGGACTGCCCCGTAATTTCCCCTGCCATCTTCGCGCCGATGTCGGACAGCCCAAGTCCCAGTCCACGTGCCATCTGCACCGGCGACAGCTCGACTCCGGTCAATCTGCCCGCGCGCGCGGCGAACTCGACCGCCATCAGCGAATCCATGCCCAACTCCAGTAGCGGTGTCCGGACCTCGACCGCGTCGGGCGACACTCCCATGACAACAGCCAAGACCCCGGCCAGTTCGGTGGTGATCGCGGCCGCTCGTTCACCCGGTGGCAGTGCCACGATGCGCGCGCGCAATGCCGCGGCTCCGCTCTCGTCGGCCTCCGAGCCCGCGGCGTAGTCGGCGAACCGTACCGACCGAGTCACCGCGGGCATGGTGGCAACGGCCTTGGTCCAGTCCATGTCGACGATCGACACATGCCCGGCCCCGAGCCGCAGGCACTCACCGAGATAGTCCGCACCGGTATCCATCGGTATCGGGCGCAATCCCAAAGCGGCCAGGTAACGCACGGTTTCGTGGTCCGCCTCGGCCATGCCGCCGCCGGCCATCGCGCCCCAGTCCAGGCACAGCGCCGGTTCACCGCGCCGACGGCGATGATGCGCGAACGCCTGCAACGTCGCGTTGGCCGCGGCGTAGGCCAACTGGGGAAATCCGCCGAGCAAGGCGCTGACCGACGACCAGAGGACGAAGTGATCCAGATCGACATCCGACACCCGCAACGCCCGATCGAGATTGCGCGCGCCGTCGACCTTTCCGGCGAAAACCCGCGCGACCCGCTCCGCCGTCAACGACTGCACCGGGGTGTTGTCGACAATGCCCGCCGCGTGGAAGACGCCGCGCACCGGGGCCGCGCGCGCCACGGCGCGCGCAACGAGGGCAGCCACCGCGTCGTAGTCGGCGATGTCGACCTTTTCTTCGATCACCTCCACTCCGGCGGAAACGAATTCGCGCAGCTGCCGCTCGGCGTCCTGGCCTGCCGCACCCCGGCGACCGATCAGCACGAGGTGGCGCGCACCCGACCGCACCAACCAGCGGGCCGTCGCGAGACCGAACGCACCGAACCCACCGGTCACGAGATAGCAGGCGTCCGAGTGGATTCCGATATCCGGGGTACGGCGGCGAACGGCCGGAGGCTGATCGAGGTCGAGCACCACCCGGCCGATTCGCTGCGGCCGGACCACCGCCTCGAACGCGGCCGCGATGTCGGAGCTCGGATACATCTCGAACGGCAGGTGCCGGTAGCTCCCGTTCTTCAGCTTCTCGACCAGAGCGTGCGTGTGCTGGCGAACAACCAACGGCCGCAAGCGCATCAGGCGGTCGAGGTCCAGCGCGATGAACGACAGATTTCGGTCGAACGGACGCAGGTCGAGAACGCCGCCGCCATAGATGTCGGCCTTGCCGATCTCTACGATGCGCCCGAATTCCGCCGCGACATTGAGATTTTGCCGGACGAATTCGCCTGGGACACTGCTCAATACGACATCCGCGCCGTGTCCCTCGGTGATCCGGAGGACATCGTCGACGAAGGCGACCGTCCGCGAGTCGATGGCATGATGCGCGCCCGCCGCCAACGCGTAGGCCCTGCGCTCCTCGCTGCCCGCCGTCGCGATGATCACGGCGCCGAGCTGCCGGGCGACCTGCATCGCGGCCAGCCCGACGCCGCCCGCACCGCCGTGCACGAGCACGATCTCACCGGGCCGGACGCGCGCCGCGTCGACCAGCGCGATCTCCGCGGTGAGAAACGGCACCCAGGAGCTGCATACGCCGGGCGCCCAGTCGGGCGGCACCACCACCGCGAAGTTGTGGTCGACGGTGAGATACCTGCGCGCCATGTCGCGCGCGGAGACCAGGACTCGATTCCCGACGCTGATTCCGCCGACCCCGGGACCGACGTCGACCACGGTGCCCGCACCCTCGAGCCCAATGCCTTTTCCGAAGAACGTGCCGTCCAGATACTCGTCGGTCAGCAAGCCGAGCAGCTTGTAGGCGTCCTTCGCGTTGAGACCGATGGCGTCCATCCGGATCTCGATCTCACCGTCGCCCGGCGGCGTGCGCTGTGCTTCGCGCCAGCACAGGTCCTGAAGCAATCGGGTGGCGGGCGGCTCGAGTGCGAAGGACGCCTCGGCGTCGTCGGGGGCACATTCTTCGTTGCGGCGGCGCAGTTGCTCCGGCAAATCGCCGCGTAAGCGCTGCGCCCATCGGGTTCCCGAGCGCAGGCAGACCTCGTCCACCTCGGCTGTGCCGTGCACTATTTCACCGATAATCTGGTCCACCGGGGCATCCGGCTCGGTATCGATCAGCCGCCAACCCAGCGCAGGCTGTTCGTTGAACAGCGATCGGCGTGCTCCGACCAAGCCAGCCTGTGCCAGGTCGAGGTCGGCGGTGCCCGCGGCAGGCAGGCACAGCGCGTGCGCTGTCACCAGGACCGCGGAGATCGCCGCGGTGTCGCCGAGAGCCGCTGCGGCCCTGGCGATCCTGGTCAACGCGTAGACAGCGTCGGACGGCGTCGATCCGGCGCCCGCGACGATTGTCAATCGCGCTCGCTCCGCGTCGCCACCGTCGAGCCCGGACCGCAATGCCGTCTCGACAACGGTCTCCACATCCGTCTGGTGTGCGTCGGCGACCTCGAGCACGGCGCTCTCGGACCAGCCGCCAGCGATCGACCGAGCCCGCCCCACCGCTGTATCGCCCAGCGCGACAACCACTCCGAATTCCCGCCTCGCCGCGTCTGGTGCCTCGACCGCGAGCGCGTCGAGTTGTTCCCAGCGCGGTTCGTACCAGACGCGCGCCATCCGGTCGAGCAACGGCAACGGTGGCGAGACCGGCCGGAACTCCACCCCGGAGAGCGTCAGCACCTGTCGGCGGTCGGCGTCGAGCACATCGACGTCCGCGCACAGCCGTTCGTCGCCGCGCAGTCGAACCAGAACCGTCGCCGAGGCCGGGATCGGCCCGAAGCGCCGCACCGCGCGCACCGCCGTCGGCACGACAGCACCCGCGAGCTGAGTGTTTCGCGCCGCCAAGGCCGCGACGCATTGCAGCGCCGTGTCCACCGTGGCCGGATGTGCCAGGTGCGCACCGTCTTCCGCCCCCGGATTCGCGATCTCCGCGATGACGAAGTCCGCGCCGACGCGGGCTTCGACAATGCCCTGAAAGGCGGGTCCGTAGGCGAGTCCGTGCTCGGCGAGCATCGGATACAGATCGGTGCCGCGGACCGTGGTCACGGCTCCGCTGGGCAGTTCGACCGTCCGTGGTCGCAGCGGGCCCTCGACCAGTCGGCCCGTCGCGTGCAGGGTCCAGGTCGCCCCCTGCGCGGACCGCGCGGTCATGCTGAACCGCTTCGTCGATTCCTCGACCGTCGATCGGAGCACCGGCACGTCGTGCGGGTCGATCACCAGCGGTGTGACGAAACGGACGTCCTCGACCGCCGTCTCCGCCCGGCCGGTTCGGATCGCGGCGGCGCTGAGCGCGGCGTCGAGGTAGGCCGCGCCCGGCAGGACGACGGCGCCGCCGACCACGTGATCGTGCAGCCAAGGCAGCGCGCTGACCGAGAGTCCCGCGACCCATTCCGATGGGGCCGGTCCCGGACGCTCGCCGAGCATCGGGTAGCGAATATCGGTGCCGAGCCGGTCCCGCACAACAGCTTCGGCGTCCGTCCAAACGCGGGTCTTCTGCCACGGGTACGCGGGCAACGGTGCGTGCGGCGCGAACGCGGTGCCGCCGGGGACGGTCGAGCCGTCCAGGCTGCCAGCGAGATACAACTCGGCGACCGCCCGGCGCAGGCCGACCAGATCGCCCTCCTTGCGCGACAAGGTCCCGATCGAGGTGCCCGTCTCGCCGGAACGAACCAGGATCTCCCGGATATTGCCGCTCAGCACCGGATGCGGGCCGACCTCGAGGAATACGCGGTAGCCCTCGGTGATCACGGCGCCGACGGTGTCGGCGAAACGCACCGGCTGCCGGATATTGCGGCACCAGTACTGTGCGTCCCACTCCGGTCCGCGCACGCGCTCGCCGGTTACCGTCGAAAACAGCGGTATTCGCGGTTCCGCCGGCGCGAGATCCACCAGCACCGAACGCAATTCATCGAGGATCGGATCCATCAGGTGCGAGTGGTAGCCGGCCTCGACGTCGAGCGCCCGGACGAAGGCGCCCGTCGCCGCGAGCTCCTGCTGCGCGCGCGCAATGGTCTCGCCGTCACCCGCCAAGGTGACCGCCGTCGGGCTGTTGACGGCAGCCACGGACAACCGTCCGGGGTCCGAAAGTGCCGCCAGGGCATCGTGTTCCGGCAGTCCGACGGCGATCATCGCACCGCCGGTACGCGCCTGCAGCCGCGCGCGGTGGTAACTCACCAGGAGCGCGTCACGCAATCCGAGCATGCCGGACACATAAGCCGCGCTGACCTCACCGACACTGTGGCCGACCACCGCCGCCGGGCGCACACCCAATTCGGTGAGTTCGGCCGCGAGGCACACCTGGACGAGAAAGTTCGCGGGCTGGGCGACTTCCGTTGTGGTAACTCGCGATTCCTCCTCCGGCCGCAGCAACTCGGCAATGATCGACCAGCCTGCGATCGCGACGAATTCGGTATCGATCCGGTGCGCGGTGCGTGCGAACACACCGTCGCACTCCAACAGGTCGCGACCCATCCGCCACCACTGCGGGCCCATGCCGCTGAAGACGAATACCGGTTGCGCGGCACGCCCGGTGAACGCGCGCAACGGCGGCCGGTCCGCACCCATCGCGAAGCTCTGCAGCTTGGTCTGCAGGTCAGTCGGATCCGCGAAGTCGAAAGCCGCGCGGAACGGATGGTGGGTACGCCGCGTCCACGCCGCCGCGACGAGGGCATCGACGTCGCGCTGCGCGGCTATCAGCACCGCGAACCGGCGCGCCATCTCTCTCGTCGCGTCCGCGGTGCGACCGGAGATCGGCAGTACCGGGAACACCGAGGACACCGGTGGCGCCGGGAGTTGTTCGGGCGCTTGCACTATGGCGTGCGCGTTGGTGCCGCCATAGCCGAAGCTGTTCACCGCCGCGACAACGTTCGCGCTATCCGGCAACGCACGCGGCTCGGTAGGTATCCGAACATTCAACTCGGCGAACGGAATCTCCGGATTGAGCCGCCGCAGCCAGCCCTGCGGCACGATCGTCCGATGGTAGACCGTGAGCGTGGCCTTGATCAGCCCCGCGATGCCCGCGGCTGCCTCCAGATGCCCGATCGTCGCCTTGACCGAACCGACATCGAGCGGCTGGTCGCGTCCGGGCGCGTTGCCGTATACCTTTCCGAGCGCGGCCATTTCGAGCGGATCACCGACCGGCGTTCCGGTGCCGTGCGCCTCGACATAGCTCACCTCGCCCGGCGCGATAC
The DNA here is from genome assembly GCF_044455225.1 of Nocardia sp. NPDC051321. Classification (NCBI taxonomy): domain Bacteria; kingdom Bacillati; phylum Actinomycetota; class Actinomycetes; order Mycobacteriales; family Nocardiaceae; genus Nocardia; species Nocardia sp. NPDC051321. Next base: position 191,222 of record NZ_JBITEM010000008.1, on the reverse strand, counting down.
CCGCGTTGTCGCACACCGCCCGCGCCAACTCCGCCTGCGCCGCGGGATTCGGCACCGGGATAGCCGCGGTCCTGCCGTCCTGGTTCACCCCGGTACCGCGTAAGATCGCGTAGACCCGGTCGCCGTCGCGCCGTGCGGCATCGAGCCGTTTGAGCACGACGATTCCGGCCCCTTCGCCCCGCCCATAACCATCCGCGGACGCGTCGAAAGCCTTGCAGCGGCCGTCGGCGGAGAGGAACCGCCCCTTGCTCATCGACACCGACGTCTCCGGCTGCAACATCATATTGACACCACCCGCGAGAGCCGATTCGCACTCCCCGTCCAGGATCGCACGCCTGGCCTGGTGCACCGCTACGAGCGACGACGAGCACGCCGTATCGATGGTCATGCTCGGCCCGCGCAGGTTCAGCACATACGACAACCGGTTGGACAGCAGCGTGAACGTATAGCTGAGGGCCGTCTGCCCGGAAATGAAAGGCCTTGCCGCAGGAGTGGTTCGGGCAATACCGTTATCACTGGTGAATGCGCCGATGTACACGCCGACCGGCCGGCCGGGCACCCGCGCGGTGAGTCCGGCATCGTCGAGTGCTTCCCAGCACACCTCGAGCAGCAGCCGCTGCTGTGGGTCGATGATCGAGGCTTCGCGCGGCGAGATGCCGAAGAACTCGGGGTCGAAGTCCCATGGCGAGTCGGTCAGAAACCCGCCACGGCGGGAGTACATGCGCCCGGGTGCTTCCGGGTCAGGGTCGTAGAACTTGTCGAGGTTCCACCGGTCGGGAGGCACCTCGACGATGCCGTCTTTCTTGTGCCGCAGTAGGTCCCAGAAACTCGCGACGTCGTGCACACCGCCGGGAAACCGGCACCCGATGCCGACGATCGCGATCCGATCCGACGTTCGCTGCTCGCTGCTCGCCTCGCCGATTGTCATTGACTGCCCTCTTGTTGGGGTTGCGAATTTTGTGGTCTGCAACGGGAATCACCCGCCGGTCGCGGGCGAATGCCGATGTGCCAGACAGGCCGCCGAGTTGTCATAGGCGGCCAGCAACAACGTCGTTTGCGCGGTCGCCAACCGTCCCGAGTCCCGCGCGGCCAGATAGGCGTGAATCGGCGCCGCGGAGTAGGGATTGCCGAGCCGGGGGTCGATTCCCGCGACGCAGGCGCGCGGGAGGTCGAGCGCGGTCGCCAAGCGTGCCGGAAAATCCGGATCCGGCGCCGGGGCCAGCAGCACCGCGCGACCGTCGGCGAAGTGGGCTTCGGTGAGCGCTTCGGCCGCGATGCAGGCGCGCACCGCCTCGGTGGCGGCGGGCAGCGGATCGGCCCGGACCACGGCATGACCGGTCGAGCGCCCATTCGAGCCCGCTTCGCCGAGATCCAGCCACGCCGAAAGTTCGACCTGCCCGGTCGGCTCGACAGTATGCAGCTGCCCGAATCCTCCTACCGCAGAAGACTTTCCGAGCAAGATCGCCGCCCCACTCGGGGTGTACAGCGTGTCGGTGACGTCGCGCCGGGCCGAGGGGTGCGCGTCTCCGGCAATCAACAGCGCGTACTCGACGTCCGGGCCGAACAGAAAGGACTCGGCGACACTGATCGCATGCAGGAGACCGGCCGCGCCGTGCATGACATCGAAGGAGAAGGCGGGTACCCGACCTGGCCGATAGTCGAGACCCAGGCCGAGACGCTTCTGGATGAGCGCCGCCACCGCGGGCTCGCACAGGTTGTTGTCGCGGAATATGCCCGCGTTCACCAGCATTCCGACCTCATCGACTCCGACGCCCGCACGTGCCAGACACGTCCGTGCCGCACGGGTCGCCAATTCGATATAGCTGCCCGTGTCCGGATCGGTGTTGACCGCGGCGGACAGTATCTCGGTGGGCATGGGCTATGCCTCCAGGCGTGAGATCGTCGCGGCCAGACCGCCGGAGACGATGCCGGATGCCTGCGCGAACATCAGGATTTTCGACCCCTTGGGGATCCGCTGCTGCCGCAGGTGCTCGTGCAGGACCAGGAAGTGCGAGGTCGACCCGGTGTTGCCGTAATCGCGTAGCACATTGAGCGCGGTGGGCGCGGGCTCGCCGAAGCGCGGTCCGACCAGATCGTGCAGATACTCGATCACCGGGCCGCTGAACTGGTGGTAGATGCAGAAGTCGAAGGTCTCGGCGGGCGCATCAGGCCCGGCGCTCGCTAAAACGGTGGCGAGCCGATCGAGACCCTGACGGTAATGGGCATCGGTCTGCATCGCCCGGTTGTCGGTATAGAGCGCGATACCGTCCGAGCGATTACTCGGCATGCCCAGACACAGCTCGGCACCTTCGGCAAGCGTCATCAGCTCGACATAGCGGATTTCGTCGTCGTCATCGCCGCGATCGTCGACCAGCATGGCCACTCCGGCATCGCCGAGGGTCAGCGCCGAGAACTGCGGGTCCGACCGCGTGCCGATCTCCCGCACCGCCGTCTCCGCGGCCGGCGAGAGCTGCTCGCCGCTGACCACGATCCCGTTGCGCACGATGCCCGCCTTGATCATCCGGTCAAGCACGAGTACGCCGGTGATCATCCCGGCGCAGGCGTTCGAGACGTCGAGACACCTGGCCCGCGTCGCCCCGATCGCATTACGCAGCATTAGTGCGAATGGCGGTGCGCCACAGTGGATTCCGTTGCCGCGAGTGCGAGTGATCGAGGCGGAGATGATGATGTCCAGTTCGGCCGCGGCGTAACCGGAGTGGCGCAGGCAGTCGGCGATGGCCCGCTCGGCCAGCTCGAAGGAGGACTCGTACCGGTCCGGGTGCGCATCGCACACCCGCCGATTCTCGATTCCGGTCACCAATCCCAGGCTGGTCACCCCGGGCACCGCCAGTGCCGCGACCAGTTCGTCGGTGGTACGCACCCGTTCGGGGGTGTATCGGCCGATCGCCTCGAAGCGTGTGCGCCGCACCATCTCTCCGTCGCGAGGCCGAGTCACGTTCTGCTCAACTGCTCGATCGCCGGCTCTTGGGTGACCCCTTGCGGCCCAACCGAACTCGGCGGACCAGGCCGACTCGGCGCGACCGACGGCAGGCGCGGGAACCACCAGTTCCATCGGCCCATGATCTGCATCAGGGCCGGAACCAGCACCAACCGGATCAGCGTCGCGTCGATGATCAAGGCGGTGGCAATGGCGAAGCCGAACTCCTGCAGCCCGATGATTCGCGACACCAGCAGACTGCCGTAACCGACCGCGAGGATCGCCGCAGCCAGCGAGATCGGCCGAGCCGTGCTGTGCAGGCCGACCGCGACCGCACGGCGGTTGTCACCGGTCCGCAGGAACTCCTCCTGGATCCGGCGCACCAGGAACAGCTCGTAGTCCGTGGACAACCCGAACAACAGCACGAACATGATCAGCGGCACCTGCGGCCAGATCACACCGGCGTCCCCGTCGCGCTGGAACACCAGCACCGTCAGTCCATACGCGGCACCGGTCGCGAGCAAACTCATCACGATCGCTTTGAGCGGCAGCAGCACGCTGCGCAGGATCACGACCAGCGCCGCGAACATCATCGCCAGCACACAGCCGACCACCCACCACAGCTTCTTCGAGGATTCGGCCACGATATCGGCGACATGCGCACCGGGCCCGCCGACCGACGCGATCACGCCGGGCGGGCTGTTCGCGGGCACGATTTCCGTACGAATGCGCTCCACCATCGGTACGACAGCCGGCGAATCGATAGGGTATTTGCCCAGCACGACCATGGCCGTGAGGTCCACGCCGTTATCGATGGCGGCCACCGCGGTCACGTCCGGATCCGCGCGCAGCGCCGCTTGCAGCGCGCTGCTGTCCGGCTCGGGGGCGTCGGCCGGGCGTTCCAGCAGCACGGCCACCGGCCCTGTCGCACCGGCCAATTCGCCTTCGGCAAGGGTGAAACCCGTGAGATAGGAAGTGTCGGCCAAGGCGCGGCGCTCGAGATTGATGCCCATCGCCAGGTCGGCGCTCGGTAGTGCGGCAACGAGCAGACCGGCCGTGACCGCCAGCGCGTACGGCCACGGATGCCGCATCAGATGTTGGGCCCAGCGGATCAGCCGCCCCGGTGCGGCATCCGCCTCGGCCGCCTCGGTGGCTGCCCACCGCGGCCGCCATTCCAGCCAGCGGGTCAACGAGACCAGCGTGGCGGGCAGCAGCGTGACCGAGGCCAGCAGCGCAACCGTGACCACGGCGAGAGCGCCGATGGCGGCCTGCGCGAACACATGCCAGCGCACCATGAACAAGCTCGTCAATGCCAGCACCAGGATCAGGCCCGAATACAGCACGGTGCGCCCGGTCGTCGCCACGGCGGTGCCGATGGCTTGGTCAGAGCTCGCCCCGTTCGCGAGTTCCTCGCGATAACGGTTCATCACGAACAACGCGTAGTCGATGCCGATACCGAGGCCCAAAGCGCTGACTCCGACCAGCAGCATGCCGTCGACGGTGAAAACGCCGGTGAGCATTGCGAACAACCCCAGCGTTGCGACCACCGAAGCCCCCGCGATGACCACCGGAACCACCGCCGCGACCGGTCGGCGCAGACCCCACCACAGCACCACGATCGCCAACGGCACGGCAACCAGCTCGATCCGCATCAGGTCCGCGATCTCGACCTGCTGGATCGCCTCGCCATATACCGAGACACCGACCAGATACCCGCGCACTTCGCCACCGGACCGGTCCCGCACCTCCCGATCGAGCACGGCCTGCAGGAGCGGTGCGTGCTCCTGCCGTGACCGGTCGTCGCCGGATACGCCGACCAAGAGGTACGCGCTGTGCTCGTCGCGCATCAGCGGGCGCAACGGCTCGAGCGCACGCGCAAGCGGTAGGCGGCGATCTGGATCGCCCGCTACCGGAAGCAACAGCACCCCGGATGCCGCGTCCTCGCTGGCCAACGCCGATTTCGCCGCGTCGATGGACCCACGGAACGCCGGATCCGTCGTCCGCCACTTCGCCGAGTGCAGGACCACGATCATCTGTTCGCGTCCGAGGGTCGGCAGACTCTCGGCCAGGATCCGGCCCACCTGCTGCGATTCGGACCCTGACACCTCGATGGGCGGCGCCTGCAACGAACTGAGCAGGTGCGGAAGACCGACCAGACCGGCGGCCACCGCGAGCAGCCATCCGGCGAAGACCCGACGCCGGTACCGCACCATGGTCACGGCCAGCCACGGTAGGATTTCACGCCACCCGAGGCGCCTTGCCGCAGTATCGGATTCGTGAGTGTGCTTGGTCCACATACGAGCCGTGCTCTCCATTCTTCGCCGCGGCACCCGCCGTCGCGCGGCCGTGCACGAAATAGGCTGCACGGCAGAACAATTCAGGTCGAATAGCGCGCCGCGCCGAACGGCACGGCCGCGCAACGAATCACCTGCGCCTCAGTGGGCTAGCTGTCCTTAGGTACGAGCTTGGCGCTACCCTTGACGGTGACCGTGGCCTTGTCCGGAAGTGATGCGGCATCGCACTTCTCCAGCTGCAACTGCTTGGCCGGAAAAGTGCCATGGACCTCCACCGAGTCGGACCCAAGCGGACTGGTCGGATCGCTGACGAAACTGACGGTGTATTTCCCCTGGTTGCCGCCATCTACCAGCGGCACCGAAATGGCGACCTTGGCCTGCTTCGCAGTACCATCACCTTCCTTGCCACCCGGTATCTCCTCCTTGGCATCGCCTGAGCCCTCCGAGGACTTGAGCTCGCACATCTTTCCATTCACCGTGTATGAGACGTTCTTGATCTCACCATCGAAGGCCGTGACTTCACACTCGCCGTCCTGCCCCGACGGCTCGTCGACCTTCGAGGCCTTCGCCAGCAGGTGGTCGCCCTTCTTCATCAGATCGAGCTTCGCCGAGGCGTTGCAGATGTGTACCTTGTTGTCATCAGATCCGGGCTTGGCCAATGAATTCGGCGCGACGAGCACGGTGTAGCTCACCGCGGAAGTGGCCAGTAGCGCCGTCGCGAGCGCGACCCGCATGCTGCGGCGCGAGGTCGAACTCACGAGCCCGCGCTCCATCGATCCTTCGTTAGGCAAAGGGAATCTCTCTTTCGAGTGGAATCGAACACCAGAGCCGTCGCCGGTTCGGCGGCTGCCACGTTCTATTCGTCGCCGCCGTGCCCTCGGATGGTCTCGATATTTCCAATTCGAAAGAGATTGCGAAAGGTTCGCCGCAGAGGTACTGTGCCGCAGGCAGATTCGCGAAACGCGCGAGAACGTGTGTGGCCCGCCCAGCGGAAGGTCGATAATCCGCCGGGCGGGCCACTTCCCCGTACACCCAGGGACGCCGCCACGTCCACATGGGCCGCGTTGATCTTAACCGGTCCGCGGGCCAGTGGTGGGGAGGTACTACCCCATGTGCAGCGCTCGGAAGACTCGGTGCAGTTCAGCCTTGTCTTCGAAGCCGATGCCGGGTGTGTCGGTGAGCCGCAGCCGACTGTGCTCGATGACGGCGGCGTCGGCGAAGCCGCCGGTGGGCTGGAATTCACCGGGATAGGACTCGTTGCCGCCCAGACGCAGGGCCGCGGCGATGTGCAGCGAGAACTGGTTGCCGCCGTGCGGGATGCAGCGGCGCGACGACCAGCCGTGCTGGCGCAGCATGTCCTGGATCCGCAGATATTCGACGAGGCCGTAGCCGAGCACCGGGTCGAACTGGAGGTAGTCGCGGTCGGGGCGCATGCCCGCGTAGCGGATGAGGTTGCGCGCGTCCGGGAGCGAGAAGAGGTTCTCGCCGGTGGCCAGCGGGCCAGGGTACCGCTCCGACAGCGTCGCGTGCAAAGAGAAGTCGAGCGGATCGCCTGGTTCCTCGTACCAGAACAGGCCGTACGGCGCGAGGGCGCGGCCGTACTCGAGCGCGGTGTCCAGGTCGAATCGGCCGTTGGCGTCGACGGCCAGGCGAGATCCGTCACCGTCGAGTACCTCGAGCACCGCCTCGACCCGCTTGACGTCGTCGGCCAGGCTCGCGCCGCCGATCTTCATCTTCACGACGTCGTAGCCCTGGTCGAGGAAGCCGCGCATCTCTTCCTGGAGCTGGGTCAGCCCCTTGTTCGGTGCGTAGTATCCGCCCGCGGCGTAGACGAACACGTCCTCGTCCGGTGCGCCAAGGTCGTAGTGCCGGCTGAGCCACTGGTAGAGCGGTAGTCCGGCGAGCTTGGCGGCAAGGTCGAACAGCGCCATGTCGATCACGCCGACGGCGACCGAACGTTCGCCGTGGCCGCCCGGTTTCTCGTTGCGCAGCATGAGATTCCACGCCACGGCCGGGTCGATGGCGGCGCCGTCCCCGGTCAGCAGTTCGTCCGGGTCGGCCTGCAGCAGCCGCGGAATGACGCGGCGGCGCAAGATCTCTCCCGCGCTGTAGCGTCCATTCGAATTGAAGCCGTAGCCGACGACCGGTTCACCATCCCTGATCACATCGCTGACCACCGCGACAATGGAACAGTCCATCGCACTGAAGTCGATGAACGCGTTGCTCATCGAGGAACTGATCGGCACAACACCTTCGTGGATCGCGACGATTCTTGGCATTACTTCTCTCCTACTGTGGTTTTCGGGCGGGTCAGCCCGATGGTGCGGGCGGCGAGTTCGCGATCGAGGCCGTCGGGTTCCCACCGCGCGATGACGACGGTCGCGACCGCATTGCCGAGGACATTGGTCAGGGCGCGCATCAGCGAGAGGAACCGGTCGACCGAGAGGACGAGCGCGAGTCCGGCGACAGGAACCAGGCTGGTCGCGGCAACCGTGTTGGCCAGTGTGATGAAGGCCGAACCACTCACTCCGGCAGTGCCTTTGGACAGCACCAGAAAGATGAGGAACAAGCCGAGCTGGTCACCGAAGCTGAGCGGGATGCCGTACACCTGGCCGATGAAGACCACGCAGATCGGCACCACCACCGCTACCCCGTCCAGATTGAACGAAAACCCGGTCGGCACAACCAGACCGATCACGCTGCGGCGACAGCCGACCTGTTCCAATCGCTGCATCAACTGCGGCAGCACGGCTTCCGACGACGAGGTGCCGAGCACCACCGCGAACTCCTTGCGCAGCACCTTGATCAGCCGCCACAGCGAGAAGCCCGCCAGCAGCGAAACACCGCCGAGCACCACGACTACGAACGCCACCAACGCGATCGCGGCGATCGCGACCAGCTTCATCAGCGCGGTAAGGGTTTCCGGCCCGTACTTGCCGACCGTCGCGGCCACCGCGCCGAAGGTGCCGATCGGCGCAAGCAGCATGATCATGCCGATCATCCGGAAGAACACGTCGCTGAGCTTGGCGCAGCCGTCCACGATCGGCTGGGAGATCCGATCCGGCATCTTCAGCAACGCGACGGCGAAAAGCACCGCGAAGATCAGCACCTGGATGATGCTGCCGGTTGCGAACGCGTTGACCGCGTTGTCCGGCACCATCTTCGACAGGAATTCGGCGAACGAGTTGTGGTCCGCACCGCCGTTCACATAGCTGGAGAGATCACCGGAGGCGTGTGCCGGTGGCGCGACACCCGCGCCGGGCCGGAACAGGTTCACCGCGAGCAGCCCGAGCAGCATGCCCACCGTGGTGACGATCTCGAAGTAGATCAGCGCACGCGCCGCGATCCGGCCCACCGCCTTCATCCCGCCGGTCGCGACGATCCCGGTGACCATCACCAAGAACACGATCGGCGCGATGAGCATCTGGATCAGCGCGATGAACGCCTTCGCGATCGGCTGCATGCTCGCCGCCGCGTCCGGCGCGACGATGCCGAAGATCGCCGCGAGAATCGCCGCGACCAACACCTGAAAGCTGGTATTGGTGGCCAGTCGCCGCCACCGTGGATGAGGCGTAGTCGACTCCGGCGTCGCCTCGATTGCCGTATCGCTCATGGGAATCGCCGCACATCACTGGTCAACAACAAGAGTGTCGCGCAACGCCGCGCGATCGACCGTCAGGCCTAGACCAGGGCGGTCCGGCACGGTGATCCGGCCGTTGACCGGTTTCGGCGCGTCCGGGAACAGCAGCTCGCCGACCTGCACCATGCCAAGATGCCATTCGAGGATCCAGCCGTTCATCAGCCCGGCCAGGGTGTGCAGGTTGAACAGCGGCCAGCCGCCGCCGTGCGCGAGCGGCAGGTTGTAGATCTGCGCGAGGTGCGCGGCCTTGCGTGCCTCGGTGAAACCGCCGCAGTAGCAGACATTGGGTTGCAGGATGTCCACGGCTTGCTGCTCGACCAGCTCGCGCAGCCGCCACCGGTGCCCCTCCATTTGCCCGGCGGCCAGCGGAATCCTGGTGTGCCGCCGCAGATCCGCCATCGCGCGGGCGTCGTTCTGGTGCAGCGGTTCCTCGAACCAGGTCAGGTTCGCGTCCTCGACGGCGCGGCACAGGCACGCGGCCGCGGTGGGGGTGAACAGGTAGTTGGCGTCGATCATCAGGTCGATATCGGGGCCGACCGCGTCGCGGACCGCGTGAACGCGCGCGGCGTCCTCGCGCCAGCCGCCCTTGTCTACCGCGACCACCAGCTTCAGCGCGGTCACGCCCTGATCGAGTTGCAGTTGCGCTGCGGCGCAGAGTGTTTCACGGTCGTACTGGGGGAATCCGAATGTCACATAGACCGGCACCTCGGTGCGCGCGCCGCCGAGCATGCTGGCGACCGAACGCCCCGCCGCCTTGCCGTTGATGTCCCATAGCGCGATGTCCAGCAGTGACAGCGCACTGGACACCACGCCGGTCATGGTGCGCGGGTTGAGTTTTCGCCACACCCGCTGGTGAATCGCCTCCAGCTCACGTGGATCCATATCGACAACGACGGGCAGAAAGTGTTGTTCTAGCGCGACCACCACGGCTCTGGCCAAGAAGTGACCGGTGAGAGCGACACCGGTCAGCCCCTCGTCGGTCTCGACCTCGCAGAACACGAACTCGCGTTGCTCCTCGCGGCCGTAGCCGCTGACCCGTTCGCTCAGTAGTGGCACATCGATCGAGGTGGTGTGCACGCTGGCTCGGATGTCTTTGATTTTCATTCCGTCCTCCTTCGTTCGCTCGGGACGGTGAACCGAGTCTGCGCGCGCAAATCGTCAACTGTCAACGATTTGCAATTGACGATCCGCTCTGGGAGACTGCGAAGCTGTTGACTGGTGTGGTGCAAGGGAGACGGGGATGACCGAACAGGCACAGGCGATGACCGCGCTGCAACGCCGGGTGGCCGAACATCAGTCCAGTTCGCTCCTGCAGGTGATCGCCGAGGAACTCGAGCAGCTGATCATCGCGGGCGCCCTCACCGGCGGCGACCGCATCAACGAGTCCTCCCTCGCCGCGCGGCTCGGCGTCAGCCGAGGACCGGTGCGCGAGGCCCTGCGCCAGCTCGAACGCGGCAAGCTCGTCGAATTCCGCACCAACAGAGGCATGTTCGTGCGCGAGGTCTCGGTGGCCGAGGCCGCCCAGCTCTACGACATCCGCGCCAGCCTGTTCGGCCTGGCCGGCCGCCTCGCCGCCGAACGCATCACCCCGGGCCAGCTCACCGAGCTACGCGCCAAGGTCGACCAACTCCAAGCCGCCGTCCCCACGGTCGACGACTACTACCCCCGCAACGTCGACCTGCACCGCACCCTCGTCGCCCTGTCCGGCAACCCGCGCCTGGCCGACCTCTACGACGACGTCTCCAAGGAACTCCACCTCTTCCGCCGCCACGGCCTCGAGTCCGACACCGCCCGCACCATCTCCAACTGCCAGCACAGCGAAATCCTCGAGACCATCGCTTCCGGTGACCCCACCACCGCGGGCCGCCTGATGGAGGCCCACATCCTGTCCGGCAAAGAGCGCATGCTCGCCGCACTGCGGGACTGAGCCGGTATCCGGGACAAGGCCCGGCGAAATCCAGCTGCCCGGCCGCATCGGGATCGCTTAAGGTGGCGATGTGATTTCTACAGCACAGACGCTCGCCCTCGGCGGCGTGATCCTGGTGGGCGCGATGTCGCCGGGACCGGATTTCGTTATCGTGACGCGAAGTTCGGCACTGTCCGGACGCCGAGCCGGAATGGCCTGCGCGGCAGGGATTGCCGGCGGCGTATTCCTCTGGTCGGTGGTGAGCGCACTCGGTGTCGCGGGGCTACTCGCGGCTTCCGCGCTTGCCTTCACCATCGTCAAGCTCATCGGCGCGGGCTATCTGATGTTGCTCGGCGTCCGGGCATTGCTTGCCGCGCGCCGCGGCGGTTACGACACGGCAGCGGAACTACCGGCCAGCGGGCCGAGCGCGATCGCCGCATTCCGCCAAGGACTGCTCACCAACCTGCTCAATCCGAAGGTCGCGGTCTTCTTCATCGCGCTACTCCCCCAGTTCGTCCCCGCCGAACCCGCTGTCACCGACACCCTTTCCCTCGGCGCCATCGCCGCGCTCGTCTCCCTCACCTGGTTCACCGTGCTCGCCAACATCGTCAACGCACTGCGCGGCATCCTCGCCAAGGCGACCGTCCGCCGCACCATCGATACCGTCATGGGCACCCTACTGGTGGCCTTCGGCGTCCGAATCGCACTGCAGAGCAACTGAACTCAGGCAACGTCGCCGGGCGGCGCGAGCGCGTTGCCCGGTCCGAGCACCTGACAAGGCCCACATCCTCTCCGGCAAGAGCGCATGCTCGCAGGACTGAATCGAACGCGCAATTCCTCGAGTCGACACGACAGAGGTCGCCGTCATTCGTCTACGTCGACCCCGTATCCGCGCGCGAGGGTGGCCAAGCCGGTGGCATAGCCCTGTCGCTCACGACTGGCGTACCCAGCTCGATTGCCTTGCGCGCCTTACTCGTTGCCGAGTTGGGTGAGTTCGACACCAGGACACTGGTCAGTCTGCTGACACCCTCGGTCACGTCCAGTCCGGCGGACTCCGCGCGACTCACCAGGATGTCCCGATCGATCAGGGTATCGCCGGCAATAGCGCTCTTCATCCCCTGAACCAACCGCCCTCCGGTCTCTAGCCGACCTGGATAGCGGTGGACGCACGGCTGTTTCGGACCGTTGCGTGAGGTGCGCCCACCCCATGCACTCTGATAGTTCTCCTTCGGCGGGCACCGCAGCAGCGGTGGTGCGATACCCATCCGCGCGGCATCGGCCACCAACGCGCGAAGCACGCCGACGAGAACGCGAGTGTCATCGAGTGCGTTATGCGCCCTGGCCTGCGGGACGCCGTAATAAGTCGCGAGCGTGCCGAGCTTGCAGTCCGGAGTCGGCGGGGACACTCGACGCGCCAGCGCCAGGGTCCAGCAGAGTGTGAAACTCTTGCGCCACGTTCCCGCCACCGTCCAACGTCAGTGCCGCGACCGACAGGACCCGATGATCCCCAGCCCGTAGGCCTGGCGTCTCCACATCCACCACCGTGAACGAGCCGAACCCCGCATCGACCGGCAAACCATCAATAGTGCTCGAGTTCCCCTGCATACCATCGCATCGCGGCCGAGGTGGCAAACGTTGCACCCGGTCGAGATCCGTTGCGAGCGTTCGATTTATGAACGACAAAGGTTCGACACGGCGACCGACTCGCCGGATCAGGCGTCACGCAAGTCTCGAAACCATCACCAGTACAGGGGATTCGGTGAAGAATGAGAGCAGTTCTTCGGTGCGACCCGACTTTTCGCAAATCTGGCCGCAAAACGGGTGTCTGCGCCCGTCCGGGCTCGGCCCCACTGCTACCACCTGATGAGAAGGACAGATCCATGGCAGATCCTGCGAAGAGTCAGAAATTCAACACCGTCTTCGACTGGTTCGACCAAGGCGGTGACGGCTACCTCTCCGAATCCGACTTCCAGCAGATGGCGGCGTTGTTCACCGCCCTACCGGGTGGCGACGCCCCGGAAAACGCAAAGGCGCTCAACGGCGCCTTCGACAGATGGTGGAGCCTGCTCCTAGCCGGCGGCGACAGCGACGGCGACGGAAAACTCGACCGCCAAGAGTTCATCGACGTCATGGAATCCAGCGTTACCGCGCCAGAAAATTTCGAGACCGCGGTACTCTCCATCGCCGACGCCTTCATGCGCATCGTGGACACCAACGGCGACGGCACCCTAACCTTCAATGAGTACGTCCAAATGTACGACGGCCTCGGCATCGACCCAGCCCATTCCAGTGAGGCCTTCCGCCGCCTCGATCGCGACGGCGACGGCGCACTCGGCTACGCGGAATTCCGGACCGCGATCGTCGAGTACTATCTCAGCGACGACGAAAACGCCCCGGGCAACTGACTTTTGGGCCCGCCGAGCTAGGGCGTCGACACCAGCAGGAGTCCGTGCGCTGATTCACGTCAGTTCGTTGTCGGGGCCGAGCACGATGCGGGGTGAACGCTTCGGGTCCAGCCAACGTAGGACGAGCAATAAGTCCGCGCGGTCGAGGCTGACACAGCCGGAGGTGTCGTCGGATCCGTTGGCGTGCAGGAAGATCGCGCTGCCTGCACCGGGGACGGCCGGCACGTTGTAGGTGATGACGGCGAAGTAGGCGTATTGCGGGGTGACCCGCCATAGCGCCTCGCTCGCGCCGCCGGGATCGGCGCCGTGCTGGAAGGTGTTGTAGCCAGGGGTCGATGGGTTCGCGTTCCACCAATCACCCTTGGCGAGAACGTGATAGGGATAGTGGGTGCCCGGATCCGGCTCGATGCCGTAGAGGGTGTCACCGAAACCGTACATGCCGGTCGGCGTCGACGGCTCCGACTCCCGGTGGTGGTCGCTGAAGCCGTTTTCGCCGATCCTGGCGACCATCGCCGGGAACGCGCGCCGCCAGTCGCCGTCGACCTTCTCGAATGTCTCCAACGTCGCGTAAGTGGTTGCGGCAGTGGGCGCGTGCACGATCACCACCTGACTGGTCGCCGCTGGGACGGCATGCAACACGGGGGTGAGATCGGGACCGCCGCACACCGATGTGGTGCCCATGACGACCCCCGAGACCAGGAGTCCGATGACGCACTGCGTAGCGGTCATGCGTGTCAGACCCAAGCACCGAAGGCGAGGAACGCGCAGATCAGCACGAACAGGATGCCCATCAGCGGGGCGACGAAGCGCACGTAGCGGTCGTAGCGCACCTTCGCCAGGGCGATACCGCCGGTCACCACCGCCGTGGTCGGGGTGACCAGGTTGGCCCAGCCGGAGGCCGACTGCCACGCGGTAACCACCAGGGAGCGTTGCACATTCGCGAAATCGGCGAGCGGCGCCATGATCGGCATGACGAGGGTGGCATGGCCCGAGCTGGACGGGATCAGGAAGCCGAGCGGAACATTCACCAGAAACACCGCGACCGCGAACAACGCCGAGGAGGTGCCGGTCACCACGCCTTCCAGGGCATGCAGCGCGGTGCTGGTGATTTCGGTGTTGTTCATGACGACGGTGACACCGCGCGCCAGCACGATCACCATGCCCGCCCCCACGAAATCGCCGAAGCCCTTACCGAACGCCTCGGACATCTTGTTCTCCCCCAGTCCACCGACCAGCCCGATCGCCACCGCGCCGACCAGGAACAGTGCGGTGAGTTCCGGGAAGTACCAATCCAATTCCCACCGGAACCGCGCGGCGCCGGGGCCGTCGATCACCTCCGCCCACGGAATGATCGCGAAGATCATGAACGCGAAAGTGAGCGCGACCAGCCAGAGCACCGCGGCTTGCCTGCGGGTCATCGGGCCGGTCCGGTGGTCATCGGCCCGCACGTCGCTGTCGCCGGGCTGCCAGCCCGACCACGACTTGCCGGGATCCCGCTTGACCCGGCGCGCGTACCAGAGCACGTAGCCGACGGTGGTCGTGGTGAGCACCACCAGCATGGCGATGCGAAGCATGATGCCGTCGCCGATGGGGACGTCGGCGGCCGAGGACGCGGTGCCGGTAGCGAAGGGGTTGACGGTCGAGCACAGCATGCCGATACCGGCACCGCAGATGATCGCGCCGACCGCGGTCATCCGGTCGTAGCCGAGCGCCAACGTCAACGGCACCAGTAGTGCGTAGAAGCCGAGGGTTTCCTCCGCGAAACCCTCCACCGTACCCGCGATCGCGAAAACCACCATGACGCCGACGATCAGCAGCGACGACCGGCTACGCAGCCGATAGGCCAGCTGCCCGATGCCGCTGTCGAGCGCGCCGGTGGCGAAGGCGACGGTGATGAACGCGCCGACGGCCAGCACGAACAGGAACACCGCTGCCGCGCCATACAGATGGCCGGACAGGTCGGGACCCACCTGACCGGACTTGGCGTCCTGAATGCCATAGAGACCGTTGATCGGCGAGAGGAAAAGATCACGCAGCCGCGCGCCGAAATTCTTGACGTCTTCGATTCGATGGTAAGACCCGGCGATCGGGTGGCCCTTGTCATCCAGGTCGTAAGCGCCCGGCGGAATGACGAACGCCGCGAGCCACACCAGCACAGCGACACCGGCGAGGATCGTGTAGGTGGAGGGAAAGTACCGCGCACGCAGGTCACCGCGCTGGCTCATCCGCACATGGAACCACTCGTCGCGACCGGTTCAGCAATGCCTCGGCGATGTTTATCCAAGAGAGACCGAAGCGGCCATCAGATGTCCAACAACCCCACCGGCGCCAAGCCCGTCAACACCTGCGGTAGCTGGCACGATGGTGCCGGCGCGGCCATCATGGCTGGGTGTCCTTGTTTCGCTTGGTCGAACCGCCCCTGTTCACCCGTCTGCGGGACGCCACCACGGTGGTGATAGCGGGGGCTGGTGGCGGATTCGATGGCTATGGCGGCCTGCCGCTCGCCGTGGCGCTCGAAGGGCTCGGCAAGAAGGTGCATCTGGCGAATCTGTCGTTCAGCGACCTGCGCCGCACCCGCACAGCCGCATTCCGCACTGACCGTCAGCCGCGTTGGTCGCTCGGCGTGTATGGGATGTTGAGGGCGTTGTTTTCGTCGACGCGGATGGGGCGGCCGAGTTGGGGGAAGGCGCGTTGGGCGCAGGTGGGGCGTTCGCAGACTTTGCAGCCGGGGCCGATCGGGATGGCGGCGCCGGGGTCGTCGATCGGAAGTCCGTGGGAGTAGACGAGTTTGGGTGCGTAGGTGAGGTCACAGCCGAGGCCGATGGCGAAGTCGCGTTTGGGTGAGAGGTAGCCGGGGGTGCTTTCGTCGGTGGTGCGGGCCAGCCACAGGTAGCGGCGACCGTCCGGCATTTGGGCGATCTGGGTCCGGATGCGGCCCGGCGTCGCGAAGGCCTCGTGCACCACCCACAGTGGGCAGCTGCCACCTACGCGGGAGAAGTGGAAGGCGGTGGCGGACTGGCGTTTCGAGATATTTCCGGCGCGGTCGGTGCGGACGAACAAGAACGGCACACCGCGGCGGCCCGCACGTTGCAGGGTGGACAACCGGTGGCTGACGGTTTCGAAGCCGACCTCGAATTTCGCTGAGAGCAAGTCGATGTCGTAACGCAGCGCCTCCGCGGCATCGTGAAACGCGGTGTATGGCAGGATCAATGCTCCGGCGAAGTAGTTGGCCAGTCCGACCCGGAGCAAGCCACGCGACTGCGGGGCGAGCGAATCCGCCTGTGCGATAACCGCGTCGATGGTGTCGGCCTGAGTAAGGAACGCTAATTGGGTCGCGAGCTGGAACGCGCGTTGCCCGGCCGAGAGCCGTCGAGCCAGGGTGAGGATTCGGGTGGCGGGATCGAAAGTGCGTTTCGGGCCAGGCTGATCGGGGTCATCGGTGCGGATAACGACCGCGATGTCATGTTCCTCGCGCAGCAGCCTGGTCAGCTGTAGATCCAAGCCACCGAGGGTGAATCCGCGGCGAGTGAACAGTTCTTCGGCGGCGGCGTCCAGGTCGGGGATGTGGTTGCGGTGGTCGTAGAAGAAGTCGCGGACGTCTTCGTAAGGCATGCCGGTGCCTGTATCGGAGGCATGAGTGTCGATTCCGGCGGAGACGCGTTCGAGCTGTTCGGTAGCGCCGCGTAAACGACGATGCATGCCGATCAGCACTCGCGCCGCCGCGGGAATGCGGGAAACGAGTTCATCGATCTCGGTGGTCGTGATGGCCACGCCGTCGGGGTCCTCGGCGAAGACCTCCTGCAGATCGGCGAGCAGCCGCGCGTCGGTGTCGGCGGCGAAGAACTGCATGTCCAGATCGAAGGTCGAGTTGAGTCGCAGCAGCACCGGCACGGTCAGTGGGCGCTGGTCGTTTTCCAGCTGATTGACATAGCTGACCGACAGCCCGAGGGTGGTGGCCATCCCGGTCTGGGTCAGGCCTCGTTGTTCACGCAGCGCGCGCAGCCGACCGCCCGCATACATCTTCTGCATAACCCGAAATCTAGCACTCGCGTCTTACACAACTTTTACAACGTTGCTGATTCCCTTCCGCAAATATAGGCATTTGCGAGGTATTTCCGCAGTGGACCGTTATGTGTAGCGTGCGAAATATGAAGAATCATCTCATTCGAACGCACCGCTCCGCCGAGCAGTTTCCGCGCGAAGAACACCTCGCGTGGCGCATCGCCGAGGTCGCCACCGACCCGGTCGAGGTGGCGCCGGAGACGACGGAGATGATCATCAACCGGATCATCGACAACGCCTCGGTCGCGGCGGCGTCGCTGACCAGGCGCCCGGTCGCCAATGCCCGCGCCCAAGCGCAGGCGCACCCTTACCAACCGGGCGCGGCCGTGTTCGGTGTCGGCGGCAGCTACTCCCCCGAGTGGGCCGCCTGGGCCAACGGCGTCGCGGTGCGTGAACTCGATTTCCACGACACCTTTCTCGCCGCCGAGTACTCCCACCCCGGCGACAACATCCCGCCGATCCTGGCCGTCGCCCAGCACGCCGGACGCACCGGACGCGACCTGATCCGCGGCCTGGCCACCGGATACGAAATCCAGATCGACCTGGTGCGCGCGATCTGCTTGCACGAGCACAAGATCGACCATGTCGCGCACCTCGGCCCGTCCGCCGCGGCGGGCATCGGGACGCTGCTCGGCCTCGACGCCGAAACCAGCTACCAGGCCGTCGGACAGGCACTGCACACCACGACCGCGACCAGGCAGTCCCGCAAAGGCGAGATCTCCAGTTGGAAGGCCTACGCGCCGGCCTTCGCGGGCAAAATGGCCGTCGAGTCCGTCGATCGGGCGCTGCGCGGCGAGGGTGCGCCGTCGCCGATCTGGGAGGGCGAGGACGGTGTGATCGCCTGGCTGCTCGGCGGCCCGAAGGCCGAGTACTCGGTGCCGCTGCCCGGCCCCGGCGAGCCGAAGCGCGCGATCCTGGACTCCTACACCAAGGAACATTCCGCCGAGTATCAGAGCCAGGCGCCGATCGACCTGGCCCGCCGGATGCGCGAGCAGATCGGCGATCTCGACCAGATCGCTTCGATAGTGCTGCACACCAGCCATCACACCCACGTCGTCATCGGCACCGGCTCCGGCGACCCGCAGAAGTTCGATCCGACGGCCTCGCGCGAGACCCTCGACCACTCGGTGATGTACATCTTCGCGGTCGCGCTGCAGGACGGAACCTGGCACCACGAACGGTCTTACGCGCCGGAGCGGGCGCAGCGGCCCGACACCGTTGAGCTGTGGCGCAAGATCTCCACGGCTGAGGATCCCGAGTGGACGCGGCGCTATCACTCGACCGACCCCGCGGAAAAAGCGTTCGGCGCACGGGCCGAAGTCACCCTGAAGAGCGGCGAGGTGATCGTCGACGAGCTCGCGATCGCCGACGCGCATCCGCTCGGGGCGCGGCCGTTCGCCCGCGAGCAGTACATCGCGAAGTTCCGCACGCTGGCCGAGGGCGTCATCGCACCCGCCGAGCAGGATCGCTTCCTCGACGTCGCGCAGCGCACCGCCGAACTCAGTGCCGCGGAATTGTCGCAGCTGTCGTTCACGGTCTCCGACGAGGTCCTCGCGCGGGCGCCGCAACTGCCGAACGGACTGTTCTGATGGCGGGCCTTATTGCCGCGGAGACCTCGGCCGCCGACAAGCGCGTTGCTTTCCGGGCCGGTCTGGTCTCGGGTTCGATTCAGCGGTATCCCGGTGCGTTCAACCCGTTGGTGGCCAAGCTGATTCAGGAGATCGGGTTCGAGGGGGTCTATGTCTCCGGCGCGGTGGTCTCCGCCGATCTCGCGCTGCCTGATATCGGGCTCACCACGCTCACCGAGGTTTCCGAGCGCGGGCAGCAGATCGCGCGGGTCACCGAGCTGCCGGTGCTCATCGACGCCGACACCGGGTTCGGTGAGCCGATGAGCGCCGCGCGCACCGTGACCGTCCTCGAGGACGCCGGGATCGCGGGCTGTCACTTCGAGGACCAGGTCAACCCGAAACGCTGCGGGCACCTCGACGGCAAGGCCGTGGTGCCGACCCAGGAGATGGTGCGCAGGCTGCGGGCGGCCGTATCCGCAAGGCGGGACCCGCATTTCGTGATCTGCGCGCGCACCGACGCCGCCGGGATCGAGGGCATCGACGCCGCCATCGAACGCGCCAAGGCGTACGCCGACGCCGGTGCGGACCTGATCTTCACCGAAGCGCTCTACACCGAGGCCGACTTCGCGAAGTTCCGCGCCGCCGTCTCGATTCCGTTGCTGGCCAATATGACCGAGTTCGGCAAGTCCGAGCTGCTGTCGGCGAAGACGTTGGAGTCGATCGGTTACAACGCGGTCATCTATCCGGTTTCCACTCTGCGCCTGGCGATGTGGGCGGCCGAGAACGGTCTGCGCGAGATCTTCGCCGAGGGCACCCAGGCGGGTTTGCTCGATCGGATGCAACCCCGAAGCAGGCTCTACGAACTGCTGCAGTACGAGCGCTACAACGAATTCGATTCCGACGTCTTCAATTTCAGCCTGGGAAGGGACCAATGAATACCGCATCGCTGCGCGATCCCGGTGGCCGGACGACGGATGGGCCGCAAGCCGCCATACCTACTATCTACAAAGGTCTTGCCGGTGTCGTCGTGGACACCACTGCCGTCTCCAAGGTGGTGCCGGAAACCAATTCGCTCACCTATCGCGGTTACGCCGTGCAGGATCTGGCCGAACACTGCGGCTTCGAGCAGGTCGCCTACCTGCTGTGGCATGGCGAGCTGCCCAATGACGCTCAGCTGGAACGGTTCTGCCTGCAGGAGCGGGCCACCCGCCGCGCCGATCGGTCGCTGCTGTCGCTGGTGACGAAGATGCCCGACAACTGCCATCCGATGGATGTCGTGCGCACCGCGATCAGCTATCTCGGCGCGGAGGATCCCGCCGAGGACGACAACAGCCCAGCCGCCAACCGCGCCAAGGCATTACGGATGATGGCGGTGCTGCCGACCATCGTCGCGGCCGACCACCGCCGCCGCCACGGTCAGGACCCGATCGCCCCGCACTCGCACCTCGGGTTCGCCGAGAACTTCCTGAACATGTGCTTCGGCAAGATCCCGTCCCCGGAACTCGTGCAGGCGTTCGAAGTATCGCTGATCCTCTACGCCGAGCACAGTTTCAACGCTTCGACCTTCGCCGCCCGCGTGGTCACCTCGACCCGGTCCGACATCTACAGCGCGGTGACCGCGGCCATCGGCGCGCTCAAGGGCCCGCTCCACGGCGGCGCCAACGAGGCGGTCATGCACGACATGATCGCGATCGGCGACCCCGCCTTCGCCGAGCAGTGGCTGCGCGACAAGCTCGCGAAGAAGGACAAGGTGATGGGCTTCGGGCACCGCGTCTACAAGAACGGTGACTCCCGGGTGCCGACGATGAAGAAGTCCTTCATCGACATCGCCACGGCCACCGGCGGTCACAAGTGGGTCCAGATATACGAGATCCTCGAGCGAACCATGAACAACGCAACCGGCATCAAACCCAACCTGGACTTCCCCACCGGCCCCGCCTACTACCTACTCGGCTTCGACATCGAAGTATTCACCCCCATCTTCGTAATGAGCCGAATCACCGGCTGGACCGCCCACATAATTGAACAAAGCGAATCCAACGCCCTGATCCGCCCCCTGAGCGAATACATCGGCGTCCCCCAACGCTCAGTCGTAGCCTGACCTAACCGATCATCGCCACCAAGGGCGAGCTGGTCTTCGATTGGAGTCAGGTCGCACCCGCCGCCATGAACTAACGTGTGCTGGTGAAGACGACGTAACCCTTCAGATCTCGCCGTTGACGTGGAGTTCATTCGGCGGCAATCGGATTCACGGTGGCTAGTTGGGGAGCGCGAAGGTCGCGCCGTGTAGTGCGAAATGGGGGAATCGTGGCTGGTAGTGCGGTGCACACACTGGGGGTGTCGGAGTGGGTGGGGACTCGGGATGGGCGGTGGTTGCACGCGATGGTGGCGGGTGGGCCGCAGGGGGGGTATTGCGGGGCCGACTGTGGTGTTCGAGGCGGGGGCGGCGGCCGATCGGTCGTCGTGGGCGCGGGTGCAGCCGGAGGTCGGGGGGTTTGCGCGGGCGATTGTGTATGACCGGTCGGGACTGGGGCGCAGTGCACCCGATGTGGCGGATCGGACGTTGCGGCACATGGCCGATGATTTGAATGAGGTGCTCGATCACTTCGGCCCTGGGCCGTTCATTCTTGTCGGCCATAGTGCCGGCGGTCCGATTGTGCGCCTCGCGGCCGCGGGCCGCCTCGATCGGATCGGCGGTCTCGTGCTCGTCGACCCGGCCGATGAAGCCGCAGATGTGCTGTTCGGTCGCATGTTTCGCCGTATGGAGCGCGGCGCGATCGCCGTCAATCTCACCCTTGCTCGACTCGGTTTGCTGGAGGTGTTGTTTCGTAACCATATGCGCGACGTACCTGCCGACGTTCGCCGCGATATGGCACGAGAGGCGTTCGAGCCCAGCGTAATTCGGACGCATCGGCAGCAGGCCCGCACCTTCATCGATGAGCTGGCCACGTGGCGCGACGGATCGCCCGACCTCGGGTCCGTCCCGGTAACCGTCATCTCGGGCGCCCGTGCCGGGGACGGCATGAACGCAGCGATCCGCGCCGAAGCCATCTCCGCACACGCCTACCGCGCCGCGCAGTCGCCGCACGGCCGCCACGTCGTCGCCGAAAACTCCAGCCACTACGTTCCGGTCACCGAGCCCGATCTCATCGTCCGCGAAATTGCCAGAATGATCCCGTCGGTGGCGGACGTGGGTAGCTGATCTCACACCCTGCGCGCCCGAGGAATCGAGATGAATTCCGAATAATCGCACAGGCCCACGAAACCACGGAAGCTATACGTGGAAAGTCCGTTTGCGACTTAACTTCCGTGAAGTGAAACTTACACTGCTGGCCCGAATTGGTT
This sequence comes from Nocardia sp. NPDC051321, assembly GCF_044455225.1. Taxonomy (NCBI): domain Bacteria; kingdom Bacillati; phylum Actinomycetota; class Actinomycetes; order Mycobacteriales; family Nocardiaceae; genus Nocardia; species Nocardia sp. NPDC051321. The sequence goes on along the minus strand of NZ_JBITEM010000008.1, from coordinate 169,064 downwards.
GCGCGTCTTAAACTCTCAATCCCGACGGTATTCGACGGAAAGTAGCCGATGGGTAAGCACCGCGCACCACGAAAGCCCGACGTTCCGATGCGGTTGGCAATGGTGTCGACCGCCGCGTTGATCACCGCGTTGATCGCTGCCGACCGGGAGGGGTCCCAGAGCAGCGAGCCGACCGCGAGTCGCGGCCTCACCACCGTGGGTGAGCCGAGTGGACCGTTCTCCGTGCCATCGGTCGGCGAGCCGGAAGCGATACCGGAGGTCCCGAATAGTGACCGCCCGCCCGCGGAAACCCAGCAGCCCGTTGCGCCCGAGCCCGCCGGGAGACATCGTCGCGAGGAACCGGCGGTGCCGGCCGACGATCCCGAACCCCCGCACCCGCGCGACGTGCTCAGCGGCGCGACGGCGGCGTGGATCTCAGGCACTACGCAGGGCTACGAGTGGCTCGCGCACCTCGAGAAGTGCATCGTCGATCACATGACGTCCGGCATGGAGCAGCGCATCGTGTAATCGGCGGTTGCGCTAACCGGTTGCGGTTTGGCACGATTGCCGCACTTATGCCGCTGCTTTCCGATCCCGTTTCCGACAGCCTCGATGGTTTGTCCGTTGGCGATGCGCTGGGTGCACAGTTCTTCGTGCCCGGCCGGTCCGTCCCCGATCTGCTAGCCGGGCGTCCGCCGGCCGCCCCCTGGCCGTGGACCGACGACACCGAGATGGCCTGTTCGGTCTACTCGGAAATCCGCGGCCGCGGCCACATCGACCAGGACGCCCTCGCGGCCGTCTTCGCCGACCGCTGCGAACCCTATCGCGGCTACGGCGCAGGCACAGTCGTTGTGCTGCACGAGATCCGCGATGGCCGCCCGTGGGCCCAAGCGGCAGGCGCCGCATTCGGCGGTGGCGGATCGTGGGGCAACGGCGCCGCGATGCGGGTCGCCCCGCTCGGGGCGTATTTCGCCGACGACCCGGACCGAGCGGCAACAGAGGCGGCGCTGTCCGCCGAGGTCACCCACCGACATCCGGAAGCGATCGTCGGTGCCATGGTGATCGCCGTCGCGGCCGCCCACGCCGCCGCGACACGCGAAACCAGTTGCACGCCAAGCGGATTACTACAGTCGGTCGAGCCGTACCTGGTCGACGGCCGTACCGCCGACGGTATCCGTCGAGCCCGAAACCTACTCGGCCGACCGGTAGCCGAAGCGGCGTACAAGCTCGGCAACGGCGCGGCGGTCAGCGCCCAGGACACGGTGCCGTTCACCCTGTGGGCAGCCGCGACATTCCTCACGGACTACCCGTCCGCCATCACCGCGTGCATAGAGGCCGGTGGCGACGCGGACACCACGGCCGCGATCGTCGGCGGAATAGTCGCGGCCCACACCGGAATCGGCCAACGCGACGAAATCCGAGGCGTCCCGGAGTATTGGCTGGCCGCCCGCGAGCCCCTACCGCCGTGGTCGACAACCTCGTAGCGCCCGTGCCCACACCCCGGCCCAACCACACCGAGATCCGCACGCCCTCTTGGGATCCGCCCCCGGTTTAGTGCCCTATTCCGCTCCCCGTGAGACACATGAGGGCTCTGTGGGTCGTCCGGCGGGTTCCGTATTGGCGGCGAAACTTGTCAATTATCGCGCGATCGAAAATGTGGGCACGCCGTTTACGACTTGTCAGGATTGGCGACAGGAGTTCACTACGGCCCGCCCGCGCAGCCGCTGAGCATCTGCGGCGGAGAATGACAGACCCTTCGGTCCGATATAACACTCCGGCGGTTGCAGTAGGTTTGCCTACGATCCGCCGAACAGGCATGCAAAGTCGAGATGTCATGTCCAGTACCACATTTGACGAGGCACATCCGCGCATAAATAGACCACTCCGACGGCAGTCGCCTGCGATTAGTTACGAGTCAAACAGAAGCCATAGTGTGATAACGGTCACACCGACACAAGCAAACACCATCCGTCCAGAGAGGTCTCAACCACCCCGGCCGAGTTAAATTCCAGCTACTGAAACTTGTTTGCTGCGCTCAGCACATCTTGATACGATTGTTTCATTCAACCATTGGTTGAAGATCAATGATGAAGCTATTTTCCGTGAGCGTGATGATTTATCAATGATTTCGGTTCAGAATACCACGGATGAGCCGGTGAAAATCAAGCGCAGTTCACCGGAGGGAATGCAGTGCAGGGGCTTACGCAAGAAGATGTCCGACATACGTTCGACGGGGGGCTCCCGTCGAGGAACAACATCGATTCCGCGATCATTGTCGGCGCCGGTCTCGCCGGACTCGCGGCCGCATTCGAATTAGCAAAGCAGGGAACGCAGGTCACCGTTCTCGAAGCGAATGATCGCCCGGGCGGGCGGACGTGGACCTACCGTCACCCCTTCGCCGACGGCCTGCATGCGGAAGCCGGCGCGATGACGGTGACCGAACAATGCCATTACACGATGCACTATCTCGGTGCCATGGGCCTGGAGACCGAAGCGAGCGATCTCGTCGACACCGATTTCAGCTACTACCGCAACGGTATTCGGATCCGACCGGACCAGGTCGCCGACCATGCCGAAACCTTGGGGCTGCACCAGGACGAGCGGAACCTCACCGTCACCGACCTGTTCGCCAGATACGTCACCAAGTTCAACGAGAACATCGGCCCCGAGGTCGCCGCACTCGACTGGACCCCGACGCCCAATCTCCTGGAACTCGACCAGATCTCGGTGCGCCAGGTGCTCGAGGACCAAGGCGCGTCTCCCGCCGCGATCGGCCTGATCGAGCCGCTGTTCCTCGAAATGCGCGGCGGCGAACTGGAATCCGCCTCGGCGATGGCGTGGGCCCGCTACGAGTCGAGCCCCCGCTCCTTCTCCACCGCGGACGCCAAGTGGTACAAGGTGAAAGGCGGCACCGACCTGCTGGCCCGGGCACTCGCGGACAAGGTCAAAGACCGTGTCTTTTACCGGAAGCCGGTCGTCCGCATCAGCCAGACCGACCACGAAGCACAGGTCACTTTCCTGGATCGCGACCGGCTACAGACATTGAGCGCGGACCGGGTCATCGTCACCGCACCGTTCAGCAGTGTCCGGCGACTCAACCTGTCGATGGCCCGGCTATCGGCGGCAAAGCATTCGGCTATTCGCCAACTCAGATACGTATCGGTCCTGCGCATATATCTGCAGATGCGCAATAAATTCTGGCCGGAAAACCGCCTGATGTTATCGACGGATACCCCGATCTGCACAGTCCGCGACGCCACCCCACGGCAACCGGGCCCCCGAAAGATCCTCGAATGCTGGCTCACCGGCTGGCCCGCTCAGGCGGCGGCGAGCATGAGCGAGGACGAGCGGGTGAATTTCGCACTGCGCGAAGTGGAGTCGATGCTGCCGGGGGCGCGCGACAACTTCGAGGTCGGCGCCTCCGTGGCCTGGGACAACGAGCCATTCGCCGGAGGTGCCTACGTGCTGCCGGAGGTGGGCCACAGCGAACTCATGGAGCACACCCGAACATCGGAGGGCCGAATACATTTCGCAGGCGAGCACACCGCGTTCGAACCGAACGGCGGCTCGATGAACTACGCATTGGAGTCATCTATTCGAGTTCTCCTCGAACTCTCGTCCGGAACGGAGTAGGGCTGTGCTGCATCCGCGCTTGTTGATCGTGGCGGACTGTGAGGGGATCGAGGATACGGTCATGGACCTCAAGCGGCACGGTTTCGAACCCGAGCCCATCGCCACCGGAGCCGAAGTCCTGGCCGCCTACCCCGATTTCGACGTGATCCTCATCGATCTCGACTTCACCGATTTCGACGGACTCACCCTGTGCCGGGAAATCCGCCGGGCCAGCGATATTCCGATCATCGGTTTTTCGTCCTTCGAGCTGGATCAGGTGCTCGCGCTGGAAGCCGGTTGCGACGACTGCGTCGTGAAGCCGTATCACAGCCGTGAGCTGATGGCGCGGCTGAGAGGCCTGCTGCGCCGCGTGCACATGATGTCCCAACCGGCACTCATCGTCGGCCAACTGGAGATCGACTCGGCGCTGCGCGAGGTCAGGGTCGGTAATCGGCTGATCGAGTTGACCCGCAAGGAGTTCGAGCTGCTTCGCCTGCTCGCCACCGAACCGCAGAAGGTTTTCTGCCGGGCCGAACTGCTGCAGCGGGTGTGGGGATATGACGATGTGGACGCCGAGGTGACGTCGCTGGCCAGCCGGACCATCGACACCCACCTCAGCAGTGTCCGCAAGAAGCTCGGCTCCCCGGACTGGATCGTCACCGTGCACGGCGTCGGGTTCCGCTTCAATGACGAAGCGACCCGCGGCAAGTCGGCGCCGACCGCCGAGCCGGTCCGGGCCGGCGGGGCGGCCGGATAACCCGGCCGGATAACCCGCCGCCCTCACCCCATCCGTGCCGTGGACGGAGTGAACTGCGGCGTGAACGTGCCGCCGTACGACTCGGCGAACTCCTCGATGATGGCGTCCTGCTCGGCTCGAACGTCGCGCCCCTGGCACAGCGCGTCCAGCACCGCGCTCGACTCCTGCTGCACCCGTTGGACGGCGTCGTAGGGCATGTGCGTGAACGCCACCAATTGGTAAAGCGGCGTGTACAAATCGGGACGCAGCTCGTGCAGCCGTCGTTCCAGCGCCTTGCGTGCCAGGAACAGCGGGCTGTTCACGTGGTCGGAGAGTTCTTCGAGGTTTCGCATCGACAACTCGGCGAGCGCGTGCCCGGCCTTGACCCGCACGTCGCTGTATTCGTCGACAACGACTTCCGCGACCGTCCGGACGGTGCCACCCTCGGACCGGACCGCGGCCTGGAACTTCTCCAGCAGACTCGCCAGCGTGGCGGCATCCTCGAAACTGCAGTTGATGCCCTGTCCGTAGAACGGGACAACGGCGTGCGCGGCATCGCCGACCAGCACCGCGCGCCGATGGTGATAGGGCGCGGTGTTGATGATCCGGAGCTGTCCTGGACTTCGACCGGCCAGTTCGTTGCCGACCTCGGCCATCCGCCCGAAGACATCGGGGAATTCCCTCGCGCAGTAGTCGCTGATCGTCGCCGCCGACGGCAGATCCGAAAAGTGCCGTCCCGCACCCGTACCGGCCGTCGGCTTGAACAGGCTGGTGGTGAAGGTCTGATCCCGATTCGGCTGGGCCTGCAGGAAGTGGTCGCCGCGCGGCCACAGGTGCATGCCCGTCGGGTCGGCATCCCGGTAGTCCATGGTGATCTCGGCATAGCCGTGCGCGATGGTGTCGCGCGTCATCCGCATGTCATCCGGATGCGCGGCGACGATGGCGTCCCGCACCGCACTGTTCGCGCCGTCGCAGCCGACGAGCAGATCACCGGCGACCCAGGTCGAGGAACCGTCCCGATCCCGCAGCAGCGCCGCGGCACGCGCGGTGTCGACGTCGACGCACTCCCGTCCGTAGTGGATTCGAGCGCCCGCACGCAACGCCTGATCACGCAGCAGGTCCTGCAGGATCCCGCGCGGGATGGACAGCAGGTGATGGTTGTGACTCGTCCCGTACGCCTGCGTGGAGATCGCGCCATCACGATGGTGGATGATCCGTTTGGCCAGCACCGAACCCTGCAGATACAGGCGGCGCCGGACCGAGAGCGGCAGGCAGTCGAGCCCGCGTGAGGTGAGCGTCAGGTTGAACGAGTGACCGGACCCGGTGCCCGCCGACTCCGTTTGCCGCTCGAACAGATCGACCTGCAGCCCTTGCCGCCGCAGCAGTGTGGCCAGCGCGCAGCCGACCGGCCCGGCGCCGATGATCACTACCGAGCGCATCGCTAATTCAGTCATCGTTGTCTCCTCCATGTGCGGGCTGCGCGATGGCGCCGACGGCGCGGAAATACTCGAACATCCGGTGAATCCATCCCGGATCCGCCTGCGGGTAAGGGCATCCGACGTCGGCGAGGGCGCGCCCGGATTTCGCGTTATCGAACGAATGCGCGCCCAGGCGCATCACGCCCTCGCGCATGAGCGGCACCAGCGGGCCGAGTCCGCGGCGCTGATCGTCGTTCTCGGCGGCCTCCCGTTCCAGCGCGGCCATCCACTCGGATCCGCTGGTCGAGACGGTCGCGTAACCCTCCGCGCGAATGGCCTCGACGATGGTTGGCCAGTCGAGTCCGTCCGGGTGGTACAGATGCCAATTCTCGTTGTCCGGCTTGTCTTCCGACAGGCGGATGATCGCTCGCGCGACGTAGTCCACCGGCAGCAGATCGATGGCCGGGGTCTCGACGATGTCGTCCGGGTAGCAGCCGAGCAGCGCGAATCCCTTCATCTGCAACCAGAAGAAGTCGTCGTGCCTGCATGCTCCGGTCCGGCGGTGACCGGCGATGCGGCCGACGCGGTGCACGGTGACCGGTAGCCCGGCGTCCCGTGCCCGGAACGCGAGCTGCTCGGCAACCCATTTGCTCTGCGAGTACCCGATGCCGAGCGACGCGGGGTCACCCGGCACGGTGTCCTCGCCGACCTGGCCGGAGGTGGAATCCGGCGGGAAGACGCCGAGCGTGGAGATCAGCCGCAAGGGTGTGCGGTTGATCCCGCAGAAGTCGAGCAGGTTGCGCAGTCCGTCGACGTTCGTGCGCTTGACCGTGTGATAGGGCACGACGAAGTTGATATGCGCGGCCGCGTGATAGACATCGGTAACCGCACGCGCCAAGGCCTCGTAGTCGTTGCCGAGACCGAATCGCGGTTGGTCGAGATTGCCGAGGCATACGCCGACCTCGTCGAGCCCGGAGGGGTCGAGCGCGAACTTCCGGAACGTCCGGCGCAGGCGGTCCCGCCCGTCCGCGACGCTGTCGGCACGGACCAGGCAATGCACGCGGTGCCCGGTGCGCAGCAGCTCGTCGAGCAGGTGGCTGCCGAGGAATCCGGTTGCGCCGGTGAGGAATACCGCGCCGCCGACCGGTTCCTCCCGCTCCCCGACGACCAGGTCGGGCAGGCGGGTGTCCGCGCTGAGGTCCGGTGCCGCGGCCGCATTGCGGTCGGCAAGGCTCTTGGTCATGCCGTGCGGTGTCGGCGTGCTCAGCAGCGTGGACAGCGCGACGTCGGTGTGGAAGCGCTGCTTGACCAGCCGGTGCAGGCGCGCGGCGAGCAGCGAGTGGCCGCCGAGTACGAAGAAGTCGTCCTCGGGGGTGCCCGGGTGTTGTCCGAGCACCTCATTCCACAGCTCGGCCATCGTCCGTTCCGAATCCGTCCATGCGACATCGGAATTCGCGGCGGGTTCGGGCGCCTCAGTAGGCAACGACTCCAGGGCACGGCGGTCGGTCTTCCCGTTCGGTGTCACCGGGATGGTGTCCAGCCGGGTGACCTGTCGCGGAATCATGTATCCGGGCAGCACCGCACCGAGCCGAGTGCGCCAATCCCGCGGCGGCTCCGCGTCGCTCTGCACGAATGCGTGCAGCGCGCGGTCACCCCCGTCGGACACCACGATCACGGCGGCCGCGTCCACGTCCAACTCGCGCTCGAGCGCGGCCTCGACCTCGCCGGGTTCGACGCGGTAACCGCGAATCTTGACCTGGTCGTCCTTGCGGCCGCGGTAGTGCAGGCGCCCGTCCGGTGCCAGCACCACCACGTCACCGGTGCGGTACATCAGCTGCCCGGCGACGAACGGATCCGGGACCATGGCTTCGCGCGTCTTGTCCGGCAGCCCAAGGTATCCGGGCGAGACGACCGGTCCCGCAACGCACAGTTCCCCTTCGACGCCGAACGGCGCCCGCCGGGCCGCGCCGGTCGAATCGGCGTCGAGCACGTACGCGTCGACCCCCGCGACCACCCGGCCGATGGACGGGATGGTCGGCCACGTCTCAGGATCGGCGGGAAGCTCGTCCCAGCTGCACAGGTGGGCCTCCGACGGCCCGTACGCGTTGATCAGCCGGGCGTCCGGATTCCGCCGGAACATCGCCCGCACGTCGCCGGTGATCACCAGCCGCTCGCCGGTGACATACACCTCGCGCAGGTCCGGCAGTTCCACCGTGGACGACCGCAGCACGGCGGCGAGCTCGCGGAGGGTGACATACGGGAGATACGCCCGCTCGACCCGCTCTTGGGCCAGCAGCGTGGCCAAGGCCTCGAAATCGGTGCGGGCCCGCGCGGGTGGAATGACCAAAGTGCCGCCGTTACACAGTGTTCCGAACACCTCGATGGCGAATACGTCGAAGGCGGGTGGCATGTACTGCAGCGTGCGCATCCGGCGGTCCGAGGTGAAGAGGGCCTGGTTGTGCACGAGGTTGGCCAGCGTGATCTCCGGCATCCGAACGCCCTTGGGGCGGCCGGTGGAGCCCGAGGTGTACACGATGTAGGCCGTATCCTCCGGCGTCTTCCTCGGCTGCTCGAAGGAGGTTTCCGCACTGGCTATTTCGGTCGCATCGATGACCTCGAGCGCGTCGGGCAGCGAGGCATCCGTGATGTCGATCTCGGGCGCGCGCACCAGAATCGTTGCGCCACAGTCGTTCAAGGTGAAGTTCAGTCGATCCCACGGTTGATCGGCATCGAGCGTGACGTAACCGCCGCCCGCCCGCAAGATCCCGAGCACCGAGGCGATCAGGTCGAGCCCCGGCCGCATCAATACCGCGACCGGCTGCCCGTCGCGGACGCCGCGGTCCGCCAGGGTCGCCGCAAACTCGTCTGCGCGCCTCGCCAATTCGGCGTAGGTGACGACGGTGCCGTCCACGGTGATCGCGGGGTCCACACTCGCCGACGCCGTAGTCGCCGCGAACAGGTCGGCGGTCAACTCGGTGCCGAGCTCGGGAGCGTCGGTCCGGCGCGCGCACAGCTCGGCGATCGCGCGCTGCTCCTCCTCGCTCGTCCAGTGCAGGTCGTCGACCTGCGCGTCGGGGTCGGTGAGCACGCTGTCCAGCAGGACCTGCAGGCGCTGCGCCAGGTATTCGGTGAATTTCTCGCCGTCGGCCGCGGCGGTCGCGTGCTCGACGACCAGGGTGTAGTGGTCGGGGGTCTCGTCCACCGTGATCGCCAAGTCGTACTTGGCTCCGCCCGTCTCGTGCTCCCACGTCTCGACTCCCCAATCGGGCAGGTCCAAACGCCGGGCGGCGGCGGGCATTACGGTGACCATCGCGTTGAACAGGGCGCCGTCCTGGCTGCCCCCGGCCGCGCGCAGCTCGCCGAGGACGGCTTCCAGCGGCGCGTGCCGGTGCCGAAGTGCGTCCAGCACTTCCCGTTTCACCGCGCGCAGCACGTCGCGGGCAGTCGACTGGCGGTCGAACCGATGTTGCAGCACAACGGTATTGGTGAGATGTGCGAGCACCTCGGCGTCACCGGCACCGCGCACGGAAACCGGGAGGCCGAGCAGCACGTCGTCCTGACCGGTCTGCCGGCGCAGCAGCACGAAGCTGAGCGCGACGAAGAACATGCTGGTGGTGACGCCCGCTGCGGCGCAGAACTCACGCACGCGCGCCGACACCCGCTCGTCGAGCAGCACCTGCCGGGTGACATGCCGTGCGGTGCCCTCGGCAGGCAGGCCGAGCGGGGCCGCCGCCGGCGCGTCGGCCAGCTTGTCTCGCCAGTACCGCAATGTCTCGGCGTCGGTGGACAATTCGGTCCACCGCTCATAGGCCTCGATGGCCTGACGCCGATCCTGCCGTGACGGTGCGTCGCCGCGCAGCACCGCGGTGTAGGCCGCTTCCACCTGACTGAGGTACGGCCTCCACGACATGCCGTCGAAGACGGTGTGGTGGATGTTGAACACCAGCACGCTGTTGCCCGCGTCGCCGAACCGGAGGTGTCGTACCCGCGCGAGCGGTCCGGCGCGCAGATCGAAAGCGGCGCTGGCGATCTCGTGCACCTGCTCGGCCACCCACGCCTCGGTCTCGCCACCGGCATGGTCGCGTACATCGACGGTCGGTGCCAGCTCGCGATGCACCACCTGCCGCAGCTCGCCGTCGGCAGCCATCTCGAAGGTGGTGCGCAGCGCGGCATGCTCTCGGTGGACGACGTCCAGGGCCGCTAGGAGATGTTCGTGGTCCAACCGGGTTCCCAGACGCAACACCAGTGGCTGGTTGTACGCCGTGGGATCGGCCCCGTAGATGCTGTCGAACCACAGTCCAGGTTGAGCCGGCGACGCGGGCAGGCGCTGCGTGCCGTTCGCGGTGTGTTGATCGGTAGCCGTCATGTCAGCCTCGGGCACGCTTGGTGCGGATCAGGTCGGCGACACCGCGCACGGTGCCTGCGCCGACAATGTCGTCGGGTGCCAGCGCGACGCCCAGCACGTCCTCGAGCCGGGCGCCGAGGTCGATCAATTGCAGTGAGGTGACCCCGCTTTCGATGAGACCGGCGTCCAGGTCGAGCTCGTCGGTTTTGGTGATGTCCGCCAGCGACGAACGAACGACCGCTGCGAGCCGGTCCGGGGTCACGCTGGATGCGGCGCTGTCGCCGACGTCCTCGTCGGCTTCGTCCGCACTGTGTGCCGCGAGCCGCGAGCCGAGCTCCTTTCGATCGATCTTCCCGTTGGCGTTGCGCGGAAACGCGTCGACCACCAACACCATCGACGGAACCATGTAGTCGGGCAGCTGATTTCGCAGATGTTCCAGCAGGTCGGCTTCGGCGATTTCCTTGCCGGTGGTCGGCACACACCACAGCGCGAGCTGATCGGCGGCCCCACCGCTCGGGACCGCCTGCGCGACCGCCTGCTGGACGCCGGGGAACGCCTCGGCCGTCAGCTCGACATGCCTTGGCTCCACCCGGAATCCGCGCACCTTCACCATCTGGTCGGTCCGCCCGGCGAGCACGATCTCCCCGTCGGTGGTCTGCTTGGCCAGATCGCCGGTCCGCAGCAGTCGCTGACCGTCGTGCCGGACGAACTTCCGCTCGGTCTGCTCCGGGTCGCCGAGATATCCGGCGGCTACACCATCGCCCGCGATGCACAGCTCGCCGATGCGGTCGGGCGGACATACTTCCAATGCCTCGTCACGCACGGTCATTTCGACGGTGGGCATGGGTCGGCCCACCGGGATCTCGGCATTGGACAGGTCCGCCGCGGTGATCTTGTGCACCGCGGTCAACGCGGAGTTCTCGGTGCATCCGAAGGCGTTGAACACATCGCCGTCGACAACGGCCAGTGCGCGCTCGAGGTGCGACGCGGAGGGGAAGTCGCCGCTGACGATTACGGTCCTGACGTGCGACAGGTGCTCCGAGTGGTGCTCGACGAGCAGGTTGAACAGGCCGACCGAGAGGTTGAGCACGGTAATCCGCTCGCGGGCAATCAGTCTCGCGAGGTCGCCGAGCGGCGGCATCTCCTGCGGCGCGACCGTGAGGCGGCCGCCACGCAGCAGACAGGTCCAGATATCCGTGGTCGACGCGGCGAACGCCGGCTGCGCGAGCTGCAGGAACCGGTCGTCCGGTCCTGGCGTGAAACCGATCAGCTGCTGGGAAACCCGGGAGATCCCGCGATGGGCGATCACCACACCCTTGGGCACGCCGGTCGAGCCCGACGTGAACAGGATGAACGCCGGCGCGGCCGCGGTCACCGCGGACGGCCCGGATTCCGTGGACAACGATGCCGCGGCCGACAACAATTCACCGATCGGCAAGCACGTCCGCGCCGGAATGCCCGCTGCCGCACCGGTATCGGTCACCGTCAGGGCCGGCTCGGCGACCTGGAACATCCGAGACTTGTGGTCCGCGGGGTGGACAGGATTGAACGGGACCACCACCAGACCGGCCTTGAGAATGCCGAGGAACACCTGATAGGTAGCGAGGCCGCGGTCGAGATGCACCCCGACCCGCGCCCCTGTCGTCAGGCCACGCGCGCTCAGTGACCGCGCGATCTGGCTGCTGAGGTTGTCCAATTCCGCGTAGGTCAGGGTGGTGGTGCCGTCGGAGATCGCCTCGCGGTCGGCATGTTCGCGCGCCGTTCGCACGAAGGCGTCGACGATGGTTTCGGTTGTCGCACCCTCGGCCGGGCCCGCCGTGGCGGACTCGACCGGGGCGGTCAGTGTCTGTTTCATCGCGCTGATGTCACCGTTCCTTCCGGTGTGGATGGGGCTCGGCGGCGCGGCGCCAGGCCGAGGTGCCGCAGGCTGGTCCGGCCGAACGGGGTCGACGGGTCAACCAGGTCCAGCGGCAGGTCGAAGTGGTCGCGCTCAGGCACGATCTGCGCGGTCACCGGGATCGACTGTGCGGAAAGTAATTCCGCGTATGTCTCGTGTTGGCGCAGATAGGTGCGCGTCTCGTGCCTGCCGACGGCGAGCAGGACCGAATCGCACCGGGGCGGCGGCATCCCCAGCGGGCTACACGCGAGAGCGAGCTCGGGCGTGAGCCGGACGGCGTCGTTGACGTAGGTCTGCGGAATCTCGGTGAGGTCGTACAACCCACTCAGCAGGCACGCACTGCGCACCTGTGGCGCGCCGTCGCCGGTGAGCGCCGCGGCGAGCAGATGCGCGCCCGCGCTGCTGCCTGCCACGTGCAACTGCTCCGGGTCGATCCCCAGCATCGGCCCGGTGGTGACGAGCCATTCCAGCGCCCTGGCCACCGAGGCGATCATGCCGGGCACCGTGCGATCCGGGGCGAGCCCGTAACCCACTGCGACATAGGCACATCCGTGCGCCACCGCGTGCTCGGCGGCGAAGCAGGCGTCATCGATGCCGGACTCCTGCCAGTGCCCGCCGTGCACGAACACCAGCGCGGGCGTCTGCGGCCCTCGGGTGCCCTGCGGAACCGCGGGAAACACGTGGCACCGCTCGCCGTGCCCCTCGCCGTACGGCACCGCGATGTGCACGTCGAGCCGGGAGCGAGCGGCGTCGCTGTGCGTCCGGTACCGCCGCAGCGACCGGGCGGTATCGCGCGCGACCGAGCTCGGCGAGTATTCGCGGTCGAGTAGCTTACTCATCGGCCTTACGCCCTTCGATGACGCCGTGCGGCGTCCAGCCCTCGTTGCGGATCCGCTTGATATCGACGAACCCGGCGGCGACGAGCCACTCTTCGTGTTCGCGCCACGGGTAAATCGTGGATTCCTCTGCAGGCAATGTCGCGAAGTACACATTATCCAGAGCGGTATAGAGCGGCCCACGCCCGTCGTCGTCGGCGAACGCGTTGAAGACGATCACCCGGCCGCCCGGCGGCAGCGCCGCGTGCGCCCGTTCGAGCAACGCCTGGTTCTGCTGAGGTGACCAGATCACGAACTGATGGGCGAACAGCGCCATGTCGTATCCACCGGGCAGCGGATCGCCGAACATGTCACCGGCCACCACATCGATCCGGTCGCCGAGTCCGGCGGCCGCGATATTGTCACCGGCCACCTCGACCGCGCCCGCGAGGTCGAACACCGTGATCTTCAAGTGCGGGTGCGCCTGGGCGAGCGCGATCGCGTTGACCGCGTCGCCACCACCGACATCGAGGAGCTTGGTCACGCCGCTGTAGTCCACCTGGTGCAGCAGCACCGGATTGGACAGTTCCGACCAGGAGTGCATGCCGCGGAAGAACAGCGCTTCCAGCTCCGGTGTCTGCTCGAGCCGGGTGTACAGGTCATTGCCCTTGCCCGGCAGGTGTTTCAGGCCGAGGTTCTTCCCGGTCCGCAGCGACTCGGCGTACTCCTTCGCGGGCAGGTAGGACAGCCGCTGCTGGAAGTCGATGATGTTGCGGATGAGCGGCCAGGTGCCGTCGGCCATCGCGTCGTGCAGCATCGCGCTCAGCGTGTACTGCTCCCCCTCGCGGTCGGTCAGGCCGAGCGAGGTGGTGCCGAGCAGCAGCTGGCGCGCGGATTTGGCGGGTAGCCCCAACCCCGCGGCGGCCTGGTCGCTGGTGGACGGGCCGTTCAGGTCGAGGTATTCGAACAGTTGCAATTCCGAGGCAGCACGCAGCTGCTGAAAGGCGGCAAACCCGAACAACACCGGGACAAGCGAGGTGAGGTCGACCGGTTTCGTCAGCTCGGTCTTCAGTTCCGTCATCGTGATTCGTTCCTCCAGCAGGTGTTCTTGATCGGTATCGGCGCGTCTACATCCGGGTGCGGAAGGTCCACAGTTCCGGGAAGAAGCGGTGTTCGTTGATGGCGCGCAGCCACGGTGCTCCGTCGGTGCCCGCGGTGCCGCTCTTGCCGCCGAGCATCCGTTCGACGACCAGCAGGTGGGTGGCCCGCCAGTGCGAGAACTGATAGGCGACTTCTAGCAGGCTCTCCGCCAGCCGGTGCGCGTCGCGATGACGCTCCGGGTACCGGTAGATCTCCAGCCACACGTCTTCGACGAGCGGGTGCGATTCATGTTGCTGTGCAGGCGGTTTCGCGAGGCACTCGGCCGGAACCGAAAATCCTTGCCTGGCAAGGTGTTGCAATACCGCGTCGTACAGCGACGGCTGCTCCAGTTCGGCGCGCAGCAACGGGTGCCCGTCCCGGACCGCCGCCTCTACCTGACGCTCGGGCCGGTTGCCCATCACGAATTCCAAAGCGCGATAGGCGAAGGACTGGGTGCCGGACGCGTCGTTGAGCACATGCCGGAACGCGATGAACTCGTCGACCGACATGCCGTTCATCGACTCCCAGCAGGCCACCAGGACTCGCTGGGTGCGGGTCGCCCGGGCCAGCGCCAGGCAGGTGCCTGCCACGTCGTCGCGTTCCAGCGCGCGGCGGGCGACGTCGAGATCGTCGATCACCGCGCGGAACAGCAACTCCTTCACATGGCTGATCAGGATGAAGTTCAGCTCGCCGCGGGCATCGCTGCGCGGGCGTTGCAGTTCGTGCAGTTCGTCCATATGGGCGTAGGTGACGTACTCGGGAGCGAGATACTCCGGGGCGCTTGTCATGACTTTCCTTCCACGGCGCGGCACAGCACATCGACCGCGCGCGACACCTGCTCGTGCGTCACGTACAGCGGCGCGAAGGCGAAGCGGATCAGGTCGGGTGGCCGTGCGTCGACGAGCACGCCGCTGTCGGCGAGCGCGCTTTCGACCCTGTCCGCCTGGAGAACTCGCAGTGCGAGGTGTCCGCCACGGCGGTCCGCGTCCTCGGGGGACGCGAGCTGAGCCAGCAATTCCGGGCTGCGGTTCGCGAGGCATTCCAGGAAGAACCCGCTGAGTTCCTTTGAGCGCCGGTGCAACTCGTGGATGCCGACCTCGACCAACGGGGCGAGAGCGTGATTCAGGCCGACGAGGCTGAGCAGCGGTGGTGTGCCCGTCCGTGCCCGATCGATGTCGTCGGCGGGTATGAACGTCTGCACCATCGCGAATGGCTTGGCGTGTCCGTGCCAACCCGCGAGCGGGAAGTCCACTGTCGACTGGAGCCGGATGGGGACGTAGGTGAACGCCGGCGCCCCAGGGCCACCGCCGAGATATTTGTACCCGCATCCGACGGCGAGATCGACCGCATTGGCATCGAGATCGACCGGGAGGACACCCGTCGCGTGGCTGAGGTCCCACACTGACAATGCCCCGACAGCGTGGCACAGCGCGGTGATCGGGCGGATCTCGCGCCGCTCCCCCGTGCGGAAATCCACGGGCGCGGCGAGCGCAACGGCCACCTGAGTGCCGTTGTCCCGCAAGTATTCATCGAAGCCGGTACCCGTCTCGACGACCAGCTCACGGTCCAGCAGCTCGGCCACCGAATCCGCGATGTACAGGTCGGTCGGGAACGACTCGGCTTCGATCAGCAGCACAGGGCGGTCCGGACGCAGGCGGCAGGCGGCGGTCAACGCGTTGAACAGGGTCGTCGAGGTCGTCTCCCCGGCGACCAGCACCTGCCCGGGACCCGCGCCGAGCAGGGTGCCCAGCTTGTCGCCCACCGTACGAGGCAGATCCAGCCATCCGTCCTGGAACCAGGCCTGTACCTGTCGAGGCGCCCATTGGCCGGACACGACGCGATCGAGCTCGGCCGCGAGGCCGGCGCGCGGCGGGCCCAGCGAATTGCCGTTGAGGTGAATGGCACCTTCGGTGGCGAACTCCCGCGCGTACTTGGCGAGCGGATCGACGTCGTCGCGACGCCGCGCCTCGTCGACCATGCCGCCCGCGCTCGGCATTGTCACTCCGGCTTCCGGTCGTCTTGTCATGCCTCACTCGCCTTCTGCTCGTCGTCGATTGCGGGAACCCAGACCTGCCCGGTGATCCGCACGCTCGCGGTGCCGTCACGGACGGAACCGGTGCAGCCGAAGACGGATTCGTTGCCGTCTCCCGTCACCTGGCGGACCGTCACGGGCGACCGGCCGTCGGCGGTCAAGCCGAGCCCGGTGAGTCCGAGCGCGGCCGCCGCGGGCAGGCAACCGGCGTCCTCCGGAATGCCGAACCCGGGCGCGAACACTCGGGCAAGCACCTCTTGTCGATCCGGATCCCAGCGGAACGCGGTGAGATCGGTGAGCCCTACTTCCCGCATCCGATCGAGATCCGGAATGGGCAGGGATCGCGGGTCCTCGGTGACGCGCACGAAGTTGAAAGCCCGGCCGACGCCACCTGCGTGCGATATACCCAGGTGCCAGCCGAACAACCCGGGATCGTACGGAATCTGTTCGTGCACAACGGGTCCCTCGAACGGCACCCGCACCGCGGTGCCGTCGGTCCACAGCCATTGGCAGCCGACCTCGGCGGTCCGGCCGAGCTCACCCGGGTCGAGCCGACCGGTGCCGACCAGGCAGGCGGCCACGCCGGCCAGCGAGTGCGTACCGAACGGTGTCTCGCCGTCGGTGTTGAAGATGCGCGAGGCGAAAGTCTTGTCCGCTCGGGAGCATTCGCTCACCAACGCGCTCTCGTCCGAATTGCCTTGGCGCGCATACTCGGCCGCCTCGGCCACCACTGCTTCGTCGCACCGGCCCTCGGGGATGAGCACGTCCAGGGTGCTGCCCCGGCCGGGTGCGGCACCGAACATGTCTACTCGCAATACTCGCATCACTCGCCTCCGAGATGTTTCTCGGCGAAGTCGACGACAACCTGTTCGTCGCCCTGATAGGGCTGGTCGAGGCGCGGCCAGTGCACCACGAGATCGGTGATGCCGATCTCGTCGAGCTCGCAGGCGGCGTCCTCATAGGCGGCCAGCGAGCTGGTGATCCCGCCCGCCGCCGCATCCGCGACGAACAACTTGCCAAGGGTCGCTGGGTCCCGGCCCGCCCGCTCGCACGCGGCGTCGATGCCGCGCACCTGAGCTCGCAACAGCGGGACGACCTCGCGCAGCGGCCGCATGCGGAAGTCGTTGGGCGGCCCGGAAGTTACCCAGTACCGCGCGAATCCGGCGGCCAGCGCCATGCCTCGCGGACCGGTTGCGGCCACGGCGAAGGGTAGGCGCGGGGCGTCGTCGGCGCGCGGATGGAAATCCACGCCCGCCGCGGTGTACCAGCGTGACACCTTTGTCACGGAGCCGCGGACGAGCACGGTATCGAGGAGTTCGACGAACGCCTCGAATCGGTCGGCCCGCTCAGCAGGGCCGAGGTCCGGCCCACCGAGGACGCTTGCGTCGAATCCCGGTGCGCCGGAGCCGAGTCCGCAGATCAACCGGCCGCTCGCGATGTCGTCGACGGTGACGAGTTCCTTGGCGAGCGCGACCGGATGGCGGAAGTTCGGGGTGGCCACGAGCATGCCGAGGCCGATGGAGCTGGTGACGGTGGCGGCGGCCGTGAGGGTCGGAATCGCGCCGTACCACGGGCGATCCGCCAGCCAGCGCCACATCAGGTGGTCGTAGGTCCAGGCGTGCTGGTAGCCGAGCTGTTCGGCGGCCCGCCACCGATCGGCGGCGACCTTCCATTCATGCTCGGGCAGTAGGACTATGCCGTGTTTCATCGGCGCGCCTCCTCGAGTCGCAGGTCCGATACCAGCCGAGCCGCCCGGTCGAGCACGTGCAGGATGTCGCCGACCAGCGGTCGCATCGCCTCGTCGGACTGGGCGGTGACGACCGGGTGATGCCGGCCGTCGACGTTGGGATACAGCCCGTTGTGCGCCAGGTCGGCGGCGAGGTCGGCGATGCGGGAATCGAGCTGCGCCACGAATTCGGCGTGGCTCACCGGGCGCCGGACGGTCAGGAAGAAGTTGTCGTACAGGTCTTCCTTCTCCCGGGAGACGCTCACACCTGGCGCGCCCGCCGACTTCTGCAGCAGCGAATGACCGTCCGGCACAAGATGATCGGCGATGTGGCTGTGTGTCACCTCGTTGCGCGCGACCGCTTCGCCGAGCGCGGCGCACGACGGGTGGTCCTGCCAGGGCATCTTGCCGCGGAAGAGTCGGCGGACCGGTCGATAGTCCGGCGCCCAGGTGCCACTGAATGCGGGGTGCTGCAACGCCATTCGCGCCCGGATGTCCGCGTGATAATGGTCCCTCGGCACGGTGGACGAATAGAGCAGCATCGCGCTGTAACCGTCGATACAGGCCGACAGCAGGTCGAGCTCGCGCTCGCCGGGTCCGTCGCCCTCGTCGTCGGAGTGCTGCCACACGACGTCGCACATGGCCCGCCACAGCAGGAACGAGACCTGGTGGCCCGCGATCCAGCGGTACCAGAACAGCCGCTCCTGCTCGACCGGCCGGGCACCGAAGACGTTGTACTCCAACATTTCCCGCTCCGCGGCCACACTGTCGTCCGACGCCTCCGAGGATTCCTCGAAATCGTCGCCGAGCGGCGGCATGAACAACACATGCGGGTGCAATGGGGGCGGACGACGCCCATTCGACTCATGTCCGTTGCGGCTGCTCACGACCCTGCTCCAGGAAAGTAGATGAACTCCATCTCGAGACCGTTCGGGTCGACGACGTACAGGCTCTGCATGCCGTCGGGGTCGGTCACGATGTCGGACGGTGCCTCGTCCCTTGCCCATGCGATATCGGTCGACGCGCGCGCCTTCAGCCACTGCTCCCGCAGCGCGACAAGGTCTTCCGGTCGGTTCACGGTGATACCGACGTGTTGATATTGGTAGCCGAGCGGGTCCGGGCCGTCTTGGGTGTGCTCGGCCCGGTCGAAGACGTGGAATCGCACGTCCCCCGTTTTCAGCTCAACCAGTTTCTCGATTCCCGGCAGTCGCTCGAGAGTGAGTGGCGAGAAGCTGTTGAGCTTCCATTCCACCGTGGCGCCGAGGAATTCCTGGTACCACCTGATCGTGGAGTCCACGTCGTCGGTCTGAATGGCGAGGTGGTGAAATCTCGGCGCGATGTCAAGCCCGTGCATCGGATGCCTTTCCGTCGCGAATGTGCTCATGGTGGGGGCCCCGCACCGCAGTGGGAGGGGTTGTCCCAGCACCTTCCATAGTCGACGGACGGCGACGTCCGGGGCAATCAAATGAGGTTCAAGAAACTCTTAAATCACTGTCAGACAACAATTGTCGAGGCTTGCCTGAAACCTTTGCCTGCCAGCGGTTTAGCACGTTCTGGACGGGCTACTCCAGCGCACAATGGGATTCGATAGAACGTCCACCGAGGCGTGGCCACGGTGGACATTCGAAATGGACGATTTCGTCCACAAACATATTACGCCGCAGCGCTATCGGCGATCCTCACCCACGCTTCTCGGCGGCCGCGGGCGCCAGCGCGCCAGTGTCCTTAGTGGACGCGTGCGCGCGTTGCAGCAGGTCGGGTAGCAGCGTGAGCAGCCCGCACAGCGCCATTGCCGCGCCGATCCACAGCGGTGCCGCGAGACCGAGGCCGGCGCTGATCCCGATGCCGCCCAGCCACGGACCGATCACGACGCCGATGTTGATGGCGGATCCGTTCACGGTGTTGACCAGCGCACCCTCGTTCGACACCGACATCACCCTGGCCGCCATCGCCGGGTTGAGCGGCAGGCCGACCAGGCCGAGCAGCACGGTGGCGAGGATAGTCGGCGCCTTGTATTCGACACACAGCGCGAAAGCGGTGAGTACCAGCATCAGCGCGATCAGCCCGCCGAACAGGATCGGCCGGGTATAGCGGTCCGCGAACCGGCCGACGACGGCGTTGCCCACCACCGTCGCGATCCCGTACACGGCGAACAGCAGCGGCACCGTCGCAGGCGCGAAGTGTGTCGCGTCGGTGAAAATCGGTGAGAGGTAAGTGAATCCGGCCACGACCGAGCCGATGACGAGGGCGTTGGTCGCGTACGCGCCCCACAGCCGCAGGTTCCGGAAGGCCTGGATCTCCGATCGGAAGTCCATGGTCTGGGTGTTGCCGCCGGACGGAACCAGCAGCACGACCGCCGCGATACACACCACCGCCAACGCGTCGACCAGCCAGAAGCTGGCCCGCCAGCCGAAATGCTGCTCGATGAAAGTGGCCACCGGCAAGCCGACCACCTGGGCGACCATCATGCCGCCGTACAACACCGACATCGCGCGCCCTCGTCGCTCGGCGCCGACGAGTCGCACACAGACCGCGGCGGCGACCCCGAAAAACGCCGAGGCGGCCAGCGCGGTAACGACTCTCGCCACCACCAGCACCCAGTAATCCTGGGCCAGCGCACCGATCGTCTGCCCGACGACGAACACCACGAGCAGCCAGATCAACGACTTCTTCTGCGGCACTTTCGATAAGCCGACGATCAGGACCGGGCCGCCGATGACCATGCCGAAGGCGAAGATCGAGACGAGGTAACCGATGGCGGCGATGGAGACACCCAGGTCACTCGACATGCCGGGAATGAGTCCGGCGACCATGATTTCGGTGGTGTTGAGGCAGAAAACGCCCAGGCCCAACACAAATACGGCAAAAGGCATGACTCCCCTTACGGCTTGGCGAACGCGGTCCACCGGTTGCCGAAGGGGTCGGTGAACTGTCCGATGATCAGGCCGGCCGCGTCGGAGAACGGATCCATCAGGCGTTGTCCGCCTGCCTGTTCGCAGCGCGCGAGCAGGTCGGGGACGTCGGTGACGAGCAGTCCCGGAATCGCGTAATCGGTCGGGCTCGGCATGGCCGACACGTCCATCGTGCCGCCGATCGGCTCCTCGGCCCCGTCGGGGTGGATGCTGTAGTAGACCGCGCCTTCGGCGGCCTCGTCCCGCTGGTATGTCCAGCCGAAGGCCTGTTCGTAGAACTTCCGGGTGGCCGCGAAATCCGTTGTCCCGATTTCGAACCAGGCCGTGCCGTTCGGCACCGGGGCCGAATGTTCTTCGCGCACAGCGGGTTCGAAGAGCCCCAGCTTGTTTCCCTGCACGTCGGTGATCACCGCGTGCTTGTCCCCCGCCGCGGTACGCGCGGGGCTCTCGAAAACCTTGGCGCCCAATGTTTCCAGTCGCGAAATGGTCGCCGCGATATCGTCGCAGACCACGCTGATCCACAGCGCGTCACTGCCGCCGCGACGCAGCGCGCCCATGCTGGCCGACGCGCCAGGGGCGGTGATCGTGTCATAGCCGGGGCCGAACGAGGTGAATTCCCAGTCGAATATGCGCTGGTAGAACTGCCTATCGAGCTCCGGTTCGGTGGCGGCGATTTCAAACCACCCTACGGTCGTCGGGTGAGTACCCGAGGTGCTCATAACCACTCCTCCTGTATGACAGAGTACGAGTTGGTGTAGCAATTGATACCGTAAACTAGTTTCCAGCGGGAAATCAAGTCCACGACCGGGTGAGGAGAGGCCAGTGCCTGTTGACGAAAACGAAAACAGCCAGGTACTCGACTGGCAGGACGGGATAGAGAACGCGCTGGCCCACCTGACCTGCGTGCTGGTGGCGCAACGGACTCGGACGACACCCGAGCGGGTGACCTGGCAACAGTACGACGTGCTCGAAATGTTGCGTCTACGTGGACCGATGACGCCATCATCGCTCAGCGACTCGTTGCGCGTGTCCCGCCCGACGATGTCGAAAGCCCTTCGCGTGCTCAAGGATCAGGACCTCGTCCGGCAGGCGACACTGGGTACCGACCGCCGGGAACAGACGACCTCGCTTACCCCTGCTGGACGCGAATTCCTGGACCGCGCAGCGGAATGCAGACGGGACAACGCCACCATCGCCGAGTCCGTACTCACCCCGGCCGAGCAGTCCGTCTTCGCCGAACTGTGCGGCAAGGTGGCCGCGGCCATCAATTCGGCCGCGCAACCGGCACCGATATCGTCATAACCTGCACCGTTTTACGGTTTCAAGAGCTTTTGACAGTAATTTGAGGATTCTCTGGATGTGCCGGGCATAGCAGTCCGGATATGTTCGATGTAGTGGAAATCGGCCGCGGCCATCGCGCTTGTCGTCGGTCAAAACCATTGCGTCGAAAGGAGTTTGCCGTGCCTGAATTCAGCGCCGGCACTATACAGTCCGCGATCGTAGGTTTCGATCCGCTCGAACGCAGCTGGGTCACCGGCGAGAATGCGGGCCTGTCGTTCGCTACCGCGCCCGCGCTGGAGGGTGAGCTACTCGTCGACGAGCAGTCGCGCCAAGCGGTCGCCACCGATCTGGGCAACATCACCAACCACGTGCCCGCCGCGGTACTGCGGCCACGCTCGGCGAACGACATCGCCGCGATGGTCCGCTTCTGCCGCGCGC
Source organism: Nocardia sp. NPDC051321 (assembly GCF_044455225.1). NCBI lineage: Bacteria > Bacillati > Actinomycetota > Actinomycetes > Mycobacteriales > Nocardiaceae > Nocardia > Nocardia sp. NPDC051321. The sequence goes on along the minus strand of NZ_JBITEM010000008.1, from coordinate 146,733 downwards.
ACGACGTCAACGTGTCGACCAGAGGCGCCGCGCACACCACCCTCGGCCAGGGCCTCACCGACGGCCTGGTGATCGAGAACAAGTACCTCAACCGTATCCATTCCATCGGCAAGGACGTCGCCGAAGTCGACGCAGGCATCCTGTGGAAGGACCTGATCAACGCCACCTACGCGCAGTCACCGAGGCTGACACCGCCGGCCATCACCGGCTACACCTCGCTGACTGTCGGCGGGACGCTCTCGGTGGGCGGCCTCGGCGGTCTCGTCGGCGCGCTGAACACCGGCCTGCAGGTCGATCACGTGCGTGAGCTCGAGGTCGTGACGGGGACCGGTGCGATCGAGCGCTGCTCGCCCGCGCACAAGCCCGATCTGTTCGAGGCGGTACTCGGCGGGCTCGGCCAGTGCGGCGTCATCACCAAGGCCGTGCTCGACCTCGTTCCCGCCACCGAACGCGCCCGCAGTTACGTGCTCGAGTACACCGACAACGGCGAGTTCTTCCAGGACATGCGCACGCTCATCGAGCGGCCCGCCATCGACCACGTCTATGCCGAGATGTACTCGCCGGAGTCCGCGCCGACCCACCGGCTGTATGCCACAGTCCTTTACGACCCCGCCACGCCGCCGGACGACCAGGTCGCGGCGGCGGGTCTGACCACCGAGCCGCTCATCGACGACACCAGCTACCTGGACTACGTGTACAAGATCGACACGCTTGTCGACGGTATGCGGGCCGAAGTGGGCTGGGATCAGCTCGTCAAGCCCTGGTACGACGTCTGGCTGTCCGGTTCCGTCGTCGAGGAGTATGTCGGCGAGGTGCAGGCACAGCTCACCGCGCGCGACATCGGGCCCTTCGGCATCAGCCTGATCTACCCGCAACGGCGTGCACACATGACCAGGCCGTATCCGCCGGTCCCGGCCGCAAATGGCTCCGATTGGGTCTTCGTTCTCGATATCAACACCGTGGCCGAAACTCCCGGTGTCGATCCGGAATTCATCGAGGAAATGCTCGATCGCAACGATCGGATGTTCGCCCACGCGCGCGAGCAGTACGGCGCCGTGCTCTACCCGATCGGCTCGCTGCGCTTCACCGCGCAGGACTGGCGGGCCCATTACGGCGACAAATGGACGGCGTTGCGCGCCGCGAAAACACGGTACGACCCGAGCGCCATTCTCGCGCCCGGTCTGCAGATATTCCAGGACGAGTGACCGGGAGAACCCCCATGCCTCCATCCAAACCCGAACTGACCGGCACCACCGGTGCCGTAGCCAGCACCCATTGGCTTGCCTCCGCGGCAGGCATGCGCATCCTGGCCAACGGCGGCAACGCCTTTGACGCCGCTCTCGCCGCCGGATTCGTGCTGCAGGTGGTGGAACCGCACTTCAACGGCCTCGGCGGCGACCTGTCCGTGGTGGCACATCGCGCGAAAAGCGCTGACGTACAGCAGATCTGCGGCCAGGGGCCGATGCCACAGGCGATCAGCATCGATACCTTCGCCGATCTCGGACTCAACGGCATCCCCGGCTCCGGCCTGCTGCCCGCCTGCGTGCCCGGCGCGTTCGGCGGCTGGATGCGGCTGCTCGCCGAGTTCGGGACCATGCGCCTCGCCGATGTCCTGCAGCCCGCGATCGGCTACGCGGACAACGGTTTTCCGTTGCTGCCGGAGACCGCGCAGGCCATCGACGTGCTCGCGCCGCTGTTCCGCGAGGAGTGGACCGGGTCGGCTCAGACGTACCTGCAGGGCGGCCTCGCCCCGGCCGCGGGCAGCCGTTTCCGGAATCCCGCGCTCGCCAATACTTACCAGCGGCTGATCAAAGCGGCCGAATCCGCCTCGGCCGACCGGGAGGCCCAGATCCAGGCCGCGCATGATGCCTACTACAAAGGCTTTGTCGCGGAGGAGATCTCGGAGTTCCTCGCGTCCGGGCCGATGCTCGACTCGACCGGCAGGCGACACAGTGGACTGCTGACCGCGGACGATCTCGCGGGGTGGCAGGCGACCGTGGAGACGGCGCCGAGCTACGGCTACGGCCCGTACCAGGTGTTCAAGCCGGGACCGTGGTCGCAGGGTCCGGTGTTCCTGCAGCAGATCGCGCTGCTCGACGGCTTCGATCTGGCGAAGATGGGCCACGGCAGCGCCGACTACCTGCACACCGTGACGGAGTGCACGAAGCTGGCGATGGCCGACCGTGAGGCCTGGTACGGCGATCCCGCCTTCAGCGATGTGCCCTTGGACGCGCTGCTCGCCGCGGACTACAACCGCGAGCGGCGGGCACTTGTCGGTCCGCGTGCCGCGCTTGACCTGCGTCCCGGGGCGCCCGGTGGGCGCACCTCGTTCATTCCAGAACGGTCCACGCCGGACTATCCCGAGGCCGAGACGGAGTGGATGTCCCAGTTGCGCAACGGCTTACCGACGATCCTGCTGGAGACCACCACCAAGGGCGACACCGTCACCGTCACCGCCGTCGACCGGCACGGCAACATGGTCGCCGCGACGCCCAGTGGCGGCTGGCTGAAAAGTTCGCCCGCCATCGCGAGCCTCGGCTTCCCGCTCGGCACCCGCGGACAGTGCGGATACCTCACCCCCGACCACCCGAACTCGCTCGCGGCGGGCAAGCGGCCGCGCACCACGCTCAGCCCGACCGTGGTGCTGCGCGACGGCCGCCCGTACGTCGCCTTCGGCACGCCGGGTGGCGATCGGCAGGACCAGTGGACGTTGCAGTTCTTCCTCAACGTCGTCGACTTCGGGCTCGATTTCCAGACCGCGACCGAAACCACGGCCTTCCACACCGATCAGGTGCCGGCGTCCTTCACACCGCACGCGCATCGTCCCGGCGTGCTGGTGGCCGAGGAGACCTGCGATCCGGCGGTGGTCCAGCAGCTGGAACAACGTGGCCACGAGGTGGAACTGGTCCCCGCCTACTCGCTCGGCCGGGTCTGCGCCGCCGGGTTCACCGAGGACAACGAGTTCGTCCGGGCGGCCGCGAGCCCACGCAAGCGGCACGCCTACGCCGTAGCCGAATAGCGCTGGGCGACAACATTTTCGAAAGGAACAACGATGACGATCACCGAACATCGTCCGGAGATCATCGAACTCACCGATGAGCAGCAACGCCGGGAATGGCAGGCGTTCACGCTGTCCGATCTGCCCGAGATGATCAGCGCGATGCACGCCTGCCACGCGGTGCGGGCGATTGCCGACACCCCGTTGCTGGAGCGGCTCCGCAACGGCCCGCGCAACCCCGCCGACGGCCTGCTGGCCGGGATCGATCCCGACATGGGGCCCGGCTTCCTGCGCTACCTGGTCAATCGCGGCATCCTCGAAACCCGAGGCGAGGAGTACTACCTGACCCGGCTCGGCGAGTTCCTCACCACCGACGTGTCATTGGCCCGCCTCGGCGTCTACGTCGACGCGTATGGCATGGTGACCAGCCGGACCGGCGATCTGCTCACCGGCAAGGCGGTCTACGGCAAGGACGTAGTCCGCGACGGCGGCAAGCTCGGCGCGCACTGCGACACTCTGTTCTCCGCGTTCCACACGCCGACGCTGCTGACCGCCATGCGCGGCCGGAATGTCCAGCGCATCCTCGACATCGGTTGCGGTGGCGGGCAATTGGTGGTGGACGCCTGTCTGCGCGACCCCTCGCTGACCGGCATCGGCTTGGACATCGATGCCGACGCCGTCGCGGTGGCCAACGAGCACGCCCGCACCTCCGGCGTAGCGGACCGGGTCACGTTCGTGGTCGGTGACGCCTTCGCCCCCAAGACCTGGCCGAAGGAATGCTTCGAGGCCGACGGGCTCTGCATGATGAGCGCGCTACACGAGCACTTCCGGCACGGCGAGCAGGCGGTCATCGACCTGTTGAACGAGATCTCCGCGACCTTCCCCGAGCTGAAGATCCTGCTCGTCGGCGAGCCCGAAATCCGTTACGACAGCAGGGAAAACGACGACGACTTCTTCCTGATCCACGTGCTGACCGGGCAGGGCCTGCCCCGCGATCGGGCCGCCTGGTTCGACGTGTTCGAGAAGTCCGAACTGACCTGTCGCCGGATGTACACGCGGCCGGAGGCCGGGCCCCGGTTGTGCTTCTACGATCTGGCCGGAAAGGACCGGTCGTGACCAGCTCGACCAGGACCGCCGCGGTCGAGACCGAGCTCGACCTGTTCTCGACCGAAGCGCTCCTCGACCCGGCCCCCTGCTATCAGACGTTGCGAGACCTCGGCCCCGTCGTGCACATGACCGAACACGATCTCTACGGCCTGTTCCGGTACGACCAGGTGCGCGCGGCGCTTACCGACTGGGCGGGGTTCAGCTCCGCGCAGGGGATCGCGATGAACCCTACGGCCAACGAACTCTCGGACGGTTCGCTGCTCTCGATGGACCCGCCGCGGCACCGCGCGGTGCGCAAGGTCATGGACGACGCTCTGCGGCCGAAATACGTGCGCCAGGTGGCAGGCAACATCGAGCAGCTCGCCGACGATCTCGTGGACGATCTGATGCGGCGCGAAACCTTCGACGGTGTCACCGATTTCGCGGCCAAGCTGCCGGTGGACATCGTGATGGACCTGATCGGCTTCCCCCGCGACGAACAGCGGGACAAGATTCTGGTCTGGGCGCTCGGCGCGTTCAATTACTTCGGGCCGCCCGGTGAGCGGCAGCTGTCGACCTTCCCCGACGTCGAGGCGCTCATGCAGTACCTCGTCACCGACGCGACACCGGACAAACTGCTGCCCGACAGCTTCGGCCAAATCGTTTGGGAGGCAGCGAACCGCGGCGAGATCAGCGAGAACGAAGCGCTGATGACGATGAGCGCCTACGCCTGCGCCGGGCTGGACACCACCATCGCCGGGGTGGCAAGCACCCTCTGGCTGCTGGCCCAGAACCCGGATCAGTGGGCGGCCATCCGGCAGGACCCGAAGCTCGTCCCCGGTGCCTTCCTGGAAGGGGTTCGGCTGGAGACACCGATCCAGCATTTTTCCCGGGTGACCACCGAAGACCGTGACGTCGACGGTGTGACGATTCCCGAAGGTGCCCGGGTCCTGGTCTCCTATGCCGCGGCCAACCGGGATGAACGCCACTATCCAGACCCGGACTGTTTCCTGGCGGACCGAAACCCGGCGGACACAGTCGGTTTCGGCTTCGGCATCCACAACTGCCCCGGACGAACCCTCGCTTCGATGGAGGCGCATGCCTTGTTCGGCGCGCTCGCCAAACGAGCCGCCACGATCGAGCTCACCGGCGACCCCATCCGGGAACCGAACAACATCACCCGGGGACTGGACACGCTCCCCATCCGCATCTGCTGAAAGGGGCGATCATGCGAGCGGCACAGGTTGTCGAGTACGGCGCGCCACTCGAAATGCGCGAAATCCCCGATCCCGCACCGGAACCGGACGGCGTGGTGCTCGAAGTGCTCGCCACCGGCATCTGCCGCAGCGACTGGCACGCGTGGATGGGTGACTGGGGCTGGATGGGTGGACAGGTCGCGTTGCCGCGCACGCTGGGACACGAAATCGTCGGCACGATAACCGCTGTCGGCACCGAGGTGCGCGGCGTGCGCATCGGCGACCGGGTCACCACGCCGTTCCACCTGGCCTGCGGGTCGTGCGCGTACTGCCGTGCGGGACAGGCCAATGTCTGCGACAACATGCAGGTGCTCGGGTTCTGGTGCGACGGCGGCTATGCCCAGTACGTCCAGATCGCGAACGCCGACTTCAACTGCGTGCCGGTACCGGAGGAACTCACGCCGGTCGCGGCCAGCGCGATCGGGTGCCGGTTCATGACCGCCTTCCACGCGGTCACCGAGCAGGGGCAGGTTCGCCCCGGCGAATGGCTGGCGGTGCACGGTGTCGGCGGTGTCGGGCTGGCGGCCGTGCAGATCGCCAGTGCCGCAGGGGCTTGCGTGGTCGCGGTGGATATCGACCCGGCCAAGCTCGCGCTCGCCAAGGAGCAGGGCGCGGCGCACACCGTCGACGCCAGCGTCGAGCAGGACGTGCCCGCGGCGGTGCGGGAAGTCACCGGCGGCGGTGCGCACGTCTCCATCGACGCGCTCGGCACCCGGGCGACGGTGCTGAATTCCGTACGCTCGCTGCGCAAACGCGGCCGTCACGTCCAGGTCGGGCTGACCAGCGCGGCGGACGCCGGTGAGATTGGGCTGCCGATGGACACCATCACCATCGGCGAGCTGACCGTCGTTGGCTCGCACGGCAATCCGCATTCCAGCTATCCGCGACTACTCTCGCTGGTCTCCTCCGGTCGGCTCACCCCGCAAACGCTGGTGCAGCGCACCGTTTCGCTGGACCGAGCCGGGGAAGTCCTCACTGCGATGAGCGATTTCACCACCACCGGCATCACCGTCATCGACCGCTTCTGACGCGGACCGGGAGGACTCGTGGATACCTTGTGCGACACCGTGGGCGTTGCGGCCCGAAACTTCCTGTCCCGCAAGCACCTGCTGTACATCGGCGGTAGGTTCGTCGCCTCGGCGATGGGACGGACATTCACCACCGTCGACCCGTCGACCGGCGGGTACCTGTCCGAGATCGCCTATGCGGGACCGGATGACGTAGCGGCAGCGGTCACCGCGGCGCGCGCCGCGCTCGACGGACCGTGGAGTCGGCTGTCCGCGGCCGATCGCGGCCTGCTCATCGCTCGCCTCGCGGACCTGATCGACAGCAACGGCGACGAGCTTGCCGAGCTCGAGGCCATCGACGGCGGCAAGCCGATCACCATGACCCGCGCGCTCGATGTACCGGCGGCGGCAGCGCAGTTCCGCTACTTCAGCGGCTGGCCCGCACGGATCGACGGCGAGACGATACCGGTCGCGGTGCCGAATACGTTGTGCTACACCAGGAAAGAGCCGGTAGGGGTCTGCGCGCAGATCATCCCGTGGAACTTCTCGTTGCTGATGACGGCGTGGAAGGTCGGGGCGGCGCTGGCCGCCGGATGCACCGTGGTGCTCAAACCCGCGGAGCAGACACCGCTTACCGCATTGCGCTTCGCCGAGCTGGTCGACGAGGCCGGTTTTCCCGCGGGCACCGTCAATGTGCTGACCGGTGATGGCGAGACCGGTGCCGCGCTGGTCGATCACCCGGGCGTCGACAAGATCGTCTTCACCGGCTCGACCCCGGTGGGGCGCGAGATCGGCGCGAAGGCGGGCGCGCAGCTCAAGCGGGTCACGTTGGAGCTCGGCGGGAAGAGCGCGAACATCATTCTGCCGGACGCTGACCTCGACTCCGCGATCGCCGGGAGCTACCAGGGGATCTATTTCAATACCGGTCAGGCATGCAACGCCGCATCAAGGCTGTTCGTGCACCAGAGTGTGTATGACGAGGTCATCGAGGGACTGGCGGCGCGGGCGAAGCGCGCGCAGGTCGGTCCGGCGCTGGATCCGGCGACCGAGTGCGGGCCGGTGGTATCGGCCGAACAGTACCGGCGGGTGCGTGATTACATCCACGACGGGGTTGCCGCCGGTGCGACCTTGACCTCGGGCGATCTCCCCGAGCCGGTTCCGCATGGCGGATACTTCATTCGCCCAACGCTTTTCACCGATGTCGCACCGGACATGCGGATCTGCCGGGAGGAGATCTTCGGACCGGTGCTGGTGGCGGCTCCGTTCGACAGCGTCGACGATGCGGTGCGCATGGCCAATGACACCGACTACGGTCTCGCGGCCGGGGTCTGGACCCAAAACCTCAGCAGCGCACATACTCTCGCCGCTCGCCTGCAGGCGGGCTCGGTGTATCTCAATACCTGGGCGCCTGGCGATCCGGCCGCACCGTTCGGCGGAGTCAAGGCGTCCGGCGTCGGCCGGGAAATGGGGCGCGCCGGACTCGACGCGTATCTCGAACCGAAGACCGTGTGGGCGACCCTCGCGTGAGAACAGCGGAAGGAGAAGACGATGTGTGGAATCGTCGGTTGGCTGGATTTCGATCGTGATCTCACTGCCGAGCACCGAGTTGTCCAGAAGATGGTGGACACCATGGCTTTACGCGGTCCGGACGCCGAAGGGCTGTGGTCGCATCCGCATTGCGCTTTAGGACATCGGCGACTTTCGGTGATCGATATCGAAGGCGGCAAGCAGCCGATGGTCACGCCGGAAACGCTGCCCAACGGAACGCCGCTGGCCGCGATCAGTTACAGCGGTGAGGTGTACAACTTCACCGAGCTTCGCGACGAACTGGAGGCGCACGGTCACCGCTTCATGACCAGGAGCGACACCGAGGTCGTCCTGCGGGCGTATCTGGAGTGGGGCGCGGAATTCGTGCGGCGGCTGAACGGGATGTTCGCGTTCGCGATCTGGGACAGCCGCGTCGAGGAATTGCTGCTGTATCGGGATCGGTTGGGCGTCAAGCCTTTGTTCTACTATCCGACGCCGAATGGGGTGCTCTTCGGGTCCGAGCCGAAGGCGATTCTCGCCCATCCGGAGAGCCGGGCGGTGCTCACCCTGGACGGACTGCGCGACGTGCTGTCGTTTGTTCGGGTGCCCGGGCAGACGCCGTTGCAGGGCATGTACGAGGTGCGTCCCGGGCATGTGGTCCGGGTGCGGAATGGACGGCGGACCGAGGAGAAGTATTGGGAACTGGAATCCCGGCCGCACACCGACGACATTCCCACGAGCGTCGGTAAGGTCCGGGAGTTGCTGGAAGACATTGTCGCCCGGCAGCTGGTCGCCGATGTTCCGCTGTGCACCTTGCTGTCCGGTGGTTTGGATTCCAGCGCGTTGACCGCGCTCGCGCAGCGCAGGCTCGACGCCGATGGAGGCGAACGTATCCGGAGTTTCTCGGTGGATTTCGAGGGGCAGGTGGAGAACTTCGCGCCGGAGCCGCTTCGGGAGGCCCCCGATCAACCGTTCGCGGCGGAATTGGTGCGGCACGTCGGTACCGACCATCAGACCATCTTGTTGAACAACGCGGATCTCGTCGCGCCGAACATCCGGTCGGCGGTGTCGCGGGCCTGGGACCTGCCCTTCGGCGACGGCGATCTCGGTCCGTCGCTCTATCTGTTGTTCCGGGCGGTTCGCGCGCAGTCCACCGTCGCGCTCTCCGGCGAATCCGCGGACGAGGTGTTCGGCGGATACCTGTGGTTCCACGACGAGAAAGCCGTGCAGGCCAATACTTTTCCGTGGCACGCGCTCGGCGAACGCTCGATCACCGAGCAATCGACGGCATTCCTCGATCCCGATCTGACGGTAAAACTGAACCTGCCGGAATACATCGCCGACCAATACCACACAGCGCTGCAAGAGGTTCCGCATCTGGCCGGCGAAACCGGGCACGACCGGCGGATGCGGATCGCGAGCTATCTGAATCTCACCAGGTGGCTACCGGTGATGCTGGATCGCAAGGACCGGTTGAGCATGGCAAGCGGGATCGAGGTTCGGGTGCCGTTCTGCGATCATCGTCTGGTCGAGTATGTGTTCAACGCGCCGTGGTCGATCAAGACCTTCGATGGGCGGGAGAAAAGCCTGTTGCGCGCCGCCACCGCCGATCTACTGCCCGCGTCCATTGTGAAACGCCGCAAGGCGCCCTATCCGTCCACCCAGGATTCCGGATATGACCGGGCGATCAAGCAGATACTGGAGAAGATCGTCGCGGAACCCAGTTCTCCGGCACTACCTTTGTTCGATCTCGACGCGATCGATAAGCATCTCAACGCACCGGTCGACAGCGCGTCATCGATGCAGGAAAGGGGCCTATACAACGAGACCCCGATTCGGCTGGCCGAGTGGCTGGCCGCCTATGACGTGCACGTAATGATATAATTTCCAATTGGAAACTAGTTCTGGTCACGCCGAGGGGAGTGGAAATGTCGGATCGAGTCGGACGGCAAGCGAACGACAGTATTACGCTGCAAGGCGTCCGAGAGCACAACCTGAAGAACGTGTCCCTGGAAATCCCGAAGGGGCGGCTGACCGTCTTCACGGGAGTGTCGGGTTCCGGTAAGTCGTCGTTGGTGTTCGGCACCATCGCGATCGAATCCCAGCGCCAGCTCAACGAGACCTTTCCCTGGTTCATCCGCAACCGGCTGCCGAAGTACGAGCGGCCGCACGCCGAGGGCATGTCCCACCTGTCCACCGCGATCGTGGTGGACCAGCGGCAGATCGGCGGCAGTTCCCGATCGACCGTCGGCACCATGACCGAGATCAATCCCATTCTGCGCGTGTTGTTTTCGCGACACGGTAAGCCCAGCGCCGGCGAGTCGACCATGTACTCGTTCAACGTTCCGCAGGGCATGTGCCCCGAGTGCGAAGGCCTGGGGCGTACCGCGCGACTCGACCTCGATCTGCTGCTCGACCGGAAGAAGTCGCTGAACGAGGGCGCGATCACCTCACCGCTGTTCGCGGTCGGCGGCTATCCGTGGATCACCTACGCGGAGTCCGGGGTGTTCGATCCGGACAAGCCGTTGCAGAAGTTCACCGCCGAGGAATGGGAAAAGCTGCTCCACGGTGGGGGTTTCAAAGTGCGGCGGCCCGGCAAGGACGTGACGCATTCCAACGAGTACGAAGGCATTGTCGTCCGGTTCAATCGCCGGTACCTCAAGAACGGTCTCGATGCGCTGAAGGACAAGGAGCGCAAGGACGTTGAAAAGGTCGTGACGACCGGCACCTGTGAAGTGTGCGGCGGCGGGCGGCTCAACAAGGCCGCGCTCGCCTCGAAGATCAACGGCAAGAACATCGCCGACTACGCGGAACTGGAAGTGAGCGAACTGATCGCCGAGTTGGGGCACATCGATGATCGGGTCGCCAAGCCCGTCGTCGAGGCCGCCGTCACGGCGCTGACCCGTTTGGAGTCGATCGGACTCGGCTACCTCAGTCTCGGCCGCGAGACGTCCACCCTGTCCGGCGGCGAAGGCCAGCGGCTGAAGACGGTGCGTCATCTCGGCAGCAGCCTGAGCGATCTGACCTTCATCTTCGATGAGCCGAGCGTCGGCCTGCATCCGCGAGATGTGCACCGGCTCAACGAACTTCTAGCCCAGCTGCGCGACAACGGCAACACCGTGCTCGTCGTCGAACACAACCCCGACGTGATGGCCGTCGCCGACCGCATCGTCGACATGGGTCCCGGAGCGGGCTCGCACGGCGGCGAGATCGTATTCGAAGGGACGTACCGCCAGCTCCGGAAAGCCGACACGCTCACCGGCCAAAGGTTGCGTCAGCACACCGGTTTGAAGGACGAGGTACGCAAACCCACTGGCACGCTGGACATCACCAAAGCCACGCTGAACAACCTGCACGATGTGTCCGTCAGCATTCCCACCGGCGTGCTGACCGCGGTGACCGGCGTGGCAGGTTCCGGCAAGAGTTCGCTCATCTCAGGGGCTTTCGCCGCCCAGCATCCCGACGCGGTGATGGTTGACCAGTCGGGCATCGGCATCTCCTCGCGATCGACGCCAGCCACCTACGTCGACATCATGGATACCGTCCGCACGTTGTTCGCGAAAGCCAATGACGCCGAGCCCGGTCTGTTCAGCTTCAACTCCACCGGTGCCTGCCCGGCGTGCAAGGGGCGCGGTGTGATCGAGACCGACCTTGCCTATATGGACCCCGTCACGGTGACCTGCGAGGTGTGTGAAGGTAGCCGGTACAACGACGAGGCGCTGCAGAAGACATTGCGTGGCAAGAACATTGCCGAGGTACTCGGACTCACCGTCGAAGACGGTCTCTCCTACTTCACCGAGGAGAAGGTGACCGGGAAGCTCGCGCTGCTCCGCGAGGTCGGCTTGTCGTATCTGACACTGGGCCAGCCGCTTTCCACCCTGTCCGGTGGCGAGCGTCAGCGACTCAAGCTCGCGCTTCGGCTCCAGGACACCGGCACTGTCTTCGTCTTCGACGAGCCGACCACCGGCCTGCACATGGCCGACGTCGACCGCCTACTCACCTTGTTCGATCGCCTCGTCGACGACGGAAACACCGTCATCGTGGTCGAACACGATCTCGAGGTCGTCAAACACGCCGACTGGGTCATCGACCTCGGCCCCGACGCGGGTCGCCACGGCGGCCGAGTCCTCTTCGAGGGCACCCCCGAACGACTCACCTCCGACAAAAAATCCGTAACGGCACAGTATTTGCGCACCGACCTAGAGCGTGCGGATCGCTGACTTACTCGGACGCGTCCAGTGCGCGGTCGGCCAGTGCGGCGACGATCGGGGTGAGGGCTTTCGCGTAGGTGACGGTCAGGTGGTTGTCGTCGCGGTAGATCAGGGTGTTGCGGGTGATGAGTGGGCAGCGGGCGGTGGTGCAGAACAGTTCGGTGAGGTCGGCGTACTGTGCGCCGCCTGCTGTCGCCGCGGCCCGTTCGGCGGTGAGGCCTTCGTCGTGCACGGCGATCTGGCGTGTCGGCGAGCAGGCCAATGCGTCGTCGAGATGGTCGGACAGGCAGGTCGGCGCGGTGGTGTGGGGATCCGGGATCGGGCCGAGGACAAGGACATTCGCGCCCGTCGCGCGTAGCTGGGCCGTCAGGCGGGACAGGCTATCGATCCAGGCCTGGTCGTAGGTGGTGAAGCCGAAGTCGCCGCCGTATCGGCGGGACATACTCAGCACGATCAACCGCGGGTGCTCGGCTAGCAGGCGGGTCAGGATCTGGTGGCGCCACTGCACGCATTCGGTGTAGTCCCGGCCGAGATAGGGGCTGGTGATCGGCAGTTCCATCAGCGGGCAGGTGACCTTGCTCATCGTCTCCAGTCGCCAATGCCGTTGCTCGGCAACCTGTTCGAACGCGGGGCTCCACATCGCGGCATGCGAATCGCCGACCAGGGCGACCCTGGTTGTCGAATCCGGATCGCCCGAAACACATTCGGGCTGCCCGACCTCGAGCCACGAACGCACGCAGCCGTTTCCGAATACCGCCGCCTTGTCGGCCGGTGCGTCGGCGAGTGCCGGAGAGAGATTCGAGGGGACGGCCTGCTGTTCGGCCGATGCCACCACGGCAGCCTGTACCTGCGCGGTCAGCTGTTGGACCGCCGCATCGTGCGGATCGACGGCCGCCGCCGACGGTGCCACGAGTGCCACGCTGAGCGCTTCAGCGGCCGCCCCATGGCCGACCGGGGCGGGCACGTACACGAGCAACGCCACCGCGACCCCGACAGCCACCCCGGTGACGGCACCACCGCTGGTGAGACTCAGCACCGGCGAACGCCGCAGCGGTGCGGCGAATCGGATCGGGTCCTCGATGAACCACAGCGTGAGCATCGCAAGACCACCGGCCGAGACCACCGCGCCCACCGCACCGACCTGATCGAGGCCATGACCAAGCAACCGCGGTGCGAGCAGCAACACCGGCCAATGCCAGAGATACCAGGAGTACGAAAGACGACCGAGCGACCGCAGCGGACCCACCGACAGTGCCCGACCGACTCCCCACCGAGTCACCCCACAGCCCGCGACAATGACCAGCGTCGCGCCGAGGACGGGGAGCAGCGCCGCCGTTCCGGGATACGGTGTCAGCCCGTCCAATCGAGTACAGGCATACACGATCAACCCCAGCCCCGACCACCCCGCGACAGTAGCCAGCGCTTCCGGCAATCGCCGCCACACGGGAATCGAGAGCGCCACAACTCCCCCGAGCGCCAGCTCCCACGCCCGCGCAGGCAGCGCGAAGAACGCCCACGGCGGCAACGTGCGCGTCCAATTCAGCGACACCGAGAACGAAACCACGGCAACCACCGCGAGAACAATCAGATACGGAACCGGCGAGGCAGCAACCCCCGCCCGCCGCCGGCGATGCGCGAACCAGGCCACACCGATGATCAACGCGGGCCACAACAGATAGAACTGCTCCTCCACTCCCAGCGACCAATAATGCTGAAACGGCGAGGGCGGCGCATCAGCCGCAAGATAATCCGTCCCATTCAGCGCCAGCCGATAATTCCCCGCATACAACGCACTGGCGATCCCATCCCCGAGCACAGCTCGAGCCTGCAACGGCGGCAACAACATCGCCGCCCCCACCGCGGTAGCGACCAACACGATCCCCGCCGCGGGCAACAACCGCCGCGCCCGCCCACCATAAAACCGCGCAAGCCGGACCGTCCCGGTAGCCGCCACCTCCCGCCACAACATCCCGGTAATAAGAAACCCAGAAATCACAAAGAAAACATCAACCCCGACAAACCCACCCCCCACCCCCCAAACCCCCGCATGAAACACCACCACCGCCAACACCGCAACCGCCCGCAACCCCTCAACGTCCGGCCGAAACCCCGCCCCCGCCCGTTCACCCGCATCCCCCGACCGAACGATCAACTCACTGGAGGCAGTCCCTATCATGGGACGCATTCTTACCAACTCTTGCCAACAATGTCCTCACAACATTTGCAGATAAAGGTGACCTGAATAAACCTGTAAGCCGGTCTTATATAAGCTCACGACACCTGACGTAATGCCTGCGCCACTATTCTCGTCCCGTGCTGTTTCCGACGCCCCCGTTGAGCAACGCCGACGAACGTGTGTTGTCCGACGTGGAACGTCTGCAGGATGAGCTGCATTTCCAGGTACAAGGCGCACCGGGCGCGTTGGAGATCGCTAGCACGCCAACGACATTGACAGATCCCTACGCCGTCACCAGCTAGCGAATTGCGCTACCGGACGTCCGAAGCGGCTGCCAGAGTGTCGGTATGGCAGAGCAGATGCCGCTCACCGAACACCGGCGGCAGCAGGCGCGGCCGAAACCGGCTGATCCACACCCGGTTCGAGCGACGAATTCCTTGCCATCACCCGCGTTACCCAATACCACAAACAGTGCTACAACATCAATAGTCACAGAAATAGTTATGTGATATAGCAGTTCCCCAAGTCAGGCGCAGTCCGCATGGCTCGTCGGGCGCCCTCCCCGAGGGAGGCAGCCCGCGAGTTGGACGCACGACTACCCGCCGGCAGCACCATGTCCCAGCATTCGCTGGCACCATACCATCCGACGGCACTCATTGCGGGACACTAGTTTTGGGGCTTCCAAACAGGTTGCGACTCCACTGGGGACGGATTAATGTCCGATCTGGAGAGGTCACCGGCTGAGCCCCGGACAACGGGGCAGCCGGAACCGGCGGTGGGGTTCGGGAACGGTTCCCGGAGGATGGCCGGTGCGCGACTTCTCTCTATCGCACCGCCCAATAGTGTCGCGGCGGTGAATCAGATTGGGAGTTGGAGGGATTTCCGTGTCGTTCACCGGTACCATTGAAGACTTCACGGCCGATCCATATTCGGTGTATCGAGCCATGAATTCGGACGCACCTTTGACCCCGGTCGGTCCGACCGACTATGTCGTCACCGATCCTGCCCTCATCCTCGAGATCTTCGAGGATCACCAGACCTACACCAGCGTGCACAATCTGGAAGGCCAGGTGCCGGTCTGCGATGAGGCACGGGCGATCCTGGCGGGTACGTTGTTCTATCGCAGCGCCCTGTTCAACGAGCCGCCGCCGAAGCACACGGCCTTCCGCAAGACCTTCATCCGGCCGTTCACACCCGCGGCGGTGGACAAGCTGGCCCCGACGATCCGCGCGCTGGCCGTCGATATGTGCGCCGACCTCGGCACGCGCACTGGTTTCGACGTAATGCGTGAGCTCGCCTTCCCGCTCCCCATCACGATCATCTCGGACATGATCGGCATCCCGACCGAGGACCGTGCGCAGGTCAAACAGTGGAACGACCTGTGGCTGGCTTTGCAGCTCGCCCCCCTCCCGCCGGAGGCGCAGGTCCAGGCGGCCGAGGCCGTGCGTGTCTACGAGGAGTACGTGCGGCGCTTGATCCAGGAGACCGTGGCGCAACACCGCCCCTGCCTCCTGCTGGAGATGGTCGATGCCATCGGCGGCTCCGGCGCGGTACACGACGTGGATGACATCATTGTCGCCATCCGGGTCATGATCGCCGCCGGACACGAGACGACCTCCGGCCTCATCGGCAACGCGGTGGCCCGGCTCATCGACACCGGTCGCTGGGCCGAGCTCGCCGACAATCCCACGGCTGTACCGGATTTCATCGAGGAGACGATGGCCGCCGACCCCGCGGTGCAGAGTGCGCCCCGATCGGTGGAGCGCGACACCGAGATCCGCGGTGTCACCGTGGCGGCCGGTGCACGGCTGCACCTGGCGATCGGCGCTTTCGGCGCGCTGGCCGGCTCCGACAACGGCACAGCCGACCCGGAAGCCAACGGCCACAGGCACATCGGCTTCGGCCACGGTATCCACCGGTGCATGGGTTCGCATCTGGGCCGCACCGAGGCGCGCATCGCGCTGGAGGTCCTGCTTGCCGCGGTTCCGGCCGCCCCGCGTTTCGACGACGCCGCGCCACCGCAGCGCGTTCCCGGCGGATTCGTCTTCCGCTGTTTCAGTTCGCTACCCATCTGCTGGTGAGGAATTCCGTCATGACCCCCAAACCCCCGTTGGTGCCGCATGCCAAACCACTGGTCGGACACGCACTCGACATCTGGCAGGATCCGCTGAAATTCTTCAGCGCCGCGGCCCGCACTGCACCGCTGTCCCGGATCAAGATCGGCTGGAAAGACGCCTGCTTGGTCTCCAATCACGAACTGCTGTACCAAATTCTGGTCACCGACGCCAAGAAGTACGACAAGGGCATCCAGTACGAGCGGGCGCGGGCCATGCTCGGCGATGGGGTGCTGCTGGCGGAGGGCGACTTGCACATGCGTCAGCGCAGGCTGATGCAGCCCATGTTCAACAAGCCGTCCATCAGCGACTACATCGACGCCATGCACACCTACAGCACGGCCATGGTGGAGTCCTGGCGCGGCAAAGACACGGTCGAGCTGTATCCGGAGTTCTACCGGCTCGCCACTCGCGTCGTCATCGACACTCTGTTCTCCACCGTCATGACCGACCGCGATGTGGAGTTGGTGCGCGCCAAGATGCCCATCGTCATCTCCGGTATCGAGAAACGTGGAGCACTGCCGCCCCGACTGTTCGACACCATCCCGACTCCGGAGAACCGGGCGTTCTACGCGGCCATCGCCGATCTGCGCGCACTCGGCGATCGGTTGGTCGACGCCCGGCTGAGCGCGCAGCGCGCGGCCGGCGACCGGGCCGACCTGATGGACGTGCTCACCGGTACCGACGACGAGGTCACCCGCCGCGACAACGACCGGGCTCAGATCCTCAATGAATTCCTGACCTTCCTCACCGCAGGCTCGGAGACCACGCCGAGCGCCATCGCGTGGACCTGCTATCTGCTGGCCCGGCATCCGGAGATCCAGGAGCGGATACGCGCCGAGGTAGCCGGGTTCGATGTGGCCACCGACAGCACCGTGCAGGCCGTGCAGCGGCTTTCCCTGCTGCAGGCTGCGGTCAAGGAATCGTTGCGGCTCTATCCGCCGGTATGGGCGCTGGGCCGGCGCACGTTGGAGACCACCACCCTCGGCGGTTTCGAACTGCCACCCGGTACCCAGGTGTTCTACTCCGTGTACGCCATCCAACGCGACGAGAGCGTGTACGACCACCCCGACGAGTTCAGACCCGACCGCTGGCTCGACGACGCCAAAAAGTACCCGCGCACCGCCTTTCTGCCGTTCGGCGCCGGTGTGCGCAATTGCATCGGCGAGCACTTCGCGTGGATCGAAATCGCCATCGCCATCGTCAATATCCTGCAGCGCTACGAACTTTCACTGCAGCCGGGCCAGCAGGTGCCCGCGGCGGCAATGGGCGCACTCGTGCCGGGCGCCCTGCCGATGCGGTTGCGCAGTGTGGTTCCGCTATGAGCGAGCGCCGGCGAGTGAACCATCAACACAGCACGACGGAGCCGAGCGCCAGCGAGGTGGAGTCGTGAGTGGCGCACCGACAGCCGCACGACTTGTCGATCGGGTCCAGGCGAATGTCGCGCAGCTTCTCACCGAATTCGCCACACTGGCGGCGGATTCGACCTCCGGTTCGGCGACCGGGGTACCCGTGTTCACGCAACGGTTGCGCGACTATGTCGGGCAGTTCGGCAGTATGCGGCGCACTCGGGTGGCGGCCCACGCGCTGGATGGGTTCCGGGGCACCGAGGAGGCGGCCCTGATCGCGCTCGGCCACGCCTGCGCCGCCCTCGAACTGTTTCACACGGCGGCGCTCATCCACGATGACATCATCGATGAAAGCCCCACTCGCAGACACCATCCGGCGTTCCACATCGGCTGGAGTGGCATCACCGACCTCACCTCCGCCGACACGCCCGCACTCGCTACGACCCGGCTCGATGTCGCGGCGGGACTGCTCGGCGGGGACGCGCTACTGGTTTTGGCCGCCCGCGCCATCGACCGCATCGACACCCCCTCGCGGGACCGCGTCGCTCATTTCTTTCAGGAGACGCAGCTGCGCACGGTGGTCGGCGAATTCCAGGACTCGGTGCTCGAACAATGCCGTACGCGGGCCGACCGCACCGTGATCACGGAGATGTCGGTGAACAAGACGGCGTGGTACACCGTGATCGCGCCGATGATCCTGGCCGCCCGGTGCGCGGGCGCCGACGAGCGGTGCGTGCCGCTGCTGGTGGCCGCCGGCTCGGCCTACGGCGAGGCGTTCCAGCTGCTCGACGACCTCAACGAGGTGCTAGCCGAACCGGCGCTCACCGGCAAGAACTCCCTCGACGATATGAACGCGGGCAAGGCCACGCTGCTGCACCATATCGTGACCGCGCACGCCAGCCCGGCCGAACGCGCCGGGCTCAGCCAGGTGTACGGCCGCGGTGACTGCACCGAACGCGACCTCGACCAGTATCGACGGCTGGTGCACGCACACATTACACAGATCACCGTCGACCTGCGAAAACTCATGAATCGTGCTCGAACACTGTTGCGCGACAGCGGTTTGGGTGACCACATCATCGGCCGAATCGAACACGAGCTGAATCCGCATGATCAGCTTCCGGTCCATCTCGACGAGAGCGCCTGACCTCATGGCAAAGAATTTCAACCACTCACTGGTTGGCACCCAGGTCTTGTTGCCGAGTTTTCAGCATTGCGTACCCGCACTGGAACGCCCCGACGCCGAGCAGGTGGTGGCCGACAGCCACGAGTGGTGCCGCCACGGGCTTGCCGACCTGCTGCCCCCCGCGGCGCTGACCACACTGCTCGCCGAACGCGCCTCCCTGTGGACCATCCTGGTCCTGCCCACCGCGCCCTACGAATTCCTGGTCGCCGCGGCGCGATACACCGAATACCTGTCCATCCTGGACAACGCCCTGGTGGACAAGGATCTGCTCGGCAGCGATCCGGAATACGCGGCAGCGATGAAGGGCGCCATCGACGTCCTGTTCGACGGGAACATCGTCGATCGGCCCGCCGACGAAGAGCTCACCATCTGGTTCAAACCGCTGCACGAGTGCCTGACCACGCTGCACCGCTACCTGACGCCCCCGGTGTGGGACAGCTTCCACCACGAAGTGGAGCGGTTCTTCATCGGCTGCGTGGAGGAGGTGCACTATCGGAACTCCGCCATCGTCTACGACTTCGACACCTATCTGCGCATGCGGCGCAACAGCGTCGGCATGGGCATGTATTTCGCCCTCGGCGAGGCGCTCGCGCCACCGTTCGCGGAAGCCACGGTGGACGGCGCGGAATTCCGTGCGCGGCTACTCGGCCACGCGCTCGACCACATCGCCCTCGCGAACGATCTGTTCTCTTTCCGTGCCGAGGCCGACGCCGACGACGCGGTGAACGCAGTCGCCACCCTCGTTCTCAGCGAGAACCTTTCGGTACAGCAGGCTTTCGATCGGGTGGGGCTCGAGGTGTTGCGCAACGAAATCGATTTCCGGCGCACACTCGGCACGACCGTCAGCACCCTCGGCCGTGATCACCCGGTGAGTGTGTACGGCGGACTGCTCTGGAACATGATGTGCGGCAACGTTGATTGGTCTTACCGCACAACGCGATACAACGGAGAAAGGCATCGGTGGGATGGCCGGTATCCTCAAGTCGTTCGGTTCGAGCACGGCAGCACCATCTTCACCGACAAGTGCTACCGCGACCTCCTTGCCGAAGGGCTGGCCTGAGCGCGCGGCGGGGTACACCACCCGCGTGCACTCCGGCCTCGGGCTCCTCCGGCAACTGCTGCCGCTCGCGCGGGATCCGCTCGCGCGGGTAACCACGCTCAATTCGGCGGCAGCCGTTCATGTATTCACTGCGCTGGGACGGGATTTCGTTTTTCTCACCGATCCACTGCTGATCAACGACATGCTGGTGGACCGGCGCGGCCACTTCGAGAAGGGCGTGTTCTACGACCGGGTCCGGCGGCTGGCGGGCAATGGCGTTGTACTCGCCAACGGCGAGGAACACGGCAGGCAACGCGACTATCTGGATCGGTTCTTCAAACGCGATCACGTGGTCGGGCTGTCCGAGGTCATGATCGACGTGGTGCGCGCGGAGTTGGCGGTGTGGGACACCGTCCTCGACATCGACGCGGCCCTGCACCGGATGACCTTCAAAATCTTGGCCGCAACCATGTTCGGCGCAGAGATCGGCCACGCCGAGTTCGATCGCATCCACGAATGGCTCGGACTGGTGCTGGAAGCGATCATGTTCCGTACCGTGGCCCCCGCCTGGTACCTGCGCATTCCCACCAAACGCAATCGCAGGCACGACAACGCCATGGACCGCCTGCGCGCGGCCATTACCACGGCCATGACAGCACCGGAGGGCGCCGATCCGGATCGCCTCGATCTCATCTCGGTCATGCGGACGGTACGCGGTACCGACGGGAAACCACTGTCCGCCGATGAAATGGCCGATCAGATCGTGGCGGTCACCATGGCCGGGGCGGAGACGGCGGCCACCGCACTGTCCTGGTTGACCGTCGAGTTGGCGCGCGACTCGGCACTGCAGGAGACACTGCGGGCCGAGTCGGCCGCAGCAAAAGACCGAGGGGTGCCGTACAGTCCGGATCTGGCCGAGACGCCCGTGCTCAAACAGGTGCTCTCCGAACTGCTGCGCTGCCGTCAGCCCATTCTGGTCATCTCCCGGCGCACCACCCACGACACCGAACTTCGTGGCCTCAGCTTGCCGGCCGGCACGGAGGTCATGTACAGCCCGTGGGCCATGCATCGGGACAGGACGCACTTCCCTGCCGGCGCGGCCTTCGAGCCGGAAACCTTCGGCAGCAACGGTTGTCCGGTCGCCAAGGGCACCTACACTCCGTTCGGGCTCGGCCCCCGGCACTGCGTTGGCGAACAGTACGCCTGGCAGATGATGTGGATCGTGGTAGCGGAACTGCTGGCGGCGGTGCGCATTGAGAAAGCGACAGCGCAGCACCCCGACGGGCGGCCGCTGGCCACCATCATTCCGGGCACCGTGGATGCCCAGGTGCGCCGGATGCCGACGGCAGCGGGTGAGCCGTCGTGACGCGACTTCTGGAGCCGAGCGAGGTGTTTCACGCCTTCCTCGACTGGCAGACCGGATTCGAGGTGGAGGTGCTTACGGCCGTGGCACCGCGGTCGGCGGCGTCCGGAATGCGGCGGCTCTACGCGGACCTGCCCCGGCTGGGCAGCCGAATCGTCCGCAGCGCAGAGGGATTCGTATTCGAACCACCTGAGCGCACGCCGACCGTCGAGCGGACAGAGCAGGGTGCGCGGGTGGACGGCGCACTGTCGGCCTTTGCCGTCGATGTCACGGGTCCAGGCGCAATCCGGGTCACGGGCCGCGTGCACCACGCGCTGTGCGATGTGACCGGCATCCTCTCGCTGGTCGATCACCTGCTCGGGCTGATCGGTATCGCGCCCGAGGCGGATTCGATACCGGCTGAGCTGGCACGGGATTGGCCGATCGCGGCCGAACGAGTACTGGGCGGCCCGCAGTCGGCCGACGCCATTCGGCAGACGCGACTGTTCTACAGCGGGGCGGTCGGTGCACCGTTGAAGCCCGCGCAACCGGTGACCCTGCACCTCGACGCCGACCTGGTTCGCGCGATCGACCACGCGTGCTCGGCCGCCGCCATATCACTGACCGCGGTGCTTGCCACCGCCGCCGCGCCTTTCGTGCCCGGCGACAGCGACAACGTGCTGGTCGGCGCACCGGTCGACTGCCGGGTATTCATCGATCCGGCACGGGCACAGGCTATTCCGCCACGCGTGATCGGCAATGGCAGTCATGGAGCGTTGGTGCGAGTGCCACGCTCGACCCGTACTTCTGCCGAGCGGGAAGCCGCCGCCGTGCACTGCGACAACGAACTCTTGGATCAGTTGGAGGCGCAGACGCCTGCCGCACCATTCCGCGACGGGCGTTGCTATCTACCGGAACACAATGCGCCCGCTCAACTCGTGGTGTCGAATGCACGCGGTGCGGCGCGGCGGTTTTCGAGGCTGGCCGAGGCCAGCAAAGTCCTGGTACTGCCGGAGTCCTCGATTCCGGCGCTGCCGATGATCGCCGTGAACGAGAGCCCAGCGACGGGTGCCCTCGACATCACTCTCATCGCGGACTCCGCCGACTACACACCCACCGACGCCCGCCGTTTCGCCGACGCGCTCGCGCACACACTCACCGAGATCAGGGAACAGCAATGAGCACAGCATCGCCTAACAACTCAATGACCGGTGGTGGCTTGGTGACGGGTGAGCCCGAAGCATCCCTGCCTACCATTCCGCGCGAGCGGTCCGGCGTCTTCGAGCTGCCCACCGGGCTGATGGACCTGGCCGCCGCCGGTCCCATCCACCGGCTTCGCTACGCGGGGGGCCACGTCGGCTGGATCGTCACCGATTTCGAGCTGTGCCGCAAGGTACTGACCATGCCGGAGTTCAGCTCGCGTCCTGATCTGCGGCACTCGGCCATTCACGAGGCCATCGGCGACGGACAGCCGCCGGAGGAGCGGCCCGGCATGTTCGTCGGCATGGACCCGCCCGAGCACACCCACTACCGTCGCATCGTGGCCGCGGCGCTGCGACTGGGTGAGATGCGCAAGCTGGAAGCCGACATCGCGGATCGGGCGAACGCGCTGTTCGACGCGGGTACGGACGAAACCGTCGACCTGGTCTCGAAGGTCGCCTCTCCCCTGCCCGCGCTGGTGATCACCGAACTACTGGGTGTCGAGGAGGCGGTCAGCCATACCCTGACCCGCTGCTTGGAGCGCATGCTGTCGCTGGAGTCCAGCGCCGACGAGGTGCGGCAGATGTTCGGCATCATCTTCGACGAACTCGGCGAGGTCGTGGCGCGACGCAGCGCGGACCGCGCACCAGGATTCATCACCAATATGATCGCCGACGGGCAGCTCAGCCGCGATGAGATGACCAGCGTCGCCTTCCAGCTCTACACCGCGGGTCACGAGACGACCACCAACATGATCGCCCTGAGCTACCTACACCTGTTGCTGAATCCGAAGGCCGCCAACGCTATTCGCGGTGACGGGAGTGCGATCAACGACGCCGTGGAGGAATACCTCCGGTTCTTCTCGATCATCCAATTCGGCATCTCCCGCGCCGCGCTCCAAGAGGTCGAGCTCGGCGGGGTCATCATCGGACCGGGCGAGACCATCACCGTCTCCTTGCCCGCCGCCAATTTCGACGCCCGACGCTTCCCGGACCCGCACATCCTGGATATCACCCGCCGCGACCGCGGCCACCTCGCCTTCGGCTTCGGCGTACACCAGTGCGTTGCGCAACAGCTGGCGCGCGTAGAGCTCACGGTGGCGCTGCGGGTGTTCCTCGAGCGATACGACACCTTCGCCCTCGACTCGTACGAGATGAAGGCCGACACCATCGTGCACGGTCTGACTCGGCTGTCGGTGCGGCCGTCGAGGTAACCGTGCTCCGCGCGGACCGGTCCCGCTGCTGCGGCGCGGGCATGTGCGTACTCATCGATTCGACCGTATTTCAGCAGGACGAGAGCGGGCTCGTCGTCATCGACGTCGACGCGGCCCGCGCCGCCGACCCTGCGCTGCTGCGCCACGCCGTGAGCTGCTGTCCGGGCCAGGCGCTTTCGCTGACCCGCACCGAGTCCGCGAATGCTGCCGCGAACCAACGAGAGTGACTGAGCATGGACCGACGAATTGCCATTGTCGGCATCGGCGCGCGGCTGCCTGGCGGCCGCGGGCCTGCCGAGATCTGGCGGATGCTCCAGCGTCCGGATACCGAGATCGGGGCCGCCCCGGCGAGCCGGGCGCGCTTGCTCGCCGACCACGACATCACCGAGCCCGGATTCGACACGGTGTGCCGCACTGGTGGATTCATCGACGGCTGGGACGATTTCGAATACCCGGCCTTCGGCATCTCCGCTCGCGAGGCCGAGGTGATGGACCCGCAGCAGCGCATCCTGCTGGAGACGGCGTTCGAGGCTATCGCGGACAGCGGATTCACCCTGGACTATCTGCAACGCCGCGCTACCGCGGTGGTGAGCGGATACATCACCCGCGACTACTGGCAGAACGCCCGCCACGACGCCGGTCTCGACGCCATGAGCAATGTCGGCAATACCGGCAGCGGGCTATCCGGACGGCTGTCCCACGTTTTCGGCCTCACCGGGCCGTCCATCACCATCGACACCGCATGCTCATCCGGACTGTCGGCCGTAGCCGTCGCCATCGATAACATCCTGGTCGGCAACTGTTCGATCGCACTGGCCGCCGCAACCAACTTGATACTCGACCCGTACGAAACGCTGTCGTTCTACCGTTCCGGGATGCTCGCCGCCGACGGGCGCTGCAAATTCGGCACGACCGCTGCGGACGGATTCGTCCGCAGCGACGGGTTCGCCACCGTGGTGCTGCGACCACTGGAAGACGCATTGGCCGAACAGGATCGCATCTACGCGGTGATCGAAGCCGTAGCGGTCGGCAACGATGGTGGCCGGAGCGGGTCACTGCCGACCCCGGCGGTCGCGGGCCAGGTCGATGTCGTTCGCCGCGCCTTGACGCTGTCCGGTCGCGCACCCGACGAGGTCGGCTACATCGAGGCGCACGGCACCGGGACCACGGTCGGCGATCAAGTCGAAATCGATAGTCTCGCCGAGATTTTCGCCGCCAGGCAGCGGCCGCTGCCGATCGGTTCCATCAAAACCCGGATCGGACACTGCGAGGCCACCTCCGGGATGGCGGGGCTCGTGGTCGCAGCTCTGAGCCTGCACCATGCCCTGGTGCCGCCGATGCTCGCGCACGGCGAACTGCGGCCCGAACTCGCCACCGCCGAGCACGGCCTGTTCGCCCATGTCGGGGCGAGTCTGCCGCTGGCGCCGGATGCGGTCGTCGGCGTCAGCTCGTTCGGCATCACCGGAACCAACGCGCACGCCATTCTGTCCGCGCCGCCGCAGCCGAAAAGCATTACACCGCAGCCACTACCATCGCTACCGCAGCTGATCTCCGGTGCTGTGGCGCTACCCACCGTGCACGATGCCGCCGATTCCGACCGCATGAACCGGGCGCTCGCGTATCGGGTCAATCACACTGCCGAGCACCGGCGCACCCACCAGGACACCGACGGCGTGGTAGGTGCGCCCGGACCCGGCTTGATCTCCGGGCTCTGGCACGAAACCCCGAAGGTGGTTTTCGCTTTCGGCGGTTTCGGGGCGCACTGGCTGGATCCGGCCACGACGAACGACCCGGTTCTGCGGGTACACCTGCACACGACCTACGCTGCCGTACGCCGCCACCTCACCGAGGATGAGCAGCCGCTGCTCGACGGCGGACCCGACATCCCGGCGGCATTGCAGCCCTATGCCACCTGGGCGGCGCAACTGGCCATCGCCTTCACCCTGCGGGACTACGGGGTCCGGCCGGATGCGGTGCTCGGCCACAGTTTCGGTGATATCGCCGCGGGCTGCGTCGCGGGCGCACTCGATTTGGACACGGCCGCGCGGCTGCTGGTCGGCCGCACCGAGTCGGTCCGTGCACATTCGCACAACACCAAGATGGTGGTAATCACCGGCGAGCAGGTGGCGCGCGAGCGTGCCTGGATTCCGGATTCGGCGGACGTGGCGGTGGTGAACAGTCCGAGCTGTATGGTGCTCGCCTGCGCCGGTGACAGCGTCGATGCCCTGGTCGAACTCGCCGTCACGCGGGGGCACGAGGCGCGCGTGCTTGGCGTGGTCTTCGGTTCACACAGCCGATTCGTCGAACCGGCGCTGCCCGCGTTCGCCCCCGCTACCGCCCTCGGCGACCTGGTCACCGAGCTGCCGTTCTACTCCTGCACCACTGCGGCGGGCGCGGCACCGAAATCCGTTATTCCACCGCAGCATTGGCTCGACAACCTGCGCACCCCGGTCGACCTGCCGCCGGTGGCCGCACGACTGGCCGACGACGGATACGACGTCATCATCGATATCGGTCCGCACGCGGTACTGGCGGGGCATCTGCGGGCCCAGTCCCCCGCAACCATACTGGCGACCGACTCGGACGACGACGCGGACTTCCTGCGCACCCTGCTCGGCGCGCTGTTCACCGCGAATGTGCCGCTGCGTCCGAAACAGCTGCCGCAGTGGTCGTCCGAGCTGGCCGCGGCACTGATCCGGCCACAGACGCCGCGGCACGTCCCCTCGTTGCGACCGGCCGCACCGAAGGTGGCGACTCCGCTGCCCGCCCACCTGCCGGTGCCGCCGCGAGGCATCGAGCCGGCCGAGTCGGTGACGTATCAGCTGAGCGGGCCGCAGGTGCGCGTGCTCGCGGGGCATCAGGTGCGCGGCGAGACGGTCGCGCCGGGGACCTTGACGCTCAGCTATATCGTGCGCACCCTGTACCGCACCGGCCAGCCGCTGAGTATCGACAGCGTGCGGTTCGTGGAGGCGATCGTTCTCGACGACGACACCGATCAGCTCACGCTCACGGTATCGGTCACCGGCAACCAGGTGGAGGTTCATTTCACCACCGATCCCGGTGCGGTCCCGGTCCTGTGCTGCACCGCCACTGTGACCGGCGGCGATTCCGCCGCAACGAGTTCCGCGATCGAGCTACCGCTGAATCTCCTGCCGCTGTCGGTGGCCGATTTCTATCGCGAATTCACGGCGGCGGGAAACCGCTGGGACGGGCCGTTTCGCGCGATCTCCGAACTCTGGGCCTCCGCCTCGCACGCCCATGTCATCGCCGAATCGGCTGCCGTCACCGCTGATCTCGGCGAGCAGACCTCGATCGGCGGAGAGATCGATCCGGCACTGTTCGATGCGGCGCTGCACGGGCTGGCCGCTGTGCACTTCGGTCTGGCCGCAGGCGGAAAAGCTAACTGTCCCTTCTATTTCGAAGGGGTCGATCGGATGAGTTTCCACAGATCGCGAATGAGCGGCCGCGTGCGCTCGATCATCGCGCCGAGCCGGTCCGGCGCCGGTTTCGACATCGTCGTCCTCGACAGCGACGATCGGCTCGTCATTCGGTGCGAAGGCGTGCGGATTCGCCCGCTGGAGAATCAGTCCGGGATTCCGGCGCTATACCGAACCTGGGTGCCGCTCACCGGTGCGGAGGGAGCCGGGCAGGCCGATCAGCGCGTCGTCGGACTCTTCGACTCGGTACTCGGCCGTGCCGTACGCGCCGCCGCGGCGCTCGGCGCGGCTGCCGACTCGACCGCACACGCCGAGTCGGAGGTACGCGATCTGATCGATACCGCCTGCGCCACCGTAGTTTCCACGGCCGCCATGGGTCGCGAACTGTTGGTGTACGCGCAGACCCCGACCGACCTCCCTGCACCGGCGCTGACCGACTGCCTCGCCGCGCTCGGGCAGGTACTGACCGGTCTGGCTCGCGCGGCCACCGAGGCCGAAGTGCCCCTCGGCATCGTCGTGGACGATATCGAGCACCCGCCCGCCGACCAATCCACCGGAGCCGTAAGCGGATTCCTGTTCTCCCTCGCCGGGGCACTCCGTTACGAGTTCCCGACCCTCGCCGTCGCCGTCATCTGTGCCGCGGCGGATCGCCCAGTCGGCGAGCTCCCCTCGATTCGCGAACTCGCCGAGCGGGGTGAGCACAGGTTGCGACGAGACAGCGCGGGAGACCTCTTGGCGGCGCGGCTCACTGAGCGACCGCAGGAGTCCCGCCCGTACTACTCGCACCCCACCGACCCCCACCTCGACCGCTGGTCGGCCGAGGTGCGCCCGCACACCCAGCGCGCCAGCGATATCGAGCTCATCTGGTCCGATCCAGTGCACGGTCCGCGAGCCATCGGCATCCGGCCGCTACCCAGGCGGTATCGGCACGCGCGGCGACTACCGGACGTGCTGTGGGCAGTGCATGTCGCCCAGCGGATCAGCCCGGCAGCGCGAGCCGACGAGACACTCCGTGCCATGCCCGAGCTCGCGCCGACCGGCGGCTGGCCGCGGTCGGTCGGCTATCGCCACGCTCCGGCGGACATCGAGAGCGCCTTGCTGTCCCAAGTCGGCTCCGATGGCGAAATCGACTCGGCGGCAGAACTTTCCGAAAAACGCCGCACCGCGCTGATCGTCGGCGGGAACGGCGGACTCGGCTCCGCTCTCGCAGCCGACCTCGCATCCCGGGCCTTCGCGGAAATCATCCTTGTCGGAACTCGAGCAAACGTGAGCGTCGACGATCGTTTCGACTATGTGCGCTGCGATATCAGCGACCCATCAGCCGTGGACCTGCTCGAACAACGTTTACAACCGGTCGAACGCGAGGTGTTCATCTTCCATCTCGCCGGACGGCTCACGACCGGCCCGCTCACCGAACTCGGTCGCGCCGATTGGGTTCGGGTGCTTGCCCCGAAGGTCGATGGCACCCGGCAACTGGTGGAGCTGGCCGATCGCATCGGAGCGCAGCTGCTCGTCGCCTATTCGTCCGCGTCGGCAGTGCTGCCATCGCCACAGTTCGCGCACTACGGTGCGGCCAATGCCGCGATGGAGGGCATTCTCGCGGCGGCAGGCACGGGGCGAGTACGGGGCGTGCGGTGGGGATTCTGGGCCGGCGCGGGCATGCTGCGCGATCTGGATCCGGACCGCGACTACACCCCGGCCGGGGTCGGCGAAATCGGTGCGGCACAAGGGCATGCGTTCTTGTGGAACGTTCTGACGTCGGCGAGCGCCGCATTCCCGATCTGCTATCCCGCCGACTGGGCCGAGTTCAGCGCGCGCTACCAAGCGCTGCGGCACGACAGGCTGCTGCACGAACTGCGTCCGGGCGCCGACACCGAATCCCCTTCCACCCCAGCGGACACCGGCGCGCCCGCCTCGGACGAACAGATCAGCACCCTGGAATCGCTGATCATGGAAACCCTCAAGATTCCGGATGTATCGGTGGTTCGCGCGGCGAATCGACTTCGCGCCATCGGTCTGGATTCGCTACTCGCCGTTGAGCTGCGCACCAAGATCAAATCCGCCTTCGGGACCACGGTCCCCATCCGGACCCTGCTCGGCCCGATCTCCCCTGAGCAGCTGTGCACCCTCGTCACCGACGCCGAGACCCGCTCCGCATGAGCCACGAACGAGGGGATACACCATGACACGCCTCGATACCGAGATCACCATTCCCGCTCCGCGCGAACGTGTCTGGGCCGTACTCACCGATTTCGCGGCGTATCCGCAACCTATCCGTGCAGGACGTGGACGACGGAGTAGCCGAGGACGGCAGCGGCGACGCCTGCGGCGACACCCACTACGGCGTTGAGGATCGCGTGCCGGTATGCGCCTTGCTCGGCTAGGCGGAAGGTCTCGTAGCTGAAGGTGCTGTACGTGGTGAACGCACCACAGAACCCGGTGCCCGCCAACAACATCCACGGTGCCGACAGACCCGCGGCAGTCAGTCCGCCCAAGACGAGACAACCACAGACGTTGACAGCCCACGTGCCCCAAGGGAATCGGCTGTCGTGACGCGACTGGACGGTCCGGTCGAGCAGATAGCGCGACGGCGCACCGACGGCCGCCCCCAGAATCACCAGCAACACGTTCATGACGCGACCTCGACCCGGACAAACCGCGCCGCGGCACGGGCGAGCAGCACACCGGCAGTGGTGGCGAGCAATGCCACGACGAGGGTGGCGACCAGGTAGACGGCGGCGACAACGACCGTGTCCGGGTCGAGCAGCGCGCGAATGTCTTCGGCATAGGTGGAGAAGGTCGTGAAACCACCGAGCATCCCGACACCGAGGAACGGGCGAACCAACGGATGCGCCGGGCGGATCTCGGTGATCACCACCATCAGCACGCCGAGCAGGAAACTCCCAGCAACGTTGATGGTGAACACCGCCCACGGGAACCCGCCCGCCGGCGCGGGCCAGGCGAGGGTCAGACCGTAGCGAGCCAACGCGCCGAGTGCGCCACCGACCGCGATGACGGCCAGGACAACCCCGTGCGTGCTGGAGAGCTCGCACCGCTGGTCCGGGTTGTGCAGGTCGATGTCGGGATCGACGGAAAGGCATGTTTGCGGGTCGATGGGCACAGCTGTCTCCTACTCCAAGGCCGCCCGAAAGCGGGGTGATGGGGTAGGGACTGTTGGCCGGCGATGCCCGCGGTTGTTCCGAATCCAAGTCCGGAGCGGCGAGCCCCACCGCCGCAGCAACTACTATATGCCGTGTCAACCCGGCGGCGCGGGCGGGGTTACGACCAGCGGAGTTCGGGGCCGTTCGATGTCATCGACGACGGAGCTCGAGTACAGCGCGGACAACCACGGTGCGGCAAGCCCGGCGGCCAACGCGGTCAGCGGCGCGAGCACACGACCCCAGACATCCCGGATCGGGCGATACCGCGCGACCCCGTTCATCGGCCCCGGCAACGGATTTTGCTGGCAGGGTGACAGAACGCAACCCGGCGGGTGACCCGCCGGGTTGCGTTCTGCCGGAACTCCTTCCAGACCTACAGGGTGAGTCCACCGTGTTGGGTCTGGGTCTTTCCGCGCTGGGCCGGAGCGGACTTGGCGGCGGGGGTGCGGGCGGGTGGGTTGTCGCTGAATGCGAAGGTTGCTACGGAGTAGGCGATGGCGCCGGTGTTGACGGCCAATGCCTTGTCGTTGATGTTGCTGATCTTGTCGCAGGCCGAGTGGTAGCAGGCGTCGTAGGGCTTGCCTGCCTCACCACCGAACATCTTCTGTTCCTCGGGGGTCTTGATGCCCTCCGCGCCGGTGAACAAGCCACCGACCGGGATGCCGATCGCCATGAACGGGCCGTAGTCCGAGCGGCCGTCGAGGGTGGCCGGGACGTGCGGGAGGCGAAGGAAGTCGAAGTAGCGAGCCAGGTTCTTCTCGATCTCGGCGGAACCGGCCGGTCCACCGCTGCCGTCGTAGATCATGTACGAGTAGTTCGGCGACGCGATCATGTCGTAGTTGGCATAGAGCGCGATCTTGCCGCGATCGGCCTCAGGCAGGTTCGTCACGTAGTGATCGGAGCCGAGCAGGCCGAGTTCTTCGGCGCCCCACCAGGCGAATCGGACCTTGTTCTTGTTCGGCACCTTGGCCAGTTGCAGCGCGACTTCGAGCAGTCCGGCGCTGCCGGAACCGTTGTCGTTGATGCCGGGACCGGCCAGCACGGAGTCGAGGTGGGCTCCCGCCATCACGACCTTGTCGGCGTTGCCCCGCTTGGTCTCCGCGATGATGTTGTTGGTGGTGCGGGTGGAGCTCTCGGTGTCGGTCTTCAGCCGGACGACCGTGTTGGGCTTGGCGATGAGCTCCTGACCGATCGCGAAGCTGGTGCCGACCACCGGCACGGTGAAGCCTGGCCCGCCAAGGGTTCCGGTGAAGGTGTCGGTGCGACCCGGTTGCCCCTCGTTGAAGATGATCACGGCCGACGCCCCTGCGGTCTGGGCGTTGCGTGCCTTGTCGGCGAAGGTGCAGGTGCCACGCTGGATTAGGGCGATGTTGCCCGCGGTGAAGCCGGCGAAGTCCTGCGCCTCACAGCCGGAGGTCGAGCTCGGTTCCGGAGTGGGTGGCAGAACCAGATCCACGGCCTGGATTGTGCCCTGTGCGTTCCCCGAACCCGAGTAGGTCAGGGTGGCGAAGTCGCCGAATTCGCTGCTGCCCGGCGCGGTCGGCTTGTAGGTCTTGGCGACGGGTGAGATCTGCGCCATGGCCGCCGTCGACTTCTCCTGGAAGAACGGGAAGTCGAACTGCTGCACCGTCACCTGGTAGCCCGCGCCGCGCAGCTTGCCTGCCACGTAGTCGCGGGATTTCTCGAAGCCCGGTGTGCCGGAAGCGCGGGTGCCGCCGTTGGCGTCGGCGATTTTCTGGAGCTCCTGCAGGTGCCGCTTGATGTTGGGCGCCTGGACCGAGTTGGCCAGTTGTCGCTCGGGGGGCGCCGGGTCGGCGTGCGCGATGCCGACCAGGGTGAGCGAGAGAGCGAGGGGTAAAGCGGCGGCAGCGGCGATAAAGCGACCGGCACTGGCACAGCGGAAGATGTGGGGCATGTGGGCTCCTCCAAAGGGACGGAATAATCCCGATGGTCGGAGGTTAAGCCGGGATGGCGCATTGGTGAAACCCCAGTCGAAGTGGGGAAAGTGGTTGCGCAGGTGCGCCATCCGGGCGAACGGTGGAGCGAACTCAACACCTCGACGGAGGCCATACCGATGCATTTATCGGCGCCAGCGAACAGGTTCCGCGGGGAGCCGGAAATGCCGAAACCCCCGGCGTGCGTACGCAGCCGGGGGTTTCGTTGTACCGAATCGAGGTCAGTGCTTGATCAATTCGGGTGCCGCGGTATCGGATTCATCGGCCCCCTCCGGATCGGCCGACCGGTTCGGCAGCAGCACCGCCGCGACGATCACGATCAGCGCCAGCACAGCGGACACGAGGAAGGCGAGACGCATGCCGTCCAAGTGGGCGGTGACCGCGTCGACGCCGTCTTCGACGAGCGAGGTGCTGCGGGCCGACATCACGGTCACCACCAGTGCGGTACCGAAGGCCGCGGCAACCTGCTGCAGGGTGCCGAGCATCGAGCTGCCGTGCGAGTACAGGTGATGCGGGAGCGCGCCGAGGCCGAGGGTGAACACCGGCGTGAAGGTCGCGGCCAGCGAGACCATCAGCAGGATGTGCAGGCCGAGCAGCTGCCAGTACGGCATGCTCATCGAGATCTGGGTGAACCCGGCCAGCGACGCGGCGATACCGATCGACCCGGGAATCACCAGCAACCGTCCGCCGAACCGGTCGAACAGCCGCCCGATGCTCGGTCCGAGCAGACCCATCGCCAACCCGCCCGGCATCACCAGCAGGCCGGTGGCCAGCGGGCTCAGACCACGCAGGTTCTGCAGGTACAGCGGCAGCAGGATCATCGACCCGAGCATCGCCATGAACGCGACCGACATCAACACCAGCGCCTTGGTGTAAGTGCCCGCCAGCAGCACCCGCAGGTCAAGCAGCGGAGTACCGGTGCGCTGCAGGCTCAGCTGACGGAACACGAACGCGGCGATCAGGGCGACACCGGCGGCGACGATCAGGGCCGGACTGGCGAGGTTGCTCGCCTCGAATCGGCTGAGCCCGAACACCAGTCCGCCGAAGCCGAGTGCGGCGAGGACCACGCTGATCGAGTCGATCGCACCGGCTTGCGGCTCACCGACGTTCTCCAGCTGACGCAGGCCGAGCCAGGCG
Source organism: Nocardia sp. NPDC051321 (assembly GCF_044455225.1). NCBI lineage: Bacteria > Bacillati > Actinomycetota > Actinomycetes > Mycobacteriales > Nocardiaceae > Nocardia > Nocardia sp. NPDC051321. The sequence goes on along the minus strand of NZ_JBITEM010000008.1, from coordinate 113,339 downwards.
ACCACCGCGGTGATCGGCAGCACCAGCACGAAAAGCCAACGCCACGAGCCGACCTGCAGCACCAACCCGGAAATCACCGGGCCCATCGCGGGGGCCACCGAAATGGCAAGGGTGACATTGCCCATCACCCGGCCGCGGTCGCGTTCGGGCACGACGGTCATCAGCGTGGTCATCAGCAGCGGCATCATCACCGCGGTGCCGCCGGCCTGGATGACCCGGCCGAGCAACAGCACCGCGAACGTCGGCGCGACGGCCGACAGCGCGGTACCGGCCAGGAAGACGCCCATCGCCGTGGCGTAGGCCTTCCTGGTCGAAACCCGTTGCAGGAACCAGCCGGTGGTGGGAATGATGGCCGCCATCGTGAGCATGAACGCGGTGGAGACCCACTGCGCCGCACGCTCGGTGACGTGCAGGTCTCCCATCAGCCGGGGGATCGCGTTGATCATGATGGTTTCGTTCAGGATCACCACGAAGGTCGCGAGTACCAGCACCCGGATTACCAGCGGTGTCCGTCCTCCCGACGCGGGAGCGGATATGTGGGCGGACATCGGGTACCTCCGGGTGTAGATGTTGAGTGCGAGTACGTGTGGCCTACTGGGTTGCGGTCCCGGCGCCACAATGAATGAGACGGACTCAGGTGCTCGAACTCATCGGCGTGCATCAGTAAACCGTTTGGTACCGACAAATTTCTCCGGATTTTCCTGCTGGTCCGGCCGCGATTCCGGCTGAAACACCTGATCAGGTTACTTTTACCGGTCCGACAGCAAGATCAAATCGTGAGCCTGATCACTCCTCGCGAGCTGGCGTAGTGGTCAGGACTCGGGGACATCGCCCTGCGTGTGTGCACCGCTGAGAGGCGGGCCGACGAGTCAGGTCAGGGTGATCGCCAGCTCGTAGACGATGTCGGATTCGTCGGCGCGGGTGGGATCGAGGAGGAATATCTGCCGTGGCCGCCAATCGGATTCCTCGTTGTGGTCGAGCAGCCACTGATGCAGCGACTCGAAGCCGAGGGCGGTCATCATGTCGGATTTGGGGACGCCGAGGTAGATTTCCCGGCCCGCGCGCTCCTTACCGACAGTCATGTCCGGGAAGCGCTCGGCGACCGCGTCGACGTCGGATTCGGTGATCGGACAACAGAATTCGACCGGAGCGTCGTCGTCGACGCCGAGTTCGCCGTGGTAGCGGAGGAACGGCAGACCGGCGATGCCCTCGGGCCGCGGCACGGCCGGACCGCCGAAGCGGGCGAAGAGCGGGGTGGCGAACGCACCGATCCGATCGGCGGTGAGGTGGTCGGTCTGGCTCAGGATCGTTCGCGCAGGCAGGGTCCGGAGGGCGACGTCGTACATGGCAACCTGCTTTCCAGTCAGTTGCGCGATGAGGAAGCCGACCAGTGCCGCTTTAGCGGTGAACGCACGCTGCTGCTCGTCCCGGTAAGCGGCCAACTCTTCCGCCCGCTGTGCCGGCGGCAGAGCCAGGACGTCGGCTATCCGAGATAGCGGCATGTCCAGTTGACGCAGCTGGGCGATCTGTCGGGCCCGCGGTAGTTGCGCGGGCGAATACCAGCGGTAGCCGGTGTCGGCATCGGTCCGTGCGGGCGGGAGCAGGCCCGATTCCGCGTACAGCCGAAGGGCTTTCGGGGAAAGCCGGGCCAGCCGGGCGAACGCGCCGATCGCGAGCAACTCCACTGTCGCCTCCTCATGGCAAGGGAACTTCCCTTGCCGTCCAGGGTGCGGTCGGCCCCGAGGGGAAGGTCAAGCGGCTACCGGCTCACCATTCGGCGAAGGCACCGTCCTTGCGGTGCCAAATGGGGTTGCGCCAGCGATGTCCCAGTTCGGCGGCGCGGACCACCGCTTTCTCGTCGATGTCGATGCCGAGGCCCGGCGCGTGCGGCAGGTCGACGTAGCCGTCGCGATAGGCGAAAACGGCGGGGTCGACGAGGTAGTCGAGTAGGTCGGAGCCGGTGTTGTAGTGGATGCCGAGGCTTTGTTCCTGGATGAGCAGGTTGGGGGTGGCGAATCCGACCTGGAGGCTGGCCGCCAGCGCGATGGGGCCGAGCGGGCAGTGCGGCGCGATGGCCACATCGCGACTCTCGGCGAGGGCGGCGATGCGGCGGACCTCGGAGATGCCGCCCGCGTGCGAGAGGTCCGGTTGGACCACCGCGACGCCCTGATCGAGCACGGCGTGGAAGTCCCAGCGGGAGTACAGCCGTTCGCCGGTGGCGATGGGAATGCTCGTCGCGCGGGTGATCTCGCCGATCCGGTCGCTGACCTCGGGCACCAGCGGCTCTTCGACGAAGAACGGCAGGTACGGCTCGAGCAGCGGCAGCACCCGCCGCGCCATCGCGACGGACAGGCGGCCGTGGAAGTCGACGGCGATATCGAAGTCGTCGCCGGTGGCCGCACGCACGGCGGCGACGCGGTCGACGATGCCGGTGGTCGCGCGTGGGGTGTCGATGGCCTCGAGTTCGGCCGATCCGTTCATCTTGATCGCGGTGAAGCCCTGCTGCTTTCGTTCGAGCGCGGCCTGTGCGACGTCGTCGGGGCGATCGCCGCCGATCCAGCTGTACACCCGGACCCGATCGCGGACCGCGCCGCCGAGTAGCTGCCAGACGGGGACGCCGAGGGCTTTGCCGGTGATATCCCACAGGGCCTGGTCGATACCCGCGACAGCACTCGACAGGATCGGGCCGCCGCGATAGAAGCCACCCTTGGTGAGCACCTGCCAATGGGCTTCGATGCTCATCGGATCTTTGCCGATGAGATAGTCGGCCAACTCGTCGACGGCGGCGGCAACGGTGTGCGCGCGGCCCTCGATCACCGGCTCGCCCCAGCCGGTGACGCCCTCGTCGGTATCGATGCGCAGGAAGCACCAGCGGGGCGCGACCAGGTAGGTGGTCAGTGCGGTGATCTTCACCGTGATTCCTTTCGTACGCTCCAGCCGCCGTCGACGACGAGGTTGGCGCCGGTGATGAACGAGGCGTCATCGGAGGCGAGGAAGGCGACCGCGGCGGCGACCTCCTCCGGCGCGCCCAATCGGTCGAGGGCGGTGGCCCGTGCGGAGAGTCGTCTGCCTTCCTCGTCGACGTCGTCCCAGACCGGGGTGAGGACGGGGCCGGGCAGGATGGCGTTGAATCGCACTCGGGCCGAACCGTATTCGACGGCGAGCTGCCGGACCAAGGCGGTCAATCCACCTTTGGCCGCGGCATAGACCGGATATCCGGGCAGCCCGAACTGCGCGTGCACGCTGGAGACGGCGACCACATTGCCCGCGCGGGCGCGCAGATCGTCGATGAAGGTGCGGACACCGAGGAACAGCGGCGTCAGGTTGATCGCCAGCCCTTCGTCCCACTGCGGCCGGGTCAGTTCGTGCGCGGGAATGGTGGCCTGCTTGGATGCGTTGCTGCACAACGCGTCCAGTGGACCGAACAGATTGTTGACCCGGTCTCGCAGCTCGGCCCACGAATCCTCTTGCGAGACATCACATCGGACGAATTCGGCACGGTGACCCGCCGCGCGAATCTTGGCGGCGACTTCCGCGCCGCCGGTCTCGGCGATATCGGCGATGACCACCGAGGCTCCCTCGGCGGCAAGACGCCGCGCCGTGGCGGCACCGATCCCCGATGCCGCGCCGGTGACTACCGCGACTCGGTCTGCCAGACGACTCAATGGGTTTCCTTTCGTGGTCAACGCTGAATGTCTGTGCCGGTGAGCAAGTCGAGTTCGTGCCGGAACGGCAGTCCGGCCCAGTCGCCGGGGACGGATACCACGAAAGCACCGCAGGTCGCGGCCAGCCGCATGTTGTATCGGACCGACCCGCCGTCGAGGACACCCGCGAGGTATCCGGCGACGAACGCATCACCCGCCCCCACCGGATCGACCATGGTCACCGGGATCGCCGGCTGCCTGATCACTCTGGCTTCGTGCAGCGCGAGCGCGCCCTCGGCACCGAGCTTCAGCACCACCTGTGACGGGCCGAGTGCGGCAAGAGATTCCGCCATTGCCGCCGCACTCGCGGTGGGCACCAGCAGTGCCGCTTCCTCCGGTCCGGCGAAGACGATGTCGGATCGCGCCACCAGTTTCGCCAGCTCCGCGGCGGCCGCCGAGCGGGACCACAGCGCACTGCGGTAATTGATATCCAACGACACCGTCACACCGGCGTCGACCGCCGCGTCCACCGCGGCGTGCACCGCGTCGCATGCGCTCGGGCTCAACGCCGGGGTGATGCCGGTCAGGTGCAGGACACCCGCGGCAGCGATCTGTTCCTTGTCTATCTCGGCCGCCGACAGCCGGGAACCGGCCAGTCCGCGCCGGTAGTAGCTCACCCGAATGCGGTCCGCGGTACGCCGTTCCCGCAGCATCAAACCGCTCGGCAGCTGCGGATCGATCCGGCATCGGGAGACGTCGACGCGTTCGGCGCGCAACCGATCCAGCACCATCGTGCCGACCGCGTCCGCACCGACGCTACCCACCCACGCGCTGTCGTGCCCCAAACGGCTGACGCCGATGGCAACGGTCGCCTCGGCACCCGCGAAATCCATTCGCATCGCCGCACCAGGAGCCAGCGGTCCCGGTTCCGTCGCCGCCACCACGCCGATGGCTTCACCGAGCGTTATCAGCTTGCCCCTCATGACAATCCGCTCCGCCGGTCACTCATGACAACTCCGCACGCAGTGCGCCTATGCGGTCACGTAGTGCGTTGAGGTCACCGCCGGTGCATGCGTCACCGATGAGCGGCGAACCTATGCCGAGGGCGGTGGCGCCCGCGTCCAGGTAAGCCCTGGCGTCGGTGAGTGCTACGCCACCGGTTGGCACCAACGGGATTTCGGGTAGCGGGGCGCGGATGGCGCGGAGATACCCGGGTCCACCGACCGAGGCCGGGAAGACCTTGATCATGGTGCTGCCTGCTGCCCAGGCGTGGTGAATCTCGGTGGGGGTGAACGCACCTGAGATGACCGGGACGCTCAGTCGGTTCCCCTCCTGAATGACCTCGTCGCTGACGATCGGGGTGATCAGGTAGGCGGCGCCTGCGTCGACCGCACGGCGCGCGTCTTCGGCGGTGCGGACGGTGCCGGCACCGATCGGACGCTCGAATCCGGCGCAGTCACGCAGTGCGTCCAGCGCACCGTCGGTGGTGAGCGTGAATTCCACTGCGGTGATGCCGGATTCGTGCAGTACGGCGGTGACTTCGGCGAAGCGAGCGGCGGTCGGCGCGCGCAGGATCGCAATGACCGGTGTGTCCAGCCGCAATAGGTCATCGGCCATCGCTGCGCACCAATCCGACGTCGGCGTACGGGGTTGCCTGCAAACCGACAACACCTGGGACACATACGAACAGGCGCCCGGCATGCGGCTCACCGGCCGCCTTTCCCTCCGCCGCGGTGGTGATCACCAAGACGTCCAGGTCCGGACCGGCGAACACACAGCTGGACACTTGCGAGGGCCCGACATCGATGATCGCGCGCCGCTGCCCATCCGGGTCGAAAGCCTGCACCTGGCCCGCGCCCCAGACCGCTACCCACACCCAGCCCTCGCCATCGACGGTCAGCCCGTCGGGCTCGCCGTGGTCGAATCGCGCGAACGGCCTGCCATTGCTGAAAGTGCCGGTGGCGATGTCATAGTCGAAGGCATCGACCCGCTTGGTCGGGCTGTCCACGTAGTAGAGGACGGTGCCGTCCGGGCTCCAGTCGAGTCCATTGGAGATGGTGACCCCGTCGCGCAGCGTGCTCAGCGCACCGTCGGGGTCGAGCCGGTAGAGCGCGGCACTGCCCTGGACGCCCTCTTCGGACATGGTGCCAGCGAGCAGCCGTCCGTGCGGGTCGACCTTCGCATCGTTGAGCCGCCGCCGAATCCCGTCGTCCGGCAACGGTATTACGGCGATCGGCATGGCCGTGCCGTCGTCGTCGATCCGATAGAAGGTGTCGCCCGCCGCGGCCAGCACACTGCCGGAGATGCAGGGCACCACCGCGCTGACCGGCGGCGCCAGGCTCACCGTGGCGAGATGGGTGAGGTCGAGTGCCGCCCGGTCGAGTGCCGCTCGATGAATGTGCCCACCGCGGATGTCCACCCACCGCAGCTCGCCGGTTCGGTTGTCCCACACCGGGCTTTCGCACAGTTGTCCCGGTGCCGGAGCGCACGAATGCGCGCGCAATCTGATCATGGTTCGCTCCTGAAGTCTCGGTCGGCCCGCGGCCGTCTGCTTGCAGGCCATAGCTAGGTCGGCAGCCCGACCGCACGTTCACCGCTGCGCCGCTGCTGAATCACCACGGCGGCGACGAGCAGCGATCCCTGCGCGACGTTTTGCCAAAATGTATTGACGCCAACAACGTTCAGTCCGTTGTCCAGCGCCCCCAACAGCACGACCGCGAGCAGCGTGCCACCGACGGTGCCCTTGCCGCCCTTGAGCGCGCACCCGCCCAGCGCCGCGGCCGTGATCGCCTTCAGCTCCAGACCTTCACTGCCCGACACCGGCTGGCCCGACCCGGTGCGCGCGGTCAGAATGATGCCCGCGAGTGCGGCCACCACGCCGGCGAGCACGAACACCGCGATCAGGTATTTGTTGATGTTGATGCCGGAAAGCCGTGCGGCGGTGTCGTTTCCGCCGATGGCGTAGATGTTGCGGCCGATGTCGGTGTATTTCAGCAGCACGTGCACGGCCAGCGCGACGATCGCGAGGATGATCACCGGAACCGGCAGCCCGATGATCTTGCCGCGCGCCAGGAAGATGAACAGGTCGTTGTCAAGCACGAATCCCTGCGCCTTGCCGCCCGAAATCAGTTGGGCCAGGCCCTTATACGCCGCCAAGGTGGCCAGCGTGGCGATCACCGGGTTGACCCGTCCATAGACGATGATCAGCCCGTTCACCAGGCCGAGCACCACGCCGACACCGACCGCGGCGAGGATGCCGAGAAACGCGTTGCCGGAGGTCGCGGTAAACGCCATCGCGCTGATCACCGAGGCGACGCCCGCCTGCGAGCCGACCGAGATATCGAGCGCGCCGCAGATGATCACCACGGTCTGCACGACCGCCAGCAACCCGAATACCGTTACGGCGTCACCGATTCCGGCGAGGTTGGCCGGGTCGAGATAGCCGTCGTTGAGCGAGCCGAAGATCGCGACGATGACCGCCAGCGCGCCGATCAGGCTGAGATTCCCCGGCCCGATCGCGTGTAACAGCCGGCGCGGAGTGAGTGCGGCGGTATACCGGCTCAGTGGGGGTGCCGGTGTGGCGGTAGCCGCCACCGGCGGCGCTTCCAGTTGTTGCTCGGTCATTGGTTCCCTCGAGATGTGTGCGACGTCAGGTCATCGGCCATGGCCAGCGCGAGGATGGACTCCTCGCTGGCCGCGTCGCGGTCCAATTCGCCGGTGACGCGCCCGTGCTGCATGACGACGATCCGGTCGGCCAGGCCGAGTACTTCGGGCAGTTCGGAGGAGATCACCAGCACCGCAACCCCGGCTTCGGCCAATTCCTCGATGATTCGGTAGATTTCGGCCTTCGCGCCGACGTCGACGCCGCGGGTCGGCTCGTCCAGGATCAGCACCTTGGGCTTGCGGGCCAGCCAGCGAGCCAGCACCACCTTCTGCTGGTTGCCGCCGGAGAGTTTGCGCACCTCCTGCTCGATCGAGGGCGTGCGCACCCGCAGCGATTCGACATACTGCTGGGCGAGCCGACGCTCCTCCCCCGCCTTGACGAATCGCAGCCGCCGCAGCTGGTCGAGCATGGCCAGCGAAATATTGTCCCGCACACCGCGATGCAGCAGCAGGGCTTGCGCTTTGCGCTCCTCCGGCGCGTAACCGATGCCTGCGCGCACCGCGTCACGCGGCTGCCGCAACCGCAGCTGCTTGCCGTCCACCCGCACCGCGCCGGAGCGGATCGGGTGGTCACCGGCCAGCGCGCCCGCCAATTCGGACCGGCCAGCCCCGACCAAACCGGCCAGCGCGACCACTTCACCGGCGCGCACCTGCAGGCTCACCTCCCGCACGTCGTCGGTGGTGACCGAGTCGACGTCGAGAACGACCCGGCCCGGCGTGCTCGGCCCGCGGGTGAACAGCGTGGACAGGTCTCGTCCGACCATCATCCGGACGATCTCCTGGTCGTCGGTCTCCTCGGTCGCGCGCACACCGACCAGCGCGCCGTCCCGCAATACCGCGACCCGGTCGGCGAGCTGGAAGATCTCCCGCATCCGATGCGACACGTAGATCACCGCCAACCCGCGCGCACGTAACCGGCCGATCAGCGCGAACAGCGATTCGGTCTCGTGGTCGGACAGCGACGAGGTCGGCTCGTCGAAGGCGATGACCTTGGCGTCGGTGGTCAGCGCCCGCATGATCTCGACCAACTGTCGTTGCGCGGCAGTCAGTTTCGACCCGACGGTGGCCGGGTCGAGGTCACGATCGAAGCCGAGCCTGGCCAGGTCGGTGCGCATCCGCTCGTGCAAGGCCGCGCGGTCGAGCAGGCGGCCCGCCCGCCGCGGCAGTGCCCCGAGGTAGACGTTCTCGGCGACCGACACGTGCGGCACGATCTCCGGTTCCTGGCCGATCACCCGGATCCCGGCCGCCCGCGCGTCGGCCGGGGTGGCCGGCTCGAGCACCACCCCGTCGAGCTCGAGCCGGCCGCTGTCGGGGCGGTGATCGCCACCGATAATGCGGATCAGGGTGGATTTGCCCGCGCCGTTCTCCCCCATCAGCGCGGTCACCGCGCCGGCGGGGAAGTCCAGGCTCACGTCGCGCAGGGCGGGCACCCCGGCGAAGCTCTTGCTGAGGCCGGTAGCGCGCAGGCCGGTCAGCTGCATGTGACGCCCGCCTGCTGCCAGCTGCTGGAGTCGACCATGGTGGTCGGCGCGAAGGCCTCGGCGGGCATGGCCTTGCCGTTCTTCAGGTAGTCGTACATCGTCTGCACCGCGAGCGCGCCGACGTCCTTGCCGTTGATGAACAGCGCCGCCTTGAAGCCGGTCGGCTTGCCGCCGCGCCATTCCTTGCAGGCCAGGTAGGCGCCGAGGCCGACGCCGAGCACATTGTCGGCGGCGTAGCCGGAGTTCTGGATGGCCGCGACACCACCGCTGACGTTCTCGTCGTTGCAGCCCATCACGATCCAGTTCTTGACCGACCGGTTGCCCGCGACCGTCGCGGAGATCTTGTTCTGCGCGTCCGACGGGGTGTTGTCGGTACCGACATCGATCACCTTGACATCGACCCCGGCCGCCTCGCGGAACGCCTTCTTGTTGGCCTGGACTCGGTCGGTGCAGACCGTCACGTCCTGCTTCCAGGCGTCGACGATGGCTGTCTCCTCCGGCTTCCAGCCGGCCTTCTTGAAGTCCTCGCCCGCCCGGCGGCCGACCTCGGTGCCCATCTGGGTTCCGCTGAAGCCGACGCGCGGAACCAGTTGGTCTTTGGCGCATTTCGCCGGATCCGGACCGGAGGTGCAGACCTGGTCGTCGGAGGTGAGCAGCGCGACGCCACCGGTCTTGGTGAGCTGGGCGACCTGCGGACCAACCGACGGATCCGGCACCACGACGATCACGCCGCTGGCCTTCTGGTTGATCGCGTTGTTGACCTCGGTGACCGCCTTGTTCGCGTCGTTGCCCAGGTTCACGACCTTCAAATCGACGCCCAGTTCCTTGGCCTTCGCCTTGGCACCCTCGGCCTCGCCGATGAAGTACTCCTGGTCGCCCTGTTTCTGGGCGTACACCAGGCTGACCGCGCCCGTCTGGTGCTGTGGGCCATTGGCGGCCGGATCGGACTCCTTGCCCGATGAGCAGGCGGTCGCGGCCAGCGCCAGCGACACCCCGCACAGCACGGCACTGGTCCAGCGTCGTCGATGGGTCCAGGACATGGGCACTCCTCGGTGATCTGACGCACACTCGCGTCGTGTAGTGATGCCGGTTACAGTAAGACTTCCGATAACTGTTGTAAATACTGTTGTTCGAAGTAGTTGGGTATGTTTGCGACCACCAGCGGACGAGGAGGCCCGACCCGTGTACCAGCTGACCGCGCGCGACATCCGACGCCGCAACAGGTTCGGCGTACTACAGGCGGTCTATGCCGCCGTCGGTCACAGCAGCCGCCACGAGATCGCCCGGGTGACCGGCCTGTCCTTCGCCACGGTCGGCAACATGATCTCCGAGCTGCTCGACGTCGGCGTGCTCATCGAGCTCGGCTACGACGCACCCGGCATCGGCAGACCGCGCGCCCAGCTCGCGATCAATCCCGAGCGCGGCATGCTGGTCGGGGTCGATATCGCCGAAACCGCGCTGCACTTCGACCTTTTCGATATGGCGATGACGGTGCAGCGGTCGGTCGAGATCCCCGTCGACCCGGCGGCCACCACGCCGGACGATGTCGTCGCGCTCATTACCCGCGGCATCGGCGAGCTGGCCGCCGACGACGCAGACAAGGTGCTCGGCGTCGGACTGAGCGTGCCTGGCCTCGTCGATCCCATCGGCGGCATCTCAGTGTTCTCGCCGTACTGGCACTGGCACGACGTGCCCCTCTCGCAACTCCTCGAAGAGCAGCTGCGCTACCCGCTATATCTGGACAATCCGCTGAAAGCCAGTACCGCGGCGCATCTTTGGTTCGGCGCGGGCCGGGACGTGGACGATCTGATCGTGGTCACGCTGCGCGCCGGTGTCGGCATCGGCGTGGTGGTCGACGGTGCGCTCTATCGCGGCGTCACCAACAGCGCGGGCGAATGGGGGCACACCAACCTGGTCCTCGACGGACGCGAATGCCGTTGCGGGCGAATGGGTTGCGTCGAGTCCTACGTCAGCGCGCCCGGCATCGTGCGCACCCTGCGCGAACTCGCGCCGGCGAGCCGGCTGATCGAAACCGACGACGCCGCCACCATCGCGGCCATCGCCGCGGCCGCCGACAACGGTGACGCGGTCGCGCTGGAGGTCATCGACAAGACCGGCCAGTACCTCGGTGTCGCGGTGGCCAACCTGGTGAACCTGTTCAACCCGAGGACCATCGTCTTCGGCGATCTCGTCGCGGATCATCTCGGCGCGCCACTGCTGGACGTGACCCGCCGCGTCGCCGCCCATCACGCGATGACCGACCCCTTCGACGCGGTGACACTGCAACTTTCGACCCTGCCGCACAACCCCGCCAGTCTCGGCGCCGCGACCTTCGCCCTAGAGGGTTTCCTCGCCGACCGCGAAACCTTCGGATCGATCGCGGCCCGCCGCGCCATGCGCACCACCACACCCTGACCGCGCCAGGACCCGCCGTGCGGACCTAACAGCGTTGGCCGACAACGACTTACCGATCGATCACGTCGTCGATGGCTCGACGCGGGGTGCGCTCCAGCGGCGCGGAATCGGTCGGCACCCAGCCGAGGCGAATCATGGCTTGCGGGAAGGCACAGTCGTAGAGCACCGCGGATCGAATGTCGTCGCGGAGTTCGGGGAGGCCGAGCGGCTCGGTTTGCAGGCAACTGGACAGGCCGAGGCGGGTGGCTTCCAATAGCAGTGCGCTGGTGGTCTCGCCCGCGCGCAGCTGGGACCGGCGGTCGTCGTGCGGGGTGCAGACCACCATCCATTCCGCGGCGTCGGCGTCGACGTGGTTGTCGATCAGTACGGCGTCGGCGAACACGCGGGCAGGAATCGGGTCGGACAGATGTGGCAGCGGCACATTCGAGCCAGGCACGCCGTCCGCGGTCCGGCGCTGCCCGCTCCACGCGGCAAGTTCGAGTTGATAGTCGGGGTCCTCGGCATGGCGGGTCACGGCATCCTGAAACGGCCGCACCAACCGGAGGCGAAGGCTCTCCGGCACGTGGCGCACCACGGCACCGAAGGTCGCCGCGTTGCGCGAGATGGTCTTGAGGTATCCGGCCGGGATTTCCAACGACCGGTAACCACGGCGATCGGTGTGCCGCTGCAGTAGCGCGGCGCCGAGTTCGATATCGGTCTGGGTCGGCTGGTGCGGCGCGAACTCGACGGTCGCGAGGTGGTCCGGTTCATCCGGATCGGGCAGCTGCGTCACGGCGGCGGACCATCCGAGAACGGCCAGCGCGACGCGCAGATGATGCAGCGCGGCGCCGCAGCTGACGATCAGCTTGCCCTGCTGCGGATCGCTCGAAACGAGATGCCGGCGCGGGTCGGCCCAGAGCTCGATCGCGTGGTCGCCGATCCGCCAACGCCATGGCTGGGTGTTGTGGATCGACGGGGCGCGAACCGCCATCTCCAGCGCGAGCTTGATCGTTTCCACGGTCGGCGACGGCGGTGCCATGAGCTCGGGTACATCCTTCCGATCGACATAATTCGGTGGCGCATCACCATGGTTGAGCAGGCCGTTCGTGATCGACGCCGTCATCCAGTGTCACCGTGGAGGAGCCGTCTGTCATCGAGTCGTATGTCACGTAGGTCTACGTTCGCGCCGATTAGGGCCCCGCGAAATTGGGCCGGAACCCGAGCGAGAACAAGATATGCTCGCCGATATTCGGGTCGGGTTCCGCCAGCGTTCCAGGAGACCGCTGCACCGACGTTCGCTCGAAGGCTCGGCTTGGGCGCACTCTACATAGCATCCGGGGTATTCGCCGCCGGTTTTGCTACCGCGTCGCCGACGACAGTTCCGTTTCAGCCCACTCCCGCCCATTCGGCAATCCGAACGGCAGCCTCGGCACTCCGGCGATTCAGTGCGCGGCGGTGATCGACCAACTCTGCGTAGTCGACCGGACGGCGCCGTCGTGCGCGCTAGTGCCGCGCCAATTGCCGCAGCGGGCCGCCGGTTTCCACCGACACCGCCGGGCGCGCGTGCACCTGCTCGATCGCGCGCCGACGCAGTTGGGCACGATCCTGTTTTCCATTGCGGGTCAACGGGATCCGGCGGGTGCGCACGAATCGGCTCGGCACCGACGCCGGGGGCAGCTGCCCACAGAGACCGGCACGCAGCCGCCGGAACAAACCCTCCGGTTCGCAATCCGGGTCGGTGGGCTGGATCCAGGCGACCATGGTGGTGTCGTCATCGACGTCGACCGCTACCACTACCGCGGCGGCGACCTCGGGATCGGCGAGCAGCCGCTGTTCGATCTCCCCCGGTTCGATTCGCTGCCCGTCGATCGTCACTCGATCGTTGACGCGGCCCAGATACTCCAACTCGCCATCGACCAGGCGCACCCGATCGCCGGTGCGATAGAGCGTGCGCACCGAGGAGCCTTCGGGTGCGGTGATGAACGCTCGCGCGGTGAGGTCGGGCCGGTTCAGATATCCCAGTGCCAGCGGGATGCCGCCGATGTGCAGCTCACCCTCGTCGCCGGGCCGCACCGGCAGACCGTCCTCGTCGAGCACGCTCAGCACGCAGTTGTCGATCGGCCTGCCGATATACACCGCGCCGATGTCCTCCGGCCGGTCCGGACAGGTCCACGCCGTCACATCGATCGCGGCTTCGGCCGGGCCGTACAGATTGTGCAGCGCCGCGGGCAGGGTCGCCGCGAATTCCCGCGCCACCGGAACCGGCAGCGGCTCACCGCCGCAGAACACGTGCCTCAACGAGGTGCACCGGGCGGCGTCCGGCCACCGCAAGAACTCCCGCAGCATGGACGGAACGAAATGACAGATGGTGATCTGATGCGCGACGATGGCTTGCGCGATCGATACCGGATCCCGGTGCTCATCCGAGGCGAGGAAGACACATCGTGCCCCGGCGATCAGCGGCAGCAGCAGCTCCCATCCGGACACGTCGACGGTGACCGGGGTCTTCTGCAGAATCCGGTCACCGGCGTCGACTTGGAAGGTGTCCCGCATCCACGCCAAGCGATTGCACAGCGAAAGACCGCACACCACAACACCTTTGGGCTCGCCAGTGGATCCTGACGTGAACAGGACGTACGCCGGTTGACCCGACGGCATCTCCGATAACGGGTCCAACTCGTCCGCGTCGGACTCGCGGGGTATGTCCAATGCGCGTAACCCGCACTCGACCACCAGCTCCCTACCGGCACCGGCCACCAAAGCCACTGCGCAATCGGCGATCTCGGTCACCTGCCGCATTCGGGCCGAGGACTCACTCGGATCGACCAGCAGGTAGGGCAGGCCCGCTTTCAGCACACCGAGCAGGGCGACGAGCAGCGCCGGGCCGCGCGGAACGGCGATCGCGACCGTGCGGCCACGCGGCGCGGCCGCGCGGAGCATCCGTGCGACGCGATCCGAGCGCAACTCCAGCTCTCGATACGTCAGCTCACCCGAGTCGTCGGACACCGCGATCGCCCCGGGGATTTCCATCGACACCGCCCGGACGAGCCCTGGTACGCCGTGCCGAAACCGCCGGTCGACGGTTCGGCCGTGTAGCTCCAAAGCCGCCATCGAGAATTGCTGATGCAACCAGACCTCCACGCTTCGACTGATGTCCTAATGTCACCGTAGAGCGCGATAAGGCCGTCGAGGGACGGCCCTTGACGCAACATTTACGAGGTGAGGGGCCGCTTTATCGCCATGCCAACAACACAAGCATGGAATTAACAACTGGTAGCTGCCGATCCCGATCGTCGCCCCGGACCGACATGACCACTACCGCCAACCTCGGCGCCTGAGCATTACAGACCAGGTGGTTTGTTCGGGCGCCGATCTGGATCTACCGGGCCGGCCTCGGATTCCTGTTCGGCTCCCGGCTGCTGATGTTGCAGCACACCGGACGCCGCAGCGGCGCACGCAGATTCGTGGTCCTAGATGTCGTCGACCGGCCCGCGGCGAACGAATACGTCGTCGTCTCCGGATTCGGCACCAAAGCCCAGTGGTATCGCAATGTCCGCGCCGATGCCAAGGTGCGGGTCTCCACGGGCACCAAACGTGCGGCACCCGCCATCGCCACACTGATGACGGATCAGGAAGCCGCAACCGCACTGGAGCACTACATCCGCAACCATCCGAAAGCCTGGGACACGTTGCGCGCCACCATCGAACAAGCCACCGGCACACCCGTGCACAACCTGCCGATGGTCCGTTTGCGTATCACCGGCAACTGACTCAGCGGCGCAGGGCGGTCTCGTGGTCCATGTGCGACAGCTTCTCCGGATTGCGCACGGAGTAGAGCCCGGAGACGAGGCCGTCGTCGATGCGCAGCGCGATGACCGTGTCGATCTCGCCGTCGAGTCGGAGCAGCAGCGCGGGAGAACCGTTGACCTGCACCGGCTCGACCGTCATTGCGGCGCGGATCCGGTCGAAGCCGACGGCGAGCAAGCGGGCCACCGTGCTGGAGCCGACGACCGGGCGCGGCACGGCCTGCTTGATGCCGCCGCCGTCGCCGAGGAAGACGACGTCCGGCGCGAGGATGTCGAGCAGGTTCTGCATCTCGCCGGTCTCGATCGCCAGTTGGAAAGCGGCGAGCGCGTCTCGGGTCTCGGTCTGCGAAACGACGCCACGTGGCCGGCGCGCGGTCACGTGCGCCCGGGCACGGTGAATGATCTGACGGACCGCCGCCGGTGTCTTATCGACGGCCTCGGCGATCTCCTCATACGACAGGTCGAAGACTTCGCGCAGCACGAACACCGCCCGCTCGGTCGGTGCGAGCGTTTCCAGTACCAACATCATCGCCATCGACACGCTGTCGGCCAACTCGACATCCTCGGCCACGTCGGGCGCGGTGAGCAGCGGCTCGGGCAACCAGGACCCGACGTAGGACTCCTTGCGACGGCCGAGCGTGCGTAGCCGGCCGAGCGCCTGGCGGGTAGTGATCCGGACCAGGTACGCCCGTTGATCCCGGACCATGTCGAGATCGACGCCCGCCCACCGCAACCAGGTTTCCTGCAGGACGTCCTCAGCGTCGGCGGCCGAGCCGAGCATCTCGTAGGCGACGGTGAAGAGCAGGTTGCGGTGCGCGACGAAGGTGGCGGTGGCGGGGTCCGCCTGGCTGTCTCCGGGCGCGGTGTTCGACGTACCTGCCATGGGTGGCTCCTGTCTCGCTCTCAGCTGTCACCCCACCAGATGCCGCAACCGACGATTCTGTGACACCACCCGCGTGTGGCGCTCGTCACGTCACCGCGGCTGTCACAGGGACCGGGTCGCCGGCATCTCATGGTCGTTCAGTGCAACACCACGAGTGAGGACGAAGTCATGGAACCCCGTATCGACCTGTTCACCAACCAGTTCGGCGCCAAGTTCGGCAAGCGGTTCGCCAACGCAGGCATGCTGATCGTGCAGTCGTCGCTGCCGAAGGCCACCCAGGAGTTGGTGGCGCTGCGCGCCAGCCAGATCAACGGCTGCGGCTGGTGCATCGACTTGCACACCAAGGACGCCGCGGCCGCCGGCGAAAGCGCGGTCCGGCTCGCACTGGTCGCCGCCTGGCGGGAGGCCACCGTGTTCACCGAGGCCGAGCAGGCCGCGCTGGCACTCGCCGAGGAGGGCACCCGGCTCGCCGACGCCTACCAGGGCGTGTCCGACGAGACCTGGGCCCAGGTGCGCAAGCACTACGACGACGACCAGATCGCGGCGCTGGTCGCCCTGGTAGCGCTGATCAACGCCGCCAACCGGCTCGCCGTGATCGTGCACCAGAAGGGAGGTTCCTACCAGCCCGGCATGTTCGACAGCTTGGTGAACTGAGTAAGGCGAATTGCGGCCCGGCCCAGGATCATTCGATCCTGGCCGGACCAGCGCATGTCCGGCGCGCGCCCGGGGACAGCGAAATGATCGAAAAATGACGGGTGTGGGTCACGGACCACGCGAAGCTGTTGATGAATCCAGCGGTCCGAATAACCGGGCCCGCAACCTTGTTCGATGAGGGACCGTGATGACAGAGCAACCTCCCACCCATTCCGCGTCGAGCGACCGACCGCAGACAAAGCGCACTTCGACCTGGTCGCTACGCCCACGGATGGTTGTCGCGGCCGTAATAGCGGCACTGGCGGTGGGGACTGCGGTAGGAGTCACCGCTACCCGGCTGGCACAGCCCGACGTTTCGCTGGCGCCGGAGATCAAGACACCGCAGCCGGCATCGCAGGAGGAGGCAGACAACAGATTCTACGCTTTGTGCCGGCTGGCCAAAGATAGCTTCAATGCCGGGAAAATTGAGGACGCCCGGAAATACGCACGGGAATTGATAGCCATGACGCCGCAGTACCGAGGGGATTGGAACTACGGCAATGCGGTCCACGACGCCAATATGGTTCTCGGGCGTATCGCTGTGCGCGAGGGAAACATCACCGATGCCAAGGGCTACTTGACTATCGCAGGCAAGAGTCCCGGCTCCCCGCAGATGGACAGTTTCGGTCCGAACGTGAGCTTGGCCAAGGACCTGCTCGAGCGGGGCGAGCGACAGGTCGTCCTGGAGTATCTCGAGTTGTGCCGGACGTTCTGGACGATGCACCTCGGCCGATTGGATGAATGGCGCCAGCAGATCGATGCGGGGGCGATCCCCGATTTCGGCGCGAACCTGGACTATTGATCAGTGCCGTCACCGAGGTCGCAGACCGTTGCATCGCTTGGGCTTTGACACCTGATTCGACTGATGGTCCAGGACTGTGCGTACGGTCGGGGCGTGGTTGATGTGGGGGTGAGCCGGTGGGCCCGGCCGGTGATCAGTCGGTCTGTGATGCGGCCGGAGCCGGGACCGGGTGACACCGCGCGCGGCTGGTGGGTGACGATCGCGCTGACGTTGATCGCGGCCGTCACTCGATTCGAGCGGCTCGGCTCGACGACCGAGGGCGGGACGCCGGTCTTCGACGAGAAGTATTACGCGTTGCAGGCGTGGGAGATGCTGACCAACGGGATGGGGATCGAGGACAATCCCGGCTATGTGGTCGTGGTGCATCCACCGGCCGGAAAGCTGCTGATCGCGCTCGGCGAAATGCTGTTCGGTTACAGCCCGCTGGGGTGGCGGATTTCGGCGGCGGTGGCCGGAACCGTGTTGGTATTGCTGGTGATTCGGATCGTCCGGCGGCTTGCTCACTCGACGATGATCGGGGCCGTCGCCGGAATTCTGATGATCGCCGAGGGCGTGACGTTGGTTTCGTCGCGGATCGGGATGCTCGATATCTTTCTGACGGTGCTGGTCACCGGGGCGTTCGGGTGTTTGATCGTCGACCGTGATGAGGTCAGGGCGCGGATGGCGACGGCCGAAGCCGCGGGACGGGTCTCAGCGACTTCGTTCGGGCCTCGGCTAGGGGTGCGATGGTGGCGGTTCGCCGCCGGAGTATTGCTCGGATTGGCTTGTGCGACAAAGTGGTCCGGCGCCTACTTCATGGTCTGCTTCGTGGTCCTGTGCTTAGGGTTCGATGCCGCCGCTCGACGGCACTACGGCGTGCGGCGACCGTTTGCCGGCACGCTCGCGCGGGACGCCGCACCGGCGGTGTTCGCGCTGATCGTCGTCGCGGTCGGGGTGTATCTGGGGTCCTACGCGGGATGGTTCGCCAGCGAAAGCGCGATCAACCGGCACGCCGTCGGGATCCAGGTCGGCTCCGGCGGGTTCTTCTCCTTCGTGCCGGATGCGTTGCGAGCCCTGTGGTTCCAGCATGCCGAGGTGCTCGGCGTGCACACCCATCTGACCAACTCCGCGGGTTTCCATCATCCGTGGGAGTCCAAGCCTTGGACGTGGCCGATGGGATTGCGGCCGATGCTCTATCACTTTACCGATCCCGCGCAGACCACCGGATGCGGGCAATCGTCGTGTGTGCGAGCGATCATGCTGGTGGGCACGCCCGCGATCTGGTGGCTGGCGTTTCCCGCGGTGGGGTGGGCGTTGTGGCAGACGGTTACCCGGCGCGACTGGCGGTACCTGGCCGTGCTGGCCGGTTACGCGGCGGGCTGGTTGCCGTGGTTCGCGGTGCTGGACCGGCAGATGTATTACTTCTACGCGACCGCGATGGCCCCGTTCCTGGTCATGCTGGTCGCACTCGCCCTCGGGCAGATCCTCGGGCGCGTCACTGAATCCCGCGAACGTCGTGATACCGGATTGCTGGTGGTCTGCCTGTATCTGGGTTTGGTCGTCGCCAACTTTGTCTGGAACTATCCGATCCTGACCGCGATGCCGATCACGGGGTCGAGCTGGCAGCAGCATCTATGGTTGCCGAGCTGGCGCTGACGGGTGGCCCGCTTATCATCCGCCGCAACAGCATTGGGAAAACCACGTCGAAGAATGCGGGCACACGCGTGATCAACCTCACGTAGGCTAGGCTTGCCTAACTATCAACTAGTCGTTCTAATGGCGGCCATGGACACAATCCATATCACCCGCCGCCGCCTGCTCACCACCGCCTGCGCGGCCGGGCTCGGCGCCCTCGCGTCCGCGTGTGGCCGGTCCCCCGAGGACGAATCGTTCACGGGTCCGGGCGGCTGGTCGTTCACCGACGACCGGGACAGTACCGTCCACACCAAGGAGATACCGTCCCGGATCGTCGCCTTCGTCGGCGCCGCCGCGATGCTGGCCGACTTCGGGCTGCAAGATCGCCTCGTCGGCGTCTTCGGCGAAACACGCACGACGGACGAACTGGCGCCGCTGCGGGGCGATCTCGACCTCGGCAAGGTGACCGTGCTCGGCAACAACTGGGGCGAGTTCAATGTCGAGAAGTACGCGGCACTCGGGCCCGACCTGCTCGTCACCGATATGTATGTGCCCGAACGACTCTGGTACATCCCGGACGAGAGCAAGACGAAGATTCTGACGATCAATCCGAATGTGGCGGCGGTCCGGGTCGCGCACCGGACGCTGCCGGAGACCATCGCCCGCTACACCGAGCTCGCTCGTGCGCTGGGCGCTGATCTCAACGCGCCCAAGGTAATCCAAGCCAAGGCCCGCTTCGACGCGGCGGCGCAGGCGGTCCGTGACGCGGTCGCGCAACGCCCCGGGCTGCGCGTACTGGCCGCCTCCGCCGCGCCGGGCATCTTCTACGTGTCCGATCCGAAAGCCGCTGCCGACCTCAGCTATTTCGCGGAGTTGGGGGTGGACATGGTCGGGCCGGACCATGTCACCGGCGACGGCTTCTTCGAGGAACTGAGCTGGGAGCACACCGACAAATACGCGGCCGACCTGATCCTGCTCGATCGCAGGGCGACCGGATTGTCGCCGGACGCGCTCGCTGCCAACCCGGTGTGGCGGGGCCTGCCCGCCGTGCGCGGCAACCAGGTCGGCAATTGGCAGCCGATCTACCGGTTCTCACACGCGGGTACCGCGCCGCTGCTCGAGGATCTGGCCGCGGCCATCCGGCGCTCCGGCAAAGTCACCTGACAAGGAACCATCATGCGCGCCCAACCTTTTCGCTTCTTCGAGAATGTCCCCGTCCTGCGGACCGAACTGCTCAGCCCTTCTCAGCTCCGGATCGTCTTCGGCGGTGCGGCATTGGCGGGCTTCGCCAGTGGCGGACGCGATCAGAGCCTGTCGCTGTTCCTGCCGCAGCCGGGTCAGTCGAAGCCTTGGATACCGATCGACGCCGGTGACAACTGGTTCGCCGAGTGGCGGGCCACCGATCTCGCCGTCCGCTCGGTGATGCGCGCGTACACCGCGCGCGAGCACCGGCCCGAAACCGGCGAGCTGGATATCGATTTCGTCCCGCACGCCGACGGCGGCCCGGCCTCGCGGTGGGCGGCGCAGGCGCAACCGGGACACCGGGTCACCATCCTCGGACCGTCCGACGGCGACAATCGCAGCGTCGCGTTCCGCCCGCCCCGCGACGCCGGATGCGTGCTCATCGCCGCGGACGAGACGGCGTTGCCCGCGGCGTCGAGCATTCTCGAATCACTACCCGCGGGCACCGTCGCCAAGGTCTGGATCGAGGTGCCGCACAAGTCCGACCGCCGCGAACTGCGCACCAAGGCAGACGCCGAGATCACCTGGCTGGTGCACGACGACCGGGAACGCGGCCAGATCGTCCGCGCGATCCAGGCCGCCGCGCTACCGCAGCACCGCCCCTACGCATGGATCGCGGGCGAATCGAGCGTCGTCCGCACCCTACGCCGCCACCTCGTCACCGACCGCCATATCCCCAAGGCCGACATCACATTTCGCGGCTACTGGCGCCTCGGCGCGTCAGAGGACGAACTCCGCAACGCATGAGACCGCCATAGCCCGGGCCAGCGCCGAGACTGGTTCGCCGGAACAACGCGCCCCCGCCGATCTGGTGAGCGACGGCGGCACGCACCCCACGCACAGGATGTTCTCCGATGGTCGAGACGCCTGGTGCCCTCTGAGTAGAATCGATGACTTCCCTACACCGTCCGCAGCATTCCCGTCAACACCGTGTCGCGACCGATAACCAATTCGCCCGTCGATCTGAAGCCACCATGCTCGGCGAGTATCACACTTGTTTCGTTCGTTGCTATGACGAAAATATCTGTGTCACTTGCGTCAATACGCGCCTTGACCAGGTTTGATGTCAAACCCTTCCCCCGCGCAGTTGGCAACGCTCCACCACACGCCAGGTACAGATGCGGACTGTCCGGTCGGAGGCTCTCGATCCGGCGGGACACAGCCAGGGCTCGTGGTATCGCCGATCCGAGGGCACGGATCAGGCTGAGCGGCTTAGCCATTGGCGAGACAACGCCTGGCTTTTCCCACAGTACGACACTAACGATCTCGCCTCCATCCGATGCGGTGTCAACGAATCCCTTGCGTCGCCTCGCCTCAACGCGCGAGTGCCAAAAGTGCGGTAGCGCGCGGCGTCGGCGGTCTGGCTCGGGCCAGAAGTAGGCCATCAAGGGGTCATCCATAAACGCCTCGGCAAGGACTCGGGCTTCCGGTGTCATGGAGCTGAGGCTAGACGTGTCCCGCACACCTCAACGAGCGGTCGCGTATGCCGAGCAGTCAATCCGGTGAAAGTGCTTTACATCTAAAGCTTTAAATATAAAGTACTTGGTATCGCGGCTGCTGAGGAGATGTATGAAGGTCGTGTGCATCGGCGGCGGGCCCGCTGGACTGTACTTCGGGTTGTTGATGAAGCAGCTCAATGCTGATCACGAGGTGACCGTGGTCGAACGTAACCGGCCCTATGACACTTTCGGGTGGGGGGTGGTGTTTTCCGATGCCACGATGGAGACGATGCGGGTCTGGGATCGGGTGACCGCGGATCGGATCGAGTCGGCGTTCAACCATTGGGATGACATCGAGCTGCGGTTCAAGGGGCGGGTCTTGCGTTCGGGCGGGCATGGTTTCGTCGGGATCGGGCGGAAGAAGCTGCTGAACATCCTGCAGGCGCGGTGCGAAGAGGTCGGGGTGCGGCTGGAGTTCGATCGAGAGGTGAACTCCGACAGTGAGTTTCCCGATGCGGACCTGATCGTCGCGGCCGACGGGATCTCCTCCAAGATCCGCGGCCGCCACCAAGACGTCTTCGTGCCCGACCTCGTGACGCGCCCCAACCGCTACATCTGGCTCGGCACCGAGAAGCTTTACGACGCTTTCACTTTCGACTTCGTCGAGACCGAACACGGCTGGTTGCAGGCACATATCTACAAGTTCGACGAGAACACCAGCACCTTCATCGTCGAAGCACCGGAACACGTGTGGCGGGCCCACGGGCTCGACCAGGCCACCCCGGATGAGTCGGTGGCGTTCTGCGAGAAGGTGTTCGCCGACAATCTGCGGGGCCAGAAGCTGATGACGAACTCTCGTCACCTGCCGGGATCGGGATGGCAGAACTTCCAGCGGGTCAAGTGCGAACAGTGGTGGCTGCACAACGGCAACAGCCACGTCGTGCTGATGGGCGACGCCGTGCACACCGCGCACTTCGCCATCGGCTCGGGGACCAAGCTGGCACTGGAAGACGCCATCGAGCTGGTCCGCCAACTCGGCGAGCGCGGCGACACCCCCGCGGACCTGCCCGACGTGCTCACGCACTACCAGGAGATCCGGTCGATCGACGCACTACGACTGCAGAACGCGGCATGGAACGCGATGGAGTGGTTCGAGGTGTGCGGCGAACGCTATTGCGACCAACTGGAACCCGAACAGTTCATGTACTCGATGCTCACCCGCAGTCAGCGGATCAGTCACGAGAATCTGCGCCTGCGCGACAAGGGCTGGCTAGAGGATTACGAGCGCTGGTTCGACGCGCGCGCCGGAGTTACTCGAACCGCCGAAGAGCCCTCCGTCCCACCGATGTTCACGCCATACACCGCCCGGTCGGTGACGCTGAAGAATCGGGTGATCGTCTCACCGATGGCCCAGTATTCGGCCGTCGACGGCGTGCCCGGCGATTTCCACCTCGTGCATCTCGGCGCCCGCGCGCAAGGCGGCGCCGGGCTGGTGTTCGCCGAAATGACCTGTGTCAGCGCCACGGGCCGGATCACGCCCGGCTGCCCAGGCCTGTACACCGACGAGCAGCGGCAGGCGTGGCAGCGCATCGCCGCGTGGGTGCACGCCAACACCGACGCGAAAATCGGTATGCAGCTCGGACATTCAGGTGCGAAGGGTTCCACCCGCCGCATGTGGGACGGCACCGATCAACCGCTGACACCCGACGATGACGAACCGAACTGGCCATTGATCTCGGCGTCGCCGCAGCAGTACCTGGACGGGGTGAGCCAGTGGTCGCGGGCGATGACCAGGGCCGACATGGACCAGGTGACCGAACAGTTCGTCGTCGCCGCCCGCCGCACGGCCGCCGCGGGCTTCGACTGGCTCGAATTGCATTGCGCGCACGGCTATCTACTGTCCAGCTTCATCTCGCCGCTGACCAACCAGCGCACCGACGACTACGGTGGGTCGCTGGCGAACCGGCTGCGCTATCCGCTGGAGGTCTTCGCCGCGGTGCGCGACGTGTGGCCCGCCGAACTCCCGATGTCGGTGCGGATTTCGGCACACGACTGGGCCGAGGGCGGCATCACCCCGGCCGACGCCGTCACGATCGCGAAGCGGTTCAAGGAGGCGGGTGCCGACCTGATCGACTGTTCCTCGGGCCAGGTGACCAAGCAGGAGCAACCGACCTTCGGGCGGATGTGGCAGACGCCGTTCGCCGACCGAGTGCGCCAGGAGGCGGGGATCGCCACGATCGCCGTCGGGGCGATCTCCGAGGCCGACCACGTGAACAGCATCGTCGCCGCCGGACGGGCCGACCTGTGTGCCATCGCCCGCCCGCACCTGGCGAACCCGTCCTGGACGCTCACCGAGGCGGCCAAGATCGGCTACACCGAGCTCGGCTGGCCCAAGCAATATCGGGCCGCCAAGCGGCAATTCGAAGCGAACATCCAGCGCCAGCAGGCCGCCGCGGCGGGGAGAGGCTGACCATGCCCGATTCCACCCCCGGCCTGGCCGACCGGCACGCGCTCGTCACCGGCGGGTCCCGCGGCATCGGTGCCGCCATCGCGAACAGACTCGCGCGCGATGGCGCGCGCCTCACCCTGCTGTCTCGTGATTTCGTCCGCGCCACCGAAACCGTTGCGCGGCTGCCGAAGTCGGCGCAGGCGCACGCCATCGCGTGCGACATCACCGACCCGGAGGCGGTCGCCGCCGCGTTCACCGACGCCCGGCTCCTGCACGGCGCGGTGGACATCCTGGTGAACAACGCCGGGCAGGCGGCAAGCGCGCCGCTGCGGCGTACCACCGACGAACTGTGGCAGCGCATGCTCGCGGTCAACCTCACCGGCACCTTCCTGTGCACCAGGAGCGCGGTCATCGACATGCTCGCCGCCGGACGTGGCCGAGTCGTCAACATCGCCAGCACGGCGGGCCTGCGCGGCTACCCCTACGTCACCGCCTACGCGGCGGCCAAACACGGCGTGATCGGCCTGACCCGCGCGCTGGCACTGGAACTCGCGAACACCCCGATCACCGTGAACGCGATCTGCCCCGGCTTCACCGACACCGACCTGTTGCAGGAGAGCGTGACCAACGTGACCGAGACGACCGGCCGGAGCCCCGGCGAAGCGCGGGCGGCGTTCACCCGGCACAACCCGCAGGGCAGGCTGATCGAGCCGGACGAGGTCGCGGCCACCGCGGCGTGGCTCTGCTCGGACGCGGCGGCTTCGATTACCGGGCAATCGATTTCGGTCAGCGGCGGGGAGGTGATGTGAGGTGTCCACCCGCCACGAGCTCGACGACGAACGCATCGGCATGGAGGCTCGCACTGTCTCCGGCGACCACCTCGATGTGCGGTTGTGGTTGCGATTGCTGGCCACTACCAACGAGATCGAGCAGGAAATCCGCACCCGGCTGCGGCTACGGTTCGCCACCACCCTGCCCCGCTTCGACTATCTGGCCCAGCTCGACCGGCATCACGACGGCCTGCGGATGAGCGCGCTGTCCCGCTATCTGATGGTGACCGGCGGCAATGTCACTGGCCTCACCGATCAGCTGGTGGCCGAGGGCTGGGTCGACCGGGTTCCGGACCCGGTCGACAAACGCGCGACGCTGGTGCGGCTGACCGACCTCGGGCGCGAACGCTTCGAAGAGATGGCCGCCGAACATGAACGCTGGCTCACCGAGATGTTCGCCGGTTTCGGCCGCGGCGACGAGCAGGCGCTCTTCGATCTACTCGGGCAACTCCGGGTCCATCTCGCCGCGACGGCCGACCACTCCCCCGTATCGAATCACCAGGAACGCTGATGACCCAACATCTCGACCCCGCACTGCGCGAGGCCAACCGCAGCACCCTCGCCGACTACCCGAGTATTCATTTCCGGTGGGATGTCCACGAGGGCGTCGGCACGATCATGCTCGATCGTCCGGACCGTAAGAATCCGTTGACCTTCGATTCCTACGCCGAGTTGCGAGACCTGTTCCGCCGCTTGGCTTATGCCGAGGACGTCGCGGTGATCGTGCTGCACGGCGCTGGCGAGAACTTCTGCTCCGGCGGCGATGTGCACGACATCATCGGCCCGTTGATCGCGCTGCCCGCGCCCGAGCTCTTGATGTTCACCCGAATGAC
The DNA here is from genome assembly GCF_044455225.1 of Nocardia sp. NPDC051321. Taxonomy (NCBI): domain Bacteria; kingdom Bacillati; phylum Actinomycetota; class Actinomycetes; order Mycobacteriales; family Nocardiaceae; genus Nocardia; species Nocardia sp. NPDC051321. The sequence continues at coordinate 87,566 of NZ_JBITEM010000008.1, read as the reverse complement.
CGGCGATCTGGTCAAGGCGATGCGGGCTTGTCCGCAGCCGATCGTGGCCGCCGTCGACGGGGTCTGCGCCGGGGCTGGCGCGATTCTCGCGATGGCGTCCGATCTGCGGGTCGGAACTGCGCGCAGCGCAACGGCTTTCCTGTTCACCCGAGTCGGGCTCGCCGGGTGCGATATGGGCGCCTGCGCGATCTTGCCGCGCATTATCGGGCAGGGGCGCGCGTCCGAATTGCTCTACACCGGGCGGGCGATGACCGGCGACGAGGCTTACGCGTGGGGATTCTTCAACCAACTGGCCGAACCGGAGCAACTACTCGACACCGCGGGTCAGCTCGCGCACCGCCTGGCCGAGGGCCCCACCTTCGCCCAGGGCATCACCAAAACCATGATGCACCAGGAGTGGTCGATGACGGTGGACCAAGCCATCGAGGCCGAGGCGCAGGCCCAAGCGCTGTGCATGCTCACCGAAGACTTCAAACGCGCTTATCACGCGTTCCGCGACAAGCAACGGCCGAAGTTCGAAGGGAACTAGCCATGTCCGAAGATCATTGGGACTGGCCGTTTTTCGAGGACGAGCACCGCAAGCTTGCCGCCGCACTGCAGGACTGGGCCGCCGGTCACCTGAACAGCGGCACCAGCACCGACGTCGACGCCCGATGTCGTCGGCTGGTCCGCGCGCTCGGCGACGCGGGCTGGCTCCGACACACCGTCGCCGGTACGGAGTTCGGCGGCAGTCGCGACCAGATCGACACGCGCGCCATCTGTCTGGCTCGCGAAATCCTCGCCGAACACAACGCGCTCGCCGACTTCGCCTTCGCCATGCAGGGACTCGGCTCCGGTGCGATCAGCCTCGCGGGCACCGACGAGCAGAAGCGACACTATCTGCCGCGGGTGGCGACCGGTGCCGCGATCGCCGCGTTCGCGCTCTCGGAGACCGACGCGGGGTCCGATGCCGCCGCGCTGTCGTGCGCCGCCCGCGCCGACGGGGACGGGTTCGTCATCGACGGGGAGAAGACCTGGATCTCCAACGGCGGCATCGCGGACTTCTACGTGGTGTTCGCGCGCACCGGGGAAGCCGAAGGCGCACGGGGCATCTCGGCCTTCATCGTCGACGCGGACACTGCCGGCCTGCATATCGCCGAGCGCATCGACCTGATCGCCCCGCATCCCTTGGCACGGTTACGCTTCGAGGGCTGTCGGGTCCCGGCAACCCATCGGCTCGGCGACGCGGGTACAGGTTTCGCGCTCGCGATGCGCACCCTCGACATCTTCCGGACGTCGGTGGCGGCCGCCGCCCTCGGCTTCGCCCGCAAGGCCATGGCCGAGGCCCTCACGAGGTCGACCTCGCGGCGCATGTTCGGTGGCGTACTGGCCGACTTCCAGCTCACCCGAGCCGAACTCGCGCAGATGGCCACCACGATCGACTCGACCGCGCTGCTCACCTATCGCGCCGCCTGGCAGCGCGATCAAGGACGACCCGTCACCCGCGAGGCGGCCATGGCCAAGATGGCCGCAACCGAAGGCGCCCAACGGGTTATAGACGCGGCCGTGCAAATGTGGGGCGCACTCGGCGTGGTCAGCGACCGGCCGGTCGAGCGGCTCTACCGTGACGTCCGCGCCCTGCGCATCTACGAGGGCGCTACCGAGGTGCAGCAACTGATCATCGCCCGCGAAGTCCTGCGCGGCACCATTTCTTGATTTTCCTTCTCTCCCACAAGGTTCGAAATGACAAGCGCCCACCTAGATACCTTCGCCCGCGACAACCTTCCCCCGCTCGACCAGTGGCCCGACCTGGTGTTCGACGCACCCGAACTGCGGTTTCCGGCCCAACTCAATTGCGCCGCAGAACTACTCGACCGGCGGCTGGCCGACGGCGACGGCGGCCGTCTGTGCATACAGGCCCCCGGCGGACCACGCTGGACCTACGCCGACCTGCACCAGCAGGCCAACCGCATCGCGGCGGTGCTGGTGCACGATATGGGCCTCGTACCGGGCAATCGGGTGCTGCTGGACGCGCCGAACAACCCCATGCTCGCGGCGTGCTGGTTCGCCGTGATGAAGGCGGGCGGCATCGCCGTGACGGCCATGCCGCTGCTGCGGGTCAAGGAACTCACCCAGATCGTCGACAAGGCGCGAATCACGCACGCGCTCTGCGATGCCGCGCTGTCCGCGCGACTCGACGCCGTGGCAGCGGCCTGCCCCACGTTGAACCAGGTGCGCTACTTCCACCGCGAATCCGACGACGGCCTCGAAGCGCTGATGGCCCGCCACGACGGCCGGTTCGACACGGTCGACACTGCCGCCGACGACGTCTGCCTCATCGCGTTCACCTCCGGCACCACCGGCGTGCCGAAGGCGACCGTGCACTTCCATCGCGACGTCATGGCGATCTGCCACTGCTTCCCTCGGCACATTCTGCGGCCGGAACCCGACGACGTGTTCATCGGCAGCCCGCCGCTGGCCTTCACGTTCGGACTCGGTGGGCTGCTGCTGTTTCCGATGACGGTCGGCGCCTGCACCGTGCTGCTCGAGCAGGCAGGCCCACCGCAGCTGCTCGAAGCGATCGAGAAGTTCGGCGCGACAGTGCTTTTCACCGCGCCCACCTCGTATCGCATCCTGGCCCGGCACGACCTGAGCGACACCTCGCTGCGCAAATGCGTCTCGGCGGGTGAATCGTTGCCGCCGAGCACCCGCGCCCGATGGCGCGAGGCGACCGGCATCGAGCTGATCGACGGCATCGGCGCCACCGAGATGCTGCACATCTTCATCTCCGCCGACGAAGCACACGCCAGGCCCGGCGCGACGGGGCTCGCGGTACCCGGATATGAGGCGCGCGTGGTGGACGAGGACGGAAATACGCTGGGCCCCGGCGAGATCGGGCTACTCGCGGTGCGCGGCCCGACCGGCTGTCGTTATCTCGCCGATGAGCGGCAGACCGCCTACGTGCGCGACGGCTGGAACTACACCGGCGACGCCTACTCGATCGACGTCGACGGCTATTTCCACTATCAGGCGCGCTCGGACGACATGATCGTGTCGTCCGGCTATAACATCGCCGCACCCGAGGTCGAGGACGCGTTGGCCGGACACTTCGCGGTGGCCGACTGCGCCGTGGTCGGGGTGCCCGATGAGGATCGCGGTCAAATCGTCAAGGCGTATGTGGTGCTGCGCGCGGAGATCGAGACACGCGACGGGATGGTCGAGGAATTGCAGGATTTCGTGAAACAGACAGTGGCACCGTACAAGTACCCGAGGGCCATCGCCTTCGTCGACGCGCTGCCGCGCACGCCGACCGGCAAGCTGCAACGCTTCCGGCTGCGTGAAATCGGTGCGGTGCACGGTGATTCGGCGGCGACCGCATGAGGGTGCTGCAGCCGCCGGGGTGGCCGCGGCCGCGCGGGTACGCGAACGGTATTGCCGCGCGCGGGGAAATGGTGTTCGTGGCAGGCATGATCGGCTGGGACGCCGAGGGCGTGATTCGCTCGCACGACATCGCGGACCAGGTGCGCCAAGCGTTGCGCAACATTGTGGCCGTGCTTGCCGAGGCGGGTGCGCAACCCGCGCACATCGTCCGAATGACCTGGTACGTCACCGATGTCGATGCCTACGTCGGCGCGTATCGGGAGATCGGCGTTGCCTTCCGCGAGGTCATCGGCGACTTCAGTGCGGCGATGACCGCCATCGAGGTGACCCGCCTGGTCGAGCCGGACGCCAAGGTCGAGATCGAAGTCACCGCCGTGATCCCGGACTCGCGGGCAGAGTAGGAGTGGAGTCATGGGAGTAGTTGCCACGACGACGGCGGGGACCGTCGAAGGCCGCAGGGACGGTGCGCTTTTCGTCTTCAAAGGCATCCCTTACGCCGCCGCGCCGTCCGGCGCGCTCCGCATGCAGGCACCCGTCCCGGTAGCCGGCTGGGACGGCGTCCGGCCGGCCCTGGAATACAGTGCCGCGCCACCGCAGCTGCCGCTGACACCAGGAACGCCGCCGCTGTGGCGGCCCGCCGACGGACTCGACTGCCTGAGTGTGAACGTCTGGACGCCAGGCGGCCCCGGTGACCGGCTGCCCGTCATGGTGTGGATCCACGGTGGCGGCTGGAAGGCGGGATCGTCCAGCGACCCGGCGCACGACGGCGCGATCCTCGCGCGCGGCGGCGTCGTCCTGGTGACGTTCAATTATCGAGTCGGCTTCGAGGGCTTCGGTTTTGTCCCCGGTGCCCCCGCCAATCGTGGCTTCCTCGACCAGACCGCGGCGCTGCGCTGGGTCCACGAAAATGTCGCCGCCTTCGGTGGCGACCCGGACAATGTGACCCTCTTCGGCGAATCCGGCGGCGGTCTCTCCATCGCCGCGCTGCTCACCGCGCCCGGCGCACGTGGGCTGTTCCGGCGTGCCATCGTGCAGAGCCCCGCCGCACGGCTGCTGCCCGAGGAAGAAGCCGAGCGGATCGCCGAAATCATCGCTGGCGCACTAGGTGTCAAGGTTGCCGAGCTCGCGACACAGACACCTCTCGCGTTGCTCTCCGTACAGGACGAGCCGCTCGCCGCGATGGAGGCCGACCCCGGCGCGTGGGCGACGCCCGAGGCGATCACCGCCTTCACTCCGGTCATCGACGGCAGCACGGTGGTGGACAAGCCATGGCTCGCACTCGGTTCGGGAGTCGCCCGCGACATCGATCTGATCTCCGGTTCGACCCACGACGAGTTCACCCTGTTCGCGTTGAGCCGCGGCCTGATTCAACCCAGCATGTCGACAATGCTCAAGGGGCTGCCGACCTTCGCACGGATGGCAGCACGCGGGTTACGCCGCAACGGCTTGCCGCCGACACCCCGTCGCAGTCGCCTGCGCACGGTCGATGTGTCCAGCACCGCAACCCATCTCGGCCTCCCGCCCTCGGCGCCCGCCGCCTATCGCGCCGCCTACCCGGCCGCCACCGACGCCCAGCTGTACACCGTGATGTATTCCGACGCGATGTTCCGGATGCCCGCCATCTGGCTCGCCGAGGCGCACACCGCCGCGGGCGGACGCAGCCACGTCTACGACTTCACCTGGGCCAGCCCAGCTCTCGGCGGCATCCTCGGCGCCTGCCACGTCGCGGACATCCCGGCCACCCTCGGCAATACCGACAGCCCGCTGGCCTCCTTCGTGCTCGGCGGCCCGCGACCGCCGGAAAGCCTGCTGCGACTGTCCGAACAACTCCGCGCCTCCTGGATCTCCTTCGCCACCAACGGAGATCCCGGCTGGCCGGAATTCACCCCCGCTCAGTCACTCACCCGAATCTGGAACTCCGAACCCACCGTCGCCGCAAACCCATTGGCCGCCTCACGCCAGATCTGGCAGGAGCTTTCCGGCCACTGATCGGTTGGCCGCCACACCGCGCACGTCGATCCCCTCGATGCCGGACGCTCCTGCACGGTCGCTTTGTCACCCGGCCGAGTATGCGACTCCGACTTACTACATGCGGGCGCGAATATCGCGGCCAGGGCGAGCGCGGCGACCAATACCGCCAACGGCCATGAATCAGCGGGCGTATGCGGGCATTCCGCCACCTGTCGCGCCACCGGTTTCCGGCGCGCACGCCGGCCGATAGCAGCGAATTTCCTGATTGCCATGATCGACTCTCCTGGTCTCAATGAATTAAGGCCACCCGAGCTATCAATTAGCAAATTACACAGGCCAGTCGCATTTCCATTGACGAACACGAGAAACGTGCCGCAAACATTTGTGCACTCGGGAAGCCGAGCGCGCCAGCTACTCAGGCCGAGACGGGCAACGGGTCAGCATTCTCGAACGGTGGATAGCTCTCGCCGCCCGTTCGCTCGGCCGCATCGATGTAATCGGCGAGCGCGTCGCGGGATTGCGCGAGCCGGTCCAGCTGATCGTTCAGCCTGCCAAGCCGAGTCCGCATGGCGGCCAGCAATTCCGGGCACCCCGGCAACTCCGGGGCCTCGCCCACCGCGCAGGGCAGCAGATACGCGATGTCATCGGAGGACAGACCGGCACCGAGCAGATGCCGGATCTGCTTCACCCGCAACACAGCGGTCTCGTCGTACTCGCGGTAACCGTTCGCGCCGCGGTCGGCCTCCAGCAACCCCTGAGCCTCGTAGTAGCGCAACTGATGGGCGTTGACGCCCGTCCGACTACTCAGTTCCCCGATCAACATCGCAAACCTCACTTGACCTTCACACCGATATCAACGTTGATGATGCTGCCATGACCAAGACAACCGAAACCTCCGTGACCGTCCTCGGGCTGGGGCTGATGGGCCAGGCACTCGCCGGCGCGTTCCTGAAGGCCGGGCATCGCACCACCGTATGGAACCGCACGCCCGCCAAGGCTGATCAGCTGGTGGCCCAAGGCGCACGACTGGCGCCGACGGTCGGCGACGCGCTCGCGGCGAGCGCGTTGACGATCATCTGCGTCACCGACTACTCGACCATGCACGAGTTGCTCGACGCGAGCGAACTCGACGGCACGACCCTGCTCAACCTGACCTCGGGCAGCTCGGCCCAGGCCAGGGAGACCGCGCGCTGGGCCGAGCAGCGCGGCGCGCGTTATCTCGATGGCGCGATCATGGCCATCCCGGCGGGGATCGGGACCGAGGAGGCGATGATTCTGCACAGCGGCCCGGAGTCGGATTTCGAGGCGCACCAGCCGACACTCGGCGCACTCGGCGCACTCACCTACCTCGGCGCGGATCATGGGCTGGCGTCGCTATACGACGTGGCGGGTCTGGCCATGATGTGGAGCGTTCTGAACGCCTGGCTCCAAGGCACCGCGATGCTCAGAACGGCCGGGGTTGACGCCGCGACGTACGCGCTGTTTGCCAAGCAGATGGCGGTCGGGGTGGCCGAATGGCTGCCTGGTTACGCCGAGCAAATCGACAGCGGTTCCTTTCCCGCCGAGGTGTCGGCGCTGGAGACCGATGCGCGGGCGATGACGCACCTGATCGAGGAGAGCGAGGCGCTGGGCGTCAACGCCGAACTGCCGAAGTTGTTCAAAGCGATGGCCGACCGCTCGATCGCCGCCGGGCATGGCGGCGAGCAGTATCCGGTGCTGATCGAGGAGTTCGGCAAGCCAGCCTAGTTACATAGTTGGGCAGCAAGGTAATTGGCGAGTCGGCCCCGTACGGCCGCTCGCCACACTCCGCAGCGTTCACAACTCGCCGGATCAGGAGAAGATGTCGCTCGTTTCCGGCACGACATCGACTTGAATCAGCGAAGGGCCCTGGCTGGTGCACGAGTTCTTCAATGCACTGGCGAGCGCGTCCGGACCCGCGACGGCAACGCCGGGCACTCCGTAACCCTGTGCGATGGAGACGAAGTCGATGCCCGGTAGCGTCAGCCCGGGTAGTTCGGGAGCGTTCAGCCACGAGCCGAAATCGGCGAGGACCTGGTAAATGCCGTTGCGGACAATGACATAGGTGATGTCGAGCTGCTGTTGCGCCGCCGACCAGAGACCGGTGATGCTGTAGTTCGCGGAGCCGTCACCGATCAGCGCGATCACCCGCCTGTCCGGCTGCGCGAGTGCGACGCCGACCGCGGCGGGTAGTCCGTAGCCCAATCCGCTTGCCGCAGCGTAGAAGTAGCTGTTGGGCTGGTTGATCGGCACCATGTCCCACCAGCAGCCCAGGGACGGAGCCTCGTACACCCAGGAGACATCAGCGGGGCGTAGCTCAGCGAGGACCTGCTTGAGTCGCGTATTGGTGAGAGCACTGCCTGGCTGCCCTGATGGCCGCGAAAGCGGCTGGGGTGCACGACGTTTACCCGATTCGACGAGTGTGGCCAGCCGGGCAAGCGCATCGGCGGGGTCACCGACTATCGCATCGCCAACCGGGCTACGCGCCGCATGATCCGGGTCGGCGGTCACCGACACCAGTTCGGTGCCGGGTTTCAGATACGGGCCCGGCGTCCAGGCGTGATACGGCAGCACGGCTCCGCCGATCCAGGCGATGAAATCGTACGGTGCGAGCTGCTCGTGGATCTGTTCGACGGAAAGGCCCAAAGTGCCTTGATAACAAGGATGGTCGGTGGGGAATCCGATCCGCGAGTACTCGAAACTACCCAGCAGCACCGGTAGCGCGGCCCGTTCCGCCAGCGCGACCGCCGCGTCCCAGCCGCCACACACATCGACGTCGGGGCCAAGCACCAGCACCGGATTTCGCGCGGCGTTCAACCGCTGAGCGAGCCGTTGTACCGCGGCAGCGGGGGCGACGGGCCGCCCTTGGATCGTGCGAGCGACCAGGTACGGCTGGTTGTCGGAGTCCGCTGTTTCCTGCCAATCCGATAGCGGCACAGACACATAGACGGGGCCGGTCGGCGCCGACGTCGCGCACGCGATGGCGCGGGCGAGCACCGCGGGGACGGACTGCGGCGACGGCGCCTCGAAGCTCCACTTGACGTGTGGCTTAGGCAATGTCGTCGGATCGGGATTGGCGAGCATGCCCTGCGAGGTGAGCAGCTGACGGGACTGCTGGCCGCTGATGATGACCAGCGGGGTGCCCGCCATATAGGAGTTGACCAGGTTCCCCATCGCCTGCCCGACACCGGCGGCCGAGTGCAGATTTACCAGCACTGGATTGCCGGTGGCCTGTGCGTATCCGTCGGCCATGGCAAGTCCGGCGCCTTCGTGCAGCGCGAGGATATAGCGGAAGTCCGCCGGAAAATCCTGCAGAAAGGGTAATTCGTTGGAGCCTGGATTACCGAAGAATGTCGTCATGCCGTGCACACGTAACACCTCGTAGGACGCTTCTCGCACTGTCGCCACGGCCACTCCTCCGCTAGGACGAACCGCCCGGAAATCGGCGGTAGAACCGCATCTCCCTTGTTCAGGATCGGCCGATCCGCGTCGTCTGGCAATCAGCGAGTGATCAATCGTCGTTGCGGTCGAGTGATTCGCGGATTGCCACCTGGGCCGGGTGCGGGAGGGTGTGCATGATCTCGCGGACACGGTCCTTGCGGCGCAGTACCGCCTGACGCACCGGCATGCCGGGGGTCGCCTGCATCTGCGGGGCGATGCCTTCGACCTCTTCGGCACCGCCGTGATGATGGCCCGCGTCGAACATCGCCTGCTCGCGCGCCATCTGGGCCTCGTCCTTCTCCTCGGACATGCCGATCGGGCCCTGCATACGTCCGTTGAGGAACTGCTTGACCACCGGCTCATCGGAGGTCAGCAGCACCTCGCGCGGGCCGAACATGACCAACTGGCGGCGGAACAGCATGCCGATGTTGTCGGGCACGGTGCGGGCCAGGTTGATGTTGTGCGTGACGATCAGGATGGTGGCATCGATCTGCGCGTTGATGTCGATCAGCAGCTGGCTCAGATAGGAGGTGCGCACCGGGTCCAGGCCGGAGTCCGGCTCGTCCACCAGGATGATTTGCGGGTCGAGAACCAGTGCGCGCGCCAGGCCCGCGCGCTTGCGCATGCCGCCGGAGATCTCACCGGGTAGCTTGCCCTCGTCGCCGAGCAGACCGGTCAGCTCCAGCTTTTCCATGACGATATTCTTGATCTGCGACTCCGACTTTTTCGTGTGCTCCCGCAGCGGGAACGCGACGTTGTCGTACAGGGTCATGGAACCGAACAGCGCACCGTCCTGGAAAAGCACGCCGAAGAGCTTGCGGATCTCGTAGAGCTGCTTGTTGGAGCAGGTGGTGATATCGGTGTCGCCGATATAGATCGAGCCGCGCTCCGGACGCAGCAGCCCGATCAGCGACTTCAGAAAGACGGACTTGCCGGTACCCGATGGGCCAAGCAACGCGCTCACCTCACCGTAGGGCAGCGACAGCGACACGTCCTGCCAAATACGCTGTGACCCAAAGGATTTGGTACAGCCTTCCGCCCTGACCGCGACGCCCATGATCGACCTCCATAGATTCCCGACGAGAACCCACCGGCGAGGCCTAACGCCCCCGACATCTCGTGCTGGACCGTCGATCCACTGTAAACCGAGACGTACCGGCGAAGGTCTCGATTCCATGGACCGAGCCGAAGTTGGCATTCCGCACAATCGGCGCGCCGACCAGTTGTGATGCCCGATTGGTCACGTACCGCGGTCAAGTTCTCACCGCATTTACCGCTTCGACGCATCACGGAAACTGGACGGTCGACCTAGTTTCGTTCACTGCGTGCTGATCGATTGTCGATCCCCTACAGCCGCTGGCAGATCGGAGCGGCCTGCGGATCTTGGGTTACGGAGGGTGGCGTATGTCCTGGTTCGGATTTCGGCGTGGTATCGCGGCCGTGCTCGCCGCTGGAGCGCTCGCCGGTGTGTCGCTCGCCGCGCCCGCGTCCGCCGATTCATACGATCCCGGCCCCGTCCCGCTGAGCCGATACGCGCCTGCCGGCGAGCACGAGGCGGTGAGCACGGCGGCGGTGTATCCGTGCCAGGCGCTGTACGCGGTGTACGACGCCGTCGGTCACGTGCTCGGTAACCATTCGGCGATGACCTGCACCCGCGAATTCCCCGGCGGCCTGGACTCGCCTGTCGGCGTCGACTTCTACTATCCGAAGGACATCGCCACGATGACCCGGGTGCCGACGGTCGTCTGGATTCCCGGATTCACCTCCGAGCCAGGCAATTACGACGCCAGCGCCCGGCTGTGGGCGAGCAACGGTTTCGTCGTCGCGATGCCGCACGACCTGATCAACTCGCTGGACGAACTCCCCCTCGCCGCCGCGGCAGCCCTATCGGCGGCCAATCGCGATCCCCGAAATGTGTTGCACGGCAAGCTCGATCTCAGTCGCACCGTGATCGGCGGCCACTCCGGCGGCGGCGGCGCCGCGATCAACGGCGCCGGTATCCCAGCGAACATCTACCAGCTGATCGATCCGGATTTTCGCATCATCGGTGCCGTCCCCACGCAACCGGGGCCGGTCGCGGCCGCCTTCCTCGTCAACGTCCCCACCCTCTACCTCACCGGCGCCGCCGATTTCATCGTCCCGCACTTCCTCCCGCGCCTGGTCGAATACGAACTCGCGTTCAACGCCCCCGCAATCCTGGTGTGCCTCAAGGGCGTAACCCACTGGACCCCTTTCGACGACGCCGCCCACAACCCCACGGCAACCATCACCCTCGCCTGGCTGCGCTACCTCGTCGACGGCGACAAAACCGCCGCAAGCTATTTCACCGGACCGGACTGGAAACTCCGCGCGGACCCCGCAGTCGACTACGCCCTCCGCAACATTCGCGCCGACAACCTTCCGGCTTAGCCGCAATCGCTAGGCCAGGGTCAACGGTGTTCGCGGCCTGCTGGCGGTTGCGTCACGCTGGCACGGTGGCGTCGTGCAGGTACGGGGTGATGTTTCCCATCGCGCGGGCGACGTAGTCTTCCTTCTCCCCCACCGGCGCAACGTAATACAGCGCTTCCTCGGCCGCTTCGACGCTCTCCAAGCGGGCGATCATCCAGGCCGCGAGGTAGGGCGAAGCGAGACAGCCGCCAGCGGTGGCGATGTTGCCCTTGGCGAAGAGGGGTTGGTTGAGCACGTCGACGCCCGCCGCTTGGACCCAGGGCTTGGTGGTGAGATCGGTGCAGGCGGGGACGCCGTCCAGCAGTCCGAGCTTGGCCAATACCAGTGTGCCGGAACACTGTCCGGCAAGCAGCTGCCGGGATGGGTCGAGCCGCAATCGCGCCATCAGCGCTTGGTCGGCGACGACTTCGCGGGTCTGGCTGCCGCTGCCGACGAGCACCGCGTCGGCAGCGCAGGCTTCGTCGAGGGTGGCCATCGACTCGATGACCACGCCGTTCATCGAGCGGACCCGCTCCGTCGGACTGGCGATCGACACGCGCCAGCCCGGCTTCTTGACGCGGTTGAGGACGCCGAGGGCGATGAGGGAGTCGAGTTCGTTGTAGCCCTCGAAAGTGAGGATGGCGATATGCATGGCGATGGCCTTTCACAGTGGTTTCCAGGCACTGTATTGACCCGGCCAAGGACGACCAACAGATTTTCCCGCGTCTACCTGTGGGCTAGCTCCGTTTGATCGTCGCGAACCAGGCCGGGGCGCCGTCGTCGCCGTGAAATCTCGTCAGCACTCGATCCTGTTCGATGGCAACGACATTCCAACCAGCGCTGGATTCGAACGCCGAGCCGAGATCGTCGCGACTGACCGGATGCGGACCGACGTCGGGGCCAATGTCGCTGAAGCACAACACATACAGGGTGCCGCCGGGCTCGATGGCCGAGCCGAGGCTTGCCGCATATCGCGGACGTTCGGCCGCGTCACAGGTGTGGAACATACCGCAGTCCAAGACCGTCTCGAACTTGCGACCCAACCGGTCCAGTCGAAACGCGTCGGCCACCAGGAACTCGGCCTCGATCCCCCGCTCGGCGGCACGGTCCCGAGCGATCGCCAACGCGGTCTCCGCCACGTCCACGCCAAGCACCGAAAACCCCAGCGAGGCAACATAAAGGGCGTTCTCCCCGGAACCGCACCCGACATCGAGCACCGGGCCGGTGAAGTCGGCGGCTGCCCGCACGATCGCTGGTTGCGGACCTTCGACGTCCCAGGGCGCGGGACCGTCCTGATACGACGCGTCCCAGGGCAGTCCAGTCATCCGCTCGTGGCTGGTCGGTTGCCGACCACCGAACGGATCGCCAGACCGTTCCGACATCGTCATCCCCTTCCGGAAACCGACCGTGCTCCCCTCATCATGGCACTGTCCGGCGGGTCTATTTGACGTATCCGATGCGCTGGTTCATCCAGTCGCCGAGCCACTGGACCGCGTTGCGGCCGGACCCGTCGACGACGAGAGAACCGTAGTTCGTGTGTACACCGGAGGCGACGAAGTTCGCGGCGCTGAGGCCGTCGACGACGAGGTTGACCAGGTTGATGTCGTGGAACGGCACCATCCGGCCGAGCGGGGCCGTCAGGGCGCCGAGATCGAGGTCCTCCTGCGCGGCGATGGTGCGCGCCGGGGTGGGCGCCTTCTTGCCGAGCACCTGCGGCGGGGCCTGCTGCGCCTTGCCCGCGAACATGTCGGCAGCCGCCGAAGCAAGGTCGGCGCCGATCGGCAGCAGGCCGGACAACGCGACGCCCGCGCCGATCAGGTCAGGTGCCTGCCCGGGCGGCGGGACCACCTTTTGCAGCACCGACCAGGCGACGTCCTGGATCCGGCTGACGATGTTCACCAGTCGCGGGATGTCGACGTTGGCCATGATCGAGGTCACCTTCGCCGCGACCTCGGTATAGCCCTGCGAGTCCGGGATGATCGACAGAACCTGCGAAATCCATTTCAGGTCAACGCTTCCGCCGAGTTCGGCCAGTGGTCGCAGCTGGTTGTTCAGCGCACCGGCGATCTCGTTGGCGCCACCGGCGTCCATCGCGACGATCTTCTGCGGCAGCAGCGTGAGGTTGTCGAGGATGCCGGGGAAGTCGAACGAGGTGACATCGGCGGCGACGTCGAGTGCCTGGTCGACCATCACACTCGGTTTGAGCAGCGACAGAATCCTCGTCGCCGAGCCAAGGGTGTCGGCCGGTGTGTCTGCCAGCGGGGCGATCCCGTCGCGAACGGCGTGGGCTTCGGCGCGAAGCGAGCGCGCTCTGGGAGAGCCCGCGCGCAGTGTGCCGACGCCACGGTTCAGCAGTTTGGTCGCGGTGTCGGCGATCATGCTCACCGCGGATACGGCACCCGATAGGTCGGATTCCCCTGCCATGGTGAGAACCTCGCCCGCGTTGTGTTCCGCGGTGCCGTCGGAGGCAGCGACCAGCCGGGCCGTGGCGGCCGGGTTGGCCGCACCCGAATCGACCAGGTCGACTAAGGGGTTGAGGGTGTCCAACAGCTTGTTCGCGCTGGTGCGGACCCGCGCCAGGTCGATGCCCGCGGGGGCGGCGAGACCGGTGGTCAGACCGGCAACATCGGCCGCCAGGCCCGGCAGATCGGCTTTCGAGAAATCCGAGGTCAGGGCGGCGGCCACGGGAAGATTGGGGTCTGTCTGTGGCGCACCGATACTCAGCGTCTTGCTCAAAATCGAGCCCAACGCCCCGAGCAAAGGGTTGATGCCCTTCTGGATCGAGCAGTACAGGTCCTTGGGGTCGCAGATCGAGGTCACCCGACCCGACAGTTTGCCCATACCCTGCGGCCGGGGATCGGCGATCCCGGTGCCCGCGGTGCCGGGTCCGACAACGACCTCGCCCTTGGTGCCCGCTCCCGGGTCGGAAAGCAGGCCGACGGCCAGGACTTTGTCGGCGGCGACCGGGCCGCGATCGTTGCCGATGTCGGCAGCTAGATCGCCGGCGGCGTCGGCACCCTGGCTGTAACCGTTGATCGTGAACCTGGTGGTGGGGCAGCGACTTCCGTAATCACGCAACGCGGCGGTCGCGTTGGCCAGCGCGGTATTCTTGCTGTCGGCATAGGTGTAGCCGTTGTCGAATGCGCGAGCCATATAAGGCGTGAAATAGATTTCGGATCGCGGACCCTGCTGGCGTTGAATAGCGTCCGCGATCGGCGCGAGCATGCCGACGGGTCGCGCCGGATCGGCGTCCTCATCCGTCTCCCAGGTCCCGGGAATGAACAAATTGAACGTCGTCGCGCAGCCATTCGGCTCCGCGCTCGCGACGACGGTGACAGCAGACGAACCGACGGCAACACCGACGGTCACCACGGTGGTGACCACATACCGCATGGACGAACGCATGACTGACACCTGCACCCTCACTGCCGAACTCGATTGTCCGATCGCCGCGCGGACACGCGCATCACCGAGCCGTCCGCCGCCACGAAGCAAGCGAATTGCACTCACTCCGACTGGTCGATCCCGGACCACGGTAAATCAATTTCCCGAATCATGAACTCCCGGCAGTGCCGTACTTACATTCTTTAAGAAGCACTTTCAATCTCGAAGGATTATCCGAGGGCGAAGGGGAGTTTCGTTGTCAGGTCGCCCAATTCGGCTTGTTCGGCGGCTGTTGGGGGTCGGCGGCCGGTGCCGATCAGGAGGGTGTCCTTGTCGGACCATGAGGCAGGAAAGGGTGATCCGGCGATCTTTTCGAGCATCTCGCGGGCGCGCGACAGGGATTCGGTGGGCGGTTCCGGGGCGTTGGGGAGGTGGGAGATCAAGTCGAGGTGATGCAGTGTCCATTCCATGACGTACGCGGCGAGGTAGTCTGCCACGGTGAGTACCTGGTCTTGGGTGCTGACTCGGGCGTCGGGGTTGGCGAGTTCGGCGGCACGGCCTGCGGCGGAGCCGACGTCGTCGAGGTGGATCTTCAGCAGTTCCGGCTGCTCGTAGGCGGCGGCGAGCCGGACGATGAGGGCGTCGAGTGGATCGTCGCCTGTCGGTGGTTCGACGACTTTCCAGTAGGTCACCGCGTCGCGGGTGGTTTCTTTTTCGGTGGGGGTCACCAGGGTGATCAGCACGTCTTGCGCGTCAATGATCAAGTGACACACCAGGTCCCGGACCAGCCAGCCGGTGCAGCCGGACGGCTGCGCGAAGTCATGGTCCGGGAGTTCGGCCACGGCGGAGCGCAATGCCGTCCACGAGCGTGAGAAGAGTTCCACGGCGGCAAGCTAGCAGCGGCGAGCCGCCGTGGCGACCGCTTTTCGCGCCCGGGCAATCGTGCGATCCAGCATTCACGGCCCGCTGCAGACGGCAGTATCGAGAGCTCGGGTTCCGGCGGGTAGCGCAGCTACCGATTCGCCGACATCGTCGATGGCCGTGGCCGGTCGCATATGTCAAGGAGCGCACTACTGCAGGGTGACGGGGACGTCGGTGAGTCTGACCTCGGTGCTCCCGTCGGCGCTGTACAGATCCCAGGTGACGTCGACGGTGGCGGGGCCGGGTTGGTAGGGGTAAGTCACCGGTGCCGCGACGTCGCTGGTGTAAGGGTGCGCGGCACCGTCGCAGGTCACCATTCCCCTACCCCCAGGCGCGTCGCCCTGGACGTTATCTTGTCTCAAGAAGGCGAATCTGGCGGTGTTGGCCCGGCCGACGGCGGTGCAGGTGTAGGTGCCGGTGATCTGCGCACTGCCGTCGGCGTTGAGGTGCTGTTTGTTGTCGACCGTGAGTTTGAGGGACGGGTCCGCCATGGCCGGGCCGGCCAGCATGATGACGCCCGCGAACGCGGCCGCCGTGGCTACCGCCAGTTTCATGATCCAATTCCTGGGCATGAGGGGCCGCCGTTCGGCGGTCCGAAGATAATCGGCCATAACACGACTTCCTTTTGTGTCGGAAAGGAATTCAGACCGCGCAGAGCCCCCATCACGCCGAGCGTCGGGTCCCATCCCCGCCTACTTCTTGGGCGTTCCGCAACCGTAGCAGCATAACCGAGAGAATTGTCCCCAGTTATGTTCTGCACCAATACAATACCCGCCTGGCGTGGTTGATTGCGCTGTCCGCCAATGATACTCAGCCGGACCACTGCCGAACCCCCAGACGGCTCGCCACTCAGCACGCGGGACACTGAAGATAATTCACGCCAAGGGATCGGCTTCGGCTGAGCCGCAACGGCACGTGGCACTGAAGCCCGCAAAGATCGTCGGCGCCTGAGGCTAAAATGCCGGGTATGTGGAAGATCTGTCAGACGTGTGCGGTCGAGCATGAGGCTGCGGCGGAGGTTTGCCGTATCTGCGCTGATGAGCGGCAGTGGGTGCCTGCTGAGGGCCAGCAGTGGATGACGCTCGAGAAGCTCGTCGCGGCGGGGCACAAGGTGGTGATGCGGGAGTTGGAGCCGGACATGTTCGGCGTGACGATCGAACCGGCGGTGGGGATCGGGCAGGAGTCCCACTTGGTGCGGACACCGGCGGGGAATGTGCTGTGGGACGTGACCGGTTATGTCGATGAGGACGGCGCACGTCAGGTGCGGGAGCTCGGCGAGGTCGTCGCGATCGTGCCGAGTCATCCGCACCATTACGGCGTGCAGGTGGAGTGGAGCCGGGCGCTGGGTGGCGTGCCGGTGCTTGTCCCGGAATCCGATCTGCGGTGGATCGCCCGGCCGGATCCGGTGATTCGCCCGTGGTCCGGTCGGCTCGAACTGTTGCCGGGGATTACCTTGCGCCAGTTGGGCGGACACTTCCAGGGCAGCTCGGTGCTGCACTGGGCGGCGGGAGCCGAGGGCAGGGGCGTGCTGTTCAGCGCGGACACCATCCAGGCCAACCCGGACCGCAAAACGGTTGCCTTCATGCGCAGCTACCCCAACCGCATTCCACTCTCACCCGCCGTGGTGGAACGTGTCGCGACGGCCGCCGAAGAGTTCGAATTCGACCGGCTCTACGACAATTTCGGCAAAACCATCGACAGTGACGCTCGCGCCGCCATCCGGCGCTCCGCCGAACGCCACATCGGCTGGGTGCGTGGCGATTTCGACCACCTGACCTGAGATCCGAACTCCGTCAACCGCATTCGTGTTAGGAAGTGGACATCAGCGTCAGGGGTGAAGCCCCAGCGTTCGAACCCGCGGAATGCTCGACTTTTCAGCTTCCAGCAATCCATTGATGTGATCTGCCAACCAGATAACAGCGGCTTCGGACGCCTCCGCTACCCGATCGGTGAACGACACCGGACTGTTGGCGACTCCCTGCGCACGGTCGGGATTGATCCATTGCTCGCGACTGAACAGCGTGTCCGCACCACATTCCTGGAAGGTGTATCGCAAGGTGGCATCGTGCCCGCGGTCATACAGCATCACGCGCAACGGACGCTCGTACTCGCGCACCTCCCAGTACAGGTGAAAGTCGATTCCGTCGGTAACGCCGTGCTCGTATACGGCGTCGCCCAGCCGAAAAGGCCGCTCGGTCACCCCGCCCACCGAACGGGTGTACGGGTGCCACTGCGGCCAGAATCTCGCCTGGGTGATCAGATCGAAAACAGCCTCGATGGGGCCGTGCAGGAGAACCTCGAACCTTTCGCTCACGACGACCTCCTGAATCGGGGCAACGCCCAACACTCGGCCTCGCTCAGCGGTCCTTCAGGAGACGCTGGATACGGACCAAGTCATTCAACCACGCATAATCGTCTGCGCAGAGTGACGCCGGACACTCGCGTCAGTGGCTAGTTCCCGTCGCGGCGCTGGCCGATTTCCTTCGTGAGCGCGATGATGTCGGTCAGCAATTTCGGGGATTCATTGCATTCGTCGGTGGTGACGCGCTTACTGGTGCCGTCGCGGTAGGTGACGGTCACCGCGTAGAAGTAGGAGTCGCGACAGTCGTTCGGACCGGTGTAGGCGTCGGTCAGTGTCTGGAACTGCGCGCTGTCGACCATGTCGAACAACGAACCGCGGCGCTGGTTCTCGACCTTGTCGTCGACGACGTAGCGCTGGTCGACTCCGGCGAAGCCGCCGGTCTGGTTCACCTCGACGCTGGTCGCCTGCGGATCGCTTGGCTTGGCCTGGGTTTCGCCGGTGCCACCGCAGGCGGCCGAGGCGAGAAGCAACGCGACTACGGCGGAAAGAAACAGCGGTTGCACGAGACCGCGGCGGAACCGGGATTCGCTCATAGCCGCACAGTATCGCTGCGCGGACGACGGGACAATGCCACCGCTCCCCAGTTGAATCCGGCGAAAGTTGGCACTGCCGACCAATTCCGCGGGTCAGGACGCGAACTGAAACGCAACCGCTTCGCTCAATCATCGGGACAGGAACGTGCGACCGCCAACCGCCGGACCGATGACCAGTTCTGGTCCGCACCACGCCAGCGGAGGCGTATCTGTCATAGAGGACAGATACTGTTTGTACCCAAGGTGATTCGTCCACGCGACCGGCCCGATTCTGGACACCGGCCCGCCGGATGAGCCCCATCCTGGACCTGCCGACCCCGGCTTCTTGCACGCTACGGGCCGGTAACACCCGTTCGCTGTGCACATATTTGGATTAGAGGTGCACACTACGCGGGACCGTGAGTTGTCACCCACGCCCGTCGATCGGGCCAGCTCTGGAGAGAAAGGAGTCGGCGAGTGTTCAGCCGCATCGCCATCGTGAACCGGGGAGAGGCCGCAATGCGGCTCATCCACGCCGTCCGAGATTTGGCCGCGGCAACCGCGCGTCCGATCGAAACCGTCGCTCTGTACACCGACGTCGACCGGAACGCGACGTTCGTGCGCGAGGCCGATATCGCTTACGATCTCGGGCCCGCGTCCGCGCGGCCGTACCTCGACCTGAAGGCGCTGGAGCAGGCGCTGGTCGCGACCCGCGCCGACGCGGCGTGGGTCGGCTGGGGTTTCGTTGCCGAAGATCCGGCCTTCGCCGAGCTCTGCGAACAGATCGGCGTCACCTTCATCGGCCCAAGCCCGGAGGCCATGCGCAAGCTCGGCGACAAGATCGGCGCCAAGCTGATCGCCGAGGAAGTCGGCGTGCCGGTCGCGCCGTGGAGCCGCGGCGCGGTGGAGACCGTGGAAGCCGCCATGACCGCCGCGGCCGAGATCGGCTACCCGCTGATGCTCAAGGCGACCGCCGGTGGCGGCGGGCGCGGTATCCGCGTCGTCACCAACGACGAAGACCTCGTCGATGCCTATGAGCGCACCCGGCAAGAGGCCGCGCGGGCGTTCGGCAGCGGCGTGGTGTTCCTGGAACGACTGGTCACCGGCGCTCGGCACGTCGAGGTCCAGGTGATCGCGGACGGCCAGGGCACCGCGTGGGCGCTCGGCGTCCGCGACTGCTCGGTACAGCGACGCAACCAGAAGGTCATCGAGGAGTCGGCCTCGCCGGTGCTCAGCTCCGATCAGGCCGCCGAGCTCAAGGCCTCGGCCGAGCGGCTGGCCATCGCGGTCGACTACCGCGGCGCGGCGACCGTCGAGTTCCTCTACCATCCCGGCGACCAGCTGTTCGCGTTCCTCGAGGTCAACACCCGCCTGCAGGTCGAGCACCCGATCACCGAATACACCACCGGTTTCGACCTGGTCCGCGCGCAGCTGCACGTGGCATCCGGCGGCAGGCTCGAGGGCGACATGCCCGCGGAACGCGGGCACGCCATCGAGGCCCGCCTCAACGCCGAGGACCCCGACCGCGACTTCGCGCCCGCCCCCGGCCGCATCGCGCGGCTGAATCTGCCTGCGGGCCCTGGCATTCGCGTCGACACCGGTGTCAGCGAGGGCGACACCATCCCCGCCGACTTCGACTCGATGATCGCGAAGATCATCGCCTACGGCAGCGACCGCGAGCAGGCGCTGGGCAGGCTGCGCCGGGCCGTCGCGCAGACCAGGGTGATCATCGAGGGCGGCGCGACGAACAAGAGCTTCGTGCTCGACCTGCTCAACCAGCCCGAGGTGATCGATGGCAGCGCCGACACCGGCTGGATCGACCGCGTCCGCGGTGAAGGCAGGCTCGTCTCGCATCGGCACTCCGCCATCGCGCTGGCCGCCGCCGCCATCGACGCCTACGAAGAGGACGAGCGGGCCGAGCAGCACCGGCTGCTGTCCACCGCGTCCGGCGGGCGACCGCAGGTACAGCACGAGAGTGGTCGACCGCTCGACCTCAAGCTGCGCGGCGCGGGCTACCGCGTGCGCGTCGCGCGGATCGGTGCGCACCGGTTCCGGATCGGTATCGAGGCCAACGGCGACATCCGCACCGCCGATGTCGATCTGGAGCGTTTCGACCGGCACACCGGGCAGATCATGGTCAACGGCACCCGCTACCGCCTGACCACCGGCACCCACGGACCGGTCCACCTCGTCGATGTCGACGGAGTGACCCATCGGATCAGCCGCGACGAGGGCGGTGTCGTCCGCTCCCCCGCGCCCGCGCTGGTCGTCGCCACACCACTCGAGGTCGGCGCCGAGGTCGAGGCCGGCGCGCCGGTCCTCGTGCTGGAGAGCATGAAGATGGAAACGGTGCTGCGCGCGCCGTTCAAGGCCCGGGTCAAGGAATGCGCCGTATCCGTCGGTACCCAGGTGGAGACCGGTGCGCCGCTGCTGTGGCTCGAGCCGCTCGGCGATGCGGACGAGGCCGAGGCCGAGGCCGTCGGGACCGTCGAGCTGGACCTGCCCGTCGGTCCCGCGCAGGTGCAACCGCACGAACGAACCACTCGTGGCCAGGAAGATCTGCGCAGCCTGCTGCTGGGTTACGACGTCGACCCGCACGACGACAGTCGCGTGCTCAGCGACTACCTCACCGCGCGCCAGGCTGCCCTCGCGGACGGTCGCAGGCCGCTCGCCGAGGAACTCGAACTCATGGAGGTGTTCGCCGACCTCGCCGAGCTGAGCCAGAACCGCTCGGCGGATGAGGACGGCAGCCAAGGCCACGTGCACAGCGCACGCGAGTACTTCCACACCTACCTGCAGAGTCTCGATGTCGAGCGGGCCGGGCTGTCGGCGTCGTTCCAAGCCAAGCTGGCCAATGCGCTCCGGCACTACGGCGTCACCGAGCTGGAACGTTCCCCCGAACTCGAGGCCGCGGTCTTCCGTATCTTCCTCGCCCAGCAGCGCCCGTCCGACACCGTCACCGTCATCACCACGCTGCTGCGCGAATGGTTGCGGGAGCCGATGCCGGATCGCGCGCTCCGCGAGCCGGTCGGCCTGGCGCTGGAGCGCCTCGTAGCCGCGACCCAGATTCGCGTCCCGGTGATCGCCGACCTCGCGCGCGGTCTGGTGTACGCCTGGTACGGCCAGCCGCTGCTGCGGCGCAATCGCGCCCGGGTGTACACCAGCATCCGTAAGCACCTGCGCCACTTGGACGCTCATCCGGATTCGGCCGACCGAGCCGAGCGCATCTCCGACATGGTGCGCAGCACCGAGCCGCTGGTGCGGCTGCTCGGCCAGCGACTGGTGCGCGGCAACCAGGACAACACCGTCATGCTCGAGGTGCTGACCCGTCGGTACTACGGCAACAAGGGCCTCGCCGGTGTGCGCACCCACGAGGTCGGCGGCTGCACCTTCGTGATCGCCGAACGTCGCGGCCTGAGTCTGGTGTCCACGGCGGTGCGCTTCGACGCGCTCGACACCGCGTTGCGCGGGCTCAAGGAGCTGGCCAGCGGAGCCGCGTCCATCGACGCCGACATCTACCTCAGCTGGGAGAAGCAGCCCGCCGACTACGACGCGATGGCGGCGGAGCTGCACGATGTCCTCGGCGCGTACACGCTGCCGAGCCAGGTGCACCGGATCACCGTCGCGGTCGCGGGTAGCGGCGGCGCGGTGATGCACCACCACTTCACCTTCCGTCCGTCGGCAACCGGCATGGTCGAGGAGCGACTGATCCGCGGCCTGCACCCGTACATCGCACAGCGGATGCAGATGCAGCGGCTGCGCAAGTTCGACCTCACCCGGTTGCCGTCCTCCGACGACGAGGAGGTGTACCTGTTCCGCTGCGTCGCCAAGGAGAACCCGGCGGACGAGCGCCTCATCGCGTTCGCGCAGGTGCGCGACCTGGCCGCGCTGCGCGAGCAGGACGGCAGGCTGCTCGCGCTGCCGACCGCCGAGATCGCCATCGCGACCTGCCTGGACTCGATCCGCCGTGCGCAGTCGCTGCGGCCGTCCGCGAATCGGTTCAACACCAACCGCATCGTGATGTACATCTGGCCGCCGATCGACGTCACCCCGGCCGAGCTGGAAACCGTTGTCCGGCATGTGCGTCCGACCACCGCCGGCGCCGGGCTGGAGGAGATCCTGCTCATCGCGCGCCAGCGCGATCCCAAGACCGGCGAGCTCACCAAGGTCGCCCTGCGGATCGGCTTCGACGCCACCGAGGTGACCGTCGGCGAACGCACCGACGAGGTAGTCGAGCCGCTCGACGAGTACCGGCAGAAGGTGCTGCGGGCCAGCAGCCGCGGCACGGTGTACCCCTACGAGTTGACCGGTCTGCTCGGTGAGTTCGCCGAGTACGACCTCGACGCGAACCACACGCTGGTGCCGGTCGACCGGCCGAAGGGACGCAACTCCGCCGCGATCGTGGCGGGCGTGGTCAGCACGCCGACCACGCAGCACCCCGAGGGTGTCAAGCGGGTGATCCTGCTCGGTGATCCGACCAAATCGCTTGGCGCACTGTCGGAACCGGAATGCCGCCGGATCATCGCCGCATTGGATCTCGCCCAACAGATGCGGGTACCGCTGGAGTGGTACGCACTGTCCTCCGGCGCTCGGATCTCCATGGAGTCCGGCACCGAGAACATGGACTGGGTGGCGGCCGCGCTCAAGCGGATCGTCGAATTCACCCAGGACGGCAGCGAAATCAACATCGTGGTCGCCGGCATCAACGTCGGCGCGCAGCCGTACTGGAATGCCGAAGCGACGATGCTCATGCACACCAAGGGCATCCTGGTGATGACGCCGGACTCGGCGATGGTGCTCACCGGCAAGCAGGCGCTGGACTTCTCCGGTGGCGTGTCGGCCGAGGACAACTTCGGCATCGGCGGCTACGACCGGGTGATGGGCCCGAACGGGCAGGCGCAGTACTGGGCGCCGGATCTGGCCGCGGCACGCGACGTGCTGATGTCGCACTACGACCACACCTACATCGCACCCGGCGAGCAGGGGCCGCGCCGGTCGCAGACAAGTGATCCCATCGATCGCGACATCTCCGACTTCCCGCATGCGTTGGCGGACAGCGACTTCCGCACCGTCGGCGAGATCTTCTCGGCCGCCGCCAACCCGGATCGGAAGAAGCCCTTCGACATTCGGTCCGTCATGCGGGCGGTCTCCGACCAGGACCGCCCGGTGCTGGAACGCTGGGCCGGGATGGCCGACGCCGAGACCGCGGTGGTGCAGGACGCGCACCTCGGCGGTATCCCGGTGTGCCTGTTGGGCATCGAGTCGCGGGGCGTGCCGCGGCGCGGGTTCCCGTCCACCGACGGCCCCGACACCTACACCGCGGGCACCCTGTTCCCGCAGTCGTCGAAGAAGGCCGCGCGGGCGATCAACGGGGCAAGCGGCAACCGGCCGCTGGTCGTGCTCGCCAACCTGTCCGGCTTCGACGGGTCGCCGGAATCGATGAAGAAGCTGCAGTTGGAGTACGGCGCCGAGATCGGCCGGGCGATCGTGAACTTCCAGGGGCCCATTGTGTTCTGCGTGATCTCGCGGTACCACGGTGGCGCGTTCGTGGTGTTCTCGAAGCAGCTGAACCCGAATATGACCGTGCTGGCGCTGGAAGGCTCGTTCGCCTCGGTGCTCGGTGGCGCTCCGGCCGCCGCGGTGGTGTTCGCCGGTGATGTCAACCGGCGTACCGCGGCCGATTCCCGGGTGCGCGACCTGGCGGCGCGTGCCGCGAACGCGTCCGGCACCGATCGGGCGACGCTGACCGCCGAGCTCGACGAGACGCGGTCGTCGGTCCGTACGGAGAAGCTCAGTGAGGTCGCCGCGGAATTCGACAAGGTGCACAACATTCACCGCGCTGTCGAGGTCGGTTCGGTCGACGCGGTGATCAGCGCCGCCGAGCTCCGGCCGCGGATCATCGAGGCGATCGAGGCGCGACTGCCCTGATGATGTGAGTTCGTCGGCAACGGCGGGTTCGGCCCTTTACCGGGCTGGGCCCGCCGTTGTTCGTTGTGAATGCGACGAACGTCTCGGCGCGCTGCTGAACGTTGCTGAGTACGGTCGGATGCAGAGGGGTCGGCATCCGCCGCCACAGTGGTGAAGCCAACTCCCGAAGGAGGATTGGCGACATGATGCCGCACATTTCGAGCGTCATCGAGAGACGACTTCTGATCAACTACCGAGTCGAGCCCGAGGTGGCGGCAAGCCTGTTACCGGCGCCGCTGCGACCCCAGGTGGTCGGCGACTGGGCGGTCGCGGGGATCTGCCTCGTTCGGCTCGGTCAGGTGCGTCCGGTAGGGCTGCCCGGCGCGATCGGTGTGCGCAGTGAGAACGCCGCGCATCGGATCGCGGTCGAATGGGACGGTCCGAATGGGGTCGAGAAGGGCGTCTACATTCCGCAGCGCGATAGTGGGTCATCGCTGAATGTGCTGCTGGGCGGCCGTTTGTTCCCCGGTGTGCACGGCTTGGCCCGCTTCGACGTGGAAGAGAGCCAACAGGACCTGCACGTCGCCTTCACCAGCCAGGACGGCGCCACGCAGGTCAGCGTGGACGTGCGCACCGTCGACGAATTCGGCGGCAGCGAGCTGTTCCCCGACCTGACCGCGGCCTCGGAGTTCTTCCGTCAGGGATCCGTCGGTTTCTCCGCAAGCCGCGACGGACACCGCCTCGACGGCCTCGAACTGATCACCCCCGAATGGCAAGTGCGCCCGGCCCACACCCACACCGTCCACTCGACCTTCTTCGAGAACCAAGCCCGATTCCCCACCGGCAGCGCAACTCTCGACTGCACCCTACTGATGCGCAACACCCCGGCCACCTGGCGCGTCACCACCCCACTGCCACTAGCCGCCATCGCCTGACCCTCCCGCCCCGTGCCACCACAAATCCGCACTCCCTCTCGGGATCCGCACTCGGAATAGGGCCATAGAGTCGGTGCGGATCCCGAGTGTGGGTGCGGATTCCCGCTGCCTGCGTGGCGAATTGGGGCCGCACACCCGTTGCGTGAGCTGCACATCCTCTGCGCGGGTTGTGCAAAGGGTGTCGGATCTCGATGTCTGGCTATGGTGTGGGAGAGTGTGCGCCTGGCGGAGTGTGGGCGCAAGCTGGCCCGGCGTCACGCGGGATTGTCTCGACACCACGGACCGATCGGAGACGACATGCCGACATCGCTGTATACGACGACTGGACTGCTCGAGGCACCGCTCGTTGGCGCCGACGGCAGTGTGTTGTTTGCCGATGTCACCGGGAGGACATCCGCTGGCCCAACGGACTCGGCTTCGCCCCGGATGGACAGGCGCTGTACGTCTGCGAATACGCCGAAAGCCGAATCCTGTTGATAGACAAGGGCGACCGTCACGTATTCGCGAACGCACCGTCCGGCGAATGCGACGGCCTCGCCGTCGATACCGAAGGTGGCGTATGGGTCGCACTCGGCACCGGAAGCGCCGTCGCCCGGTTCACCCCGGACGGAAAGCTCGACACAACAATCAATCTCCCCGACGGCTTCGTGTCCGCCGTCGCGTTCAACGGCACGACCCTCCTGATCACCACCGCGGGCCGCCTCCTGAGCCACCCCGTCGGCATCACAGGCACTCCCCTCCCCGCAACTTCCATCCCCCTCCCTCTGACTTCCCCCCACCGACAACGGTTTCCGGTGACATCGGTGGACGCGGACGTGTCGGCAACGAACCGGCCACCAGCTTTTCCAGGACATGCGCGAACCCGCTCGAAATAAAGCAATTTTCGAGCAATTGAGAAGCTGCCATGATCAGCGAAAAATCCGAGAACGCTGGACACCCAACTGGATCACGCGGTAACGTCTCCTCTGTACATATCGCAGCGATCGCTGAACAAGCATTGCATTGCGAATCATGCATCAGGGGGCTACTTTGGGTATTCGAGCGACCAGTAAATAAACCAGGCTGCAGAAGCCACCCGGCAAGCACACGCGTCTAATGCGCAGAGCTGAGCCGGATTTCAGCACGTGGGTTCCGGTTATTCCTCATTGGGGATCGACACATCTCGCATCCGGCTTTTCGGAGTGCGCAAGCTTCTCCATACCACGAGATGAGTCATCGAGGCAGTAACCGTGGAGCAGATCATTCCATCGGTAACACAGGTGCGACTGCCATGTTTACCGTCAGAGGATTCATGCCTACGTTCACTCTACTGCGGTAAACCGAAGCCGGTTGCCCGCATACAAATACGTCTATTCATGGACGATATCGGAGTATTCACGAAATGAAATTATTCTCTTTGGCGTGCGCAACCGCGGTCACCGCCGCAATCTTGATCGCACCGACCGCGTCCGCAGTGACACCGCAGAGCCCGACCCGAGCCCCCGATCGCGAGGCCGTTCGCATCGCAGGACCGGAGATGCAATCGGCGCTTTTACGAGGTCAGTGCAATCCCGCAGCGCCCGATATGGGATATTACCGGACCAAACCGTACACATACTATGGGCCGTACGCATGCAAAATTTGCCTTGAAAGCGGTGAAGAAGCGGTCAAAGAGGGGCGATACGTCGACTACTACTGCTGGATGACGGCTCCGTCCAGCCCAGACCTCATCGTGGAGCAGTGGGTCGCCGTCGTATAGCGACGCAAATACGCTGCGGTGAGCTGCCATTCAGGGTTCAGCTCACCGCGGCGATTTCACGGCAGCCACGGTGTCGGGTTGTTTCCCGGGTGCATTCGATCCAACTCCTCGTCGAGTTTGACCCGGCGCTCCTTGGCTGCCTCGACACTCGGCAGGCCCAGTCCGTCCGCAATATCCTGCCAAGTCATCTCATTACGGAGAGCGACGTCGATGAAACAAACCTCAGACTGGTCTACCTCACGCCGCATCTCCACGATCAACCGCCGCCACGCCGACAACACCTTACCCGGCATACGACTCATCGCGTCATGATTCTGCAGTAACGTCATAGCCATCAACGGGCGGTCACGGAATAACCGAAACCCCTTCTCGTCCAGCGTATCACGCAACCATTTTTCAAGAGCAGGATCTAATTGCCGCTCATCACTGACCATGTCATACATTGTTCGGTCCTTCCGCACCACTGTCAACGATTCCGAACACCCCGACTTCGGGTTGACCTAGTTCGTCCTGCAGCGCGGCGAATTCGGTTTCCAGCATCCGCCCGCTGCCGGGCTAGGACATGATTCGAAAGTACGTGAGGTTGAAGTCGAGTTCCCAGGTGGTGCCGTCGGTGGATTTCTCCCACGCGCCTGCGATCTGGTTGGCGTCGGCACTAAAGGTGCCGGTAAACCGTTGGGAGAAGCCGGGTTCCGTGCGCCAGATGCGTAAGGTGTCCTGGTGCAAGCTCATCTGGTAGGTACGGTTTACGCCGCGGGAATCGTAGTGGTGGCGGATGAATTCGCCGTCGCTGCCTACTCCGATGATGACGATAGTGTCCGGTGCTATCGGGTTGTCGACGGTCGATCGCTCGATCAGGAAACGTTTGGTTTTCATCCATTCGAAGGTTGTCCGGCCACTTCGGTCGGTGACGGCCGTGGTGTCCGGCCCGAAGAAGCCCGCCTCGAAACTGGCCTCCACCTCCCATCGGCCTACGAGCGGTTCGAGGCGGTCGAGCGCGGTATCCCTATCGCCAGGGATGTCCGAGGGTTGTGCGTTGGCCATCGCGATTCCTCCTTGTAGTCCTCAACCATATGGACGCCGCGGACGACCCAAAGTCATCGCTCGGCCGGGTGTGTGACTCGAAGGAAGTAGTTGCGCACCACTCGTGATCGGGTGGCAGCGGCGCGCAGCTTCTTGTAGGTTGATGGTGTCTTCTCACCGGAGGGCCCGACGGGCGCTCGTAGGCTTCGGCCTCACCGAATGGTTTCTCGGTGCCAGGTGGCATCGAGAAGGTGGGAGTCGTTGTCGACTCCGGTGAGGTATGTCTTGATCAACCCCGAAGCATCTTTGTTTCCGCACGTCGTCGTGATCGGCGCGGGCCTCGGCGGGCTCTGCCTGGCCCAAGGTCTGCGGCGGGCGGGGATCAGTGTCGCCATATACGAACGGGACACCTCCGAGGCGGCGCGCACCCAAGGCCATCGTCTGCATATCGATGCGCGCGGCCGGTCGGCATTGTCGAAATGCCTTCCACCGCAGCTATTCTCACTCGTCCGAGCAATCGCCGGACGACCGGCGCCCCAGGTGAACGGTTTCGACCATCAACTGCGCCCGACCGGAGTGTTCGCGCTCGACGATCCGCCAGGGGACGCGCTGCCCGCACACACGGTGCTCGACCGGCAGGTGCTGCGTCGAATCCTGCTCACCGGGCTCGACGATGTCGTCCATTTCGGACGCCGTTGCATCGGCTACGACCGCGACCGCGACGACATTGTCACAGCTCGATTCGCGGACGGCAGTACCGCGCAGGGGTCGGTATTGGTGGGTGCCGACGGCATCGGATCGGTGATCCGCGCTCAGCGGTTACCGACTGCGCGCGTCGTGGACTCCCAGACGCGCCTGATCTACGGACGAGTACCGCTGACACCAGAACTGCGCCACGCACTGCCGCCGACGATGTTCAGCGTCTTCAATTCGGTTGTCGGACCGGGCAATCGGTTCGTCGGCATCGCGCCGGTGGAGTATCGCGAACGACCGACGGCAGCCGCGGTCCGGCTGGCACCCGAGGTCGCTCTCGAACCAGCGACGAACACTCTCGCCGTGATGTTCGGTCGTCGCCTCGATCGGCTCGGGTGCTCCGATCAGGAACTGCGCGCGGCTTCCGGCCGGGAACTGCGCGACTTGGTTCTCGAGCAGCTCGCCGGTTGGTATCCGTTGGTGACCGAGATCGTCGAGAGATGGACTCTCTCGACGATCTCGCCGATCAGTATTCGCAGCAGCGTCCCGGTCCCGCCGTGGCCGACGTCGAATGTGACATTGCTCGGCGACGCGATCCACGCCATGAGCCCAGCCGCCGGCGCGGGCGCAAACATCGCATTACGGGATGCCGCCGCCCTCGCTCTCGCCTTGACCGAAATGACAACCGGCCGAACACTTTTGGCATCGATGGGCGACTACGAGCGGGCCATGACCGACGAAGGCTTCCGCATGGTTCGACTCTCCGCCGCGAATGGCGCCCGGACGCTCGGCGCTGACCCGCTGCCTGGGTGACCAGCAGCCCGACGTTGACAAAGCGGAGCAACGTTCCATATATTAGTGGAACAGCGCTCCGCTTAGGTCGAGCCCCAGTGGACGCTGCTGAACCTCAGGCCATGGAAGGCATACCATCATGAGTGAATCCACTTACCCCGCCGACGTTTTCGGCTCCCCCACCCCGGTCCTCTCGGTCAGCCCGGTAGTGCTGCCGAGCCTCGGTCGACCCGTGGACCTGCAGGTACGAGTTTCCGCGCCGGTGACCGGCAACGACCTGCCGATCATCCTGCTCTCGCACGGCCAAGGCCACTCGCACCACCTCTCCTCGCTGAACGGCTACGCCCCCCTGGTCAACTTCTGGGCGGCGCACGGCTTTGTCGTGATCCAGCCCACCCATCTGAGCTCGACGACGCTGACGCTGGATCCCAATACCCCTGGGGCTCCGATGTATTGGCGATCACGCGCCGAGGACATGCGGCACATCCTCGACCAGCTCGACGTGCTCGAGGCCGCCGTCCCGCAACTCAGCGGGCGCCTCGACCGCGGCAAGGTCGCCGTGGCGGGGCACTCGATGGGCGGGCACACTGCGAGCCTGCTGCTCGGCGCGCGGCTCACCGACCCGGCGGACGGTACGGAAGTGAACCTGGTCGAGCCGCGGATCACGGCGGGCGTGCTGCTTGCCGCGCCCGGGCGCGGCGGCGACGCACTCACCGAGTTCGTGGCGCAAAACTATGCGTTCATGTCGACCCCGGACTTCGCCGACATGACGACGCCCACGCTGGTGGTCGCAGGCGAGAAGGACGCCTCGGCCCACCTGACGATCGCGGGCCCCGACTGGCACGCCGATCCATACTTCCTCGCCCCCGGCCCCAAGTCCCTGCTCACCCTGTTCGACGCGGAGCACGGGCTCGGCGGCATCTCGGGATATGACGTCGCCGAGACCACCGACGACAATCCCGAGCGGGTCGCCGCGGTCCAGCACCTCACCGCCGCCTATCTGCGCGCCCAGTTCTTCCCGGGCGATACCGCTTGGCAGGCGGCGTGCGACGCGCTGACGGGCGGCCCGGACCCGCTCGGCCGGGTCGAATCCAAGTAAGCCGAAGAAACATCCTCCGTACCGGGCGAAACACGGTGCGATGCATGCTGATCCGATTATGTCGGCAGGTGGCGCTAGCCTGCTGACATGGTCGGAACAGACTCGGCACTGCGCCGACTAATGCGTGAGACAGGCAAGCTGCTACAGCCGTACGGCTTCGAAGGCTCGGCGGACACGTGGGTGCGCGTTACGCCGGGCGGCTTGGCGTCGGTCGGGCGCACCCGCACGCTGCGCACCTGGACCGACGGGCAGCAGGTGCTCCGATTCGGCCTGTGTCTGAGCGCTACGCCGACCGCCTGGTGGGAGTTCCACAACTGGCGTAATGCGCAGCACGGTCGTCCACCCGTGCCGATCGAGCAGGCGAGCGGTCCTGGCTTGATCAACGATCACGGCATTCCGGATCACCTAACCGAGTTGTGGTCGCTGGGGGTCGATCCGAGCCAGCCGGGCCGGCATGCACTGCAGGCGGATATCGACACCATCCGCGCCGAGCTACCCAAGCGGGTGCACGCTTACGCGCGGCGTGCGCTGCGACTGCTGGAACCGGACATGTACCTCGATGAGCTACTGGCCGACCCGGACCCGCGCTACGCGACCTGGGAGGCGATCATCGTCCTGCTCGCCGACCGCGGGCCGGGGCCGGAACTGGACGACGCGGTCAGCCGATTCCGGGCGTGCCTCGCGGATCAGGACGCACCAATCGACGCGGAAAACCTTATCGCCTACGCACAAGGTCGCGCGGCGCTCGTCTGAGTGGGTGCGTCAAGGAGATTGCCAGAGCTTCGCGTTCGGCCGCGGTAGCCCCCTTCCCGCTCTCAACTTATATCGCAACCAGGGGCTTGCCGCAAGACCCGGGTGATGCCGCAGAATCGCTGTCCTGAGCAAGAACTGCGTAACTAGGAGTGGCGAGTGACGGACACCGACGTGATCATTGTGGGCGCGGGCCCAACCGGCTTGATGCTGGCCGGCGAGCTCGGCTTGGCCGGGGTGCGGCCGCTGGTGCTGGAGCGGCACCCGCAGGCGCGGGAAACTCCGAAAGCCCACGGTCTGGCCGGGCAGATCCTGCAACTGCTGCGTTATCGAGGTGCACTGGCCCGATTCGAGGCGGCCACCACCGATCCCATGCCCGCGCCCCGATTCCCGTTCGGCGGTGTGCATCTGGACTTCACGCAGCTGACGGATTCGCCGCTGCAGGCGCTGCCGCTGCCCCAGCAGGGACTCGAGCGGGTGCTCGAGGAACGTGCTAGCGAACTCGGGGCCGAGATCCGTCGCGGCCACGAGGTACTCGGGGTGCGTCAGGACGAGGCGACGGTGACCGCGGAGGTGCGTGGCCCGGACGGGGTGTATGAGGTGACGGCCCGATACCTGGTCGGCTGCGACGGCCCGCGCAGCCGGGTCCGTGAGCTGGTGGGCATCGAGTTTCCCGGAGTCACCTATCCGGAGGTCAACCGGGTCGCCATGGTCACCCTGCCGGATTCGGTGACCATGCTCGACAACGGTGACCTAGAAGTTGCCGGGTTCGGCACGGTCAGTGCCGGTTTCACTCGGACGGACCGGGGCGTGCTCGGGGTCGGATCGTTGACGCCCGGGGTGCTGTTCCTGTCGACGGTGGAAGACGAGCCCACCGAGTACGACGACGACGTGCCGATGACCATGGACGAGTTCCAGGCCAGCGTCCGCCGGGTGCTCGGCGCGGATATTCCGTTGGGCGACCCGATTCGGTTGTCGCGCTTCACCTTCAAGGCTCGGCATGTCGACCGGTACCGGGCCGGGCGGATCATGGTGGCGGGCGATGCCGCCCACCTGCTGCCTGCTACCGGCGTGGCGCTCAACGCGGGCATGCTCGACACGGTCAACCTGGCCTGGAAGCTGGCCGCCGAGATCCACGGGTGGGCACCGGAGGGTCTGCTGGACACCTATCACGACGAACGCCACTTCGCCGGTGCCCGCGCGCTGCTGCAGACCCAAGCGCAGGTGGCGCTGCGGCGCGGGCAGGACCCGGCCGCCGAAGCACTGCGGGCGGTCTTCCAGGAACTGCTCGTCGATGAGCAGCCGTTGCGCCGGATGGGCGCGCTGGTCGCGGGCAGCGACATCCGTTACCCGCGCACCGATCCCGACGAGCACGCCTTGACCGGCGCCTTCGCACCCGACCTCACGCTGCACACCGACGAGGGCACCACCTCGGTCGCGGAACTGTTGCACACCGCGCGGCCCGTCTTCCTGGATCTCGCCGAGCGCGCGGACCTGCGCGAGATCGCCCGGGAATGGGCGGATCGCATCGACATTCGCCAGGGAAAGACCGGCGACCGACCGGCCGACGCGGTGCTGATCCGGCCGGACGCGCACATCGCTTGGGCCGCGACCATCGACGAATCCGCCGAGACCGCCGCGCGCACGTTGCGCGCGGCGCTCTCCCGCTGGTTCGGCGCTTAGCGCACCTATCACGGCCGCCCCGAACGCCTTTCGCGGGCGGCCGTGCAGGTCCTGGACGGGGTCGAACGCGCCCCTATTTCGCATCGAAGTAGCACTCGACCACGGCTGTCGTGAACGGGAACCGCACCGGTGTCGGGCCGAAGGTGATGCGGCCTGCCGTCTCCGCGGCGGTGGTGATCATGTCCGCGACCGCCGCGGCTTCCTCGGCCGGGCAGTGCACGATGACCTCGTCGTGCTGGAAGAAGACCAGTTCGGCGCGAAGTCCGGCCTGGCTCATCGCATGCCGCACTCCCGCCAGCATCAGCAGGACCCAGTCGGCGGCGCTGCCCTGCACCACGAAGTTGCGGGTGAAACGGCCACGTGCGCGCGCCGCCGCGGTGCTGCCATATCCATTGACCGTCTCCTGGGCCAGCTCTGCTTGCTCGGGCGAGGTGACCGAGGCCGGTGGGCAGGTGCGGCCCAACCAGGTGCGCACCAGCCGACCCTGTTCGCCGGCCCGCGCCGCGTCATCGACGTAGGCCATCGCGATGGGATAGCGGCGGCGAAGTTCGGCCATGTGCGCGAGCGCGTCGCCGGAGGTCTGGCCGTAAATAGCGCCGAGCAGAGCGATTTTGGCTTGGGCGCGGTCGCCGCCGAAGGCGCGGGCCGCCAGATCGGCGTACAGGTCGTCGTCGCGGCCTGCCACCTCCATCAGGCCTGGGTCGCGGGAGACCGCGGCAAGTATTCGCGGCTCCATCTGGTCGGCGTCGGCGACCACCAGCGACCACCCGGGATCCGCGCGGATCGCCTGCCGGATCACCTTCGGGATCTGCAGGGCACCACCACCATTGGTGGTCCAGCGGCCGGAAACCGTGCCACCGGGCAGGTATTCGGGACGGAAACGGCCGTCGTGCACCCACTGCTCCAGCCAGGCCCAGCCGTTGGCGGTATGCAGGCGGTAGAGCGATTTGTATTCCAGCAGCGGCGCGACCGCGGGGTGATCGATCCGCTGGAGCTCCCATTTCCGGGTGGAGGACAACGAGATTCCGGCGCGGCCGAAGGCTCTGATGATGTCGTTGGGCAGGTCCGGTCGAACGCGCACGCCACCGAACGCGCGTGACACCTCGTCGGCCAGCTCCGCCATCCGGCGCGGTTCCAGGCCGCTCGGGAAGCGCTCGCCGAGCATCCTGTCCAGTAACTCGCGGTGTACGTCCGCGCGCCAAGGAATTCCGGCTCGAGACATTTCCGCGGCCACCAGCATGCCCGCCGATTCGGCGGTGACGAGCAGCCGCATGCGCTCCGGATGTTCGGCCTTCGCGGTGCGGGCCAGCTGTCCGGCGTACACCTCCAACAGTGCGGTGAACTCGTCGGTGCCCGGCGGTAGTGGCACCGGGCCGGACTCGAACAGCGAGGGCTGCGTCTCCGCGGCCCGTGCGGGCGCGTCGGGTGGAACGGGCAGGTTGTGCAGTCGAGCCCAGGCCGCGGCCAATGAGCGGGCCTGGCCCGACTGCCCCTCCTCGTGGCCGATCAGCAGCGCCTCAGCCGCCTGCACGTCGTAGCACCGCTCGACCCGCACCCCGGCCGCGAGCAATGATCGGTAGATCTCCGCCGTGGATCGCCACACCCACCGCTCGACCTCGGGACGCGAGCGCACCGCCTCGGCTAGCGACGGCTCGTCGACCACCGGACCCGCTGGTCGACCGTCCTGGTCGAGCGGACACAGACGCGCACCTCCCTCGCCAGTTTCGGCCACCGCCCATCTCATGCCCGGAGTCTTGCACCGGGCACCGACATCCTTCTCGATGGTCGACTACTTCGCGAGAGTCGCGGGCCGAATCACCAGGTCGGCCGACCTCCGACCGGCACATTGGCGAAGCTCGGTTCGTTCGGGTCGAGCTGCAGGTGCTGGGGCGCGAGCTGGCTGTCGACCAGCATGGGCAGCAGCGGCAGACCTTTCGGAAGGTTGCTCGCGAAGACGTCAACGCGTAGCCGGTGACCGGGCTGCAGCACGGCGTCGGTCGGGGTGAGGCCGAGGTCCAGGGCGGTCGGCACGCCGGGCAGGATCGGCTGGCGGCCGGTGAGGGTCAGCTGCGGATAGGGGGCGGTCAGGTCACCGTTCGGGGACCGCACGCTGCGCTCTGGATCGATGGCGCGCAATGATGCGGTGAGCTGGCCGGTGGCCAGTACCGTCGAGCGGCCGTCGGGACCGACATCGTTGATGGTGGCGGTCCAGTAGCCGTCGACGGCGTCGAGAACGGTGTTGAGGTGGACGTTGACCGGGCCGGAGATCAGCGTCGGTTCGTCGACGGGCGCGCTGGTGAAGGTCAATCCGTTGAGTTCATGGGGCCGTGCGTCTTTCGCGCAGCCGGACAGGATCGAGGCCGCACCGGCGGTCACGACCGCGGTGTCGTTGGAGCAGATACTCGTCACGCCCGGCGCGACAGTCAACCGTTCTGGCGCGAACTCGGTTGCGGTGGTGAGGCTTCCGTCATGAACGCTGGTTGCGGTGGTGCCGCTCGGCGCGGGGCTGAGGTACATGCGCTGATATTCGACGCCGGCGCGCGGGAACTGGTCGGTGCTGGTCCAGCCGCCGCCGATCTGCTTGCTGGTGATCGGTCCGTAGTTGTCGACGCCGTTGTCGATACCCTTGAGCCACTTGTCGAACCAGGCACGCTGCAAGACATCCAACCGTGGCGGGAAGCCCTGCTCACCGAAATCCGCGCCGACATTGATGTGGTAGGCGTTGTCCATCAGCAGCTGTTTCTGCCCTGGCGGCAGTTGAATCTGTTGGTAGATAAACGGTTCGGTGTTGGCGAAGACGTCGTGCCAGCCGCCGACGACGAAGGCCGGCGTGCGGATCCGTTCCGGGTGCGAGAGCATGCCGTCGCGTAGCGGACTGTGCTCGTTGAACAACGCGCGCACGCTGTCGGGGAGTTGGTCGATATCGGGCACGGTCAGTGCCGCGAACAGCATGTCGAAGAAAGTCATCGGGCTGGAAACGCGGTCCACCAGCCACTTCCAGTCGAAGCGCCCCTGCACGGCGGAGAGCAGGTCCGGCAGGAGCTTGGTGACATTGACACCGACCAGCCACGCGGGCACGAACCCGATCTGCAGCGCGCCGCCCGGCGCGAGGATGTCGCGCAGCAGATCGCTGCCGGGCACCACCGGAAAGATCGCTTTCAGCGCGGCGGGTTGCTTGTCGGCGGCCTGGATCTGATTGACCGCGGAGTAGGAGACGCCGCTCATCCCGATATCGCCGGTAGACCAGGGCTGCTTGGTGATCCAGTCGATCGCCTCGATGCTGTCCTGCTGCTCGCGCGCACCGAAGAACTCCATCACCCCCTGCGAGAACCCGGTACCGCGCACGTCGATGACGACCTGGGTGTAGCCGGACCTGATCAGGTTGCGGTCGACGGTCAGGTTACGCGGCAGACCGGTGCCCCACGCCTTGGTGATGTCGGTGACGCCGTCGAAAGGCGTTCCGGTGAGGTCGAAGTCGCGGAACAGCTGCAGTATGGCATCGCCGAGCACCGGCACCGCCAGCGCCGAATCCAGCACGTTCCACACCAGTTTGGTGTACGGCGTGAGGTTGAGGATGGTGGGCGTCGGCTCGACCACCGGCGCACCCGACGCGTCGGCGGGACGATAGATGTTAGCTTTCAACACCGTTCCGTCGCTCATCGTGATGGGCACGTCCCAATCGATGTGCACATTCGGATAGCGCGGCGGCGCATCATAGGCCGCCGCCCACGCCGCACCCTCGGCACCGGCATCCGGATTTGCCTGTGCCGCAGGTGAATACGGCATGATCACGAGCATTGCCGCGGATACCGTCAGCAGCATCCGAAGCGCGAGAAGATAGGAAGCGCGCATTCCGTCACCATATGTGCGCTGGGTCACCATCCACCAGGACCGAGCCGGGCCGAGACCACCACCGAATCGAGCGCTGCGGTCACTGCTTTGCCGCGAGCAGCGCAGTAGCGGATCGCTACAGCACAGTCCCTTACGAACGTCAGACGCTCATCGCAGGTTCTTGGACAAGGGGTTCCGGCAGCACGTCGGCATGGATGACGCGGAGGTTGCTGACGGCTCGGGTGAGGGCGACGTATAGGCGTTGCAGGCCGCGCGGTTCGGCGTTGACGATGCGGGACGGTTCGATGACGAGGACGGTGTCGAATTCCAAGCCTTTGGCGAGGGTGACCGGGATCAGACTCAGGCGATCGGAATCGGTGCCCGGTTCATCGGTACCGAGGATGGTGTGCGGTAAACCGTTGTCGGAGAACGCTTTGTGCAGACCTGCGATGTCGTGGTCGGCGGCGATAACTCCGACGGATCCTTCGTCGGCCAGGGCGGTGGCGCATGCGCTGAGGATCGCCTTGGTCATGGCCTGTGTCGCCGTTCTGGTGATGTGGAGTGCGTCGGCCGATTGGCGATAGGACGCGGGGCCACGTAGTTCGGGAGCGATGTGTGGGAGTAAGCGTGCGGCATAGTCGATTACCTGCGCGGGAACTCGGTAGCCGCGGGTCAGTTCTTCGATCTGGCCGTCCGGCCTGCCGAGGTGGGTGAGGACGGCGGTCCAGTCTTCGGCGGCGGCGGGGCTGGTGGCTTGGGCCAGGTCGCCGAGCACGGTGCAGGCGCCCGCGACGCGGCGGCCGATTGCCCGGATTTGCATGGGGCTGAGGTCTTGGGCTTCGTCGACCACGATATGGCCGAGTTTCGCCGGACGCTCGATCAGGGCCGAGGCCTCATCGATCAGCGCCAGATCGGCACTGCTCCAGCGCATTCCCGGCAGGTTGCGTGGCCGCGGCACGCACAGGATGGCGTGCTGTTCGTCGGCGGAGAGGATGCCGTCGGCCGCAAGGGCCAGCAGGTCGGGATCGGTTAGGAGCTCGAAAACCACCCGCCCGGAATCGGTCTCGGGCCACATCTGCTGGACGGCGCGAACGATCGCCCGGTTCCGGCGGAGCTGGCTCAGCGCGCTCGGGCTAGCCGATTCCCCGCGCCGCTCCAGCTGGCGCAGCACGAGCAGGCTCAGACGCTGGGCGAGCAACTCGATACCGCTGCGGTAGTCGCTGTTGCGGTCGCGGACCTCGTCGAGTTCGTCGGCGATCTCGTCGGAATAAAGGTGCCAGGTGCGTTGCAGGTACTTGACCTGCACTGTCTCTTCGATGGGCCGGATTCGCGAAAACAGTTGCCGCCGAATGACTTCGGCCATCCGCGCATCGCCCTTGATCCGCTCCACCCTCGGCTCCTCGACCCGCGTGACGGTGATGCCCGGGTTGGTGAGTTCGTCGATGGTGGTCTGCAAGACCTCGACTTCGCCGAGAGCGGGCAGCACGTTGCGGACGTAGGCGAGAAAGGACCGGTTGGGTCCGATGACGGCGACCCCGCCCTCCCGTCGCAACCGTTCCCGCTCGGTGAACAGCAGATACGCCAGCCGATGCAAACCGACCGCCGTTTTTCCGGTGCCCGGCGCCCCCTGGATACACAGCGTGCGCTCCATCGGAGAACGCACCAGGCTCATCTGTTCGGGTTGGATCGTGGCCACGATGTCGCGCATCGGACCCTTGCGCGGCCGTTCGATCTCCGCGGCCAGCAGATCGCTGCCCTCGGCCCGCGCGAACCGAGAATCCAGCGATTCATCCTCGAAGGCGGTCAATCCGCCGCGATGGTCGAAACCGAAGCGGCGGCGCACCCGCACTTTCAGCGGATCCTGGTGGCTGGCTTCATAGAACGCGCGCGAGAGCGGGGCGCGCCAGTCGATGACCATGAGCTCGCCGGCCTCGTCGCTGACGCCGCGCCGACCGATATAGACGCGATCGCTGTCCGGTGCGGCCGAAGGTGAACCGAGATCACGGATTTCGTCATAGACGTCGCCTAGCGGGAAGTCCAGACGCCCGAAGAACAACGGCACATCGTCGAGGCCGGACAGCTCCTCGATCTGCTTCTTGTGGAACTGCCGGGCCGCGAAGTTCTGCATCTTGTCGAAGACATCGCCCGAACCCCTGCCCGTGGCGAGCGCGGTCACGGCCTCCTCGCGCATGCGCGCGAGCGCCGCGCGGCAGCTGCTCAGATAGTCACGTTCGACCTGAATCTCGGGTTCGACCTGGTCGTACTCAGCATCGTGCATGGTCTCGGCAACTCCCCCACCTCGAAGTGCAAATCACTTAACTCGGTCAACTATATAACCGAGACAATTTGTAGACCAAATCAAATTTGACTACGCTGGATCCATGGAGGAGCCCGGTCTGCGCGAACGCAAGAAGACCCGCACGCGCGAGGCGATCGCGGAGGCGGCCTTCGCCCTGTTCCAGAAGTCCGGGTTCGACGGCGTCTCGGTCGCCGACATCGCCGCTGCCGCCGAGGTGTCCAAGCCGACCCTGTTCGCCTACTTCCCGACCAAGGAAGATCTGGTCCTGCGCCGATTCATCAACGGAGGCAGAGGTTCCGCGCTCGTCGTCCGGGAACGCCCGCCCGGCACCTCCGCGCTGAATGCGCTACGCCAGTACTTTCTCGACCGGCTGGCCGAACGCGATCCCCTCACCGGACTCAACGACACCGCGGCGGCCATCACGTTCCATAACCTGCTGTATTCGACGCCCGCGCTGATGGCCCACCTGGCCGGCTACATGCTCGACCAGGAGCAGGACCTCGCTGATGAACTGCTCGCGTCCGGCCAGCCGGGTGACGCGTTCACCGCACACCTGGTCGCGGGGCAGGTTTTTGGTACGCAGCGAATCCTCACATATCACAACGCCATGGCGATACGTTCCGGCCACAGCGCGGACGAGGTTTATCCGGCGGCAGTCACCCGCGCCGAGAAGGCCTTCGACCTGCTAGAGCGCGGGTTGGCGTGACCTCAGTCAGTCCGTCTCGCGGCTTGCCCGGCTCGTGAACAGGTCGTCGACGAGCCGGTGGGCGTACTCGGCGCTCAGCGCGCCGGGGCGAAAGAGTATGCGGTACATCATCGGAGCGACCACGCGGTCGAGAATGGCTTCGGCGCCCGGTGGGGATTCGCCGCGACGGTCGGCGCGGGTCACGATGACGGCGATCTGCTCGGCGGCGTAGTCCGAGCACTGTCCGGCGTTCGCGCCCTCGGGGTCGCCGAGCAGAGCGTCGCGGATGTAGGCGCGACCCGGTGGCGAATTCATCTCGTCCAGGAATTGTTCGGCCCAGGCGGTCAGGTCCGCGGCCAAGGTGCCGTGGTCGTCCGGTTCGGTTTCCGGGCGGAGTCGTTCGACGGCGACGTCGGAAAGTAACTCGCGCAGATCGCCCCACCGGCGGTAGATGGTCGACGGGGTGACTCCGGCGCGGGTAGCGATCGACGGAACGGTGAGCGCGTCGCGACCGACTTCCGCCATCAGCTCGTTCGTGGCCGTATGGACCGCCTGTTGGACGCGGGTGCTGCGTCCGCCAGGACGGACCATCGGTTTGCGGCTCATGCGGGGACTACAGCCGCGGCTTGTTCGTAGGCGCGCCCGGTTCGCAACACTGTGCCTTCGCCGAAAGGGTGACCGAGCAGTTGCATGCCGATCGGCAGCCCCATGCGGTCCTGGCCGACCGGCAGCGACAGCGCGGGGACGCCGGTGATGTTGGCCGGAGCGGCGAGTCGGACGTAGGCATCGGCGACCGCTTCCGAGGTGCCGTCGGGCCAGGTCACTGTTTCTTGGCCGACCGGCACCGCGGTCATCGGAACCGCCGGTGCCGCAAGCACATCCACCTCGGCCAGCATCTCGGCCCAGGCCCGGCGCATCAGGGTTCGCGCGCGTTGCGCGCGCAGGTAATCGCCCGCGGACAGCAGTTCACCGGCTTCCAAGAACAGGCGGACGTCGTCGCCGTAATGCTCGCCAGCCGTACGCAGGGTTTGCTCGTGATAGGAACTGGCCTCCGGAACCATCAGACCCCACTGGATGGCCTTGATGTAGCGAGTCATGGGAATTTCGACGTCGACGAGTTGCGCGCCGAGGTCTCGCAGCTGCTCGATTCCCTGCCGGACCGCGGCCGTGACCTCGGGATCGACGTGGTCGAAGTAGTAGTTGGTCGGCACGCCGACCCGCAATCGGGTCAGGTCGGATTCCTGGCGGTCCTCGGCGGGCGTCGGTACCGAGGCCGGGTCGCGAGAGTCGTACCCGGACAACGCGTTCAGCACCAAGTCCGCATCGGCGACGGTGCGGGTGATCGGGCCGACGTGGTCCAGCGACCACGACAGCGGAACCACCCCGTGCCTGGACACTCGGCCGTAGGTCGGTTTGAGGCCGACGACGCCGTTGAGTGCCGCGGGCACCCGGATCGACCCGCCGGTGTCGGTGCCCACCGCGAAGGTCGCCGCTCCGGCCGCGACGGCGACGGCGGATCCGCCACTCGATCCGCCCGCGATCCGAGTGGGATCCGTTGCGTTGCGGGTCTGCGGGGTGATCAGGCCGTAGGCGAATTCGTGGGTGTGTGTTTTGCCGAGCAGGATGGCTCCGGCGGCGTCCAGGCGGGCGGCAACAGCGCTGTCGGCCTCGGCGCGGTGGGTGGCACGGACTCGGGAACTGGCCGTGGTGGCGAGACCGGTGACATCGATCAGATCCTTGAGCCCCATGGGGATTCCGTGCAGCGGACCCCGCGAACGTCCGGCGGCGATCTCGTGTTCGGCCGCGCGCGCCGCGTTCCTGGCCTGGTCCGCGGTTACCGCGACGTAGGCGCCCAACTGTGGTTCCACCTGCTCGATGCGGTCGAGCACCGAATCGACCAATTCGACGGGCGAGATCTCCCCGGCGCGGATCGCGGCCGAGGCCGCAGTTGCCGTCAGCTCATACGGTTTCATCGTGGTCCTCCTTCGCGCGGTAGACGGCAGCGGGCGTGATGTCGGTCAGATCGAGCTCCCGCAGGAGGGCGACGACGGAGTGGACGTACTCGGCGGCAGCCGCCAGACCGTCGTGCCGCTCGACCGGTAACTCCAGCCCCGCGCGGGCTGCCCAGTGCGCCGCCTCGGGCGCGGTGAGTGGACGTGTGGACATGGAACCCCTCAGCGGTTGGACGTGTCGTTAAACGCGAATGGTTTGCGTTAACGTCACAGTAGGGGCTACCGTTACTTAACGCAAACCAATTGCTTTTAACGTCGAAGAAGGAACGCCGATGACCGCAGCCCCCTCCTGGACCGTTGGCGACCTCACCATCCACCGCATCGATGAGATCGCGCTGCCACGACCAACCGGCGCCTGGCTGCTCCCCACCGCCACCCCCGAACTGGTAGCCGAAAACCCCTGGCTGCAACCAGATTTCGCCGACACCGACGGCATCCTGAATCTGCACAGTCACACCTTCGCCGTGACGATCGACGGGTTGCGCGTGCTCGTCGACACCGGCATCGGCAACGGCAAGGCGCGC
Source organism: Nocardia sp. NPDC051321 (assembly GCF_044455225.1). NCBI lineage: Bacteria > Bacillati > Actinomycetota > Actinomycetes > Mycobacteriales > Nocardiaceae > Nocardia > Nocardia sp. NPDC051321. The sequence goes on along the minus strand of NZ_JBITEM010000008.1, from coordinate 45,199 downwards.
GCGAATCCCGCTTGGGACAACCTCGACACCGACTACCTTCAGCGCCTCGCCGCTACCGGATACGCCCCGGAGTCCATCGATCTCGTCGTACTCACCCACCTGCACACCGACCACGTCGGCTGGAACACCCAGCGGCACAACGACAGCTGGGTTCCGACCTTCCCCAACGCCCGCTACCTCACCTCACGCACCGAATGGCGGTTCTGGGCCGACTACGACATGGACGGGCCCCGCCAGCAGATGTTCGACGATTCCATCCACCCGATCAACGACGCCGGGCTCCTCGACATCCTCGACGTTCCCGACTCGGGCCTGGAGGTGGTGCCGGGCCTGCGCCTACTCCCCACCCCCGGCCACACACCAGGACACCTCGCCGTCCAACTCGGCAGCGCCGCGCTGATCACCGGCGACTGCATCCACCATCCCGTCCAATTCGCCGACCCCACCATCGGCAGTTGCGTCGACATCGACCCGCGCCGCGCCGAGACCTCCCGGCGCGCCCTACTCCAATCCCTCACCGGCACAAGCACTCTCCTGCTCGGCACGCATTTCCCGCCGCCCACAACGGGTGTCGTCGTCGACCACGAAGGTGCCTACCGGCTCATCCCGGCCTGAAGCCTCGGGACCCGATACCTGCCAACAGGTTTCAACAACCCCCAGGACTCGATCACAGGCCGTCCAGGATGACGGCGGACGACTGTAGGTAAGACCCGCAGGGGCTCAACGGGGTGCACGAGACGGCGCCGATCGGCACCGAGACTACCGTGTTCGGCAAAGCCGCGTCGGCGTGACACCTCGGATATCCGCACCACGGAGAACCTGTGCGTCATCGATGAACTGCGGCAGTTTCGTCATCCGCCAGATTATCCACCGGCACCGACACCCCGCCCATGGCACCGGAGCCCTACCGGGCGCATGGCCTACTCTGCGCGCGAGCGGTATTCGTGCCAGCGGTCTACCGCCGTTTGCACGGCTCCCTCGTCCTCTGTCGCATGACCTCCGGAAGCGCCTGCTGCGCCGAGTACCACGCCGGCGTCGGTGATCAGGATGCCGCCGGCGAACGGGATGAAGTCGCCACCGTTGAGGTGTTGGATGCTGTCGACTATCGCGCCAGGCAGTGCGATCTGGCCCGATGGCTGTAATGCCAGTAATGCGGTGCGGGCCTTGGCGACAGCGATGCGGCTGGTCATCGGCATGCCGCCGTCGGCGCGGCGTAAAGCGATCACCGCGCCGCTCACATCGAGGACGGTCACAGCCAGTGGTGGGAAGCCACGCTCTGCGGCGACCTCCAGCGCGGACGCCACCAGCCAGTCGGCATCGGCCAAGTTCAGTCCAGGTAGTCGAGGAGCCTCGTTCATGAGCTCGAATCTAGCGGAGTAGACCTTGCGACAAATGGACACCGCGGCACCACGCTGGGGTGGGGCCAGCACGACCGGAAAGAAGGGGGTCTGCCGGATAGGAGAGCTACCCGCCTGCCCATAGCGTGATCGTGTCCGCAGCAGAAAGGAATCACCTTGCGCATCAGGGTATGTGATCGATCGTTGGCTACCGTGGTGGCGACCGGAACATTGGTCGCCCTCATCGCCACGTCTTGCAGTTCGACAGGAGCCGATCGAGCCGAGCCCGCCGCAGCTACCGGACGGGCGAAAATCACTGAGGCCCTGAACGATTTGATCTCGATAGACCATCTGCCCGGTGCCCAGATCGTGATCACCGATCACGGCCAGGCGTGGACCGCGACCGCCGGTGTGGGCAACGTAGAACAGGGCGCCCCCTTCCCGGACAACGCACGGGTCCGGATCGCCAGCAACACAAAGACATTCGTGGCGACGGTCATGCTGCAACTGGTGGCCGAAGACAAGGTCGAACTGGATGCGCCAGTGGAACGGTATCTGCCGGATGTCGTGCACGGGCCCGGTATCGACGGGAATCGGATCACGATCCGAAACCTGCTGCAGCACACCAGCGGAATCCCCGAGTACGCGGCCGAGTTCGGCGTGCCGCCCAAGCCGGGACAGCTCGAGACCCACGACGAACAAGTGCGTTGGGGGATAACGGATATGACGGAGGTCGTGCGCAACGCCCTCACCGCACCCGCCGATTTCGCACCAGGCGCACAGTGGGCCTATTCCAACACCAATTACGCACTCGCGGGAATAATCATCGAAAAGGTCACCGCGAGTTCGCTCGGCGCGGAAATCACCCACCGCATCATCGAGCCACTCGGCCTATCCGACACCTACTACCCGAACCCCGACGAAACCGCTATCCGCGGCCCGCACCCCCTCGGCTACAGCGAGATCGACGGCAAACTGATCGACTATACCGACCAGAACGTCACCTCGGCAGGCGCGGCGGGCGCGATGGTCTCGACCGGCGCGGACCTCAACCGTTTCTTCACCGCCCTCCTGGATGGAACCCTGCTACCACCCGCCCAGCTGGCAGCGATGAAAACCACCGTCCCCCTCGGTGTTCCGGACTCCGACGCGGCCTACGGCCTAGGCCTGCTCTACCACCGACTCCCCTGCGGTAAAGACAGCTGGGGCCACGGCGGCGACATCGACGGCTTCGAAACCCGCGGCGGCGCAACCACCGACGGCCGCTCCGTCACCGTCATCACCAACCAGGTCCCCGGCACTCCCGAACCCACCCAGCACATCAACCAACTCGTCGACACCGCCCTCTGCCCCACCACCTGACAACAACGTCAAGGGCCGCAAGGCAGTGCAGCGAGACTGCCTTGCGGCCGTGGCCGGAGGTCAGGCCGTGAACAACGTCGATCCCCAGTAGTCGTCGGCACCGACGCCCGGCGGGACCGCGAAGACCGCCGAACCAACGTGTTTGATGTACTCGTTGAGGGCATCGTTGCGGGCGAGCTTTTCCTGCATCGGCACGAACTGGGTTTGCGGGTTACGGCAGTAGGCAATGAAGAACAGTCCGGCGTCGAGGTGGCCGAAACCGTCGGAGCCGTCGGTGAAGTTGTAGCCGCGGCGCAGGATTTGGATGCCGCCTAGTTCTTCGGCCGAGGCCAAGCGGACGTGGGCGTTCATATCGACGAGCGGCCCGGACGGTCCCGCCGACTGCAGATCGAGTTCGTCGAACTCGTCCGTGCCGCCCATGGGCGCCCCGGAGCCCTTGGTGCGGCCGATCACCCGTTCCTGCTCGTGCAAGGTGGTGCGATCCCACGGCTCGATCAGCATGCGGATCCGGCGGGTCACCAGATAGGAGCCGCCTGCCATCCATGCTTGGTCGTCGCCGCGATCGACCCAGACGAATTTGTTGACGGTGTCCTGGTCCTCGGCCTTGATGTTGCGCGTTCCGTCCTTGAACCCCAGCAGGTTTCGTGCCGTCGTCTGGCTGGTGGAGGTCGAGGAGGTACGACCGAAACCGAGCTGCGACCAGCGCACCGACACCGCGCCGAAACCGACGCGCGCGAGGTTACGGATCGCGTGCACCGCGACCTGCGGGTCATCCGCACAGGCCTGGATGGCGATCTCGCCGCCACTGCGCGCCGGTTCGAGGGCGTCGCCGGTGAACTTCGGCAGATCGGTGAGCGCCTTCGGTTTACGCGCCGCGATCCCGAACCGGTCGACGCCGTCGGCGGTGCTGAACAGCGACGGACCGAACCCGATCGTCAACGTGAGCCGCGAGGGTGCGAGATCGAGCGCCTCACCGGTATCGGTCGGCGGTTTGTACGCGCCCGCACCGATGGCGCCGTTTTGCGCGGCCTCGCGCCCGGAGGTCATCCGCTCCGCCATCAGCGTCCAGGTCTTCAGCAGATCGATCAGCTCGGCGCGCGATTTCGTGTGCACGTCGAATACCGCGAAATGCAGCCGGTCCTGCGCTGCGGTGACGATGCCTGCCTGGTTGGCGCCGCGGAACGGCACCGAACCGGCGGCGGCCGCCGCCGCCGAGGCGGGACTCGACATCCGCCCGGCCAGCACCCCGGCCCCGGCCGCCGCGACGCCGATACCCGCTGATCCGATCAGGCCGCGGCGCGAGATGCCACCGCGGCCCGCGGTCTCACGATCCCGCGACAACGCCCTGCACCTGACTCACGACCGCGGACAACGCGTCGATCTGGCGTGCTAGTGCGGCGCGCTGATCGTTGTTGACCTTCTCGTAGCTGACATGCCCGTCGCCCTGCCGGTACTTGGCCAGCTCGCTGTCGAGCTCGGCGAAGCGCCGGTCGATCTGCGTGCCGAGCTCGGGATTGCGCTCGTCGAGGATCGGGCGCAGGCTCGCGATCGCCGCCTGCGAACCGTCGACATTAGCCTGGAAATCCCAGAGATCGGTGTGCGAGAACGTGTCTTCCTCGCCGGTGATCTTCGTGCGCGCGATTTCATCGAGCAGACCCTGCGCACCGCCAGCGACCTGGACCGGATCGACAGCGTAGCTCGGCGCGTTCACCCCGGCGACGAGTTCGCCGATATCGGAAAGAAGCTGGTCGGCAAGCTGATTGGTGTCGGGCTGCAGACCCTGCGTCCACAGATCCTTTTCCAGCCGGTGGAATCCGGTCCACTTGTCGCCAGCGGCGACATCGGCTTCACGCAGATCCAAACGCGGGTCCAGATCATTGGGGAAGCTCTCGGCGACCGGTTCGATGCGCTCGTAATAGGTGCGGGTCACCGGGTACTGCTTCTTGGCCGACTCGATATCACCGGTTTTGATCGCCGTGACAAACGATTTCGTGGTCTCCTGCAGCGCGGTCAGCTGACTCAGCAGGTAGCGCTTGTAGCCGTCGGCCGCGTCGGCGAGTTTGCCGGTCTCGTCACGCTTTTGCGCCTCGCCGGTCACGGTGAAATCGTGCCGGATTCCGTCGCCGACCATGCCCGGCTTGCACGCGGTCTGGTACTTGCCCGGCTCGGGTACCGACACGATCAATTGACGCGTGAGGCCGGGGCCGATGTTCTCGATCTCACCGATGACGCGTTCGCCGGCGCCGTAGACGTAGAACTCGGTGACCTTGGTCCCATTGTTGGCGATCCGGAAGGTCACGGTGCCGGTGTCGGCCGAATCCTTGGCCACCGCGCAGGTGGAGTCGTCGGCGGTGACCGCGATATCGCCTGCCGCCGCGGTCTCGGTCTTGCTGGTGCACGACACCAGCAACGCGGGAACTGCCACCGCGACCGCTATCGGGAATATGGAGAAACGCACGGAGAGTGGACCTTTCGTTGTCACGGCTTGGCCGCGGTATCTGTCGTGGACCGAGTCGTCTGGTGCGCTCTCGCGGCGGGCACCGGGCGCAGGAACAGGAACAACACCACGACGACGTAGAGGAGCCAGGCGAGTACCTGGAGCACCGTCGGGTCGGCGCGGAAGTTGAAGATGCCCTGCGCGACCGTGCCGTACCAACTCGACATCGAGAACCACGACGAAATATCGAAGGCGTTGCGCGCCAGTCCCGGCAGCCAGTCCGCGGTCTGCAACGCCCGGATGCCGTAGGCGAGAATCCCGGCGGCGACCACGATCAACAGCACCCCGGTGTATTTGAAGAAGGTGGCGAAATTGATCCGGACGGCGCCGAGGTACATCAGCACGGTCAGCACGGCCGCGACCACAATTCCCAGCAGCAAACCGATCAAGGGCCATTGACTGCCCGCGGTGTTCTCGGCGTATCCGACCATCAACAGCGCGGTCTCCACGCCCTCCCGCCCGACAGCGAGAAACGCCAGCGACACCACCGCCACCGGGCCGACATCGAGCGCGTGCGACAGGCCAGCCTTCAGATCCCCGGAGATGGACCGGGACGCCGTCCGCATCCACAACACCATCCACGTCACGATCACGACCGCGGCCAGCGACGCGAGCCCGGCGATCAGCTCCGCGGCAATGCCGGTGACCGTGGAGGTGCCGTAGCGGATGCCGACGAAGATCGCCGCGACCATGGCGACGGCAGCACCCACCCCCACCGCGACCCACTTCAACGACTCGCGGCGCTGCGACTTCACCAGAAAGGCCACCAAAATCATGACTACGATTCCGGTTTCGAGCCCCTCACGCACCCCGATCAAGCCGCTCCCGAACAATTGAGCGGCGACCGAAGGTGCGCCGGAAGCAAACGCCTGTTCTCTCACATCCACTCCCAGTCGAACCAAACCCAGCCTAACCACAGTTCGGCAAGGCAAACCTAGTGTTGCATGCAGATCGGCAGTTTCGAAACCCGGTCCGGGAAGGTTGACGAGTGATTCGGTCCACGATCCGGCGCGCCAACCCGACAGACTGGGGAAACGTCTCCGCCGCCACCAGGACCGGATACCGCGACGGTCCGAACAAGGAAGGGCCAACTGGGGAAACGTGCGTCATCATGAAATTGGTTGTCTTGCCTGACAATTGAGGCCCGACGCGGCGCTTGTCGCACCGTGACGCTGGAGGGCTCGATGACTTTTGTGACCGCGCTTTTGGTAGCCGGGTTCCTCGGGGCAATGCCGATGCCCACCGCGCCGACCGGCGCGGTCTGGCTCCATGACGACAGTTATGTGTCCGCCGGAAGAGCCAATGCCTATATCGATGTGCAATGCCCAAAGGGACAAAAGGGATGGACCCTGACCCTCCATCTCACCGCTGTCAAGCCCGGCCAGCCGACCGCCACCGGCTCGGTGACCAACTCGCCGGTGACCTGCGACGGTGAAACGCAGTGGCGACAGCACCCACTCACCGTCCGCCCCGACGACGCACCGTTCTTCGCCAGCCACAACGAACGGAACGAGGGCGTCGCCGAACTCCGCGACCCCACCGGCACCCTGGTCGGCACCAGCACCCGGCGGATCGTCTTCTACGCCTGGAACTGAGGCGCCCGCCGGCCACCGATAACTGAGCACGTCGGACCGCTCGAATGGCGATGGCCCCCGAACCAAAACAGTTCGGGGGCCTCGAACAGCCAAGATACACCGCGGATCCGACTCGGCGTGGGGAATTCGCGAAAATCCGCAACAGTCCAGGTCACAGCGGGCAAGCACACCCAGGGCTCAGCGGTCCGCCAGGGCTCGGCCGAGCAGGGGAAGCAGGCGGTCCCAGTGACGTTGCAGCGCTGCGGGATCGAAGGCGTCGGTGTCGGACATCGTGAAGCCGTGCACCGTGTCGGGGTAGATCTCGGCTGCGTTGTCGAATCCCGCCGCCGCAAGGGCCCGGTTGAGCTCGTCGACGGACTCGGACGGCATGTCGTTTTCGGCGAGACCGAGATGGGTGTGCGCCGGAAGTTCGGGGATGAGGTGGTGTGGGCTGTCGGGTGCGTCGGTGACCAGGGCGCCGGGGTGGAATCCGGCAACGGCGGCCACGCGGTCGGGGTAGGCGGCCGCGGTGCGCATCGCCAAGACGCCGCCGAGGCAGTAGCCGATCACGGCGACCGGTCCGGTGCCGACCTCGGGCTGAGCAGCGAGGAATCCGAGGTAGGCGTCGGCGTCGCGCAGGACGCGTTCGACGGTGTGCGCCATGACCAGCGGGATCAACTTGGCCGCGATCGCGGGCCGGATCTCGTGGGTGATGTGCTCGGGAAGTTCGACCAGGGGTGCCGGGCCGTCCCGGTAGAGGAGGTTGGGGACGAGCACGTAGTAGCCGTGCTCGGCGAGTTCGCCGGCCCGTTGCTCGAGCACGGGTCGCACGCCGAAGACGTCCATGTACAGCAGCACTCCCGGGTGCCGCTCGCCGTCGTCCGGGAAGGCGGCGAAAGCGTCGGCCTGGCCGTCCGCGGTGGGAATCTGCAGTGTCCTGGTGTCGGTGGAAATAGTGAGTCTTCCTTCCTTGGGCTGACGCCACATCGTTAGTGAAATAAACGGTTATGGCACAAACGACGGTAGATCGTTAGTGGCACTAACGCAAGTAGGTATGCTTGCCGCATGACCACGACGTCACCGCGATTGCGCGCACTGCCCAGCCGGTTGTTGAGTCAGGCGGCGACTCATGGCGATCGACTGGTGTCCGAAGGTCTCGCGCGGATCGGCGCGCGCAAGTGGCACTACGCGGTCCTGGCCACGCTCGCCGACGCGGGACCGGCCAGCCAGGCCGAAATGAGCAGGCGCACCGGCATTTACCGCAGCGACATGGTCGCGGTACTCAACGAACTCGAGCGCGACGGCTACGCCCACCGAGTCCCCGACCCCGACGACCATCGGCGCAACGTCATCACACTGACCAGATCCGGCACCGCCCGGCTGCGCGAACTCGATACCGTATTGGCCGGCCTGCAACGCGAACTGCTCGCCCCGCTCACCGCGACGCAACGCAAGCAGCTGGCCGAGTTGCTGACCCAACTCGTCAACCATCACGACGGCCACCAGTAACCCCCGGCGACCAGGTAGTCCGTTCCGGAAACTCAGCCGTTCGGTACTCGTAAAGCTCGGCTCAGCATGTTCTCGATGAGGTCGGCGGCTCGCGTGGTGCCGCCCTCGGCCGCCGTGTCGGCGCGCAGTTGCGCCGAGCGGCGGGCCACCTCTGGATCCGCGATCAGATCGCGCAGGGCCTCCCTGAGGTTCTGAGCCGTTGCGTCCTGAGTGTCGATGCGGCGAGCCACCCCCAGTTCAACGAGCCGGTCCGCGTTCATGAACTGCTCGGCCCCCTGCGGCACCGCGATCATCGGGACGCCCGCCAGCAGCCCTTCGCCGCAGCCGCCCATGCCCGCGTGCGTGACGAACGCGTCCGCCTGCTCCAGGATCGCCCGCTGCGGAACCCAGGAGTGCACTTCGACATTGGCCGGGATGTCGCCGAGTTCGGTTGGGTCGGTGTACTTTCCGATCTGCAACACGACGTGCCAGCCGGGCAGATCACCGAACGCGCACAGGCACTGGCGGTAGAACTCCAGTTGGCGAGTGTAGGCCGAGCCGAGGGAGATCAGCAGGACGTTCTCCGCCTCCGCCGGGCGCTTCCATCCGTCCTCGGCTTTGCGGGTGTCGAAGCAAGGGCCGACGAATGTCACTGTGCCGGAGTCGGTTTGGTCTGCGTGCGGTTGCATCGCCTTGGGTATCAAGGCCAGTGCCCGGTCGGGCATGCCGGAGAACGCGTCTACCTCCCGGGTGGCCGCGTTGCTCTCGATGAGCCACTGTGCAAACTTCTCCTGGTAGGCGGCAGCACCCGGCAGCTGCCGAATCTGCGCTGCCACCTCCTGGTCGTAGCCCTTCCACGCCACGAACGTGGGCGACAGCTGGACGATCGGGCGGCTCTGTGCCTCGGCGAGTGCCCGCCCGGCATAAGCGCCGACGTCGTAGAGATAGAGGTCGGCGGGGTCGTGATCGTAGGCGGCGCGCAGCTGCGGGAGTGATTGAATCGCGTTGTCCAGGAACAGATTCATGGTCTCGACAGGGTCTTCGGGCCAGTTGTTCTCGGCCACCGGCAAAATGGAGGTACACGGAACCAATTCCGCACCGACCGTGGCGATCAGGTCGCCGACCACCGGGTCGTTGGCGTGAGTCACACGATGGCCGCGCGCCACCAGTTCGCGGATGAGCGCGAGACTCGGCAGGACATGGCTGACGATGGGGATACCGACCATCGCGATGTGGGTACGACGTAAAGGCATTTCGCTCATTTCAGGTCCGCGGCGGCTTCGAGGTCGGCGATGGTGCCCGACATGATCGTCCGCACATGTTCGGTGAGGTGCTCGACGGGCCAGTCCCACCAGGCCACCGCCAGCAGGCGGGCAATGTCCTTGTCGTCGTATCGGTTTCGGATGAGGCGGGCCGGATTGCCGCCGACGATGCCGTAATCGGGCACGTCGCCGGTGACGACGGAGCCGGTGCTGATGATCGCGCCGTGACCGATCCGCACGCCGGGCATCACCGTCACGCCGTTGCCGAACCAGACATCGTTGCCGACAACGGTGTCGCCTCGGTTGGACAGGCCGGTGAGCAGGTCGAAGTGGTTCGACCACGAGCCGCCCATGGTGGGGAACGGGAACGTCGACGGGCCGTCCATGCGATGGTTGGCGCCGTTCATGATGAACCGCGTTCCGGTGCCCAGCGCACAGAACTTTCCGATGATCAGTTTCTCGGGACCGTAGTGGTACAGCACGTTTCGGGTTTCGAACGCGGTCGGGTCGTCCGGGTCGTCGTAGTAGGAGTACTCCCCCACCTCGATCAGGGGCGAGGTGATCAGCGGCCGCAACTGCACTACGCGCGGCTGGCCGGGCATGGGGTGCAGCACGGTCGGGTCTGCGGGAACGGAATCCTTGGGCACAGCGAATCTCCTTCGGTGCTTGGGTTTTCGGGTATCAGACGGATGCCGACGCGCGCAGGTCGAGGCGAGCACCCCGCCAGCGGGCACGCAGCCGACGATCATGGCTGACAATGACGAGGGCGCCGCGGTATTCGGCCAGCGCGGTTTCCAGCTCTTCGACCAGCCCGGGCGACAGGTGATTGGTCGGCTCGTCGAGCAACAGCACATCGACGGGCTCGGTAACCAACCGCGCCAAGGCAAGTCGCTGCCGCTGCCCGGTGGACAGGTTCTCGACGCGCGTCGTGAACTGGGCACGGCTGAACAGGCCGAGCGAGGACAATCGTTCGGCGTGCTCGGCGGCTGCTCCCCCTCGACCGCGGGCGAAGGCGGCGAGCAACGTCTCGCCTTGGACGGCAGCCTGCGGCTCCTGTGCGAGGTAACCGACTGCGCCACTGCGAGTTACGTAGCCGCTGTCCGGAGCGAGCGTGCCTGCCAGCACGCGCAGCAACGTCGATTTACCCGCACCGTTCTGGCCGGTGATCAGCAAGCGGTCGCCCGCATTGAGCGTGACACTCGTCCGATCGAGCCTGCCCTCGACCGCGATGTCGGTGGCGTCGAGCACGCTGCCCCGCACCCGTCCGGCCCGCACCGTAGCAGCGAACCGCAGCGGTTCCGGCGGCGGTGGCACCGGGTCGGCGAGCAGCCGACGCAGCCGTTCCTCGGCGTTGCGGACCCGGCTGGCCAGCGACTGCTGCACCCGTCCCCCGGCCCGGTCGTAGGCCATCTTGTTGTTGTCCTTCATCGCCCGGCCCGGCGCGACATCGCGGGCGGTAGTGGCGGCGACCTCGCGAAGCCGCTCGGCGTCGGCCTGCCATTGCGCGTGCGCCTGCACCCACCGCTGCCGCGCCGCGGCCTTCTCGGTCAGGAATCCCGCATAACCGTTGCCGTAGCGGATAACTCGCTGCCGGTCCGCGTCGACCTCGAGCAGACTGGTCGCGACCCGCTCGAGGAAGACCCGGTCGTGCGAGACCGTCACCGTCGTGCCGCGACGGGTACGCAGGTGGTCTTCCAGCCAGGTCAGGGCGTCGTCGTCGAGATGGTTGGTCGGCTCGTCCAGCAACAGCACCTCGGTGCCCGCCGCGAGTACCGCGGCCAGGCGCAGCCGGACCTGCTCGCCGCCGGACAGCCCGTCGACCGTGCGGTCGCGGTCCACCAGACCCAAGCCGAGGCCGTGCAGCGCTCGTTCCACTCGAGCGTCCGCGTCGTAGCCGCCGCGAAACTCGAAAGTGGTTGTCAGCTCGCCGTATTCGGCCATGCCCGACTCGTCGCCCGCGGCCATCGCGTCCTCGAGGCAGCGCAGCCGCAGCTCGATCGCGCGTAGTTCGCTCAGCGCCCGATCGATGACCTGCTGGACCGTCATGTGCGGCGGGAGCTGCTCGTCCTGGGTGAGGTAGCCGACGCCGCCGTCGGCCTGGACGACGATCTCGCCGTGATCGGGCTGCTCCCGCCCGGCGAGCAGCCGGAGCAGGGTGGTCTTGCCGGATCCGTTCTCGCCGACGATGCCGGTGCGCTCGCCCGCGGCGAGCGAACACGTCACCTCATCGAGAACACGCCTGCCGTTGTAGGACTTGCTGACCGCGAGCGCGGTGATCTGGGTTGGCATATGCACACTCCGAAGCATTCGAGGAAGACACGGTCATCGGGGACCACAGGACCGGGTGAACACTTCGGATGAGCATCGGCCTACCTCACTAGTGCGACGATTGTTGCATTAGCATAGTGTCACAGCTTGCCCCCTTCGAGCAACCGGAATGCCGAGAATGAGTTCCTCACCCGTTTCACCTGGCCGTACGCCCCGCCCCGGTGGCCGAACCGCCCGCATCCGCGACCAAGTCCTCGAAGCGGTCCGCGCGGAGCTGACCGAGCATGGGTACGACGCACTCACCGTCGACACGGTCGCCGCCCGCGCGGCCGTGCACCGCACCACGGTGTATCGCCGCTGGCACGATGTCGGCGGCCTGATCAGCGACGTCTTCGCCGCGGCGAGCGATATCGATTGGCATCCCCGCGACACCGGTTCCCTGCGCGGCGATCTGGCCGCGCTCAACCAGGAGGTCCAGGATTCGCTGACCGAGGAACCGTCCTTCGCGGCGGCACTGATCGCGGTCTCGTTCCGCTCCGAGGAAGCCGCCCGAGCGCTGCGTCGATTGTGGGAAGACCGATATACGCAGAGCGAGATCGTCATTCAGCGAGCGATCCAGCGCGGCGAGCTCTCGCCCGACGTCGATGCGCGTGCCCTGCTGATCGCCGCTACCGCGCCGATCTATCACCAGCTGGTCCTGCTGCGCACCCCACCCGACCCGCGACTCCCCGATCAAGCGGCCGCCGGTACCGCGCTCGCCGCACGCGCCGGTGCGTTCACCAACTGACCACGCGCGCTATACCTTTCGGCCCAAACCCGCCACAATGAGCGCCAGCCCCGCCTCGAACGCCGACTCGGGATCTATCTCCGGCAGGTCGTCCTCGCCGTGACCGAGTTCCGCGTCCGCCTGTTCTTCCAGCACGGCGCCGACCGTGTAGCGCCCCGCGGCCAGCATCGCCATCTGCGCGTCCCGCTCCGGCACACCGGAGGCGACCAGAAACGCCATCTTCTGCGCGATCCGATCCAGGTCGGCCGACCCAGGCCGCGTCCCGGCGTGCAGCCGCGCCCCGTCGCGGCGCATCAGCAGCGTTCGCCGGAAACTGCGCATGTTCTCCAAAAACCATGCACGCCAGTCATCGGCGGGCGTCGGTAGCGGTTCGGTCGCATGGGGAATCATCGCCGCCTCGGCCATCGCGGCGAGCAGATCCTCCTTCTTGCGGAAGTGGTAGTAGAGCGACGGCTGCTCGACGTTCAGTCGCTTGGCCAGCTGCCGCGTGCTGACGGCATCCAGCCCGACCTCGTCGAGCAGATCGAGCGCCTCGGCGATCACATTGTCCCGGTTCAGCTTGGCCACATTGACAATCTATCAGCGATAGGCAACCATGCAAAAGACGAACCTATCACCGATAGAAAAGGTGGACGACATGGCAATCGACTCAACGACATCATTGAAAGTCCTCATCTGCGGCGGCGGGATCGCCGGACAAGCGCTGGCCTTCTGGCTCGCCAGAGGCGGTCACCAGGTGACCGTCGTCGAACGTTTTCCAGCCCTCCGCGCCACCGGCGCGCAGGTCGACCTGCGCGGCCAGGGCATCGACGCCATCGAGCGGATGGGCCTGCTCGAGGTCGTCCGGAGCAACCTCGTCGACGAGGCCGGCGTCTCGTTCGTGGATGCGCGCGGCAAGGCGCGCGGGACGATCATGGCCAACACCTCCGGCCAAGGACGGCAGACGCTGACCTCGGAGTACGAGATCATGCGCGGCGACCTGGTGCGCCTGCTGCACGACGCGACGAGCGGCGACGTGAACTACGTCTTCGGCAAGAGCGTGGACCGCTTCCAGCAGGACGCCGATCGAGTCCTCGCCCACTTCTCCGACGGCACCTCCGGCGAATTCGATCTGCTGGTCGGCGCGGACGGGCAAGGTTCGCGAATCCGTCGAGCCATCCTGCCGTACGGTTCCCCCGATCCGTACTGGCCGGTGGGCATCCACATGGCCTACTGGTTCATTCCGCGCATCGCCTCCGACGGCAACATCCGCGACACCTACCATGCCCCGCGCGGCCGAATGATCATGCGCCGCAGCCACAATCCGGCCGAGACCCAGGTCTATTTCGTGCTACGGGAAACCTCGGAGGAGGCCTCGGCCATCCACCGCGAGCCGGTCGAACGCCAGAAGCAGTTCTGGACCGACAAGTTCCGCGACGCGGGCTGGCAGACCGAACGGTTCCTCGACGGCATGGAAACGACCGAGGGCTTCTACTCCCAGGAGGCGCTGCAAGTGCGCACGGACACCTGGTCCAAGGACCGCGTTGTCCTGGTCGGCGACGCCGCGCATTGCGCATCCCCCTACAGCGGCATGGGCGTCTCCGGCGCACTGGTCGGCGCGTACATCCTGGCGGGTGAGATCAACCGGCGTCCGCATGACCTGCCCGGCGCCCTGGCCACCTACGACAGCACGCTGCGGCCGTTCGTCGACGAGATCCAGGCCACCGTGAAACCGCGCCTGCTGCGACTCGGCATGCCGACCCACCAACTCGGCATCGATGCCTTCCACGCCCTCACGACCTTGGCCTGTTCGCTGCACATCCCCGAGCTCGTCGCGCGGCGGTCGAAAGAGGACCGTGGCGGTGCGTGGCCGCTGCCCGAATACCCGGAACTCGCCGACGCGACGCGATCACCGGGGCAATAACGGCCGCAATCGTGGCACCGGCGGCAGCGGCGCGGACACCGGCGAGGCTTGGAACGCTTGGATCATGAGCGCGGCGAAACGCCGGGAAGCCGCGACGCGCGCCGCCTGTGTACTCGCCTGAATGCCGTTGTTGGCCATGATCATCAAGATCAGGTCGTCCAGGACGATCTCTGGGCGCAGGCGGCCGGTGTCCTTGGCGCGGCGGATCAGTTCGGCGGCGCCGGTCAGCGAGAAGGTGCGGATCGCGGCGAAGTCCATCGCGTGCGGGAACGCGGACATGAAAGCCGCGGAAAAGCCGTGGTCGCGGGCTAGTAGCTCACACAGATTCTCGACCGCGCGGCAGAAGCCGTGCCAGGCATCCGGATCGGCGAGGCCTTCGTCCACGATGGACCGGCAGGCCATCATCTGATCGGTGAACGCCTCGGCGACCAGCAACTCCTTGGTCGGGAAATGACGGTAGAGGGTGGCGGGCCCGACGCCGGCGCGGCGAGCGATCTCACGGATCGGCACGTCCAGGCCCTCGGCGACGAACACCGCGCGGGCCTCGTCGAGGATGCGTTCGCGGTTGTCCCGGGCGTCCGAACGCAGGGTGTGAGACAAATGGGCGGTCACCACTCTCACTTTAGCTAAACGGACGGGGGCGTCCGTTACGGTCCGCTGGTTGGTTCCGATCGAAAAGAACACGGAGACACCAGTGAAAGCAGTAATGGTTCAAACGTTCGGCGGTCCAGAGGCTCTCGCGATCGTCGACCTGCCCGATCCGCGGCCAGGCGCCGGAGAGGTGCTGATCACCACCGAGGCGATCGGCGTCGGCGGCCTCGACGCCCTGATCCGGAGCGGTGCGCTGGCCGACTACGGATCCACGGCCGGGCGCATCCTCGGCAGTGAGGTGGCCGGCACGGTCGCCGCGGTAGGCGACGATGTCGACGCCGCGTGGATCGGTCAGCGCGTGTGGGGGTTCACCGGTGTGCACGGCGGCTACGCCGAGCACGCCATCGCCACGGCCGCGACGCTCGTCCCCGTGCCCGCGGGCCTGTCGTCCGTCGACGCGGTAACCCTCGGCAGCTCCGCCATGGTGGCCCACTTCGCTTTGCGCCACGCCCATTTCGCGCCCGGCGAGTCGGTGCTGGTGCGCGGCGCGGCCGGTGGCATCGGCGTCATGGCAGTCCAACTCGCCGCCCGCGACGGCGCCAGCGCCGTCGCGGTCACCACCTCGTCGGCCGAACGTGGCGATCGCCTCCGTGCACTCGGCGCGACGCACGTACTCGACCGGCTCGGCCATGACGACGGGGACGCTCCCGCCAGCTACGACGTCATCATCGATATCGTCGCAGGCGCGGACCTACCGTCGTTCTTCAGCAAACTCGCGCCGAACGGTCGCATGGTGGCCGTCGGCGTAATGGCAGGTATCCCACCCGCCGACTTCGCCACCCCGATGATCGCGGCCTTCCAGAAGTCGATGTCCTTCGCCACCTTCAGTGCCGACACCATCTCCCTACCCGACCGAGCCGCCGCAACCACCGCCCTCTTCGCCGCCGCCGACCACGGCGACCTGAAAGCGGTTGTCCACGAGGTACTTTCCCTCGACCAGGCCGTCCTCGCCCACCAGAAAATAGAAGCCGGAGAGGTATTCGGCCGAATCGCGCTTACTCCCAAGAAAGGTTAACCGTAACCGTTAAGCGTGATCGGGTTGCGGCTGCCTCCGCGTGCTTCGCTGTGGTGAACCTGTTGGAGACAGGGTGATTCACAGAGCCTGCATACCTCTCACAGGCACCTGGGGCCTTGTGAGAGGTGTGGGCGGTCTGTGAGATCGGTGGCGGGCTTGGGGTCAGGGGTGGCGGGTTGCGAGGACGCAGAATTCGTTGCCTTCTGGGTCGAGAAGGACGACCCAGCTCTGTTCGCCTTGGCCGATATCGGCGTGTCGGGCACCGAGTTCGAGCAGGCGGCGGACTTCTTCGTCTTGCTCTCGGTCGGTGGGGTTGATGTCGAGGTGGACTCTGTTCTTGACGGTTTTACCCTCGGGTACGCGCGCGAAGGTCAACGTCGGCGGCACCGGGCCGGGGCGGTCCTTGCCTGACGGCATCGTTGGTGGGCCGATGGTGACGAGTCCTTCTTCTTCGTCTTGCACCTCGTAATCGAGGACCGCGCACCAGAATTGGGCGAGGCCGGCGGGATCGGCGCAGTCGATCGCGAGCTCGGTGAATTTACTGGACATCAAAACCTCCCAGTCGAGTGTCTCGATGATCTTTTCAGAAGACGAAGCCGCGAAGTGCCACGAAGCGCATACCCCCGACCGCCGCCATGATGGCGAGCACGGCGACCGCCTGGGCGATCTCGCCGAGTCCGGGTGCCCAGAACGCGAGACCGCCCAGCGCCGCCGTGCTGACGAGCAGGCCGATCAACGCCAGCCCGCCGCCTTCCCATTGCGCGGTGAACCAACCGACCCGACCGGCCGCCCGGAAGGTGAGCCGGCGATGCAGTTCGTTCGCGATTACCGTACTGACGATCGAGCCCGCGGCATTGGCGACGAGCGAGCCGACCCCGCTCATCGCCATGAACAGCAGCACGTAGGCAATATTGCTGGCGCCGCCGACCAGAGCGAAGCGGATCAGCTGGGCGAAGGCGTGATCACCGCGCAGATACCGCAGCGCGCGGGCGAATCGGTCGAACCATTCCGCGCGCAGCATCGGATAAGCACCGAGATCGATGCCATCGAAGAGCGTCTTGTCTTCGTATGCGTTCCGCAGACCGGAACCGGCAAATGCTGTGCTGTTCACGTGAACACTGTCGCCATCTCGGCTTACACCGCTCTGTCACCGAACTGACACGCCCTGACACGGTGTCGATCGCACGACAACGGACCACCGGGCGTGCACAGCGACTACCGAGAAGCCGAGGCGGTCATGAGTGGAAACGAGTGGTCTCGCCGAGGTCGGCACGCGGCACCGTGACGGTATTGGCCGCGGCGGAGTGGTCTGCGTAGCCGAAAGAGATGCCGAGCAGGATCTTTCGGTCCTGAACACCCAGTTCGGCGCGGATGGTGTCGGCGTAGAAGCTCAGCAGTCCTTGCGGGCAGCTGGCGATGCCGTACGCGGTCAGCGCCAGCATCAGCGTTTGCGCGTAGATGCCCACGTCGGCGGCCATCCGCACCTCCGCATTGGCGGCGGTGAACAGCAGCGCGACGTGCGGGGCGCCGTAGAAGCGCAGGCTCTCGGCGTTGTAGGCGTCCCGTCCGGCGTGGTCGTCGCGGCCAATCCCGATGGCCGAGTACAACCGTTCGCCCGCATGCTCACGTCGTCGCTGGTAGGTGCCGCGATAAAGATCGTCGCTGTAGGGGAAGTCGAGGGAGAGGTGGTGCTGGGCGTGGGCCGCCACCAGTGCCTCGCCGAGGCGGTCGCGGGCCGCGCCGCTGACCACCTCGACGTGCCAGGGCTGGGTGTTCGAGTTGGATGGTGCCGCGCCGGCCAGGGAAAAGACGGCCCGCAGTGTGTCCTCGGGCACGGGGTCGGGACGAAACGCGCGGGTGGCACGTCGTCCGCGGATCAGGTGTTCGGCGTATTCGGGCTGGTAGTCGGTGATCATCGCCTCACGTCCATGCAGTCAAAGTAAACGGTTCCGTTTACCAAATGAACCATAGCGGAGAATCAGCCAGAGGTAAACGGTGGCGTATACTTAAGCCGTGGTCGAGAAACAAGAGATCGCCCGTCGTCGCGGGCGCGGGGCACCGGAGCGCATCCTGGCGGCGGCCACCTCGTTGTTCGAGGCGCAGGGCATCACCGCCACCGGCATGGAACAGGTGGCCTCGCGCGCCCCGGTCTCCAAACGCACTCTCTACCTGCACTTTTCAACCAAGGATCAGCTGGTGGTCGCGTACCTTCGCCACCTCGTCGAGGCCGGGCGCACGATGGAGAGCGTGCTCGATCGACCGGATCTGTCGCCCAGACAACGACTGCTGGAGTTGTTCACCGTGCCGGACTCCGGCGATGGGCCCCTGCGCGGCTGCCCGTTCATCGACGCCGCCGCCGAGTTCCCCGATCCGGACAGCGCGGTACACGCCTACACGCGTCAGCAGAAACAGCGCTTCACCGAGCGCGTCATCGACCAGGTGCGGCAACTCGGTGCGGCACACCCCGACGCACTCGGCGAGCAACTCGCGATTCTCGCCGACGGGGTCGCCAGCCGCTCGATGGTGTTCAACGACCCCGCGTGCGCCGCGCACGGCCGGGCCGCCGCGGCGGCATTGCTCGACGCCGCTACGGCGTGAGCACTAGCCCAGCCACCGGTTGCACACGTGGATCTTCAGCGGGGCTTCGACGTCGACATCGGCGGCGGTGGATCGGCACATCGCGCTCATCGCGATGCAGGCGGCCAGTTCGAGACCGCGTTGCTCACTGACACTGAGGAAGGGGAAGTCGTCCGCCGGGTGCGCCAGGGCGGACCAATCGCGGATGAACGCGGCGTCCACTTGCTCACCACCGAAGTCGACGGACTCGATGCTGATGTAGCGGTTGAGGAATCGCTGTCCGATCAAGCCGACACCATGCAGCACATGGATCGCGGCGCGATCGCTGATCGAGCCGGATACCAAAGCGCCACCCTCGAGCAGGTCGCGCAGTTCGTCAGCGGTGTAACCGTCGGTCATTCGTCCTCCCCTGCGCGGTCGATGATCACCTCATGGGTACCGATCACCGGACCACGCCTCGACAGCCGCGATAATTCGGCAGCTCTGTCAGCAGAATCAACAAAATAAACACTGGGACCGCGACTTGGCGTCGAAGCCGAAATTACTGGATCACGCCGCACACTCATGATCCGGCGTTGTTCGCGCGACTGCTTGGACAAACCGGCTACGAATCGACCGTGAATGCCATCTCTTCGATCAAAACGGCCGGAGACATGCCGAATGTCTTGTTGCATACGCGAGTGAAGTGCGCCCCATCGAAGAACCCCGCCGCATGCGCGGAGTCGGCGAGGTTGCGCCCGAGCGCGATTTCGTCGATCGCTCGACTCATCCGCAACCACCGCACATACGGCCGGAACGCCAGCCCTATCTCCTCCGAGAACAGATGAGAAAGCCTGCTCTCGGAAAGACCGACGGCGCAGGCAACCTCCCGCAACCGAACCGGGCCAGCCGCGATGAGCTCGGGCAACAGGCACAATGCCGAAGAGAGGGCGGGATGTCGCATCGGCCGGACGGTCGAACGCACATACGGCAATCCGTCCGCCCACCACTCGTCGTCGCCGAGCCCGGACATCAGCGCATCCCCCGCCTCCGCCCACGCCACGGCAGATCTCGGCCGCAACACCATTCGGCTCACCTCGACGCCGTCCTCGGATTCGGCAGCGAGATGGACCATTTCGCCTTCCTCCACGCCCTGCAGCACGGCATGGTCGACATCGGCCGGAATCACCACCGAGCGGCACGCGACTTGCGCGCCGCCGGTATCGGACACGATGAACTGACCGCGCCGGGCAACCAGCACCTGAACCGAATGGTGTGCATGCATCGCCGCCGCGGACACTCCGCCGCGATAGGACAAAACACCCGGCCGGATTGTCATCTCACCAAAACATGACAAGACTTCGATCCCCCCTTCGATGAATTCCTAACTGCCACACTCACGTTAGAGTTCTCAGAATACTCTCTCTACTACTCCCCCAGCGGCGCTCTCGCCCAGGTATGACACACCGATGACAGTCCGGTTACGGCCGGCCCGGTCAGCTGCCGGGCGCTCGACCATCCCCCGGATTTCCTGGCAGCCAATGACCTTGACGGCTCGCCGCGTCGAAAATTACGGTAGCAGAGATCGATTTCTGAGACCGATGTCACACTGAGTGGAGCGGTCACCGTTCGCGGCGACGCCCACCGGTCGACGAGGGGGAGGGGTCAGTTGACACGCAACGGACCACGCGGAATCCCATGACCAGCACCGACGCTCGCCCGCCGCTGCTCGCGATGCGCGGCATCGTCAAGGAATTCCCCGGCGTGAAAGCACTGCGCGGTGTGCAACTGACGCTGCGCGGTGGCGAGGTGCTTGCGCTGCTCGGCGAGAACGGCGCAGGCAAGTCGACCTTGATGAACGTCCTCGCTGGGGTCTTCACCCCCGACGCGGGCAGCATCGAAATCGACGGCAGCCCGGTGCATTTGCGCTCCCCCAAGGACGCCACCCGGCACGGCATCGCGATGATCCACCAGGAGCTCAACCTGGTGCCCGAGCTGTCCATCGCCGACAACATCTTCCTCGGCCAGGAACGACGCACGATGCGCGGCACGCTGGACCGCACCGAAATGGACGCGCAGACCCGCCGCCTGCTCGCCAGGGTCGGCCTGGAGTTGAAGCCGCGCAGGCTGGTTCGGCAGTGCCGTCTCGCCGAGCAACAGCTCATCGAGGTCGCCAAGGCGCTCAACCATGACCTGAAAGTGCTGGTCATGGACGAGCCGACCTCCGCGCTCACCGAATCGGAGGTGGCGCGGCTGTTCACCGTCATCCGCACCCTGACCGAACACGATGTCGGCGTCGTCTACATCTCGCACCGGCTCGAGGAGCTCGAGGAAATCGCCGACACGGTCACGGTATTGCGCGACGGCGCGTACGTCGGGCAGCGATCGATGCGAACCACGAACCGGGCCGAACTCATTCAGTTGATGGTCGGCCGCCCGCTCGGCGAGCTGTTCCCGCGCGAGGCCGGCCAGCGCGTCGGCGGACAGGTGTGCCTGTCCGTTCGGCATCTGACGACCACGCCGACGGCGGGCAGCGATGCCGTGCCACTGCACGACGTCTCGTTCGACGTGGCCGAGGGCGAGATCGTCGGGCTGGCAGGCCTGATGGGAGCCGGCCGCAGCGAGGTCCTCGAAGCCATCTACGGCGCGGGCACCGGCGTCGACGCGACCATCGAATTGGCGGGTCGTCGCTACCGGCCACGCGGTCCGCGCCGCGCCATCGCCAACGGCATCGCCCTCGTCGCCGAGGACCGCAAGGCACAGAGCCTGATGCTCGCCAACAGCGTGCGCTTCAACGCGTCGCTGGCCGCGCTGAACCGCTATCTGCGCCCGTGGGGCACGGTCGACGGCAAACGGGAGCGCGCCGCGGTCGCGGCGAAAGTGACTGAGCTGAAGGTGAAGACGCCGTCGCTGGCCACCACCGTCGCCACCCTGTCCGGCGGCAACCAGCAGAAGGTCGTGCTGGCCAAGTGCCTGCTCACCCACCCGTCGGTGCTGCTCATGGACGAGCCGACCCGCGGCATCGACGTCGGTGCGAAGGCCGAGGTGCACGCCCTGATGGACCAGCTCGCCCGGCAGGGCACGGCGATCCTCGCGGTGTCCTCCGAACTGCTCGAACTGATCGGCATGTGCGACCGCATCCTTGTGCTCTGCGAGGGACGCCTCACCGGAGAGTTCAACCGAGATCCCGCGCGGGGCGCGCCGTTCGACCAGGAAGCGATTCTCGCGGCGGCGATGGCCAGGGCGCCCGCCATCCGCACCCGGCGAGAGGACCGAGCATGACCGACCAACTCTCCTCCGATAATCAGGGTTCCCTCGCGTCGCGAGGGTGGTTACGGCTGACCCGGCTGACGCCGTATCTCGGTGCGGCCCAGGGATATATCGGTTTGCTGCTGGTCATCGTCATCGGCATCAGCACCAAGGGTCAGTACTTCTGGAACCAGACCAACATCACCAACGCCATCACCGCGTTCTCCTCGCGCGGCATCCTCGCGGTCGGGGTCACCCTGGTGATCATCACCGCGGGCATCGACCTGTCGGTGGGATCGATCCTCGGCATCGGCTCGATGACCGCCGCGATGCTGCTGGTCGACCACAACCTCGACCCGTGGCTGATCATCCCGGCCTGTGCGCTGGTCGGCGCGTTCTTCGGATTGTGTAATGGGTTGGGCACCACGGTGCTTCGGATCCAGTCGTTCGTCATGACGCTGGCGATGCTGTCGATAGTCCGCGGCATCGATCGGCAGATCTCCGGCAATGTCGCCGTCGGCACCGCCGTGTACGACGAGAACGGGCACCTCACCCCCACCGCGTCCGATTTCGCCCTGCTCGGCACGCCAGGCCACACACTGTTCAAAGGAACCTGGCTGCCACTGTTCGGCACGTCCGGAATCCCTTATCCGGTACTGGCTTTGGTCGGCGTCTGCGTCATTGCCCAGCTCGTCCTGTCGAAGACCACCTTCGGGCGCCACATCTACGCGGTCGGCGGGAATCCGACTGCCGCACGGCTTTCCGGTGTCAATGTGACCCTGGTCGTGATCGCGGTGTTCACCCTGTCGGGCATGCTCGCCGGATTCGCCGGACCGATCGACGCCGCCTACCGCGCATCCGGCGACCCGCTGGCGGGCGCCGGATACGAGCTCGACGCCATCGCCGCCGCGGTCATCGGCGGTGCCAGCCTGGCGGGCGGAAAGGGCACCATCACCGGCACTTTCGTCGGAGCGCTCATTCTCACCCTGCTCGATAATGTGCTCGGTTTGAACGCGGTCAGCGACAACCTCCAGCTGATCATCAAGGGCCTGATCGTCGTGATCGCCGTGGTGCTGCAGCGGCCCGGCTTCTTCCGCGGTCTCAGCGGACCACTGGCGCGGTGGCTACCCCGTCGACCGGAGATCGTCACCCGCGAATAAGCGACGGCACCCGATGCCGTTTCCCGACCCGAGGCCCATCGAGCCGGAACCCCACCACCCATATCTGTTCCAGGAGTGAAAATGTCACCCACTCGTCGCTCGGTTCTCATGGCGATCGCGTTGTGCACGACCGCCGTTGCCGCCACGGCCTGCGCGTCCAGTCCGCCGGGCCCCTCAGACGGCGGCCAGTTCGTCGTCGGCTACTCGCAGTCGAACAACGCCGAGCCCTACCGTGCCCAGCTCAACCTGCAGCTGCAGTACTTCGCCAAACAGCATTCCGACCTCAAACTGCTGCCCATCACCGACGCGCACCAGGACAGCGCGACCCAGGTGAGCCAGGTGCAGAACTTCATTCAGCAGAAGGTCAACGCGCTCATCGTCTCGCCCAACGAACCCGCCCCGCTGACCGCCGCCGTGCAGCAGGCCTGCGACGCCAAGATCCCGGTGATCATCCTGGATCGCACCGTCAGCACCGACTGCTACAGCGCGTTCATCGGCGGCGACAACTACGTCATCGGCAAGCTCGCCGGGGAGGCCGCGGTGGCCGCGCTGCCCAACGGCGGTAACGTCGTCGAACTGCGCGGCATCCTGTCCGACCAGCCACAGGTCGACCGCGACAAGGGTTTCCGGGACGCGATCGCCGGCCACAACCTCACCATCATCGACGAGCAGGAAGCCAAATGGCTGAAGGCCAACGCCACCACGGTCATGCAGCAATGGCTGTCCAAGGGTGACAAGGTCGACCTCGTCTACGCGCACAACGACGACATGGCGCTCGGCGCCCAACTCGCCATCCAGGGCGCGGGCAAGGCCGGGGCCATCCAGATCATCGGCATCGACGGTCTGGCCATCCCCACCGGCGGCATCCGCGCCGTGCAAAACGGCCAGCTGCTGACCACTTTCGTGTATCCGACCGGCGCCGAGCAGGCGGTCGACACCCTGGTGAAGCTGCTGCACAACCAGGCGGTGGAGAAAAAGCAGGTGCTGTCGACGACGCGAGTGACGCCGGAGAACGCCGCGCAGATTTATCAGGAGTACGACATGTCCGGCAAGGTAGGCGGCTGAGTCCGCGCCAACAGCTGGGTGAACTCTTCGGCGTAGGCCAGTTGGCGGCGTAGCCGAACGCAGCTGCCCTCGGCTCGCTCCCGGCACTGCCGCACGTAGGCGCCGGCGTCCGCGCGTTCTTCAGCGGCAGAATCCAGCGCATCGAGCACCTCGACCGCGGTGAGCAGGCGGCGCATCTCCGCCAGGGTGAAGCCGAGCGGTTTCATGCGACGGATGACCAGCAGCCGATCGACGTCGGCCGTGGTGTAGAGCCGGAAGCCACCGGTGCTGCGCGCGGACGGGGTGATCAGGCCCACCTCGTCGTAGTGGCGAATGGTCTTGATCGACAACGCGGTTCGCTCGGCGACCGCACCGATTCGCAGGTAGCCCTGCTGGCTGGGGCGCACCTCAGTGGGTGCCGGTGAGGTAGCCGGACAGGCGTTCGCGGCGCTCCCGCGACGCGGCGTTGAGCCCGACGATCTCCACGTGCTTGCCCTTCGACCGATATTTGTGGGTGATGGCGTCGAGCGCGGCGACGGTCGAGGCGTCCCAGATGTGGGTCTCGCTCATGTCGATGACGACATTGCGCGGGTCGTCGGCATAGTCGAATTGCGCGAAAAGGTCGTTGCTGGAAGCGAAGAACAGCTCACCGCGCACCTTGTAGACACGGGTGTCGATGACGCCGTCCTGGTTCGTGTCGTCGTCGCGGACCGGGGTCACCTCGGTGAAGTGGGCGACGCGGTGCGCGAAGGCGACCATGGCGATGAGCACGCCGACGATGACACCGATCGCGAGGTCGGCGGTCAGCACGGTGACCGCGACGGTGACGACCATGACGGTCGTTTCGGCGATCGGCATGCGCCACAACGTCTTCGGCGCGATCGAGTGCCAATCCAGCGTCGTCACCGACACCATGATCATGACCGCGGCCAGGGCGGCCATCGGGATACGCGCGACCAGACCGCTCAGCGCCACCACCAGAATCAGCAGGAAGACACCGACTAGGAAGGTAGAGATGCGGGTGCGTGCACCGGCGATCTTCACGTTGATCATGGTCTGGCCGATCATGGCGCAGCCCCCGATGCCGCCGAAGAATCCGGTCACGATATTCGCCACGCCCTGACCCCAGGCTTCGCGCGACTTGTTCGAGGCGGTGTCGGTGAGGTCGTCGACCAGGTTCGCGGTCATCAGCGACTCCAGCAACCCGACAAGCGCCATCGCCAGCGCGTACGGCGCGATGATCGCCAAGGTGTCGAGCGTGAACGGCACCTGCGGGAACACCAGCGTCGGCAGGCTGGATGGCAACGCGCCCTCGTCGCCGACGGTCGGCAGCCGCAGCCCGAACGCCAGTGTCACGGCGGTGAGCGCGACGATCGCCACCAGCGGGGCCGGTATGACGGTGGTCAGTTTCGGCAACAACACGATGATCAGCAACCCGGCCGCGACCATTGGATACACCAGCCACGGCACCCCGAGCAGATGCGGCAATTGGGCGCTGAAGATCAGGATGGCCAGCGCGTTGACGAACCCGACCATCACGCTGCGCGGAATGAACCGCATCAGCTTCGCGACCCCGGCCGCGCTCATCGCAATCTGGAACACCCCGGCCAGCAGTACCGTCGCGATCAGATACTGCAGCCCGTGGTCGTGCACCACCGGCGCGACGACCAACGCCGTCGACCCCGCCGCCCCGGAGATCATCGCGCGCCGCCCGCCCGTGATCGCGATCATCACCGCCATGGTGAACGAGGCGAACAACCCGACCTTCGGGTCCACGCCCGCGAGGATGGAGAACGACAGCGCCTCCGGAATCAACGCCAGCGCCGTCACCAGCCCGGCCAGCGCCTCGATCCGCAATCGCTTCGGGCTCCGCAACGCGGAAAGTACAGACCAGTCGGCACTATTGGCGCGCTGCTCGGTAGTCACGTGGGAGAACTCCGTTCGTGGATCGTGCCCAGGCAGGCACAACCGGACGAGTGCCAGCTCGTCGGCGAAGGGTGGGGAGGGGCGTGATTCCGAGGGACGTCGGGCGGCGCTGCCCGGATGCGTCGCTGCTCAGCTATCGCTCAGCACGAGTAACCGTACTCTCCAGTCAGGGGAGAGTTGCAAGCCGAATTCGGTCGAACGTGGCCTAAATCTCATTGGCTCGTCAGTCCGTCGGCACACTGCCAGGGTGGGCATGTTCGCTGTCGTCGAGCCCTACCGCGCCCGGAATATATTGCGCTAGAGCGCTATTCGTCGCGTTCTACGATGGAGGCACGGGGTGTTGCGGACTCCCCCACGGCACGAATGGAGACCGGACTCATGTCGGACACGAACAAGCGCAATCTCGTCTATTTCGAAAATCCGTCCATGCGGGGGCTGTACGAGTGCATGGAAGAGTGGCAGCAGGCTGCTGGTCAGCGCCTGTTGTCGATCAGTATTCAGCACGATCGGGACAACTTCTGTTGCATCGCGTTGACCAATCCGACCGAGGTCGTGATCACCAGTCCCGACGGGCACAACCAC
The DNA here is from genome assembly GCF_044455225.1 of Nocardia sp. NPDC051321. Classification (NCBI taxonomy): domain Bacteria; kingdom Bacillati; phylum Actinomycetota; class Actinomycetes; order Mycobacteriales; family Nocardiaceae; genus Nocardia; species Nocardia sp. NPDC051321. The sequence continues at coordinate 18,538 of NZ_JBITEM010000008.1, read as the reverse complement.
GCGAACGTCAGCCGGTTCGGGATGCTCGCGGTGGACCCCGGCTAGCCGCGGCCCGCGTTGCGCGCGGTGCCGCGGTGCGCCGGGACGGTGGTGGGGTCCTCCGGCCAGGCGTGTTTGGGGTAGCGGCCGCGCAGGTCCGCGCGAACCTGGGGCCAGCCGGTGCGCCAGAAGGAGGTCAGGTCCGCGGTGACCGCGACCGGGCGTTGCGCGGGTGAGAGCAGGTGCAGCACGATCGGGACGCGGCCGCCGGCCAGGCGTGGGGTGTCGGTCCAGCCGAAGACCTCCTGCACCTTGACCGCGAGCACCGGCGGGTCGGTCGAGTAGTCGAGGCGAGGACGACTGCCGGAGGGGACCGTCAGGCGTTCGGGCGCGAGTTCGTCCAGGCGGGTGGCCTCCGGCCAGGGCAGTAGGCGGCGCAGTGCCTGTCCGGCGTCGATGCGTTCGAGGTGGGCGCGGGTTCGGGCGGTGGCAAGCTCGGGGCCGAGCCAGGTGTCGGCGGCGGCGAGCAACGACTCGTCATCGACTGCGGGCCAAGGGGTTCCGAGGGTTCGGTGCAGGAATTCGAGACGCTGACGTAAGGCGATCGCGTCGGAGCTCCAGCGCAGCACGCCGAGACCGGTCGCGCGCAGTCCACGACGTACCGCTGCGCCGAGCAATTCGCGATCGGGGTCGCGAATCTGTTTCTCCGACAGCACGATCGCGCCGAGCCGGGTTACCCGCCGGGCGACCACATTGCCGTCGATCCAATCGACCTCGTCGACGGTCGTCTGCAGGCTCGACGCGGCCCGGCGGGCCAACTGTTCGTCGGCGACCGCGGCCAACCGAACCCACCCATCGGAACGACCCGGATCGCGCGTCGCCACACCGACCGCCAGCCACTCCGCGTCACCCATTCCGGAGCCGGGCGGCAACGTCACCGCGGTGCCGCCGACCATGAGATAGCTCGCCGAACCCGGGCCGCGCCGTCGCGCCAGCCGCTCCGGATGAGCCAGTGCGACAACGAAAGCCGGATCGTCGACGCCGTCCGACGGGTCTACCAAGCGAGCCAGCCGCTCGACCTCCCGCTGCCAACGGCCCGGTCGCTCGCGGCGCAGCACCCGCAGACCGGCCGCGAGATCGACTCCGGCCGTGAGGGTGTCGTCGTCGAGGACGGTGACCACTTCTGCTGCCGCCCGCGCGCCGACCACGGCCGCCCCGTCGAGCAACGCTCGCGCCAACCGAGGGTGCAATCCGATCCGCGCGATGCGCCGCCCACGATCGGTCACCGCACCGTCGCCGTCCACGGCCCCCAACGCGCGCAACACATCCCGGCCCGCCGCCAACCCACCAGGCGGCGGGGCGTCCCACCAGGCGAGACCGTGACCGTCAGCCGTGCCCCAGCAGGCCAGCTCCAACGCCAACCGCGTCAAGTCCGCCGTCCTGATCTCCGGTTCCGGATAAGCAGGCAGCGTGCCGTTCTCATGCTCGGGCCAGCAGCGCCACACCCGCCCGGGAGCTTCACGCCCCGCACGCCCGGCGCGTTGTTCGGCCACCGCCGCCGAAACTCGAACTGTCGCAAGCCCGGACAATCCGCGCCCCCGATCGATGCGCGGCACCCGAGCCAATCCCGAATCCACCACCGCCCGCACGCCGGGCACGGTCAAGCTGGATTCCGCCACCGCCGTGGACAACACCACTCGCCGCCGCGCCCCGGCGCGCAACGCCGCGTCCTGCGCTGTGGCGGAGAGCCTGCCGTGCAACGGCAGCACATCCACGTCGTTCATGTCTGCCAGTAGTGTTGCCGTCCGGCGAATTTCGGCCGCCCCGGGCAGAAAGACCAGCACGTCACCCTCGGTCCCGGCGAGCGCGGCCCGGGTGGCGCGGGCCACCTGCGCCTCGACCCGCTCCCGCGGCAGCGACGGAACATACGTCGTCTCCACTGGGTACGCCCGACCCTGCACCCGCACCACCGGCGCGTCATTCAACAGAGCCGAAAGCCGTTCCGCCGCAACGGTCGCCGACATCGCGAGCACCCGCAGATCCGGCCGCAACCCGGCCCGAGCATCGAGCAGCAACGCCAACAGCAGGTCCGCGTCGAGATGGCGCTCATGACACTCGTCGAGCACCACCACATCCACCCCCGCCAACTCGGGATCGCCCTGCAGGCGGCGCACCAGCAACCCCGACGTGACGACCTCGATCCGAGTCCCCTTCCCGACCCGCCGATCCCCACGCACCGAATATCCGACGGTCTCCCCCACCGACTCGCCCAGCAGAGCAGCCATCCGCGCCGCCGCCGCGCGAGCCGCCAACCGCCGAGGTTCAGCCACCAGCACCCGTCCCACGGTCCCCGCCGCCAACGCCAACGGCACCAACGTCGTCTTCCCGGTCCCCGGCGGCGCGACCAGCACCGCGGTCTCCCGCGCCACCAACGTCCCGACAATACGATCGAGCGCACCACGAACCGGCAGATCAGGAAGCTCAGGCAGTTTCATTACCCACCAGTCTGCTGCGTCGTCACTCGAAGGACTCAGCCGCGGTAAGTCCCCGCAGAAACGTCTCGAAGTCCGCGGCCAGGATCACCGAACTCTCCCGATCCGCATCGAACACCGTCACTGCCGGTTCGCCCGCAGGCCCACAATCGCGATAATCCAATCCGACCCAGTAATGCCCGTCCCCGTCGAGCAACACGATCGGTGCGGGCAGCCCCCATTCCTGCACCAGATACGGCGTATCCAACACGGTCGTGCCACCGTCGGCACGACCGACACCCATGACCAGATCGATCGGCACGTAGGAGTCGAACCCGGCTGTCGGCGCTGAGACCGGCCAAGCGTTCCACCGTTTGGCAACAGTCCCGCCGTTCTGCACCCGCAGCAGCCGTACCAGCGAGGCAGGCAACGTAACCCGCAACTGGCTTTCGGCATCACGGACCGCTTTATCCGTCAGCGGACCGAGAACCCCGTAGTCGGAGTCACCCCAGAACGACTCCAGCACCTCATCCATCGTCACCACAGCGCGAATCATACGATCCGCCGATCGGGTGACTCGGACTAGTTCAGTCCGGTGATGAACCCACCGAACAGGCGGTTCGCCTCTCCGGACTCGAACAGACGCTCCAGGTCCGCCCTTGCCGTCTGACGCCGGAACTCACCTTGATACGAATCGTCGCCCGCGTTGTGCACCAATTCGGTCCACCACGCCGCGAAGGCCTGATAGTTCCAGACATGACGAAGGCACGTCGCCGAGTAACTGTCGAGCAGGCTCGAATCCCCGGTCTGATAGTGGATTACGGCCTTCGCGAACACCTCGGCGTCGTACATGGCCAGGTGCATTCCTTTCGCGCTCATCGGTGGAACGATGTGTGCGGCGTCCCCGAGCAGGTATAGCCGACCGTAGCTCATCGGGCTGTACACCACACTCCGCAGCGGAACCAGTTGCGTGCTGACGATCCGGCCCGTATTCGCCACGGGTTCACCGAAACGAATCTCGAGCTCTTCCCAAATGCGCTCGTCCGTCCATTGCGACGTGGAAGTGTCGAGCGGGCACTGCAAATAGAAGCGACTCGCGTGCGGCCCGCGAGCGAACTGCCCGGCGAATCCACGGGGATGCAGCGCCATCATCGACTGATGGTTGGCGGGAACCTCCGCCAGGACGGTCAGCCACGCGTACCCGTACTCGTGCGAGTACCGAGTGAGACTCGCGCTGGGGATGGCCGCCCTGCTCACGCCGCGGTCACCGTCACAGCCTGCGACGAACTCGCAGCTGAGCACCTTCGTGGCGTCCGCGCTGTCGCGATAACGTACGCGCGGATGTGCGTCGCCGGCAACGTTTTCCAGGGAAACCTCGGCCTCGAAACGCAGATCTCCGCCGTCGCTGATAAAAACGTCGATGAGGTTGCGCACGAGTACCTGCTGCGGGCAGAACCGGCCGTCGTTTTGATCGTCGGAGACGAATTCGAGCGGGCGTGTCTCGCCGTCGATCCGGAAATTCAGTACCGGCGCGACAGGGTCACCGCCCAACACCCTGTCTTCGATCCCCCATTCGCGGAACATGCGTACCGCCCGAGTATCGATTACCCCGGCGCGCTGCCGCTGCTCGACATACTCGCGGTCCCGCCTTTCGACAATGATGCAATCAATCCCACTGCGCAGCAGGAAATTACCGAGCGTAAGTCCGGCGACGCCCGCGCCGATGATTACTACAGTGGTGTTCTCGTACACTTCGGACATTATTGGGTGACTCCCTGAAAGATGGTGGCAATTCCCATGAACCGGGAATACCACCACGGTATGCACGCCCGCCTAGGCCTACCACCGGCTTCCGACCGCCTAACACCGGAAACCCGCCAAGCTCTAGCGTGCCCGCCGAAGGTCGCTCTGGTACCGGCCGGGCGTCTGGCCGACGATCGCGGTGAAGGCCTCGATGAAACTGGTCGGATTGGACCAGCCACACGCCAGCGCCGTACTCGTCACCGGCCGGCCGTCGAGCAGATGCACCAAGGCATGCTGGACGCGCAACAACGTCCGCCACTGATGGAAGCTCATCCCGAGTTCGGCTTGGAACAGCCGGCTGAGCGTGCGCTCGCCCGCACCGACCGCGCGCCCCAACTCGGCGAGGGTCGCCGACGTGGCCGGGTCGGCATGCAACAGGGCGGTGGCGGCACGTAGCCGATCATCGCGCGGTTCGGGAAGGTAGACGAACTGCTCCGGGATATCGGTCAGCTCGTCGAGCACCACCCGGCACAGCCGCTCCCTGGCCCCGGGCTGAAATGGACGATCGGTGGTGAGCGCTACCAGCACCTCTCGCAGCAGCGGCGTCACGGCGAACACGGTCGGCCTGCTCGGCAGGCCGTCACACCATTCGCGCGGCACCTCGAGCACGCGCACCTCGGTTTCCCCGTACGCGCGGTGACTGTGCTCGAATCCGGGAGGTGTCCAGGTGAGGCGATCGGCGGGCGCCACCCACGTGCCGAGTTCGGTGGTGGTGGCGAGCACACCGGTGGACGGATACAGGAACTGTCCCTGCCGATGTCGGTGCACGGCAACGTGCGTCCCGTGGCCCATCCAGCCACGCTTGGTCGTGTCGAAGTCGAACTCGGGTGAGGTCTGGCGGGTTTCCGGCATCTTCATCCAAAGTACCAGAACCATTGGCGCGCGAAACCGGCTGCGGCCCTGCCGCATTTGCGCACCACGGGCGGCGACTCGCGGAGCCGAACTCCGACTATCGCGCGATCCCGCGGTCGGCGGCGCGCGTCCAGTTACCCTGAGGTGATGCGATTCCGGTTCCGTAGCTATGCCTTGGCCATGCTCGCCGCCGCTGCGTCGACGATGCTGCTATGTACGAACGCGACCGCGGCCCCGCCGATTCAGCCGGTCGCCGCAGGGCTGGACGGGGGTTTCCTCTGGGGCGTCGCGTCCTCCGGATTCCAATCCGAAGGCCATGCGCCCGACAGCAATTGGACGCGCTACCTCCCGGCACACCCCGACTACGAGGGCCTGCAGGATTCGGTCGACTTCTACGACCGCTACGCCTCGGACATCGACTTGGCCGCCGGACTCGGCGCGCGGGTGTTCCGGATCGGGATCGAATGGGCTCGGGTGGAGCCGACGCCGGGCGGGTGGGACGAGAACGCCTTCCGTTTCTACGATGCCGTCATCGCGAAGATCGAGCAGGCGGGAATGCGTCCGATGATCACCCTCGACCACTGGGTGTATCCAGGCTGGGCGGTCGACCGCGGTGGCTGGCGCAATCCGGGCATGGTCGGCGACTGGCTGGACAACATGCGCACGGTGGTCGATCGTTACGCCTCGCGTAATCCGCTGTGGGTCACCGTGAACGAGCCCGCCGCCTATATCTCGCAGGAGATCCGCCTGGCCGGCGCCAACCCCGGCGACATGCTGGAACGGATCGCGCAGTCGCACAACGCCATCTACGACTACATCCACCAAACCCAGCCCGGCGCACAGGTGACCAGCAATGTCGGTTACGTCGCGGGCTCGGAGGACCAGGTCAACGGGGGCTACCTCGATCGCATCGGGGGCAGGCTCGATTACGTCGGCATCGACTACTACTTCGCCTACGATCCGGCGCAGTCAGTACTCAGTTCCATCACCAGGGCCCTCGGATCGGCCGCACCGAACCTGCCCGGCATGAACATTTGGGATCTGCCCGTGCGCACCGAGGGCATCTACTATGCGCTGCAGCACTATTCGCGCCGATTCCCAGGCAAGCCGCTCTACATCGTCGAGAACGGCATGCCCACCGACAACGGGCGACCCCGCGCCGACGGCTACTCTCGCAGCGATCATCTGCGCGACACCGTCTACTGGATCCAGCGCGCCAAGGCCGACGGCATGAACGTCATGGGCTACAACTACTGGAGCCTCACCGACAACTACGAATGGGGCAGCTACACACCACGATTCGGCCTCTACACGGTCGACGTGCGCACCGACCCCGGCCTCACCCGCCGCCCCACCGACGCTGTCGGCACCTACGCACAGCTCATCAACGACGGCGGCGTCCCCGCCGACTACCGCCCCACCCGCGCCCCCGCCCTGTGCGTCCTGGTCGACCCACCAGCCAGCTGCCTGACCCCGGCCGGGGCACCATAGTCGTTTTCGCGAGCTCTACTCGGTGCGCCGTCGGCGATCGCGAACGGTCACCGAGATCACCGATCGGGCCAGCGCGCGGAGATCATCGGGAATGCGCAGGGGTTCGACCGCGCCCTCGAAGCCTTCCAGGATCGCGCCGTCGGGCCAGCTCACTTCGTAGCGGTACCAGCAGCGGACCTCGCTCGGGTGGTACGGCAATTCGAGCTCCAGGCGCACCGCCATCTCGACCAATGCCGCCGCCACCTGCGCGGCGCCACCGGTATTGGTCACCTGCCACCACAGCGGGCTGCCCCGGTCGAACTCGGAGATTTCGACCAGGTACCTCAGCTTGCCCCTATCGCTGGTCTCGGTCACATCTGACACCCTGCCAGAACAGGCAGGCATGCCGAACCAAAACCGGTGCGCGGCGGCGCATCTCGCTGGGTTTATAGCAGACTAGTGCTTCGCCAGGCCGAGTGCCGCCCGCAACGGCACCGGCCCGCCGCCGGTGTGCGCCCGCGGACCCGCCGAAACGGCGGTCGGGACAATACCTTTGAACAAGGCGATCACATCGAGGACGAACCCGGTCCGGCTGACACCCAGTCGACGCAGCGCGGGCCCATGGTCCGCTGCGACCACCATCGTGGCCCCGACCAGCACAATCCACCACAGCAACACCGGAATCAGCCGGGCCGAGGCGGAGGTCTTCGCGAACGCGACCCGCAGCCGATGACAGTGGAACGGCACGTGCCGCAATTCGTCGTTCAGGATCAAACCGGCGACCTGGGCGGTCGACGTGTCGTCGGTGCCGTCACGCAGTGCGCGGTAATACCGCAGCGCGACCACCTCGGCCACCATCAGCACCATCAATTCCAGCCGCAACCCGAGCGCACGCCGGAGCCGCACAAAGACCGTGTCACTCCAGTGCGCGCGAATGGTCGGCGACCCACCGGCCGCCAGCAGCAGCCCCAACATCCGCGCGTGATTGATCTCCTCGGCGACGAACAGCCGCACGGCTGCGGTGTACGCCGGGTCCCCCGCGGCCTCGGCCTTGGCGATCAGGTTCGCCCCGTCCCCACTCTCCCCGACCTGGAACCGCTGCACACTACGAACCACCGCCGGTTCCAGCTTCGCACCCCGCCCCCACTCCGGATCTCCGGCGGCGGCACGGGCGACCTTCTTCGCCTCGAATTCGGTTGCCCATCGGGAAAATTCGTCCACACCCTGCATACCGACCTCCACATTCGTCGGCTCGCCGCGGCGGCGAGCGTCCCGGACACCCCGGTGCAGGCAAACCTAGACAGCGCTTGTGCAGGTCCCTGGCATCAAACGTGGAGATCCTGTGCAGAGACTTCGGCCCCACCCTGCTGGCACAATAACCCCGTGAAGCTCGAAGACATCGCGATCCCGGACTCCGCGAGCTGCCGCGCGGCCACCGAGGTAGCGGCCGCCTACTGCACGCCCGCTCTGTTCAACCATTCGGTCCGCTCGTACCTGTGGTCCGCGGGCCACGCCGAGCTCCAAGGCATCCCCTTCGACGCCGAACTGCTCTACGTCGCGGCACTATTGCACGACCTCGGCCTGGTCGAGGCGTTCGACAACGCCACCCTCTCGTTCGAGATCTCCGGCGGCCACCTGGCCTGGGTTTTCGGCGCCGCCGCCGGTTGGCCGGTGGCGCGAAGGAAGCGCGTCTCCGAGGTGATCATCGCCCACATGGCGGACAGCGTCGACTTCACAATCGACCCCGAAGGTCACCTACTGGAACACGGCACCGCCGTAGACATCTCGGGCCGAGGCGCCACCGAACTCCCACCGGAATTCCGGACCACCGTCCTGCAACACCACCCCCGACTCGACCTCCCCAAAGAATTCCTCACCTGCTTCCAAGCCCAAGCCGCCCGCAAGCCCCACACCTCCCCCGCCGCCGCCCTGCACAGCGGAATGTCCACCCGCATCACCACCAACCCCCTCGACCGGCACATGTAACACGCGAGTATTGGTTGATGCCTCACTCCCGCTCCGGAATTGGGGCTCACATCGGCTACCTGCTCAACTGGCTGATCGAGGCCATGGCCGCCCGATCCGGAGTAGGCGTCGGACGGCGCGCGGTGTTGGGTGCTGGATCGAAGTAGGTGGCGCGCCGTCCCATCCATACCTACAAGGTGGAACGAATATCGGGTCGTACCGTAACCGCTGGACGGCGGACCGCCGTCCGGCCGCCGAGTTCGCCCTCATAGAAACGGACTACATATGCTTCTGCGTATTGCCGCTCCGGCCGTCGTCTTAGCGTCCTTCCTCGCGGCCACTTTGGCTATCACCACCCCGACCGCTCACGCCGACAATATTCTGCCCACCATCGCAGCACGTGATGTCTCGAGCGGCGGCACTGCCTCGGCCAACCCCGTCAGACCCGTCGAGCAGGCCCAGCCAGACAACAGCAAGAGTGCGGACAAGGACAAGGGCGAGAAAGGAAAGGCGCACTCGAAAGGACGCTGCCACGGGTCTCCCTGCCCAGACTATTGCCACTACTGCACCGGATACTAGCTTGCTCGGTCCGGCGGAGATCTGCTCCGTCCTTAGATAACAATCGTTCGTCGGACACCGGACCGGTCGGGTGGAGTCGCGAGTCCGACCGTATCGGGCCGGTGTTCAACAAACGTGCCGAAAGTGGTTGATGCTCAACAAGTCCTGTCGGCTCCTCATGTCCGTTCCAGATCGGTTGGCCGGGCGCAGTCTCCCCCGATCGGTGAATCGCTTTGTGGCGGCGAGCATTTCCGCATAACCACCAGTGTCGGTAGCGTATCTGCCGGTGGCTAGAACTCGCCCGATGGAGTCGATGACCTCGATGGTGGCGGGACGCTTGTGTGGATCCATCCCAATGATGACAGTCATCGGTGTCCTCCCGTGCTCGGTGACCAGTGGTGTCCGTGCGGGGAGGCACCGCTAGTTCGAGCCGCGCAGACCCCTTTCCAGCCACTCCCGGCACGGCACCCGGTGGGAGGCAAGCCATTAACGAGCCACACCAATACCGACGGTGGGCAGCCGAATGAGTGAGCACCCCACCGGGCACCTAGACCAAATCCTGGCCTGGATCCGGTCCTGACACCAAGTGTCTAACTAGCCGAATTGAGTGCGTTGCCCCCGTGTTGACTGGCAGCCAATTGCGTGGCCGCGCATACCTTCATCGAACGAGCTGGGCGTCGCCTCTGAACAGCTACGGCCGGTGGAGTGCAGCGCAGAAGGTTGAGGGCCGCTCGTATGGGACGCCCCAGCACTGTTGCAGAAGCCACAGGTGGGACGGACTTGACTCGTTCTGTTGCGAACGACTGCGACACCGCAGCAGATCGCGGGCTGGCTGCGCCGAAACCCGCAGTCCAGCATGGGTTATGTGTCGCACGAGACGATCTACCGGGCCTTTCATCCAGGCTCGTGGCGAGCTGCGCCACGAGCTGACCCGCTATCTACGCACCCACCGGGCCATGCGTCGGCCGAAAGTCAAGCGTGAGCCCGACGGCCGCGGCATCGCAGTCGGTGAGCCGGAAGGTTCGGTGCCGCCGCCCCTGCTGTGCGCAGCGCTATGGCGCGACCGGATGCTGGTAGCGCAGAGCCTGCGTTGCGACCCGGGCACCGAGGTGGCGGGCGGTGGTGAGGTCGGCGGCGTGGACGGCGTCTGGGCCCTGGTCATTCCAGCTTTGGGCGCCCGCGCCGAGGTAGAAGCCGAGCCGGTTGTCGTCGTGCTCGCTGCTGGTGGTCGTGTTCCAGCCGGGCAGCAGGCCCAGGCTGACCCAGTGCATGCCGTGTTGGGCGGCCAGCAGGGCCAGATACTGCAGCGTGTGCAGCTTGTCGCCGCTCATCGATCCGGAGTTGGTGAACCCGGATGCGAGTTTGTCCAGCCATTGCTGGGTCATCCAGCGCTTGGAGGTCGCTTCGGCGAATGCGTGGAACGCCCCGGATGCCGATCCCATATAGGTCGGTGTTCCGAAGATGATCGCGTCAGAGGCGTCGAGGAGCGCCCACTTGTCCTCGTTCATGTCGGCGACGTCGACCATGTCGGCGCGGGCGCCGTGCAACGACTTGACGCCGTCGTGAACGGCCCTGGCGAGTTCGAGGGTGTGGCCGTAACCGGAATAGTAAGCGATGGCGACGTGAACGGATCGCATGCTCGAGCCTTTCGATGATCGGTGAGGGTGAACTCGGACATGGCCGCAGACTTCTGGGCCACCCGGCTCCCAGACGTTGACGTTGATAACGTTATTCTGATGACAGTGTCATTGTCAATGTCAACACTTTGTCGTTATCATCGAAACATGGCTTCCAGTGACCGGCGCACCGGTTCGGACGATCAACGCGAGCACATCCTGGTCGCGGCGGTGGAACTCCTCGACGAGGTCGGGCCGTCCGGGCTGTCCACCAGAGCAGTCGCGACCGCGGCCGGGGTGCAGACACCGACGTTGTATCGCTTGTTCGGCGACAAGGACGCGCTGCTCGACGCGGTCGCCAGTTTCGGTTTCGAGAGCTATCTCGCCGAGAAGCGCGCGTTCGTGCCCAGTCGGGATCCAGTCGAGGATCTGCGTCGAGGCTGGGAGACGCATGTGGAGTTCGGGTTGGCCAACCCTGCCATCTACACGTTGATGTACGCGAACCTGCGACCGGTGCGCCACCCGGCGGCGGTAACGGAGAATCGGGCCATCCTGCGCGCCATGCTCGACCGCGCGAACCAGCAGGGGCTGCTCCGGGTACCGGTCGAGGCGGCCATGGTAGCCATCGAGTCATCCACGACCGGCGCGGTTCTGTTCCTACTGGCCCAACCGGAACCGGCGCGGGATGCTCAGTTGATCCGGCCGCTGCGCGACATCGTGCTCGACGCCCTCACCGAGCAGGCCACACTCCGCCCCACCGACCCCATCGCCGACCGCACGCGGTCACTGCTCGGAATCATCACCCCGATGCGCGATGTCGACCCCGTGACAGAGGCGGGCTTCAGCGTCTTCGAAGCTGGCTTGCTGCGCGAATGGCTCGCACGACTCGACAACGCCTACCGAACCCACCGATAGCGCCGCGTGGACGACCGACTTGCTGATCTCCTGACATCGAGACCGTGATCGATTTCTGGACAGGGCACTCGCCGCTCAGGCAACCTGAGCTTCGCGCAGACGGCGCGTGCCAATATCCGCTCATGCCGCGTATCGCGCGTTCAGGAACGTCCGTATCTGCCACATATCGCGCGCGGCTAGGGCGAGATCTGCTGTGGCTCAGCAGATCCTGTATCGCCGATGAGGGAGTGATGGTGCGGCTCGCTGTGGCTCCCCGCCGCGTCGTCAACGACGGGGTTCATGGCAATTCCGGCCACACCATGGTCGCCGAGACCTACCTCGATCCGCCATGGGGACCGCTTGGCAGCAGCGAACTGGCACACCCCGCACGGCATGTAGGAATCCTTCCCGCAGAACATCTTTGACGAGGAAACCGCACTAGCGTAGCCCCCTGAATCGGGGGCAAGAGGTGAATCTCGGTGAGCGATAGCATCGGTGCCTACGCATTACACGAATCAATTGGTGGTGCGCCCGGGGGGAGTACTCGATGCCAGAAAAGATTCAGGCCCCTCGGCTCTGCCGCGGAACCGATTCGCGAATCGCAGATTCGATCACCGGTGACAAACCCGGTAGACGGCACAGACCGTATCGGCGCGTGCGGGGATAGGGGTCACAGACTGTGAGCGGGTACGAGGTCCAGATCAGTCAGCTACGAGCAGCGGCCAAGGCGGCAGGATCTGCTGCGGAACAGGCTATTACGGTAAACCCAGGTACCGGCTTGGATGCGATCGCGACGGCATTGCCAGGTGGCAATGCGGCAAAGAACGCGCCCACTCTGGCATCGACGTTCAATGAGCGCGCCAAGGGGTGGGCAGGCGAGATCGGCCAGTGGGACGAATCGATCACGTCGGCCGCGAAAATCTACTCCGAGAACGAGGTCGAGGCGAAAAAGGCTTTCGGGAAATGACTATCGGCTACGACGACGTCGGTAAGTGGGACGCGGGAGCGCTCGATACCTCGGCCACCAACCTGCGCGGGCGGCGGGACAAACTCATCGGGCTACAGGACGAACTCGACGACGCCAGGCGATTGCCCGAATGGCACGGCCCCGCAAGCGAACGCGCGCGCGGTTCGCTGGGAAACACGCGGAACAACGCCGAGATCCTGATCGCGGAGCTGTCCGCCGTCGAACGCGCGCTACAGGATGTGTCGGACGACGTGTCCGCACTGAAGACCCGAGTCGCCAACAACGACGCCCTAGCCAACACCTACCAGTTCGGCATCGCGGCCAACGGCGCGATCGTGGACAACAAACCCGCCGACCCCCCGCCGAAGTCGCGAACCGAGGCCGAAGACCGTGGCGAGATCCGGCAGCACCGTGAAACCATCAGGAAGCAGCTCGAGCAGGAAACCAAGGCGATACTCACCACGGCGACCAACATCGACGCCACCCTCGCCGGGGTGATGCAACTCGCGCAGGACCGTAAGATCAGCGACCACGGAGCGACCACCCTGGACGGCGCCAGGAAGGGCGGGGAGATCGACGCCCAGGTGGCCGAGATGGAGCAGGCGCTGCGCGACGCCGGACTGCTGACCGGGCCGCCGGTATCCGGCTACTACCGGCAATGGCTGGAGAACGCCGTGCGCCGGGGCGTTTCGCTCGACACGATCAAACAGATCATCGCAGAACACCACATCACGCCCGCGGACTTCAAGATCCTCGACAGAATGGAAGAGATCCGCGAGGACGAGGACGGCGACGGGATCTTCAAGTCGTACTTCCTGATGCCGACCGACTTCAGCGGGGACGACGCCGCCAAGGCGGTGCGGATGACCTACATCTTGAACGCGGGCACCGACTACGGCACCGAAGGCGAAAAGACCGACTTCCCACCGACTCCGTACGGATCCGCGGAACTGCGGCGGATCACCGACCGCCAACGGGAGAATTCCTGGAGTTACGACGACGATGTGGGGTTCGTGCATGGCAACGGTGGGCGGTTGGCGACCACCCCGAACGGCATGATGATGGGCTTGGGCGGGAACTTCATCCAGGACATGTACAGCCAGCACGGCGGAACGACCTGGGGCGACACGTTCATGCTGAACATCGACGACCCGAAAGATCCCGCGCAGCAAATTCGAGAGGTGGCAAGGTCGGGCTACGCGTGGTACGAGAACGACAACGGCCCCTACCGAGGGAATCTGGACATCGACCGACTGCTGCACCACGAGGAGCGCCACTCCCGGCAATGGGCGGACGAAGGCTACACAGGCTTCCTCGCCTCCTATGCGTGGGAGCAACTCACCGGCGGCAACGAGACCGAGGAAGACGCGGGACTTTCCGATGGCGGATACTAGGCGGCTGCGGGTCGCCTGCGTTGCACTACTTCTGGCGGCGGTGACCGCGGCGTGCGACACCAAGGCGCAGTTCGCGCCGTCGCTGCCACCGGCGGCCGGGTTCCGCGTCGACGACGGCGTCCTGAAACTGTGGACGGGCACCGTGTGCGATGGGGTCACCGGCCTGACGTTGATCTTCGACTCCGGCACTCAGCAGAGCACGGAGCAGGTGTGGACGGCGCCGCGGCCGGGGGTGCCGGTAGAACGCATGGATCTGCTGCGGACGACCGGGCCTCCCGCCCCCGACAGCGGTGGATCTTTGCAGGTCCAGAAGCCGCTGCCAGCGGACTACGACTGGACCAAGGCCGGCTCGCTCAACTTCTCCGTCGACGGCCCGAAAGCGTACGGTGCGAGGGTCGACGTCGCCCAGATCCTGCGCGAGTCGGCCCGGCATCCCTCCGGAAGCTATCTGTTCGGCCAGCGCGGCTGGATGGACGCGTCGGACGTGCAGCGCGAGAACCAGAAGTCGTTCCTGACCATCTGCACCCCTGACCCGAAATGATTGCGACACAACCCAACCCGCGGAGCCGAGCATGGACACACCGGATACCACTACCCGGACAAGCGTCCCGCGGACAGTGCTCCGGTACCTCCTGCTCAGCACGTTCGCCTGTACCACCACGTTGATCGTGCTGCTCGTCGGCGAGGCGATGCTCAGCGCCACCGGATTGCTGTTCGATCCGCACGGCTACGGAATGTTCGCCGGAATCTTGTTCGCGGCGATCTTGACCCCGCTCGCCCTGGCGCTGTGGCTGCTGTACCGATCACTGCGACAACGCAATTGACAAGCGTTCTGCGCATTCACCGTGCCCCCGATGGGGCGCGGAGGTCCGTCTGCGCGATCTGCCGTGCAGCGAGTAACCGCCGGGCCGATTCAGGCCCGATCGGAGACCGGTAGGAACAGCGCCTCGAAAGGCGGATCGCCCAGCGCGACGGTGCTGTGCCCGAGCCCGTCGGTATCGGTCGCCAGCACCAGGTCGCCCGGGCCGAACACTCGTTTCTCACCGCTGCCGGTGGTTACCTCGATCGCGCCACGCACCATCACCACCCACTGTCGACGCGGCGCAGGATGTGGCGCACTGTCGAATCCCCCACTACGCACGAAAAGTGCTCCCGCAGCGCTCAATTCGCCGATTTCCATCGGCGGTACGCCCGCCGCGACCGTTCGTGCTGTGAGCGCAAACTTCTCATCGACGAACGACGAACCCCCGTCCGGGGTGCTCTCGATTCGGGTGTACCGCAAAATCTCTCGTTGACTCACGGCAATAACTCTGCAGCAGCCATGCCGCCCCGGGCGATTCCCGCGGAGGAATGGACAACCTGCGGCCGATCGGAGCCTGTTGCCACACCCCGACTTCAGTCGAGACAGATAAGTTCTCATGCCGCCGCGAGATCGATCAGAGCGCGGTCACCGAGCGGGCGCGGCCCGAGCAAGGTGAACGGGCAGAGGTTATCTCGGGCAGACTTCTGCCTATGAGCGGCAATGACGTAGACGTAAGGCATTTACTCGACAACCTGTGCGTCGACCTGGGATTCTGTCTGCCATCGGCGAAGAGACGAAGCCTATGCGAATCGCCTCCTACGGACATCGATTCTTTTACCGACGCGGTTTTCGACGCTGAGGGCATGGATCCATACGGGGACAAGCACCTTCGCGGGTTGGTCCGTCAGCAGGTTATGCGCGCCTTTCAACGTGGATAGGCGTCAGGTTCGTGGTGTCTTCTGGCTTGCGAAACCCCAACTGGCGCAGGACACAACCTCGAATCCGCGGCTGGGGAAGACGGCATCCATGAAGAAGTCGTGCATTGCCGGGTCACCGTCGGCGCAGCCATCCCGCAGGACGGTTACCCGATAGTCACGGTCTGCCCCGTCATAGCATGTAGCGGCGACCATCGCGCTTGTCGCGACTCCAGCGACCGCGAGCGTGTCCACGCCGTGCGCACGCAGTACCAGGTCCAGGTCTGTGCCCGCGAACGCGCTGGCGCGGCGCTTCAGTACAACGACGTCCTGCTCGGCGACCGGCAGATCGATCTCGGTTCCGGCCGAGTTCTCATGGAACGAGTGACCAGCTTCGTAAAACGATCTGAACAGCGCATTGCCCGGCGGCAAGTCGGCCCCGTTGGGCCGGAAAGCGAAGTGCACGAACACCACCAGAGCACCAGCGGCGCGAGCACGCGGAAGCAATTCGGTGAGCGGCGCAACCACGTCACGGGCGAACGGATAGCCGCCGGTGATGCCCCGCTGGACATCTCCGATGATCAGCGCGGTGGTCACAGCAGACTCCCACTCAGCCGCTCCTGCGGGGACAGCTGGTCCGGATCCATCCATAGCTGACCATGCCTGAACGGAAGCCGGAGCAGGAACAGCCGCACCGGCATTTCAATGACATCCACACACCCCAGCGTAGGAGACTCCGCCCATGGGTTACCAATCGAATCCACGCCGATCGAAGCGGCAGTCCTGGGTGACCGGCGGACCAAAGCCGTTGCAGCTCAGAAACGTCCGGTGGTGCTGATTTGCGTGCGTCTTGGTTCGGCGTACCCGGAACGCCGATGACATGTGGGGACCGCACGTGACACTACCCGCGGCGCTGGTTGACACTCTCTGTCAAAACCGTGACGATCGGCACCGCGGTGCCGCCTACGACCACGACGGTACCCTGACTGCTTTGATCCTCCTTCGTCCCCGAACATCACGCGGCACCGAACGTGCAATCGCGGCGCTAGGCATCGAGGACGCTCACACCGGGATGGCGTGCTGGGTGACGTAATGCAGGATCAGTGTTTCGATCGATCGGCGGAACGAGCCCTGCTGCCGCTCGCTCAAAGTGCTTGCCAGATCCCCGATCTCGGCTCGGACCGCGTCGCGCACCAGATGCACGACGGCTCGGCCGGCGGCGGTGACGGTGACATGGACGGCGCGCCGGTTTCCGGGGACGGCGATCCGTCGCACCAAGCCGCGCCGCTCGGCTCGATCGACCAAGCCGCTGACGCTGGACTTCTCCAGTTCCAGGATGCCGGCCAGCTGCTGCATGCCGATCTCGCGATCGTCGAGTATTGCGAGCATTCGCAACTGGGTGACCGATAACCCTTGCTGGCCGGCGAGGCGGCCCAGGACCGCCTGCAGGATGAACGACAGCTGGATCAGCCCGTCGACCAAGTCCGGCGCTGGATCGGGTGCGTCAGTGATCACAGTAAGTCAGGTTAGCTTGATTTGGTTCGTGATACCAACTACTTTGATTCGTGACACGAACAGTACTTGGGACGAACAATGAAGTAGGCCTGAGCGGGGTCGGCCGCACACGGTGCCGCCGGGCTCGACCCGACCGGAATAGGGAAAGAAGCAGTCCTATGACGGATCAGAAACGCATCGCCGTCGTGATCGGCAGCACCCGCCCCGCCCGTATCTGCGCAGGCATAGCCACCTGGGCACGCGACACTCTGCGGGAGGAGAGCGATCTCGACTATGACCTGCTCGATCTCGCCGAGGTCGGGCTGCCGTTCCTGGACGAGCCCCGCCGGGCCGCGCTGCAGCAGTACGAGCATGAACACACCCGGGCCTGGAGCCGGCTCGTGCAGAGCTACCACGGCTTCTTTTTCGTCTTCCCGCAATACAACTGGGGCTACCCGGGGGTGCTGAAGAACGCACTGGACTACCTCTACTGGGAATGGCGCGACCGGCCCGCGAGCGTGCTGACCTACGGCACCCACGGAGGCAACAGGGGCGCCGAACAGCTCATCGGCGTCCTGCACGGACTGCACATGCGACTGCTCGACACCCGCGTCGAAGCCGTCATCACCGAGCAGGACGTGGACGAAAACTGGCAACTGCGCGACCTCGACGCCACGCTCCACCCGAACCGGGAACTGCTGCGCAAGATCGGTACGGAAATGTCGCGCGCGCTCGACAGCAACTCATGACCGCAGTCCTTGCGGAGAACGGAGGAACAATCATGACAACTCGCCAGGTGGGCTTCATCGGGCTCGGGAAGATGGGCGGTGCCATCGCGGGCCGACTGCTCGATGCCGGTTACGACGTCACCGTGTGGAGCCGGACCGCCGCCAAGGCAGACGACCTGCTGGCGCGGGGCGCGACGCTCGCCGACCGCCCCGAGGACGCGATCGCCACCGGGATGGTCTTCTCGATGCTGAGCAACGAAGAGGCGGTGCGGCAGGTGTTTACGGCGGAGCGGATCCGCTCCGCGCCGGAAGGCTTCGTGCACGTCAACCACGCGACCATCAGTCCGGGCGCGGCTCGCGAGTTCGCCGCGAACGGCGGGGGTTACCTCAGTGCCCCGGTGGTCGGCCGGCCCGAGGCGGTGGTGGCCGGGAAGCTCGCCGTCATGATCTCGGGCGACGCGGACGTCCGAGCCGCGGCAGCACCGATACTCGCCGCACTCGGCCGCCGGGTGTGGGACTTCGGCGACGCCGTGGACGCCGCCCCGACGGTGAAGATCGCGGTCAACTACTTGATCCTGCACGCGTTGCAGGCACTGTCCGAATCGATCACCCTGCTGCAGCACGCCGAGCT
>NZ_JBITEM010000007.1:0-503731 GCF_044455225.1 Nocardia sp. NPDC051321 | reverse complement strand
GCAAACGTCACGGCTTCCGCACACCCATCCACATCCTCAATGACATACTCACCAAACCACCCACTGTTGCATCGACCGCGTGAATCCGCCCAAGAGGGCACCTGCACCAGTTCCCCTTGATCTTGGTCGCGAGGTGGGAGGTTGGCGAATGACGGCGCCGTCCGGGGTGGACGGCGCCGTGGTCGGGAAACTCGGATCGTCAGGCGGCGGCGACTTTCTGCTCGACGTTGACCGATGGCACGAGGGGGCGTTGGCGGTGGAAGAGGGCGAAGGCGAGTAGCCCGAAGACGATGCCTACGGCTGCGGCGACTGTGAAGGCGGCGTCGAGCCCGGCTACGAAGTGCGGCAACGTCATCGGCTGATCCCCGTTCGATACGCCACGGAATACCGTGCCGAGCACCGCGACTCCGAGCGCGAGCCCGAGTTGCCGTGCCGTGTTCACCGCACCCGCCGCCGTGCCACCCTGCTGCGGCGGCACCGCCGCCATGCCCACCGACACGAGGGCGGGTGCGTTGATGCCGATCCCGGCGCCGATCACCACGAACCCGGGAATCAGTGCAGGCCATGATGATCCGGCGTCGATCACGGTGAGCAGACCGGTGCCGATGCCGACCACCACCAATCCCGCGCCGATGGTCCACTTCGGCGGCGCGTCGTGCATCAACCGACCGAACACCCCGGCGACCAGGAACGCGGTCGCGGCCATCGGCAGCGACGCCAAGCCCGCGTGCAGCGGCGTCATCTGCAACTGTTGCTGCAACCACAGCGAAACCAGGGGAGCGCTGGCGAAAGCCGCGAACGTTTGCCCGCCTGCACCGAGCAGGGTTGCCCCGAAGTCGCGATTACGCAGCAGCGCCAGCGGGAACATCGGTGCGGCACTGCGGGATTCGACGACCGCGAAGACGGCCACCGCGACGACGCCCAGCATCAGCGCGGTCACCGCGCGACCGTCCGACCAGCCGTGCTCACCGCCGCGAATGACGCCGTAGGTGAGTGCGGTCGCCGCGGTAGCGAAGGCGAGCATGCCCGGTACGTCGACGGCACGGTCCGCGCGGCGCACCGACGCGGGGAACACGCTGGCGGTCAACGCGATTGCCAGCACCGCGATCGGCAGGTTGACGAAGAAGATCCACCGCCACGACAACGCCTCGGTCAGCACGCCGCCGAGCACCACACCGATGCCCGCCGCCGCGCCGGACACCGCGCCCCAGACGCCGAAGGCGATGCCGCGGTCGCGTCCGGTGTAGGTCGAGTGCAGCAGCGACAGCGTTGTCGCGAACATCGCGGCCCCGCCGATGCCCTGAAGTACCCGCCCCGCAATGAGATTCGACGAGGTATCGGCGATGCCGCAGCCGAGCGAGGCGAGGGCGAACAGGACTAGCCCGGCGAGATAGGCGCGTTTCGCGCCGACCCGGTCGGCGAGCGAACCGAGGACGAGCAACAGGGCGGCCAACGCCAGTGCGTAACCATCGACCACCCATTGCAGGCTGGACAGTCCGGCGTGCAGATCGACCGCGATGTTGGGCAGCGCGACATTCACGATGGTGACGTCGATGAGGAGCATGAGCGTGCCGAGACACGCGGCGAACAGGGGGAGCCATTTCTTCACGGGGGCCTCCACGGCGGAATCGAACGATATCGACGCCAAGCGTGCGGCAATCGAACGTATCCCCCTAGTCAGACCGCCTGCTGCGTTAGATTCCTCCTATGCAGCCCGATGTCACTTTGGAATCCTCCGTGCTGGACGTTCTCGATTGGCAAATCCTGCACGCGCTGGTGCACGACGCCCGGATCCCGTTCGCCAAGCTCGGCGGCATTCTCGATGTCTCCGAGCAGACGGTCGCGCGCCGCTACCGCGCGCTGCGCGAGCGCGGCATCATGCACGTGTCCGGGCAGGTGAACGCGGTGCCGCTCGGGCACGCGCGGTGGGTGCTGCGGATCAAGTCGACACCGGACAAGGCGCTGCGGCTGGCCGAATCACTGGCCAGATTCCCGGATTTGAGCTGGGTCACGCTGCTGTCCACCGGCTCCGAGGTGACGTGTGTGAGCAGGCCGCGCTCCCTCGAACGACGCGACGCGCTGCTGCTGCACACGCTGCCGCGGGCGAGTCAGGTGCGCGAGGTGACCGCGCACGAGGTGATGCACCGGTTCGAGGCCGACGAGGAATGGCCGCGCCTCAGCCACCTCTTCACCGACGAGCAGCTGCGCGAACTGGCTCCGCAGCGCTCCCGGGCGGCCGGACCGGGACCGGATACGCCGCCGGACCTGACGCCCGAGGACGAGGCGATGCTCGCGTTGCTCGGCCGCGACGGGCGGGCGCCCTACGCGCAGATCGCCGCCGAAACCGGTTGGACCGCACCACGAGTCGCGCGGCGGATGACCGAGCTCGCGCAGTCCGGCGTGCTCTATTTCGACCTCGACTTCGCGATCGATGGGATGGGCTACACCGTGCGGGCGGCGCTGTGGTTGCGGGTGCGCCCGGCCGACCTGGACGCCGTGGGCAGGGCGATGGTGAACCACCCCGAGATCGTGTTCGTCGCCGCGACCACCGGCCCGACCAACATGATGGCGTCGATCCTCTGCCGCGACACGCCCCACCTCTACCGCTACATCACCGAACGCCTCGGCGCACTGAACGGCATCACCGACCTGGAGGTCACCCCGGCGCTGCGCGTGCTCAAGCAGGCGCAGACGCTGCTCGACAGCGACCGGGTGTCGCCCGTGCATTAACCAGACCCACTAGCGCGGCGTTTGCCGAGGCCGCGGAAGTTCTAATCCATGTTCCCGGGCGCGTCGCTTGACTCGAACACGTGTTCGTCTAATCTTGGCGCCAGAACTTGTCGGTGCCGCCCTCTAATGTTGGCGCCAACCACAGCAGAGACTTACCCGTCGAAAAGGGGATCAAGACATGGCACCACAGGCGTACGACCGCGACAAGGCTCTCGAACTCGCTCTTGCTCAGGTTGAGAAGAACTTCGGCAAGGGCGCGGTCATGCGTCTCGGTGATGAGGTACGTCAGCCCCTCGCGGTGATCCCGACCGGCTCCATCGCGCTGGATGTCGCGCTCGGTATCGGCGGTCTGCCGCGCGGCCGCATCGTCGAGGTATACGGCCCGGAATCCTCGGGTAAGACCACCGTCGCGCTGCACGCGGTGGCCAATGCTCAGGCCGCGGGCGGCGTCGCCGCGTTCATCGACGCCGAGCACGCGCTCGACCCCGATTACGCCAAGAAGCTCGGTGTCGACACCGACGCGCTGCTCGTCTCGCAGCCGGACACCGGTGAGCAGGCGCTGGAAATCGCGGACATGCTGGTCCGCTCCGGTGCCATCGACATCATCGTCATCGACTCGGTGGCCGCCTTGGTGCCGCGCGCCGAGATCGAGGGCGAAATGGGCGACAGCCACGTCGGTCTGCAGGCCCGCCTGATGAGCCAGGCGCTGCGCAAGATGACCGGTGCGCTCAGCAACTCCAACACCACCGCCATCTTCATCAACCAGCTGCGCGAGAAGATCGGCGTGATGTTCGGTTCCCCCGAAACCACCACGGGCGGTAAGGCGTTGAAGTTCTACGCCTCGGTCCGCCTCGACGTGCGCCGCATCGAAACGCTCAAGGACGGCACCGACGCGGTCGGCAACCGTACCCGGGTGAAGGTCGTGAAGAACAAGGTCAGCCCGCCGTTCAAGCAGGCCGAGTTCGACATCCTCTACGGCCATGGCATTTCCAAGGAGGGCTCGCTCATCGACATGGGTGTCGAGCACGGCTTCGTGCGCAAGTCCGGCTCCTGGTACACCTACGAGGGCGACCAGCTCGGCCAGGGCAAGGAGAACGCCCGCAAGTTCCTGCTGGAGAACGTCGACATCTGCAACGAGATCGAGAAGAAGATCAAGGAGAAGCTCGGCATCGGCGCCGACGTCACCGCGGATGCGGCTGCCGCCGAGGCCCCCGCCGATTTCTGATCCGATGAACGACCGACGCCAGTCCCCGCCGCGCCGGACCGCGCCCGATGAGTCGCGGTCCGAGCCGGTGCAGGAGATGCGCCGTCGGCTCCATGAACTCCTGTCCGCCTCCGGTGCCGCCACCGATCCGCTCGGATCTTGGCCCGGCGAACAGGACCCCGGACGAGTCCGGTCGGTCGAAGGTGGTTCGACCGAACCGGACACCATGGGAACTCGGTCGAGCGCGTCCGATCCGCAGCGGGCGCGTTCGACTGGGTCCGGCCGCGGACGTCGAAAGGCGTCCCGGCGCACAGACTCCCAGTCGGCTGACTCCGAACATGCCGAAGGCCGATGGGCGGATCCGGTGGCGGCCGGATCCGAGCGGGGTGCCCGCTCTACGGAGCTCACCCCGCCAGGCGGGACGGTCGAGCAGGCGAAGGAGGCATGTCTTCGCCTGCTCGCCGTCCGCGCCCGCAGCCGTGCCGAACTCGCCCAACGCCTCGCGGCCAAGGGCTACAGCGCGGAGGTCACCGACCCGGCCCTCGACCGGCTCACCGAGGTCGGCCTGATCGATGACGCCGCCTTCGCCGAAGAATGGGTGCACGCCCGGCACACCTTCTCCGGCAAGGGCAAACAGGCGCTCGCCCAGGAACTCCGCCGCAAAGGCGTAGCCGACACCGACGCCGCGCCCGCCCTCGACGCCATCAGCTCCGACGACGAGGAATCCCGCGCCCGCGAACTCGTCCGCCGCAAACTCCGCAGCATCCCGTCCGGCCTCGACCGAGACAAAACACTCCGCCGCCTCGTCGGCATGCTCGCCCGCCGCGGCTACAACCAATCCACCGCCTTCACCGTGGTGAAATCCGAACTGTCCCAAGCCGAATTCGACACCGCGGACCTCGAACAGGACTAGCGAAGAATTCCCTTCCCCGCCAGGTCCGAGCTCGGATGCGCGAGGTGGCTGTTTGCTCGCCAACCTGAAATCAGGACGGTCGCGTGGGCCTGCTTGCCGTGGCTGAGCTCCGGTGTTCGAGTCGGATGTCCGGTCCGCTGCTTGCTCGGCGGCCCTGAGTTCTTATATTCGGGCCGTAGCTTCTCGCCGGTCTGCGAGGCGGCCTCTTGCCCGCCGACCTGAATCCGACGGTCAAGACCGCCGTTGCTTGCCGTGCCTTATCCCCGTATCGAGCCGTTGCTTTGCTGTGTCTAGTTTGGACGTTCGAGGTTGTAGGTTTTTCGCCGTAGCCGAGTTCGGCGGTTCAAGCCGCTGCTGCCTCGCTGAGTTAGCGAGGGCCGTCGGTGCCTTGCCGTGGCTTATGTCGGGTGTCGGGGCCGTTGCTTGCTGTGTCTGGTTTGGACGTTCGAGGTTGTAGGTTCCTCGCTGCGGCTGAGTTCGGGCGGTTGACGTCGTCGGTGCCTGGCTGGACGTTAGTCCGGGTATTCGGCGCCGTCCGGGCGCTGTCGGGCTGTTGTGTCGAGGGGGCTTGTCGCGTCGGTTCCGGGGGCAGGCCAGCGGTCTGTCGGCAAAGCCCAGCGGGCGTAGGTGTTTTCTGGGTTCACTGTGATCACATCGCAGACGCGCACCAACCGATCCAACTCGTCTGACAGATGGGCGAGGGTCGGCGTGACCACCGCGTCCGCGTCGACTCGGGTGATCGTGTTCAGCAGTTGCGACACCGGCTCATCGGTGTGCGGGCCGAACACCACGATCTTGGCCAGCTCATAGCCGAGTCTCTTTGCCACGCTGCGGATCTGGGTCTCGTCCCAGACCTGCGACACCCCCGACACGTCGCGGCGCAGATAGCCGATCGCGGTAGGCCTTCCCCACATCCCCAGTTGCCCTCTCGTTGGTTGCTCGTGTCCCGTGCAATCTCCGAGATTAGAAGTGGCTAGTGCCGCATGGATAGCATGTTGCGAAAGGTTGCGGGAGTGAAGCACTCTGCCTATAGATGACTGGTCACCGTGGCGGATTCCCCTGCACAGCATACATATTCGCTAGTTCCCAGACGCTCTTTCCTCTTGACCCGTAGTCCGGCGAAGCGGGACAATCGACACGCTCGGGGCAACAGTTCGCAACATCCCATGACAAGGGGTCAACGATGCGTCTGACTTTTATCGGCGAAGATCCGGGCTCGAATCCGAACGGCTCGCCCACGGTGTATCGCACCGACCGGGATTCGTGGATCGTGCAGGGATGGGTAGTGACCGACCCCGATGCTCTTGCCCACATGAACATTCCGCAGGGCGAAACCTGCGTAGAGATCCCCGACAGGATGATCCAGTTCTTCAGGAAGGGAGACCGTGGCATCGATAGCCTATGAAGAGTTCGAGCGATTACTGGGCGAGTTCGCGGTGCAGTCAGTGCATCTGGAGACTCGGGACACCTACCGGACGGCGGTCGAGCTGCCACATATCGCCCAGTGGACCGCCGGTGAGCCCGATGACCTGGTCTGGCTGCGGGATTGGTGCGCAACGGTCCGCGACCACGTGTCGGCGGGCCGGTCGGTGCGCCGAGCCAGGATCGTGTCGGAACCGTTGAGCGACTATCAGCGCTGGTCGCACAGCATCGCCGCGCCGATGGTCGAGGCAGGCGAGGACATCCGCTGGGTTCCTCGGCGTCTGACGTCGTCGGTGGCCATCCCCGGCAACGACTTCTACCTCTTGGACAACCGACTCGTGATCTTCCTCCACTACGCGGGCAGCGGGGTGGCCACCGATAGGGTTACTTCCATAGACCCGCACGATATTCAGCTGTGCCGCACCGCCTTCGAGGCCGTGTGGCGGCTGGCCATACCGCACCGTGACTACCGGCCCAGCTAGTTCCGCGCAGGAGGCCCGACGGGCCCTCGGCAGCCGGCTGCGGGACATCCGCAAAGCCGCCGGTATCACCATCCGTCAGCTCGGCGCGGAAACCGGCCAGCATTTCACGCGCGTGTCCAAGATCGAGAACGGCGTGCAGTTCCCGACCGATCGCGACATCCGCGCCTGGTGTCAGGTCTGCGCCGCCGTCGATCAGGAACTCGACTTGGTCGCGACGCTGCGCGCGGTCGACACGGCCTATCTGGAATACCGGCGGCAGAGCCGGGCAGGCATGAAGCGGGTGCTCGGCGCGCACACGCCCGAGCGGTATCAGGCGACGAAGGTGTTTCGCATCTACGAGCACAACGTCATCCCCGGCCTCTTTCAGACAGCGGAGTACACGGCGGCCATGCTGGCGTTCTGGATCCGTTTTCTCGACACCCCCAACGACCTCGAGGAAGCCGTCGCCGTGCGCATGGAGCGGCAACGCGTGCTACATCGTGGCGGCAAACGGTTCGTGGCCCTGCTCGAGGAGCAGGCGCTGCGCACCTGGTTCGGCACGGCGGAAATCCAAGCGGGACAACTGGGTCGGCTGCTGGAACTGATGTCGATGCCGAACATCTCGCTCGGCATCATTCCGCTCATGACCGAACGCGAGGCGGTCGGCTCCACCGGATTCTGGATCTTCGACGATGCCATGGTCGCGTTGGAGACGCCGACCGCGGGCATTCAGGTCACCCAGCCTGCCGAGTGCGCGATGTATGCGCGCATGTTCGAGGTCCTCAAGGGCGCGGCCGTCTATGGTCGCGACGCACGAGGACTCATCTTGCAGGTGCTGAGCGAGTTGGACGGATAGGACCGCTCACAGTCCCGGGATGGTGACGAAGACGGCGCCGAGGCTGTCCTGTCGGAAGAAGATGTCGGCCGGGGGATTTCGGTAGGACGGTATTCCGGAGTCGGGGAGCCAGGTGTAGTCCACCAGTCGCAGCGGTAGCGGTCCGGCGGGTGCGACCAGCTGCACTTCGATGCCGTCGGGCGAGGGAGCGTAGAACTGAAAGCCTGATTTCGGCGGAGGAGTCACGTCGCGGCCTGCCACCCGCAGCGAGAGCGGTGCGGTGTCGTAGCGCAGGGCGATGTTCGTCGCGCCGCGGGTGGAACGCAGCCGCAGGCGGACCGTGCGTTGTCCGGATTCGGTGGTGTCGGAGAGGATTTCGGCGGTCGGCGGGGAGAGTTTTTCGGCAGGCGCGACACCACTCGCGGCGATGTCCGGCCAGAGTTGGGCGAAGCGCGCGCCGGGCGCGGTGTCGTCGATGAGATGGCGGGTCCAGCGATCGGGCGCTGCACGCGAGAGCCATCGCGCCTCGTTGTGGTCGGCGTCGAGCGCGTAGATGAGTTGGGACGGCAGCGGATGCTGATCGTCGAAGCGGTCCACCGCCAGCCCGGCGGCCGCGAGCGCGAGGGCGAGGGCAAACGCGGTCGACGGAATTGCCCAGCCGCGCCGATCGGGCCACGCCTGGGTGAGGGTGAGCAGGAGGAGTCCGCCGAGTAGCACCACTGCGGGTGCGACCAGGAACGGGGCCGTGGTGATGCCGGTTTGCAACGCGGGCCACGTTGCGCTGCCGAGGAATATCGCCGCAGGCACGAGGAAGACGGTCAGCACCGGCAGCCGCCATCGATCGGGTACCGCGAAGGTGGCCGCCATCCCCACCAGCGCACCGAGGGTTGGCACCACCGCCACGTGCGCGGTGCCCGGCGCGAGGATCGCGAGTGCCGCGCCCAGTATCGCCAGGCAGCACAACAGCCCGGCCACGGCGCCAGTGCTGCCGAACAGTCGTCGCGCGATCGCATACCAAGCGACGAGCACCGCGGCCGACAGCACGAGAATCGCCACGTAGTAGAACTCGGGCTGATACGGGTCGCCGATCAGCGGCCGGTACTCCGGCCGGATCGTCTGCACCGCTTCCCACAGCCCGTAGACGGCGCCCGCCGCGAGCGGTGCCGCGACGAAAGCCATTGTGGCAGCGCCGAGTATCCCCCGCAGACTGGTCTCGCCGGTCCGCCGGAGCCGCAAGCAGAGCCATGCCACGCCGACCACGGTGCCCGCGGCCAGCGCGATGATCACCCAGAACGGCAGCACCACAAGCACACCGAACGGCAGCTGGAAGTACGCGCGATCGGTGTCGTCCGCGACGGTAAGGTCCTTGCCGCCGAACTCCTTGACCAGTGCGAGGCTGTTGTCGCCCATCTGCTGCACCGTCGCCAGGTCCACGTGCGCCGGATCGTCGAGACGGTTGTGGTAGTACGCGCTGCGACCGGCGAAGGCCCAGTCGAGCACGCGCAGGCCGCCGGGCTCGAACGAGGCGAAGTCGGTGTTGCTTCCGGTCTGCGCGCCGGCCAGCGTCGTGGTCAACGAGTCGGTGTTCGGATACGGCGCAGCCTGCTCGACGGCGTCCACCAGCGCGCCGTCGGGATGGGTGGTCCGCCACAACAACGGTGGGCCACCCGCACCGCGCGCCTCATGATTGATGACCACACCGTTCTGGCGGCCGTCTTTACCCGCCGCGACAAACGCTTCCGCGCCGAGCAGCCCGGTCTCCTCGCCGTCGGTCAGCAGCACCACCACGTCATTACGCAACGCCGTACCGCCGGCTCGCAGCGCACGCACGGCTTCCAGTACCGCCGCGACCCCGACGCCATCATCATTCGCGCCAGGCCCGGAAGCGACGGAATCATAGTGTGCCGTCAGGAAAACCGTTCCGGTCGAATCCGTCCCAGGCAGCCGGGCGACGATGTTGGCAACCCGCCCCATCCCGAGCACGTCTCGCCGCAGCCCGCTCGGGTAACGCCCGACCCCCTCTCGAATCTCGGTGTCCACCCCGAGCTTGCGCAGTTCCCCGACCAGATGATCACGAACCCGGTCATGCTCCGCCGTGCCGATCGGATGTGGCTGCCGCGCGATCTCCTGCACCACCCGAAATGCCCGCTCAGCACTGAACACATCGGCTGGCGCCGACTCGGCCCGATGCCCGTGCGGCTGCTGATCCCACGCGGTCAACACCGCAACAGCGAGCAGCACAGCAAACGCCAAGAACCCCGAAACCCGTCGCCCCATCTCCACGACCCGATCGTAGTCGGCCCCTCTGACAACCGGCCGCCCCCAATGTCACCGCCCCCGCTGGTCTCGCGCACGGTTACTCGACCCGCGCACAAGTCCGCGGGCGCCGTGTCCAGACAGGTTGCCGCGGCAACCGCCGACCCCGCCACACGAATCCTGATGTCCCGCACCACTACTTGCCGCCCAGACCCGTGCGTCTGTTTCAAGCGCAAACGAAAGACGGTGCGCTGGAGTGGAAACCGCATCCAGCGCACCGCGGTTATGCAGGCGCGGGCCTGTCCTGGCGATCAACCACTCGGATGCTTGTCAGCGGAGATATGGCCGAAGGACGTTGTCAGTAGTCCCGCGTCTCTATTCCGGCGTTCGTCTCGACAGTGAATTCGGGGCAGGTCACCATGGATGGCTCGTCTTGCATCCAGATCGGCGCAGTGCGAGGGATTATCTGCGTGCCGTCGAAGCTGACGCAAACCGCGGTCGCTCGAAAGCTCCCACCGTTCGGATTCACACAAGTCGCCATCGCGCCTCGTCCGACCAAGTGTGATGTGCAATCTGTTGGTGTATCCGCAGTGGCAGATGCTGAGCCCAGAATTTGTGCGACCGATGCGGCGGCAAAGAGACCGGCAAGGGTGATGTGTTTGATGCGCATGTGCTTTTTCCTCTAGTTCTTCGAGTCGATGCCGCTAGAGGACACATACTGTGCTCCTTGGCAGAATGCCCTGGATACGGTGGTTGCGTCTTCCCAATTCCCATATTGAAACGAGCGCTCCCCCGTGCCGGGGTCTTCGCATACCGCAACCGCCCGGTGCTGCCCCGAGCCGGAACTGCACACCGTTGTCACCGAAATCTTCCTGAAATCGATGGTGTCGTCGCAGTTTTCAGGTCGTGCAGAGGCAATGCCGGTGCTGAGTGCCGCAACCAGCGCTCCCATGCAGGCTACTGCCAGGGCACCCGACGTCACCCTTGTTGTCACGGATGGTTGTTTGCGAACTGGATTGGAATACCGCATGAAGTTCTACCTTCGATGGTTGATCGTGTTGGCAACAAACAAGACTCGAACAGGCGTCGGCTGTGCTGCGGACCCCTGAGCCCCCCTGAGTTGTTCTTTCAGAGGTATTGACGCATCAGAGCGGCGATCGGTTCCATCGGATTTTCAGAATTTTCGGGATGCCGTCTCGAGCACTCGGCACCTGCGGATGCGATGCGGCGGATCACGGTATTCAATGCGAACGGCGGTGCGCTGGAGCGGATTACCGCATCCAAGGCACCGCCGCGTCGCGTCGGAGTCGAATAGCTACTTCTTGGTGAGGTCCAATCCGGGCGCGGCATCGGTGAGTACCGATTCCGCCCCGACTACTGCGACTGCACCCTTGCCTCGCTTGCGTGCGCGTAGCCGCCGCTCGAGCCTGGTGGCGGCCTGGGTCAGCGCGCTGTTGAGAATGATCATGACGACAGCGATCACCATGAGGCTGGGGATCGTGTTCTGTTCAGCCGAGCCGAGTTGCTGGCTGGAGCGCACGATCTCGACATAGGTGATCTGGTAGCCCAGAGCCGAATCCTTCAGGGCGACAACCATTTGGGAGATCAACGCGGGCAGCATGGCGGTGATCGCCTGCGGCAGCAGGATCAGTCGCATCAGCTGGTTCTTGCGCATGCCCAAGGCCACCGCGGCCTCGGTCTGGCCCTTCGGCAGCGAGCGAATGCCCGCTCGCACGATCTCCGCGATGACCGAACCGTTGTAGATGGTCAGCGCGATCACGACGGCGGCCAACGCAAGATCGTCCGATTTGAACGTCTGATACTTCGCGAACGTGAAGAACAGGAAGATCATCAGGATCAGCACCGGAATGGCTCGCGCCACCTCGACGATCGTGCCTGCGACCAATCGGACCACGCGATGTTCGGACAACCGCAGAATGCCGAAGATCATGCCGAGCACCAGCGCGAACACGATCGACAGCAGGGCCGCGACGACGGTGCCCTTCAGGCCGGGCAGCAGATACGTCTGCCAGACCTGCAGGTCGAGGAATGGCTTCCACTTCTCGGCGGTGAACTGTCCTTTGTCGGCGAAGCCGCTGTAGAGCACCCAGAGAAAGGATGCCACGGCGACGACAACGACGACCGAGTAGATATGGTGCCGAACGCGGCCACGAGGGCCTGGTGCGTCGAACAGCACCGAAGGCGCAGCAGTCATCGTGCGATCTCGAATCGTTTGGCGAGCCAGCCGAAGAACAGGCCGGTCGGCAGGGTCAGGATGACGAACCCGAGGGCGAAGATGGCGCCGACGGAGATGACGTCTGCGGCGTTCTCGTTGATGTCGGCCATCAGGAACGCGGCCTCGACCACGCCGATGGCGGAGGCGATGGTGGTGTTCTTGGTCAACGCGATGAGCACGCTGCCGAGCGGGGCGATGACTACCCGGAAGGCCTGCGGCAGCACGATGAGCCGCAGATTCTGGCTGAAGGTCAGCCCGAGTGACCGGCCCGCCTCCGACTGGCCCATCGCGACGGTGTTGATGCCGGAGCGCAGGGATTCACAGACGAACGCCGCGGTGTAGATGCTGAGGCCGACGATGGCGTAGCGGAAGTTGTTCTGCGCGACCGAATCCGGTCCCTCGCCTGCGAGCTTCCAGCCCATCGTGGTGTAGAGGCCCAGCGACATGAAGACGATGATCAGCGTGAGCGGGGTGTTGCGGAAAATGGTGACGTAGGCGGTGCCTACCGCGCGGGCGATCGGTATGGGGGACACACGCAGCGCGGCGACTAAAGTGCCCAGGATCAGCGCGCCGACCGCGGAGAGAACGGTCAGTTTGATGGTCACCCAGAAGGCGTCGAGGATTTGATCGTCATACCTCGAGATCAGGTCGAACACGGCGTACGTGTCCCTCCCATCGGGTCTCGATTGTCAGGGGGAGTGCGGCGGGCGGCCCGGCCCGGTGAGATCGGGCCGCCCGTGCGGGTTAGAACTCAGTACCGGTCGACCTTCGGCGGCGTCGGCGCCTGGTATCCGGATCCGCCGACGCTCGCGTCGAAGGCCTTCTTCCAGGAACCGTCGGCGAACATCGCCTCGATCGCGTCGTTCACCTTGTCGCGGAGCTCCTTGTCGCCCTTCTTCAGGCCGATGCCGTAGTTCTCCGTGGTGAACGGCTTGCCGACGACCTTGAACGCGCCGGTGCTCTGCGCGGCGTAGCCGGCCAGGATGATGTCGTCGGTGGTCACCGCGTCCCACGAACCGGCGCGCAGGCCCTCGAGGCACAGCGAGTAGGTGTCGTTGGCCTGCAGCTGGGTGTCCTTGAAGTTCTTATCGATGTTCTGGGCCGGCGTAGAACCCTTCACCGAGCAGACCTTCTTGCCCTTGAGCGACTCCGGGCTGCCGATGTCGGTGTTGTCGGCGCGCACCAGGAACGACTGTCCCGCAACGTAGTACGGGCCGGCGAAGTCGACCTTCTGCTTGCGTGCGTCGTTGATCGAGTAGCTGGCCACGATGTAGTCGACCTGGCCGTTCTCGATCAGCGTCTCGCGCTGGCTGGACGGCGACTCCTTGAAGGTGATGCCCTCCGGCTTCACACCGAGCTTGCCTGCCACGTACTTGGCGACCTCGACATCGAAGCCGCTGTAGGAGCCGTCCTTGTTGCGCAGGCCGATGCCGGGCTGGTCGAACTTGATGCCGATGGTGAGCTTGCCGTCCTTGGCGTGATCCAGGGCGGACTTGCTGTCACCGCCGCCACACGCGGTGGCGGTCGCGGCGACGACGGTCAGCGCGATCGCGCCGACTCCGAGTCGCAGAGCGCGGTTGATCCTCATCGAGTTTCCTTCTCCCTCTCATGGGTTTGCCGGTCGTGCTCGGGGGACGAGGCCGTCCCTCGGTTCGGCACGAGCTCAGCGGGTCGATCTCTATGTTTCAGTGGCTCAGAATCTTGCCGAGGAAGTCCTTGGCACGTTCGGACTTCGGCGCGGTGAAGAACACCTCTGGTTCGGCGTCCTCCACCACCTGGCCGTCGGCCATGAACAGGACCCGGTTACCCGCGCGGCGGGCGAAGCCCATCTCGTGGGTGACTACCAGCATGGTCATCCCGTCCTTGGCCAGCGAGACCATCACGTCGAGCACTTCCTGGACCATTTCCGGGTCCAGCGCCGAGGTCGGCTCGTCGAAAAGCATCACCTTGGGGTTCATCGCCAGTGCGCGGGCGATGGCGACACGCTGCTGCTGGCCACCGGACAGCTGGGCCGGGTACTTGTCGGCCTGGTTGCCGATGCCGACCCGGTCGAGCAGTTCCATGGCGTGCGTGCGCGCCGCGTCCTTCTTGACCTTGCGGACCTTGATCGGCGCGAGCATGACGTTCTCCAGGATCGTCTTGTGCGCGAACAGGTTGAACGATTGGAAAACCATGCCGACGTCGGCCCGTAGCGCGGCCAGGCCGCGGCCTTCGGCGGGCAGGGGGACACCGTCGATGGCGATGTCACCGGAGTCGATGGGTTCGAGGCGGTTGATGGTGCGGCACAGCGTCGATTTCCCGGAGCCCGAGGGCCCGAGAACAATGACTACCTGCCCCTTGGGGACTTCCAGGTCGATATCGCGCAGGACGTGCAATTCACCGAAGTGCTTTTGCACGTTGCGCATCGAGATCATCGGCACGCTGGCGGCGCTGGCGTCCCCGGTTGAAGCGATCCCGGTTGTATCGGGCGCGGCGGCGTCGTCGGTCATGGTCCAAGACTGTAAAGGCAAAATGTGGATTTGCCCGAGTTTCCGCGACACACCGTTTTGCCACGCCGAGATGACACGTCACGTTAACCGGATCGACCGGTTCGTCCGGATCGCCGGTTTTCTGGCCGCGTCCGGGCCTGCCACCGTCGCGCCATGCCTGATCAGGGGTGGTGCGGGTGAGTAAGGCCACAATCGCGACAGAGCGGGCCGACGTCCAACGCGCCGTCGTTTGGCGGCGCGTTCGCAAGATGCATGCCCCTAAAATTGGGGTTAAGCGAGCCCGTACCCTGGACCCGTGGAATCGATCGGACAGGCAGTGGTGACACCCACCCACCTCGCCTCTGAAGGCACCCGCAGCTATGAGGTCCGCACCTTCGGCTGCCAGATGAACGTGCACGATTCCGAACGCCTGTCCGGACTACTCGAGGACGCGGGCTACGTGAAGGCGGCGGCGGGGGAGACGGCCGATCTGGTCGTCCTCAACACCTGCGCGGTGCGCGAGAACGCCGACAACAAGCTCTACGGCACCCTCGGCCATCTGGCGTCGATCAAGGCTGACCAGCCGGGCATGCAGATCGCCGTCGGCGGCTGCCTGGCGCAGAAGGATCGCGGCGTCGTGGTGCGCAAGGCACCGTGGGTGGACGTGGTGTTCGGCACGCACAACATCGGCTCGCTGCCCGTCCTGCTGGAACGGGCGCGGCACAATGCCGAGGCGCAGGTGGAGATCCTGGAATCGCTGGAGGCGTTCCCGTCGAGCCTGCCCGCCAAGCGCGAGTCCGCGTACTCGGGCTGGGTGTCGATCTCGGTGGGCTGCAACAACACCTGCACCTTCTGCATCGTTCCGTCGCTGCGTGGCAAGGAGGTCGACCGCCGCCCCGGTGACGTGCTCGCCGAGGTGCAGGCGCTGGTCGACCAGGGCGTGCTCGAGGTGACGCTGCTCGGGCAGAACGTGAATGCCTACGGTGCCTCGTTCGCCGATCCGGACGAGGCGCGCGATCGTGGCGCGTTCGCCAAGCTGTTGCGGGCCTGCGGCGGCATCGACGGACTGGAGCGGGTGCGCTTCACCTCGCCGCATCCGGCCGAGTTCACCGACGACGTGATCGAGGCGATGGCCGAGACGCCGAACATCTGCCCGCAGCTGCACATGCCGCTGCAGTCCGGCTCGGACAAGGTGCTCAAGTCGATGCGCCGCTCCTACCGCAAGGCGCGCTACCTCGGCATCATCGAGAAGGTGCGGGCCGTCATGCCGCACGCGGCGATCACCACCGACATCATCGTCGGGTTCCCGGGGGAGACCGAGGAAGACTTCCAGGAGACCCTGGACGTGGTCCGGCAAGCGCGATTCACCAGCGCGTACACCTTCCAGTACTCCAAGCGCCCGGGCACGCCCGCCGCCGAGATGCCCGATCAGCTGCCGAAAGCCGTTGTGCAGGAACGCTATATGCGGCTCATCGCGTTGCAGGAGGAAGTCTCGCTCGACGCGAACCGCGAACTCATCGGCACCGGGGTGGAACTGCTCGTCGCCGACGGCGCGGGCAAGAAGAACGCCGCCACCGCCCGGATGAGCGGCCGTGCCCGCGACGGCAGACTGGTGCATTTCCGGCCGGGCGGCACACCCGAGTCGATCCGTCCCGGCGACATCATCACCGTCGATATCACCGAGGCGGCACCGCATCACCTGATCGCCGACGCGCCGATCAAGACGCACCGCCGCACCGCAGCCGGTGACGCGCACGAACAGGGCCGCACCCCGAAGACCGCACCGATCGGCGTCGGCCTCGGTCTGCCCCGCATCGGTGCCCCCGCGCCGGAACCGGTGGCGGCCGCGGGCTGTTCGACCGGTTGCGGCGCGTGAGTTCGCGAACCGCGGACATCGCCGAGGTACTCGGTCATGCTGTAGCCGAACGCGATACGGGTCGACGCGTAGCGCGCGAGACGGAACCGAGTATCCGCGAAGGGGAAGCGTGAACGACAAGCCTGGCGAAGACGGCTTCGTGGCCGGCGGCGCGGAGCCCAGCGATCAGCCCACGCATCGCGAACCTACTACCGGCGGTAGTGGGTCGGCCGAGGCGAACGAACCCGGTGATGGCACAGTGGACGCGGGCAGTACAGCGAACCACGAACAAGCCGAACGAAACGAGGGTTCAGTGAACTCGGTCGAGAGCAGCAACTTCGAGCAGTTCCGCGACGACCTGGACGCGGTGGAACGCCGCATCGCGGGCGAGATCGACCCCGGTGTGCGCGCCATGGTGGTGGCAGGCGCGGTGTTCGTCCTGCTGCTCTCGCTAGTGCTGCCGCATGCCGGTGGCGCGCGCGGTTTCGATGTGCTGCTCGGCACCGAGGCCGCCCGGTTGGAGCACATCGGGCTGCCGTCGCGGATCTTCGTCTGGTTCCTCGTCGTCTTCGGCGTCGGCTTCTCGACCCTGGCGCTGATGACCCGCCGCTGGTTCCTGGCCTGGATCGCGGTCGCTGGCACCGCCATAACGAGTGTGTTCGGCGTCTTCTCCATCTGGCACCGGCAAACCCCCGGCATCAACAACTACCACGGCGCGGGCCCCGCCATCGGCCTGATCCTCGGCACCATCGCCGCGATCGTGTTGACCTTCCACTGGATTCGCGTGGTCTGGAGCCGCACCACCCTGCAACTGGCCGCCGAAGAACAACGTCGCAACGCCTCGATCGCCGCCGAGGAACGCGACCGCCGCCGCCGAACCGGCGAGTAGGCAGGGTCAATAGCCGTTGTCCGGTCAGGCGGACACAGCGGCTGCTGCCCCCGCCCGTCACGAGCCCGGCGGCTGCCAGCGCAACTCTCGCCGCGCATGAGTCTGGCCTGAAGACGCGGTGAGGCGGAGAGGCGGACGAGCTAGCGGTTGGTGACTGCGCCTTCGGCCGCTTCGGCCCATTCGCGCCATTGTTTGGCCTGTTCGAGGGCTTTCTCGGCGTCGCGGGCCTTGCCTGCGGCTTGGGCCTTGGCTGCCTGTTCTTCGAATTGGGCTACCCGCTCGCGGAATTGGGCCGCGCGGGCCATGGCCTCCGGGTCGGTGCGGCGCCACTGGGCGTCGACGGCGTCGCGGACCCGCTTCTCGATGGCGCGCAGCTTGCCTTCCAGCTCCTGGATGCGTTCGCGCGGGACCTTGCCGATGGCGTCCCACTTGTCCTGCAGCTCACGCAACGAGGCGCGGGCGGCCTCCAGGCCATTGGTCGGGTCGATGTGCTCGTAGGCCTGCAGCAGCTCTTCCTTGGCTGCCGCGTTGGTGTCGAACTCGGCGTCGCGCTCGGTGACGGCGGCGTTGCGGGCGGCGAAGAACACGTCCTGCGCGCTCTTGAAGCGCCGCCACAGCGCCTCGTCGGCCTCGCGCGGCGCCCGGCCCGCGGCCTTCCACTCGGCGAGCAGATCGCGGAAGATGGCCGCGGTGCCGACCCAGTCGGTCGAGCCGGACAGTTCCTCGGCGCGCACGCACAGCTCTTCCTTGCGCGTCTTCGCGGAAGCGCGTTCCCGGTCGAGTTCGGCGAAGTGCGCACCGCGCCTGCGGTTGAACGCCTCACGCGCCTTGGAGTACCGCTTCCACAGCGCGTCGTCGACCTTGCGGTCAACGCCGCGGATCGACTTCCACTCGTCGAGGATCTCGCGCAGCCGGTCGCCCGCGGCCTTCCACTGGGTGGACTCGGCGGCGATCTTCTCGGCCTCCGCACACAGCGTTTCCTTACGCTCGGTGTGCTCGTGGCGCGCCTTGTCTTTCTCCTCCTTGGCGTGCGCGGCAGCCTCTTCGGAGTGTTCGGCGATCGCGGCAAGGCGCTTGGCCAGCCCGTCGATATCGCCGATGACGGCCGCGGTGGGCAGCGACTCGGCGAGGGTGACGGCGGCGGCCTTGGTCTTGCGGGCGTCCGCGCCGGCGGCCAGGCGGGCTTCCAGCAATGCGACTTCGGTGGCCAGATCGTCGAACCGGCGGCCGAAGTGGGCCAACCCCTCGGCGGCATCGCCGGCCTGCCAGGAACCGACCTGACGTTCGCCGTCGGCGGTCTTCACCCAGGCGGTGCCGTCGTCGTCGACCCGGCCCCATGCGCTCGGGTCGGAGGTGGTGGGCACCACGGGATGCGGATGCTGAGCCTGGCCCGGCGTCGCGTGCGGCTTTGGGGGTTGGATCGAGCCACCGGGTTTCGGGGCACCGGAAGAGCGCGGCATCGCGCCGGGGCTGGCTTTCGCGGTTCCGTTGCTGTCGGTCATTGCTCCTCGTCCCTGCCGCGCGTCACGGCTGCCTGGTTACGCCCTAGCTCATTCCATTGAACCCGGTTTGAGCCCTTGTGACCATCGACCCATGCCTTCACGTGGCGGAATCTCGGGGATTGCAACCCCTGATGACCTGGGTTGTAGCTCATCGAACAGTAGCAATCTCGACCAGCTTTGCGGCAGAGACACTCGAAGCCGGGCGGTACCCGGGGTGCGTAGGGGCGTCGCGCGCAACGGTTACGGTTACCACGTGTTCTCGATTGCCGCGCTGGTCCCGTCGCCACCGATCCTGGTGCCCGAGCTCTGTGGCGGCGCGACGGGCGCGCTTCCCGGGCAGCAGGGTGATCCGCGAGCGGTGCTGCGCGCGGCCGTGCTGGCCGCCGCGGAAGTCCTTGCGACAGTGACAGACCGCTGGACAGTAATCGGCACCGGGGCCGCCGACCAGGTGTTCGGTTCCGAGACGGTCGGTACGTTCCGCGGGTTCGGCGCGGACGTGCGGGTCGCGCTGTCGGCAGGCGCGACGGCCGAGCCGGATCCTCAGCATCCGCTGCCGGTGTTGATCGCCGGATGGTTGCGGGGACAGGTCGCGCCTGCGATCGATGCCGAGGTTCGCGTCATCGCCGAAGACACTCCGGTGGCGCGCTGCTTCGAACTCGGCGCGAAACTGCGTGCGGAATTGGACAATTCGGACGACCGGCGCGGGGTGCTCGTTGTCGCGGATGGTGCCGCGACGTTGTCGTTGAAGGCGCCCGGGTACCTCGATGAGCGAGCTGCCGCCGTGCAGGCCGAGCTGGATCGTGCGCTGGCCACCGGTGACCGGGCCGGTCTACGCGCCATGGATCCCGAACTGAGTGCGGAATTGGTGGTGTCCGGCCGGGCCGCGTACCAGGTGCTGGCCGGGTTGTTCGACACTGATCCGATGGTCGAGACGCGCTACCAGGCCGCGCCGTTCGGCGTCGGCTACGACGTGAGTCTGTGGCGCCCGGCGGAGTCCGCATGAGCGAGCGAATCATGGACGCGACGGCATCGGCACGTCGGGCGTCGGTGAGCCGCGATCGTGCGCGCGCACCGCGGGATGTCGTCGCGCACCACGGAGCCGAGTCATGAGCGATCCCGGCAGCACTCCGATCGCCGTCGTCGGCCCGACCGCCACCGGCAAATCGGATCTCGGCCTCGACCTGGCCGAACGACTCGGCGGCGAGATCGTCAATATCGACGCGATGCAGCTCTACCGCGGCATGGATGTCGGCACCGCGAAACTCACCGTCGAAGAACGACGCGACATCCCGCATCACCAGCTCGATGTACTCGACGTGACCGAAACCGCGACCGTCGCCGCCTACCAAGCCGCGGCAAGCGCCGACGTGGTCGACATCATGGCGCGCGGTCGCGTGCCGGTCATCGTGGGCGGCTCGATGATGTATGTCCAAGCGCTGCTGGACAAGTGGGAGTTCCCGGCCACCGACTCGGAGGTGCGCGCCCGCTGGGAGGCCGTGCTCGCCGAAGGCGGAGTCGAGGCGGTGCACGCGGCATTGCGCGCCGCCGATCCCGCTGCGGCGGCCACCATCCTGCCCACCGACGGCCGCCGCATGGTGCGCGCGCTCGAGGTCGTCGAACTCACCGGCCGGCCGTTCGCGGCTTCGGCACCGGAGATCGGTACGCCGCGCTGGGGCACGGTGATCATCGGCGTCGACCGCGACACCGCCGAACTCGACGAACGGATCGAGCGCCGCACCGAGCTGATGTTCGCCGCCGGTCTCATCGATGAAGTACGCACGCTGATCGAACACGGCCTGCGTGACGGCGTCACCGCCCGGCGCGCCATCGGGTACGCACAAGTCCTCGCGTACCTCGACAACGAATACGACTTGACGCACGCGCGAGAACGCACCCTGATCGGCACCCGGCGCTACGTTCGGCGGCAGCGCTCCTGGTTCCGGCGTGACCCGCGGGTGCGCTGGGTGGACGGCGCCGCCCCCGATCTGATGGCGACCGCGCTCGCCCTGCTCGACGAGAAAGAACGGACCCCGCAGTGACCCGACGTGTGAGCACCCGCAATGCCTCGGTCCAGGTGTGGCAGGCCTACCTGAACAACCGGACCAAACGCCACCGCGACGGGCGCTTCCTGGTGCAGGGCGTCCGCCCGATCACCCAGGCCGTCGCCAACGACTGGCCGCTGGAGACGCTGCTCTACCGCCTCGGCACCCCCGACCTGTCCCACTGGGCCAGGGAGCTGCTGGACACCAGCGACGTCCCGCAGGTCGGCCTGGTTCCGGAGTTGATGGCCGAGCTCGGCGAAAAGGTCGGCGGTATACCGGAATTGGTGGCCGTCGCGGTGTCGCGGCAGCAGGAGCTCGACGCCTTCGAGCCGGGGGAGCCCGGCGAGGACGCGCCCGTGGTCGTGGTGTTCGACCGCCCGAATTCGCCGGGCAATCTTGGCACGCTGATCCGGTCGGCCGACGCGTTCAGTGCCAGCGGCGTGATCGTCACCGGGCACGGTGCCGACCAGTACGACCCGCAGGCGGTTCGCGCGTCGACGGGCTCGCTGTTCGCGATGCCGGTGGTGCGTGCCGCCGGGGCCGCGCAGGTCCTCGAATTCCGCGACCGGCAGGTGCGGCGCGGCATCCCCACCCGGATCATCGGCACCGACGAGAACGGCGCACACGCCGCCTACGACCACGACTTCACCGAGGCAACCATCCTCGTCGTCGGCAACGAGACCAGCGGGATGAGCGCTGCCTGGCAGGAGGCCTGCGACGCCATGGTGCACATCCCGATGGGTGGCACCGCCAGCTCGCTCGGCGCGCCCTCGGCCGCGGCCGTCGCCCTCTACGAAATTTCCCGGCAGCGCCGGACGTTTGCCAAATGACGAGTAGGTAGGAGAACACGTACGTGTCGGATATCGAGTTCACCAAGGGGCACGGCACCCAGAACGACTTCGTGGTGCTGCCGGACCTCGAGGTTCGGCTGCAGCTCACCCCGGAGCGGATCAGCGCACTGTGCGACCGCCAGCGCGGCCTGGGTGCCGATGGTGTGCTGCGGGTGGCGCGGGCCGGCGCGTTGCGTGCCGCGGGTGTGCTCGCCGAGCTGCCCGCGGGGGTGGCCGAGACCGACTGGTTCATGGACTACCGCAACGCCGACGGCTCGATTGCCGAGATGTGCGGCAACGGCGTGCGCGTTTTCGCCCACTACCTGGTGTCGTCCGGCTTGGAGCCCGCGCACGAATTCGTTGTCGGCAGCCGGGCGGGTGGACGACCGGTCGTGGTGCACTCCGCGACCGCGGTCGACGGTGACGTCACCGTCGACATGGTCACGGTCGACATGGGCACCGTGCGCGAACTGGGCGAATCCACCGCGACCGTCGAGGGCTGGGCCTACTCCGGTATCGGCATCGACGTCGGCAATCCGCATCTGGCCTGCGTTGTTCCCGATCTGTCCGCCGACGGCCTTGCCAAACTCGATCTCACCGTGCCCCCCGGCTACGACCCTGACCTGTTCCCGCACGGCGTCAACGTGGAAATCGTGACGGCGCTCGCCGACGGGTCCGTCGACATGCGCGTCTACGAACGCGGCGTCGGCGAAACCCGTTCCTGCGGAACGGGAACCGTTGCCGCGGCCGCGGCGGCCCTGGCCCGCGAGGGCTTCCGGATCGCCACCGACACCGGCGAGGTGCGCGTCCGCATTCCCGGCGGCGAGGTCACCGTCGGGTTGGACAAGGGCACCGCATGGCTGCGCGGGCCGTCGGTGCTTGTCGCCTCGGGAGCCATCGCCGAGGGCTGGTGGCAGCACCTCGGATCGCTCTAGGCGCATCTCGTGCCGTCCCGAACGGAACTTGACCCACAACCCCCAACACGCTGTGCTCAATATCCGAATGCGCCATGTCGGTGCATCGTGGGATCATGGATCTTGTATGACGAAATCTAAAGTTTATGAATTCACTCCGGCCGACGACTTCACCGAGACGGCCGATGACGACATCCAGCTCGACGCTGCCACCGAGGGCGCTCCCTCCGACGACGCCGTCACCGGCGATGTCGTGGCCGAGCACGCCGCGCGGATGAAGCGGTCGGGCGGCTGGACGTCCGCCGAACCGACGGTCGGCGAGATGCAGCTCGACGAACGCAGCTCACTGCGTCGCGTCGCCGGGCTGTCCACCGAACTCACCGACATCACCGAGGTCGAGTACCGGCAGCTGCGCCTGGAACGGGTCGTGCTGGTCGGCGTGTGGACCACGGGCAGCGCGGCGCAGGCCGACGCGAGCATGACCGAACTGGCCGCCCTCGCCGAGACCGCGGGTTCCGAGGTGCTCGAAGGGCTCATCCAGCGCCGCGACAAGCCCGACCCGGCCACCTACATCGGTTCCGGCAAGGCCGAAGAACTGCGGGCCGTGGTGCTGGAAACCGGCGCCGACACCGTGATCTGCGACGGTGAGCTCACGCCCGCGCAGCTGACCGCGCTGGAGAAGGTCGTCAAGGTCAAGGTGATCGACCGGACCGCGCTGATCCTGGACATCTTCGCCCAGCACGCCACCTCCCGCGAGGGCAAGGCGCAGGTCGCGCTCGCTCAGATGGAATATATGCTGCCGCGACTGCGCGGCTGGGGTGAGTCCATGTCCCGGCAGGCCGGTGGTCGCGCGGGCAGCAACGGCGGTGTGGGTCTGCGTGGTCCCGGTGAGACGAAGATCGAAACCGATCGTCGCCGTATCCGCGAGCGAATGGCCAAGCTGCGCCGCGAGATCCGCGAGATGAAGACCGCGCGCGACACCATGCGGGCCCGCCGCACCTCCAGCGGCATCCCGTCGGTGGCGATCGTCGGCTACACCAACGCGGGCAAGTCCAGCCTGATGAACGCCCTCACCGGTGCTGGTCTGCTGGTGCAGGACGCGCTGTTCGCCACCCTCGACCCGACCACCCGCCGCGCCGATCTCGACGACGGCCGCGAGGTCGTGTTCACCGACACCGTCGGTTTCGTCCGGCACCTGCCGACCCAGCTGGTCGAGGCGTTCCGGTCGACGCTGGAGGAAGTGACGGGCGCCGACCTGCTGCTGCACGTGGTCGACGGCTCCGACGCGCTGCCCGCCGAACAGATCAAGGCGGTCCGCGAGGTGATCACCGACGTCATCAAGGAGCAGGGCACCTCGGCTCCGCCGGAACTACTGGTGGTCAACAAGATCGACGCCCTCGACCCGATGGCGCTCACCCGCCTGCGCGGCCAGCTCCCCGACGCGGAATACGTCTCCGTCCGCGCCGGCCTCGGCATCGACGCCCTGCGCGATCGTCTCGCCGAGGTACTTGGCGGCCTCGACGCCGAAATCAGCATCCTGCTCCCGTACAGCCGCGGCGACCTGCTCGCCCGCATCCACGCCGACGGCCGCATCATCGACTCGACCCACGAGGAAGGCGGCACCCGAGTCCACGCCCGAGTGCCCCACTCCCTCGCCGCGGCCCTGTCCGAATACGCCCACGCCGGCGGCACCGTTACTCCAGAAACTAACGGCTAGCCCCTCCGCGACATCGAACGGGACATGACGGCGCGCTCACTCGCACTTTGCCGCCGCCATGTCCCGCTCGGCGAACCGGCTGTCGCGTCGGCCGAACCGCGCAGATTACCGGTCTGTCACCCCGCGCATGGTTTGTGTCGGCGCGCTTGGCTGGCTCTCGGTTGGTTGTGCTGGCGCACATGCGTCATGCCGCGCGCACATGTTGTGCTGATGCGGATGGAATTGCCAGCAAATTTGGGCGCGGGACGCGGAGGGGTGCGCGGCAGGCAGGCGGTGGTTTTGGGGGCGGGAGAGCGGGCGCCGAGTTCATAGCATACCGGCCGGACTGTGTTGGCGCTCACATTCGATGCGGCACAGTGGATTTCGTTACGGTATCGTTCGTGTCGACATCAGGAGGGATGTATGTCGCACGACCGTGTTGGCTCGGCCGATTCCGCGGATAAGGCGTCCGGTGTGCTGTTGCGTGACAAGCCGGCGCTCAGCGACGGTGCCCCGCTGGCGGTTTCGCTGACCGACAGCGATCTTCGGGTAATCGAGGCGCTGCTGTCGCCGCTGCGCGCGTGGACCAGCCCGCGGT
Organism: Nocardia sp. NPDC051321; assembly: GCF_044455225.1. NCBI lineage: Bacteria > Bacillati > Actinomycetota > Actinomycetes > Mycobacteriales > Nocardiaceae > Nocardia > Nocardia sp. NPDC051321. The sequence continues at coordinate 478,880 of NZ_JBITEM010000007.1, read as the reverse complement.
TCTACGGCCTCGACAACATCCCGGCCGACGGGCCCGTCCTGCTCGTCGGCAACCACAACCTGATGGGCGGCATCGATGCCCCGCTGCTGCTGCCCGAGGTGCTGCGCCGCCGCGGCCGCCTCATCCGTGGCCTCGCCGAACACGTACTCATCGGCGTCCCCGGCCTGCGCCACTTCCTGCACCGCTACGGCGCGGTCCGCGGCACCCGTGGTAACTGCCTGGCCCTGCTGAAGCGCGGCGACGCCGTCATCGTGTTCCCCGGCGGCGGCCGCGAGGCAGTGCGCCGCAAGAACGAGAAATACGTCCTTAAATGGGAGGGTCGCACCGGCTTCGCCCGGATGGCGATCGAAGCGGGCGCACCCATCGTGCCGATCGCGATGATCGGCGTCGACGACGCCTACGACATCGTCATCGACGGCGACCATCCACTCCTACGCCCCTTGCGCTGGACCGTAGCGGCCCTCGGCATGAACCCCGAGCTGACACCCCCACTGCTGCGCGGCCTCGGCCCGACCATCCTCCCGCGCCCCGAGCGCTTCTACTTCTCCGCAGGCACCCCCATCGACCCGGCCCCCTGGCGCGACGCCGACGACCTCACCACGGCCGCAAAGGAACTACGCGACGTCACCCGCAAGGCCCTGGAGGAGGAACTGAAATTCCTCTTCACCGAACGCGACCGCGACTCCGGCCGCACCCTCGTCGGCCGCCTACGCGACCGTCTCCGCCGCTAACCGACCCCGCGCCGCCCGACCTGGCGCCGCGGTGAAGCTGCCGCACCCTCCCTGATTCTGCGCACCGAGAATCGCATGCGAATTTCGGTGCGGCACATCAGAAGTGGTGCGGCTGGTGGGTTGCCCGCTAGTTCGGGTGCGGGGTGAGGTCGTATACCGCGATGTTGCCGATGTGGGTTGCGGTGTAGTGGTGGCTTACCCACTCCGCGATTTCCGGTTTTCCGGTTACCTGCCACGGCTTTTCGGGGGTAGACGGTGTGGTTGTGGCGCCGGGCTGGCCGCCGACTTTCCACGACGCGGGTAGCTGCATCTCCTGCACCAGGTAATAGGTCAACTCATGGTCGGCCACGATCTTCTGGAACTCCTCTAGCGTTGGTACGGGGTCTTCGGCCGCGAAACCGCCGATGGCGATCACCGGGGTGCGGCTGGCCAATTCGAGTGCGGCGGCGATCGAGCCTCGGTCCACCGCGGCCGACCATTTCGTCGTGCTGCTCATCAGCATCGTGACGAGCTGCGGATTGGTGAACGCACCACCGTCGGCGAAGTTCTGCGTCTGCCGGTGGATCAGCGCCGCGATCCCGGTCTCGACGGGTTTGGCCGGTCCGACAACGGGACTGCGGCCGACATGGGCCTGCGGCAGCGTGGCCGCCGCGTAGGCCGTCGATCCGCCCAGTCCGGCGAACACCCCGACGACGACCAGAATCGCGGTAGCCCTGGTCCGCGCGGCACGCCAGCCGGCCGGCACCGGAATCGCGGCAACCAGCAGCCCAACCGCCGCCACCGCCGCCGTCGCGGCGACGGCCCAGCGTACCCACGGCAACCAGTCCGAATTGCGTTGCAGCACAACAAAAGCCCACAGCCCCATGGTCAGGATCAGCGCGGCGGCCCCGAGCTTGCCGAGCAACTCGTCGCGCCGCAGCCACAGCTCATGCACCCCGACCGCGACCATCCCGGCGGCGGCGGGCGCGAGGGTCAGCGTGTAGTACGAGTGCTCGATGGCCTTCATCGCACTGAAGGCCCCGCCCATGGTGATCAACCATAACCCGAAAACCAATGCCGCGCCGCGTATTTGATCCGTGCGCGGCGCGCTCCACCTGGATATCAACACCACAACGAACGACAACAGGGCGGCAGGAACCAGCCAGGAAATCTCGAACCCGCTCTCGCCGACGAACAATCGCCCGACCCCGGGCGCACCGAAATCGTTGAAGCTCTGCAGTAATCCGGGCGGCGTCTGATAGCCGGACGGCAACGCGATCTGCCCGGTCGCCGGAGTATGGCCGAGGAACCGGCCGAATCCGTTGTAGCCGAAGACGGAATCCATAAAGCTGTTGTCGGTCGAGCCGGCGAGATACGGCCGCGACGAGTCGGGCCACAGTACGGTCAGCAACACATACCAGCCCGCCGAGACGACCAACGCTGCCGCAGCACCTACCAAGTGCCACAACCGATTCCGCAGTGAGGTCGGCGCGACGATGAGGTACGTGATGCCCAGCGCGGGCAACACCATCAATCCTTCGAGCAACTTGGCCAAGAACGCGAACCCGAGCGCGACACCGGCCAACATCAGCCACCGTCCGTTCGCCCGCTCCAGCGCCCTGATCGTGCAGTAGCCGCCCGCGGTCATCAGCAACACCAACACCGCGTCCGGGTTGTTGAACCGAAACATCAACGCCACCACCGGCGTAACCGCCAGCACCACCCCGGCCAACAGCCCGGCACCCCGATTGCCGGTCGCTCGCGCCACCGCCCCGTACGTCAACCCGACCGCGGCCACCGCCATCAAAGCCTGCGGAATCAGCATGCTCGCACTGCTGAAGCCGAACAACTGCCCGGACAGTCCCATCACCCACTGCGAGACGGGCGGCTTGTCGACCGTGCTGAAGTTGCTCGGATCCAGCGACCCGAACAGCAGCGCCTTCCAGTCCCGCGACCCCGCCCAGGTCGCGCCCGCGTAGAAGTTGTTGCCCATGCCGTTGACGGTGATGCGCCACAGGTATGCGATCGCGGTACCGAGCAGCAGCACGGTCAATCCGAGACGTTCCACCGGCCGGGCCGGTGGCAGGGTTGTCGGACTGGGGGTTGAGGCGACGGAACCGGTCGGAGCCGTCGCGATGAGGGTCGCCGCCATCGCCCCACCGTCGCACGCTGATGTTCACCAAAAGTTGGACAGCGGGTTAACACAGCGTCGGAATTCTGTGGTCGAGGACACTGCGCGCGCCCGAGCGGTTTGTCGAGAATCTCGCCCTTCTTCCGCGCTACTCCACGGCGCGCCTGGTTAACCAACGATTCCGCCCCAGAAGTGAACTGGCATTCTCGTTCCGGGTACCGTATGAGGCAATGACGGGTCGGTGTGGACCGGCCGGTGTGGTCACTAGGAGGTTGGTGTGGAGCGCACACTGTTCGAACCCGAGCATGATCTGTTCCGGGAGTCGTTCCGCAAGTTTCTCGATCAGCACGTCGCGCCGAACCACGCGAAGTGGGAAGAGCAGGGGATTGTCGACCGCGCGGTGTGGCTCGAGGCGGGCAAGCAGGGCTTCCTCGGCATGGCCATGCCGGAGGAGTACGGCGGCGGCGGGGTCAAGGACTTCCGCTACAACGCGATCGTGGCCGAGGAATCGGTTCGTGGCCAGTACTCCGGCCTCGGCTTCGCCCTGCACAACGACGTGATCGCGCCCTACCTGTCCGAGCTGGCCAACGAGGAGCAGAAGCAGCGCTGGCTGCCCGGCTTCTGTTCCGGCGAGATCATTACCGCGATCGCGATGACCGAGCCCGGCACCGGTTCCGACCTCCAGGGCATCAAGACCCGCGCGGTCCGCGACGGTGACGACTGGGTGCTCAACGGCGCCAAGACCTTCATCACCAACGGCATCAACGCCGACATCGTCATCGTGGTCGCCCAGACCGACCCGGAGAAGGGCGCGATGGGCTTCAGCCTGCTCGTCGTCGAGCGCGGCATGCCCGGCTTCGAGCGCGGCCGCAACCTGGACAAGCTCGGCCTCAAGGCGCAGGACACCGCCGAACTCAGCTTCACCGACGTCCGGGTGCCCGCCGCCAACCTGCTCGGCCAGGAGGGCGCGGGCTTCATCCACCTGATGCAGAACCTGCCGCAGGAGCGCCTGTCCATCGCCGTGATGGCCGCCGCGGCCATGGAAGCGTGCCTGGACATGACCATCCAGTACGTGCGCGACCGCAAGGCGTTCGGCAAGCCGATCGGCACCTTCCAGAACACCCGCTTCGTCCTGGCCGAACTCGCCACCAAGACCACTGCCGTCCGCGTCCTGGTCGACCGCTTCATCGAAGACCTGAACCGCGGCAAGCTTTCCGTCGAGGACGCCGCCATGGCCAAGTGGTGGAGCACCGAGGAACAGGTCGAACTCATCGACCGCTGCCTTCAGCTGCACGGCGGCTACGGCTACATGAAGGAATACCCGATTGCCAAGGCGTACATGGACGCTCGCGTCCAGACGATCTACGGCGGCACCACCGAGATCATGAAGGAGATCATCGGGCGCAGCTTGAAACTGTCCTGACAGGAGGCGGGCAGCTCGGTGGTGATCCTGTGGCGAGGTGCTGACGGCGCAGGGGCCCGAAGGTCTTCGACACCAACGGTTCCGGTGTGTCGTTTGCCACTGTGCCGGTGGGGTACGGCGTCGGTAGACGGCTATCAGCCCAGCCGTCGATGCCGATCGGGAGATATCAATCATGGCCACACAACGCATCGAGAGCACTGCGGATGTCATCGACTTTCTGCTGGAACAGCACAACCGGATTCGTCAGCTCTTCGCCGAAACCACCGACGCGGTGACCCCGCAGGAGCGGGAGCAGAAGTTTTTCGAGCTGCGCCGCCTGCTGGCGGTGCACGAGACCGCGGAGGAGGAGATCGTCCATCCGCGGGCCCGCCGCGAGCTCGATAACGGCGACGCCGTCGTGGACGCCAGGCTGCACGAGGAGCACGAGGCGAAGAAGGCGCTGTCCGAACTCGATGAGATGGACGTGTCCACACCAGAATTCGTGGCCAAACTGGCCGCGCTGCGCGACGCGGTACTCAACCACGCCGGGCACGAGGAGAGCGAGGAATTCAAGCAGCTGCGCACCCAGCTCGACCAGAACGAGCTCGACCGCATGCGTAAGGTCGTCGAATTCGCCGAGAAGACCGCCCCCACTCGGCCGCATCCGGGCGTGGAGTCCGCGCCGGCGAACATGTTCGCAGGCCCGTTCGTCGCGGTACTCGACCGGGTGAAGGACGCGATCAGCAAACCTCAGCACTGACAACGGTTTTCGTCGCCGCGAGGGCGCGCCGAAAGTAGCGCTACCTCGCGGTGCCGGTGCCGAGCAAGGTGAAGCCGGTGCCGGTCAGGACCCGATCGTCGAGCAGGTTGCGGGTGTCCACGATCACCGGCTGGTCGACGCAGGTCTCGAGTTTCGGCCAGTCCAGCGAACGGAACTCGGGCCATTCGGTGAGGATCACGAGCGCGTCGGCGTCCTTCGCGGCCAGGTACGGGTCGTCGACCACGCGGATGCCGAGGTCGGGACAGTCCGACTCGGGAACGCACGGATCGTAGGCCGTTACCGTGGCGTCGTGCCTGCACAGCTGCCGCGCGACCGCGACGGCGGGCGACTCGCGCAGATCGCCGGTCCCGGCTTTGAAGGCGAGGCCGAGCACGCCGATCCGGGAACCCGACAGCGAGCCGTCGACCGCACCGGTGACCGCGCGCCGGATCTTGCGCATCACCAGGGCGTGCTGATGATCGTTGGCGCGCAACGCATCCCGGACCAGCGCGAAATCCACTCCCGCCGCCTCCGCGGTCCGCAGCAGCGCGCGGGTGTCCTTGGGCAGGCACGAGCCGCCCCAGCCGGGGCCAGGCGCAAGGAAGGCCGGGCCGATCCGATCGTCCATGCCCATCGCGGTGGTCACCGTGCCGATGTCGGCGCCGACCTGTTCGCACAGTTCGGCCATGGTGTTGACGAACGAAAGCTTCACCGCGAGAAACGCGTTGCTGGCGTACTTGGCGAGTTCCGCGCTGGCCGGGTCGCTGCGCAGCACCGGCGCGCCGGTCTCGGCGTAGAGCGCGGCGACGCGGTCGGCCGCATCCCGATCCGGTGGTTCGGCGCCGACGACGATGCGGTCGGGGCGCAGGAAGTCCTCGACCGCGTGACCCTCCCGCAGAAATTCGGGATTACTGACGACCGTCAGCCCCGCCGAGCCGGACATGGCGGGGATGCGCGCCGCGGTCCCCACCGGCACGGTGGACTTGGTGACCAGCACGCAATCGGGGGACAGGATGGTGGACAAAGTGTGCAGCGCCTGTTCGAGGACGCTCAGGTCGGCCGTTCCGTCGGGGCTCATCGGCGTGGGCAGGCACAGCAGCACCACTTCGCATTCCCGCAGTGCCGTCGGGTCGGCGGTGAAGCCGAGACGGTGCTCCGCGAGGCCCTCCCGGACGAGTTCCGGCAGGCGCGGCTCGACGATGGAAACCGTTCCCGCGCAAAGCTGTTCGACCTTGGCCACGTCGTTGTCCACACAAACCACATGGTGTCCGAGGTGGGCGAGGCAGGCGGCGCTGGTGAGGCCGACGTACCCGGCGCCCATCACTCCGACTCGACTACCCATGGCGTACCTTCTCTCCGAGCAGATCAGATGTGGCGGTCAGCACTTGTTCGGGTCGCAGCATGAGCAGCCCGGGGTCCGGGTGGTCGTCGTGCGGATCGCCTGCGCGTCCGGCCCACAGGGTGAGGTGGTGTTTCGCGTCGGCCGGCGGACCCCACCGGTGCGGCGGTGTCGGGCCGAACAGCAGCACCGACGGGGTGTCGAACGCGGTGGCGAGATGCCCTACACCGGTGTCGCCGCACACGATCAGGGCCGCGTCCGCCACCAGCGCGGCGAGTTCGGCCAGGTCGGTGCGTCCGGCGTAGACGGCGTGCGGCGGTAGGCCGGCCAGTTCGGCGACGGCGTTCGCCAGCGGCACTTCGTCCGGCGCGCCGGTGATCACTACGCGGTGGCCGTCGGCGGCGAGTTCCCTTGCGACGCGGGCGAATCGGTCGGGCGGCCAGCGGCGTGCTGGGAAGGCCGCACCGGGATGGATCACGATCGCGTTCGACTCGGCGGCGGGCCGAGCGGGTGCGGGCAGTAGCAATGCGGTGGGGTCGGCGTCGATCCCGCCGTAGCGCAGCAGCCGACACCAGCGATCCACCTCGTGCAGGTCCGAACGCCACTCGGGACCGGGCAGCTCGGGAAACTCCGAATGACGATGCGTCAGCAGCACTTCCGGTTGCGCGGCCAGCAGATCGCGCAGGCTTTCGGGCCCGCTGCCGTGCAGGTTGACGGCCAGTCTCGGCGGCTCGTCCGGCCACCGCAGCGCACCCAAACCCGCGGTCGGCAGTAGTTCGTCGACGGCGTCGATGAGGTCGACCAAGTCGCGCAACGCTGCCGGGGCGGCGAGGACCACCCGGTCGTCCGGGTAGGCGCGGCGGATTCCGCGCAGCGCGGGCACGACGGTCAGCAGGTCGCCGAGGCCGAGCGCGCGGAGCACGAGAATGGAGCGGGTCAAGGCCACGATCCTTCGACCGACGCGCACACCACCATTTCCCTGACCTCGCAGCCGGGCGGCTGGCTGAGCGCGAAAACCACTGCGTCGGCGACGTCTTCGGGCTGGTTGAGTTTCGCGTCCGGCGGCGGCTTGTACTGCTCGTCGCGGTCGTCGAAGAACGCCGTGTGCATGCCGCCGGGGATCAGCAGGGTCACGCCGACGCTGCCCGCGGTTTCGGCGGCGAGTGCCCTGGTGAATCCGACGACGCCGAATTTCGAGGCACAGTAGGCGGTCGCGTCCCCCACCGCCTTGATGCCGAGGGTGGAAGCACAGGTCACCACCGTTCCCTTGCTTTCCCGCAGGGCAGGCAGGGCGGCCCGGACCACGGCCACGGTGCCGAGCAGGTTGACCCGGATCACGTTCTCCCACTTCGCCGTCGGCACCTGATCCAGTGCGCCGCAGGCGTCGGTTCCGGCCGCGGTGAACACGCCGTCGATGCGACCGCCCGCGCGCTCGACGAGTTCGCGCACCGCCTGTTCGGCGGCCGCGGTGTCGGCGAGGTCGGCGCACACGTAGTCGACGGACGCCTCGGGCGCAACCCGATCGATGACGTAGGGGGTGCCCCCGTTTTTCCGGACAGCGGCGGTCACCGCCGCGCCGAGCCCGGACGCGCCGCCGGTGATCAAGATATTGCCAAGGTTTCGCATCGCGCTCCTTCGTCGGTCAATCGTGGGACTGGGCCGCGGCGACCAGCCGCGACGTCGAGTACCCGGGAACAGTGGGAATCAACGCGATCTGGCCGCCGTAGCCGTGGACCACCTCGGCCTCGGGCAGATCGGCGCCGGAGTAGTCGCCGCCCTTGACCCAGATGTCGGGGCGAAGGCGGTCGAGCAGCGCGCTCGGTTCGGACTCGTCGAACACGGCGACGGCGTCCACCGAGGAAAGCTCGGTGAGCAGCCGCGCCCGGTCATGGGCGGTGACGATCGGGCGGGGCGCGCCCTTGAGCCGCCGCACCGAGGCATCGGAGTTGAGGCACACCACCAGCGCGTCGCCCATCGCGCGGGCCTGCCGCAGCAAGCTCACATGGCCGGAATGCAGCAGATCGAAACAGCCGCCGGTGGCCACCAGTCGGCCGCCGCGCGCCCGCACCCTGGCCGCGAACTCGAACGCCGACCGGTCCGGTTCGGTGTCCTCGGCTTCGGTTGCGGGGGAGGCGCTTTCGCAGGTCGATAGATTCGCGGCACCGCCCGAGGCGACAAATCCGGCGGCCACGGCCACCGCGTGCGACACCGCGTCCGCCACCGTGGCGCCGTCCAGCAGCGCGACCGTCGCGGCCGAGGCGAATTGGTCGCCAGCGCCGCAGGTGTCGGAACGGAGGTGTCCGGCGATGCGCACCTCGGCGGGCACCGGGACCACGCGAAGCCGCTTGCCGTTGGCGAGTACCGCACCGCTGGATCCGGTGGTGACCGCGACGGAATCCGCGGTCCACTCGTCGCGCAGCACCTTCGCCAGTTCGTCGGGCTGGTCGTAGCCGGGCGCGAATTGGCGCGCCTCGGCGAGGTTCGGCGTGATGAGCGACGCACCCCTGGTCGGCGCCGGGCCGCGCGGATGCGGATCCCACACCACCGGGATTGTGCTGGCCAGTTCGGTCAGCAGCCGCCGGATCCGCGGATGCGCGGCGACGCCGCGGCCGTAGTCCGCGACCAGGATGGCACCGGCCCCGCGCAGGGTGCTGGTCACCGAGTCGCTCACCGCACCGGCATCCGCCGTCCCGCCGCCGGTGTCCAGCCGCAACAGCGACTGACCGGCGGCGCGGACGCGAGACTTGCGAATCGTCTCTCCGCGCAACGCTATCGGCACCACCCGCACATGCTGGTCGAGTAGCCGGGTGAGGGTGCGGCCGTCCCGATCGTCGGCGGTCGCCGTGATGAGCGAGACCTCCGCCGTCGCCCGCGCGGCCAGCAGCGCGGCCAGGCCGGCGCCGCCCGGGCGGATCCACTCACGTTCCACGTCGACGACGGGCACCGGCGCCTCGGGACACAACCGCTCGGCGACACCGTCGATGTCGACGTCGAGAATGGTGTCGCCGAGCACCACCAACGGCTTCACGTGGGTATCCCGAGTGCTTCGTCGAGCGCTGTGCACAGTGCGTGCACCAGAACCAGATGCACCTCCTGGACGGTGGCGGTGCTCGGCGCGTCCACCGCGAGCGCGTCATCACACACTGCAACAAGGGGATTGGGTGCCGGCCCGGTCATCGCCCAGGTGGTGACGCCGATGTCCTTGGCCGCCTTCGCCGCGGCCACCACGTTCTGACTGGTGCCACTGGTGGACAACAGGATCAGTACGTCATCGGCTCTGCCGTGCGCCCGGACCTGACGGGCGAACAGTTCGTGCTCGCCGTAGTCGTTCACGATCGCGGTGCCCGCCGAGGTGTCGGCGTGCAGGGCGATCGCCGAGAGTGGGCGTCGTTCGTTGCGGAAGCGGCCGACCAGCTCGCCGGTCAGGTGCTGGGCTTCGGCGGCGCTGCCGCCGTTGCCGCAGGCAAGCAACCGGCCGCCGTTGTCCAGCACTTCGGCCAATTCTCTTCCCCACCTACGGATTTCGGTGGCGAAGCTGTTGCGTTCCAGTGCTGTGCGCAAAGCCGCGAAATGCTCCTCGATCATGTCTCACACTCCTGTCCGCAGACGCTGGGGCTGGTCCGCGCTCAGTTCTTCCGCCACCATGACGACCTCTTCCGGGCTGATCGACTCGAGACAGGGATGCCCGGCGACCGGGCATTCCCGTGCCCTGCTGCCTCGACATGCCGCGCGTTGATCACCGAGCACGGCCACCGGTACGCCGTAAGGTGCCCACCGTTGGGCGGGCACCACCGGGGCGAAGAGGGAAACCACCGGTGTTCCGACGGCCGCGGCGAGGTGCGCGGGACCGGTATTGGGCGCGACGACAACGCGCGCGTCGCCGAGCACGGCGGCGAGCTCCGGCAGGCTGGTCGCGCCGCCGAGGTCGAGGGCGTGCGCACCGGCGACGGCAGCGGTGAGCGCCCGGTCGGCCGGGCCGCCGGTGACGATCACCCGGTGACCGGCGTTCGCCAGTGCGGCGACAAACGCCGCCGAACGGTCCGCGGACGGCTGCCGCGCCGGCACCGAGGCGGCCGGATGCACGACCATATAGCCTGGGCCGCCGGTCATACCGGAGACGTCCGGCAGCGGCCGCCGCACGGCGAGCTTCCCGGTATCGCCGGGCGGCAGCCGGAAACCGGCCGCCTCGGCAAGCGAGAGCGCGCGTTCGGCTTCGGGCGGATCGCCGTCGACGCGATGGCGCAGGTCGAGCAACGAACCGGGGTAGTCGTCCGAGATCGCCCCGACCCACGGCACCCCGGCCAGCTTGAGCAGCAAGGCGAGTGGCAGCGGCGACTGATGAAAAGAGGTGACAATCAACGCCACATCCAGACGCAGCGCGCGGATCCGTTCGACGAATTCGGCGACGCCCGCCGACTCGACCGCGGGCGGCTCCAGGTCGATCCACGGCGCACACCAGGTCAGTACCTGATCCACACCAGGCAGTAGTTCGGCGGCGGTCCGTCCGCGCGGTCCGGCCAGCAGCGTGACCGAATCGACGTGCGCCGCAACGGCGCGCACGCACGGCCCGGCGAGCAGCACATCGCCGACGTTGTCCATGCGCGCCACCAGCGCCCGGCGCGTCACGGCACACCCGCCATCGCCAGCCGGACGGCTTCGGTGAGATCCTGCGCCACGGCCGCTTCGTGCTGCGCGCGACGCACCTCTTCCGGCAGCGTTCGTGCCGTCGGGACCAGAATCGCGCGCGCTCCGGCGGAGATCGCGGCGGCGACGTCGGCGCCGGTGTCGCCGATGAGCACACACCTGCTGACGTCGACGCCGAGTTCCGCCGCGGCCCGCCGTACCATGCCAGGCTCGGGTTTGCGGCATGCGCAGCCATCGTCTTCGCCGTGCACACACAGTTGCCACGTCTCGAAGGGGCCGAGCAATTCCTCGACCCGCGAGTTCACGGCGGCGAGCTGCTCGGAGCTGATCAGTCCGCGCGCGACGCCTGATTGATTGCTCACGATGCCGACCCGAATTCCGGTGGCGCGCACCGACTTCAGCGCATCGACAGCTCCCGGCACGGGCTGAACCCTGGTGGGGTCGGCGAGGTAGGGGACATCGATGATGAGCGTGTCGTCCCGGTCGAACAGCACCGCCAGCGGCGACGGGTGGGTCGCGTCGCGGTGCCGAAGTTCGCCGCGCAGGCGGTGCCAGCACGCGGCGGGCGGAATCAGCGCGCTGGTGACCAGCATTCGTCCGATTTCGGCCGCTGTCCGCGGTCCGGGTGCGATCCGGCGAACAGCGAACTCGCCGGTCAGCGCCGTCCACCCGGCGGCAAGTGCCAAGGCGGCGCGGCGATGGCGGGTGCCTGCGAGTGCGAGGGCCGCCGCGCCCGCGGCCGTGGTGAGCGCGTGCCGCGGCAGCATTCCGGCTCCCTCGCCGACGCGCTGGCGCCATCGAGTACCGAACTTACGCCGCATCAACGCGTTGTCGGCGTTTCCGCGTTGGGCGCGCACGCTGGCAAAGAACCCGGATTCGCGCACCGGGTGCTGGGTGCGCCGTCGCCCGGACGCGATGGTGAAGCCGGCCAGGCAGACTCGCAGCGCCAGATCGGCGTCCTCGCGGAACGCGCGTGGGAACCGTTCGTCGAAGCCGCCGACCGCAGTGAGCACGGACCGGCGGTACGCCATGTCCGCGGTGATCCAGCGGGCGGTGGCCAGTCCCGCGGTGCCGCGTTCCGCGTCGGTCGGTTTGCGGTGTGCCAGCAGCGGAACATCGATCTGAGCGGTCGACGCGGCGGTATTCGGGTCGAGATCGCGCAGATCTTCGGCCAAGCGAGTCGGCCAATCCGGCGGGGTGATCACGTCGTCGTCCAGGAAGGCGATCCACGTTCCGGTGGCGACTCGCCAGCCCGTATTGCGCGCGGCAGCAGGCCCGCGGCCACCGGACCGGAGGACGCGCACCGGCGGCACGGCGTCGGGCAGCGGCAATGCGCCGCCCGCTGGCCGGTCGTCCACCACGATGATCTCCCGCGGCTGCGGACCCGTTGCGGCACCGAGTGCTTCGAGCAGCAACCGGAGGCTGTCCCGGCCCATGGTCGGAATCACGATGCTGTAGTCCACGGTGTGCGCGTTCATCGGCGACGCACCAGGAACGGGCCGAGCGCCAGCAGATCGATCGGCGCGGAACCGAAGCATTCGAGGGCGTCGCGGGGCGAGTCGACCATCGGCCTGCCCGCGGTGTTCAAACTGGTGTTCACCACCACGGGCAAACCTGTGCGCTTGTCGAACTCGGTCAACATCCTGGCCAGCACCGGATTGTCCGCGGCATCGACGGTCTGCACCCGCGCGGTGCCGTCCACATGGGTGACCGCGGGGATGCGTGCACGCCACGCGGGCACGACATCGTGCACGAACAACATGTACGGGCTCGGCAACGGCCCGCGCTCGAATATCTCGGCCGCCCGGTCGGCCGAAACCATCGGCGCGATCGGCCGGAACTGCTCGCGGCCCTTCACATCGTTGAGGCGTTCGAGATTCGCCGACCGGCCGGGGTGCGCGAGCAGCGAACGATGCCCGAGCGCGCGCGGGCCGAATTCGGCTCGGCCCTGAAACCAGGCCACCACTTGATCTTCCGCGAGGGCTTGCGCCACCTCCGCCGCCACGTCATCGGATTTCGTATACCGAATTTTGGCGGTGCGGAGAATGGCTTCCAGTTCCTCGTCCGTCCATTCGCGGCCGAGATCGGCGCCACGCATCGGGGCGGCGGGCTCACCGAATTCGGCGGCCAATTGCAGTGCGGCGCCGAGCGCGGTGCCCGCGTCACCCGAGGCGGGCTGCACCCAGATTCGTTCATAGGGCCCCTCGGCGTGCAACCGGGTATTGGCGACGCAGTTGAGCGCGATGCCACCGGCCAGGGTGAGGTTGCGCTGCCCGGTTTGCTGATGCAGCCAGGAAGTCAACTCCAGCAACACATCTTCGAGCCGTCGTTGCACGCTCGCGGTCAGGTCGGCGTGGTCCTGGCTGAGCGCGCCGCCGGACACGGCGGGTGCGAACGCTGCCCAGTCCACGGGTTCAGTGCGGAATCCGCCGTCACCGGTCGTGTAGATCAATTCGCGGAACTGGTCCAGGAATCGGGGAGTGCCGTAGGAGGCGAGGGCCATCACCTTGTACTCGTCGCTCGATCTGGCGAATCCGAGATGTTCGGTGAGATCCTCGTACATCAGGCCCAGTGAGTGCGGCAATTGTTGTGCCGCCAATTCCACGAACTTGCCGTCCCGGTATTCACCCGCAAGATAAGACTGGCTCTCGCCGCGGCCATCGGCCACTAGAACCGCTGAATCACCAAGGGGCGCAGCGAGTGCCGCAGACGCGGCATGGGCAAGGTGATGGCGCACGAAACGCACGATTCCGGGATCGAGACCGGGCAACGCGGCCTGGAGGAAGCCCGGCGCGCGACGCGCGTAATCCGTCCGGGTCGCCTCGCTGCGCCGGTCGAGGCCGCCGAGCGAATGATCGACCAGGTCCGGGTCGTAGGAGTAGCCCACCGCGTCGAGCTGGTCGGGTCGCAGGCCAGCGCGCTCGAGGCACCACGCGGCCGCCTGTTCGGGCAGCTCCCAGGTGGAGAACGGCACCGGTCGTTTGCCGTGCTTGCGCCGGCTGAACCGTTCTTCCTCCGCGGCCGCGACGATCTCACCGTCTACGATCAGAGCCGCGGCGGGGTCGTGAAATACCGCGTTGATTCCAAGAATTCGCACGGGTCGCCTTTCCTCTCGAGACGTCACGTCGGACGATGATCCCGCTGACAGCTACGGCGCTACCCGGTGAGATCATCATTAAACGGTTGCGCCGGAAACCGCTGGTCACGGCAGTGCGCGCGCGGCAGGTCCGGTCGAGCGGGCGGCGAACCAGTCGATCGTGCGGCGCAGCCCGTCCGCTCTGGTAACCGTTGGCGACCAGCCCAATTCGAGCCTTGCCAGGGAGATATCCGGGCAGCGCCGCTGCGGATCGTCGATCGCGCCGTCGATGTAGGTGAGCGTCGACCGGCTGCCGATCGCCGAGCGGATTTCCACGGCGAGGCCATGCACCGATACCTCATGGGGATTGCCGATATTGACGGGCCCGGGATGGTCGCTCGCCGCCAGCGCGAGCAGGCCGCGCACGGTGTCTTCCACGTAACACAGCGACCGGGTTTGTTCCCCGGTGCCCGCGATGGTGAGTGGCTCGTCGGCCAGCGCCTGCGCGATGAAGGTGGGCACCATCCGGCCGTCGTCGGTGCGCATGCGCGGACCGTAGGTGTTGAAGATCCGGGCGATGCCGGAATCGACGCCGCGTTCTCGGCGAAACGCCATGGTCAACGCCTCGGCATAGCGTTTGGCCTCGTCATAGACGCTGCGCGGGCCGATCGGATTGACGTTGCCCCAGTACGCTTCCGGCTGCGGATGCACGGCCGGGTCGCCGTACACCTCGCTCGTCGACGCGAGCACGAAGCGCGCTCGATTCCGTTCGGCCAGCTCGAGCGCGTTGGCGGTACCCAGCGATCCGGCGCGCAGGGTTTCGATCGGCAGCCGCAGGTAATCCGGCGGCGACGCGGCCGAGGCCAGATGGAAGACCACGTCGACGGGGCCCAGCGGAGGTAGCGGCTCGGTGACATCGTGCTGGACGAGATCGAACCCGGGCCTGCCGAGCAACTGGGCCACATTGTCCGGGTTGGACGTGGCGAAGTTGTCGAGTGCGAGCACGGCGCTGCCCGCGTCGAGCAACTGCTCGCACAGGTGTGATCCGACGAACCCGCAACCGCCGGTGACCAGCGCGCGTCTGCTGTGTTCGGACACGTTATCTCCCATTTCTGTACGGCGGCACCATGATCCAAGCGACGCCTACCCGGTAGAACGGCCGGCGCGGCGTTCGGTGGCGTCGAGCGTGCGGCTGCCCCGTGGCGCGCTGTCCTGTGCCCGCGCGGCCGCGGCGGCCACCCGCCGGTACTCGCGGACCGTGTCGGCGGCGATCCGGTCCCACGAATAGCGAGCCTTGACGCGCTCGAGTCCGGCGCGCCCGTACTGCGCTGCGGCCCCCGGCGTGCTGCACAGATCCTGTACCGCCGCAGCGAGTTTCGCGGGCGCCCGGGCCGGGATCAGCCGACCGGTCACGCCGTCGACGACGGTGTCGATGAGTCCGCCGACCGCGGCGGCAACCACCGGAACGCCACAGGCCATCGCCTCCAGCGGGGTGATGCCGAACGGCTCGTACCACGGCGTGCACACGACCACATCCGCCGATCTGAGCAGCGGGGCCACCTCGGTCCTCGGCACCTGACCGACCAGGTGCAGCCGGTCCCGTACGCCGAGCTCACCGGCCAGGGCCAGCAGCCGCTTGCCTTCGGGATCCTCGGCTACCGCGCCGTCATCCGGGCCGCCGACCAAGACCAGCTCGGTGTCCGGCAGGTCGGTGAGTGCGGTGATCGCCGTGTCGAATCCCTTGCGCGGCACCAGCCTGCCCACACTGACCATTCGATGGTTCGCTGATTTCGCCGCACTCGGCCCGTCCGGGGTGAACTGCTCGAGCCGCACCCCACACGGAATCACCGACGTCCTTGACCGCGGCACCCCCATCCTGGCCAGTTCGAAAACCTCGTCGGTGCAGGTGGCGATGATCCGGTCGGCCTGTTCGGCGATGCCTTGCTCCAGGTGGATCCGGTCCGCCGGGCTGGTGTCGGCGGCACCCTGATGGCGGCGTTTCACCACCCCGAGCGCGTGGAAGGTCTGCACCACCGGGATGCCGGCGGGGCGAGCGGCGGCGAGGGCGGCCAGCCCGGACATCCAGAAATGCGCGTGCACCACATCGGGGCGGTCGACGCGCCACTGCTCGCGCAGAAACTCGCCGAATTCGCCCATGTGCGGCAGCAATTCGTCCTTCGGCAGGACGCGGGCCGGTCCGGCCGGTACGCCGATCACGCGATACCCCTGCTCGGTGCGCACGGTCGGCGGCGCCTGCGCGTCCTCGCGCCGGGTGTAGACGGTGACCTCGTGGCCGAGCCTGCACAGTCCGGCAGCCAATTCCGCGACATGGACATTCTGACCGCCCGCGTCGACGCCGCCCAACGCGGCGAGCGGGCTGGCGTGTTCGGACACCATCGCGATCTTCATGAGTCTGCCTTCCGGTCGGTGAACTGCGTCATGCGGTGACTTCGGCGAGCAGCGAATCCCACCGGCGCAGAAAGCGATCGAGGCCGAAATGCTCCAGCGCGAACTGCCGGCCCGACTTGCCCGCGAGCACCGCCAAGTCGGGTTCGTGCAGGAATTCATGGAATTTCGCGGTGAGCGCCGCGACGTCGGTCGAGATCGCACCGGCTTCCGGCGGCACCGCGCTGACCGCCTCGGTGGTGGCCACGGCCACCACCGGCATGCCTACGTGCATGGCTTCCAGCAGGGACAGCCCGAGCGAGGTCCACCGCGCGGTATGCAGGTAGACCCTTCGACGGGCCATGTCTGGATGCAAGGCCGACTGCCGGAAATCGCCGATGCCGCGAATCGGGTGCCCGGCAGGTCTTTCCGGGGTGTATTCGTTCGCACCGATGCCGTACACGTCGACCGGTCCGGCCATCGCGAAGTCCGGCAGCAGATCACTGCCGGTGATCCGGCCGCGCCGCATCGGTTCATTGATCAGCGCCACCCCGTGCGGTATTTCACCGGTGTACAACGGGCCGGGATCCACGATGCCGTGCGGCACCACCCGGGTGGGTGCGCGTCCGTTGTCCCACATCAGATTGTTGAAATGAGTGACGTGCACGATCGGGATGTCGGTCCGATCCGCCAGCGGATGCCTGGTGGTGGCCGCGCTGGGCCGCGGTGTGTTGTGCTCCACATAGACCGCCGGTATATCGACGCCGGGACGCCGGCCGAGCCACCGCTCGGTCAGTTCGATTTCCTCCGGGCGTTGGAGCACAACCACATCGGGACCGCGGTCGGGTAATTCCGGCGCGGGTACCTCCTCGGCGGACGGCCAGTCGCGGCCGCAAAGCCCCCGGCCCCACGGCCCACCGTCCGGCACGACGGGGAGTAGATAACGGTGCGGCCCTTGCACGAACGAGGTCGTCCAGGAACCGTGCACATGCCACAGCAACACTGTGCGCCGTTCGATCATCGCGGACATGTTGGTAGCTTTTGCCTGTTCCCGGCGGATCAAACACGGCTACCACACCGCGGGCGGTTTGTCGGTTATCAGCGAGCGTCCGGCGCCTGGACGCGCACCGGCGGGTTTGAACCGCGAGTGTCCGGCAAAGTCTGACGACATGAGCGAACGTAGCGAGCGAACCGTGGCAGAGCGCGCCTCGCGCGTGACGGAGCCGAGTGCCGGTGAGGTGGGGTCATGAGCGCGTCGAACACTGTCACGCTTTCTGATGAACGTCGCGAGGTCGAACCGATCGAGATCATCGATCCCGGCACCGGCGCTACGGTGGGCCGGGTGCCCATGACCGAGCCCGCGGAGCTCGATCGGCAAGTGCGGCTGGCGAACCGGGCCCAACCCCGATGGGCGCGCACCCCGGCGGCGGAGCGGGCGGCGGCGCTGCAGGCGGGCGCCGCCTTGTTGCGCGAACGGGCCGATGAACTCGCCGAACTCAATCATGTCGAAACCGGACGCCCGACGGGCGAAGCCGAAGAGGGCGTGCTGGCCGGTGCCGCGACCCTCGGGCAATACGCCGAACTCGGACCGGTACATCGCGGTCGAACCTTGCAGGGTGACTTCGAGGCTACCGACCTCATGGTGTGGGAACCGCGCGGCGTCGTCGTCGCGCTGACCCCATGGAACGATCCCGTCGCGGTGTCCTGTGGTCTGCTCGGCGCGGCGCTGGTCACCGGGAACACGGTCGTCTACAAGCCGAGCGAACGCGCACCGCACACCGGTGCGCTGCTCGGCGACCTCCTCGCAGGCGTTCTCCCCGACGGGGTGCTGCAGACGGTGCAGGGCGATGGACGAGTCGGCGCGTTGCTCGCCGCGCGCCCCGATGTGGACGTCGTCGCACACGTCGGCAGCACGGCCACCGGCCGGTCGATCGCGAAAAGTGTGGCGGCGACCGGTGCGAAAGCCTTGCTGGAGAACGGCGGCAACGACGCACTCGTCGTCGACGCCGGGGTGGATCCGGTGTGGGCCGCCGGACAGGCGGCGCTCGGCGCGTTCGCGAACTCCGGTCAGATCTGTGTGTCCGTGGAACGGATCTTCGTGCACCGCGACGTCGCGGAGCCGTTCCTCGCGGCCCTGGCCGCGGCAGCCGAGTCGTGGAATACCGCGCCGCTGGTCGACCGGCGTCATCGCGATCAGGTGCATGCGCAGGTGCGTGACGCGGTAGACCAGGGTGCCGAGCTGTTGGTCGGCGGCGCGGTGCCCGACGGTGCCGGAGCGCACTATCCGGCCACCGTCTTGACCCACTGCGATCCGGCGATGCGGGTGATGCGCGAAGAAACGTTCGGTCCGGTCGCGCCGGTGCGCGTGGTCGACACCTTCGACCAGGGCATCGCGGAGGCCGCGAGCGACGACTATGGACTCGCCGCGACCGTGCTCACCCCCTCGATGGCCAACGCCCAGCAGGCCTGGCGCGCACTGCCGGTGGGCACGGTGAAGATCAACGCGGTGTTCGGTGGGGCGCCGGGCGGCGCGGCGCAGCCACGCGGGGCCAGCGGCAACGGGTTCGGTTACGGCCCTGAGCTATTGGACGAGATGAGCCAGATGAAGGTGGTGCATCTGCGCCCGGCTCCGGCCGTGGGATGATCCGGTGGAGCGGTGGATTGGCTTGCGGCACAGCGGGTATGCGCGCCGCATGCGGGTACTTGTCACCGGCTGGGCCAGTTTTGTGCACGGCGAAGCGACGGCGGGCGATGTGTTGAGTATGAGCCGGGTCGGCGCGGCTCTCACGGCCGCCGGAATACCTCATGACATGGCATTGAGCCCGGTCTACCGGGCCGACGCGTTGCACCTGAGCGATGCCCATTCCGAACGTTATTCGCACCTGGTGTTCGTGTGCGGGCCGGCGCACGGGCACCAGGTGCGGTCCTTGCACGAGCGGTATGCGAGCTGCCGGCGCATCGCGGTGGGTGTTTCCATTCTCGATCCCGGCGATGCGGCGGTCACCGGTTTCCACCGGGTGCTGGCACGCGACGGCCTGTCCACCCCGCGGCCGGACATCGCGGTCGCGGCGTCCACCACGACCGTCCCGGTGGTCGGTGCGGTATTCGCGCCGGGCCAGCGCGAATACGGTGCGGCCCGGCGGCATCGCTCGGTCCATGAGGCGTTGCTGCGCTGGCTCGCGGACCTCGACTGTGCGCGACTGCCGCTGGATACCAGGCTGGCAAGCGATGATTGGCGGCAATGCCGCACCCCCGACCAGCTCGCGTCGGTGTTCGCCCGGCTCGACGCGGTGGTCACCACTCGCCTGCACGGCTTGGTCATGGGCCTGCGGGCCGGTGTCCCGGTGCTGGCGGTGGATCCCATCGCCGGCGGTGGGAAGGTCACCGCGCAGGCGGCGGCGCTGAACTGGCCCGCACTGGTCAGCGCGGAAGACGCCGTCGAGGCCGGGGCATTCGACCATTGGTGGCGCTGGTGCCTGTCGCCCGCGGGCAGGCACCGTGCGCGGCGACGCGACTTCCCGGCGGCCGACGCCCTGACCGAGGAACTACTCGACGAGCTGCGCGCCGGACTGCCGGTATGAGTACCGGCATCGCGGGAAAGACCACGGTGGTCATCGCCACCCGGGACCGCGCCGCCGAATTGGCCCGTACCCTCACCGAATTGAGCGCACTGCGCCCGCGTCCGCCGATCGTGGTGGTAGACAACGCGTCCGCCGACCACACCGCCGAGACCGCGGCGGCCTTCCCGGACGTGCGGGTCATCCGGCTGGCGCGCAACCTCGGCGCGGCGGCGCGCAATATCGGCGTCGCGGCCGCCCGCACACCGTATGTCGCGTTCAGTGACGACGACTCGTGGTGGGCCGCCGACGCGCTTCCCGAAGCCGAACGATTGCTCGACGCCTGCCCCCGGCTCGGCCTGATCGCCGGGCGCACACTCGTCGGCGCAGACAACCGGGACGATCCGGTCAACGAACTGATGGCGACCAGCCCGCTCGGGCATCCACCGGAGCTGCCAGGCCCGCTGATCCTCGGCTTCCTTGCCTGCGCGGCGATCGTCCGGAAGGAGGCGTATCAGCAGGCCACCGGCTTCAATCCGCTGCTGCACTTCGGCGCCGAAGAACGGTTGCTCGCGCTGGACCTCGCGGCCGGCGGCTGGCAGCTCTGTTACGTCGAAGACGTTCGCGCACATCATCATCCGTCCACCCACCGACCGCCCCGAGCGTGGCGCAGGCGGGTCGAACAGCGCAACAACGCCTTGATCAGCTGGCTGCGCTGGCCGTTGCGGCGCTGCGCGGCAGAAACACTGGGCCTGCTGCGCGCGGCGGCCCGCGACCCCGAGACGTTGCTGACGGTCGCGGGAATCATTCGCCGCCTGCCCCAGGCGTTGGCGCAGCGGCGCCCGCTGCCGCCGGAAGTGGAACGCCGAGCCCGCACCTTGGAACTCGCCGAAAGGAAGTGACCGCATGGTCAGCCAGCGCATGACTGTCGTCATCATCACCCGGGACCGGCGCGAACAACTGCTGGAAACCCTCGCGCACATGACCGGGCTGCCGGACGCGGCCCCGATCATCCTGGTGGACAACGGTTCCGCGGACGGAACCGCCGACGCGGTCGCCGCTGCGTTTCCCTCCGTCGAACTCATCCGCTCGCCGGAAAACCTCGGCGCGATCGCCAGGAACATCGCGGTGCGGCAGGCGAAAACACCCTACGTGGCCTTCTGTGACGACGACACGACGTGGCAACCCGGTGCACTGACCCGCGCCGCCGACCTGCTCGACCAGTATCCCGGCCTGGCCTCGGTCACCGGACGCTGCCTGGTCGCGCCCGACCTGCGCGAGGACCCGATCACGCCGGAATTCCGCGACTCACCGATCTCCGGCCCCGGCTGGCTGCCCGGCCCCGCGTTGCTCGGCGTGATGGCCGGCCTGTCCGCCTTCCGCGTCACCGCGTTCAACGAGGTCGGCGGCTTCTCCGAACGCCTATGGTTCGGCGGCGAAGAGGAACTCCTCGCCCTCGACCTGGCCGCCGCGGGCTGGTGGATGTGCTGGGCCGAAGACATGGTGATCCACCACCAACCGTCCCGCTCCCGGGATTCCACCCACCGCCGCCGACTCGGCATCCGAAACACCCTGTGGACCTTATGGTTACGCCGCCCGATCCGCAGCGCCGCCCGCCGCAGCGCCGCCATCCTCCGATCGGCCCCCGCCGACCGCACCACCGCCGCCGCCGTCCTCGAATCACTACGCGGACTGCCTTGGGTACTACGCGAACGCAAAGTGTTGCCGCCACGAGTCGAGGAGGGTTTGGTCCTGCTGGAGGAATCCCAGCGGAATTCGCCCGCTCGCCGCTATGTGGGCTGATATCAACGGTTTTCGGAGCGGGTCGCGGCTCAGGTGGCGTCGTCGGCAGTAACAGCCGCACACGCTTTGATTTCCCGCACACCGGCTCGCCGCACTGACACGCGTGCGTGTGTCAGAAGGTGTGCGGCTGCGGTGTGGCTCCGCAGCAACGTATCTGGAGGACGGCGTCGCCGTTCGCTTTCGACCCCAGCAGCCTGATGCGACGGGGACCCGGGGCGATCGATCGCTGAAGGTTGTCAGTGGGTGTGATCTAGGGACGGGGCGGTGGGGTGGGCGAGTAGCCAGGTTGTGCGGTCGCGGGTTCGGTTGTCGACGGGGGTCCAGATGGTGAGGAAGGTTTCGGGGGTGGCGGTGAGGTCTAGTCGGGTCAGGGTGAAGGAGAGGTCGCCGGTCGCGGCGTGGTGGTAGGTCATGGTTTGGCTGGGCGGGGCGGCTACGTCGTGGTTGGCCCAGAGGTGGGTGAATTCGGTGCTGGCGGTGCAGAGCCCGCGGATCAGGGTGGTCCAGGCCGGGTCGTCGAGGTGTTGGGCGAAGGCGGCCCGGAACGATGCGACCATGTGCGGTAGGCCGGTGTCCCGGTTCACGAAGGAGCGGCAGCATTCGGGGGTGGTGAACATCTCCCACAGCACGTTGCGGGAGCTGTCGGGTGCGGTGAGCCGCGGCCATACCGCGGCGCAGGCGGCGTTCCAGCCGAGCAGATCCCAGCGGCTGTTGAGGGCCGCGGCCGGAAAACCGGTGATGCTGTCCAGAATCGACTGCATGGTGGGCGTGATCCGATCGGCGGTGACGGTCACCTCGGGCACCGGCACCTCGGCCAGGCGGTACAGGTGGTCCCGTTCGGCGGTGTCGAGCCGGAGCGTGCGGGCGATCGCGTCCAGAACCTGACTACTGACGTTGATCGGGCGTCCCTGTTCGAGCCACGTGTACCAGGTGATGCTGACCCCAGCGAGCTGACAGCTATACACTACGTCCGTACGCTGGAGTTATGACGCGAACAAAGACCCTTACCGAGCCTGGCTGGTTGACGGAAATCAATGCGGCCCTTGCTGTTTCGGTGGCAAATGTCGACCCCTCCGAGTGGGTGTATGGCTATGTTCGGATCTCGCGGGACGAGAAGGATCGTGCCGAGGGTGTGCAGTTGCAGGCCAAAAGCCAGGTCGCTCACGCCGAGCGCAAGGGGTTGGCGTTGGCGCGGATCGTGTGCGACAACGATCTGTCGGGCGCGGATGCGGACCGTCCGGGATTGCGTGAGTTGCTGCGGTTGGTGACGGCGGGTCCATCGAAGCGGACGCTCGCTCGCGATGTGGCGCGGTTGAGCCGTGACTATGACCTGGGCAACGAGTTGATGAAACTGGGCCGCGATGAGGGTGTGCGGTATTTGTTCGTCAAGGACGGCGAATACGACCTCACCACCGGAGCAGGGCGTAAGAATTTCATGGTGAAGGTCGCCGAGGCCGCCGAGTACCGCGAGGTGAACACTGAAAACCTCCTCGACCGGATGAGCGAGGAGGCCGCCAAGGGGGTGATGCAGGGTGGTTCGCGCCGGTTCGGTTATGGGCGTGTGGTCGGAGCGCATCCGCTGACCGGTGCCGATGTCTTGGACCGCAACGCATTGCGTGAGTCCGAGGTCGCGGTACTGCACGAGGGACGCGACCGAGTAATCAACGGCGAATCGCAGACGACGATCATCACCGACTGGAACCGTCGTGGGATCACCACAGCCGCAGGCGGGCCGTGGCGGGTAGGCAAGCTGGCCGACCAATTGTTGCTGGAAGCGTATGTGTCCTACGACCTGGGTGAGCACACCGACGCCCACGGCCGACGCTGCGAGTGCTTGAAGAACCCGGAGGGCAACGGCATTCGCGTGCACGCGCGCACCGGCACCCGCCATCGCGCGCAGTGGCCCGCGATCTTCACCCGCGCCGAGCATGACGCGATGCGAGCCGGTTTGCGGGCTCACCGCCGCGCCACGGACAAGGACCGGCCCCGTCAGCGCAACGGCGAATACTGGCTGACCGGGTTGGCCGAATGCAACGGGAAGTGGGCCGAGACTAGCGACCGCGCGGGCGAGAACTGCGGTTCGTGGATGGTCGGTTCGATCCTGGAGCGCAAGCTCAAGAACGGCGGCAAGACGATCCAGCGCCGCTATGGCTGCCAGCACAAGGACTCCGCGCGTCAGGTGAGCGGGTGCGGGCGGGTGTACCGGGACGCGGGCGCGCTGGAAACCTATGTCGCACAGGCGGTGATCGCGGTGTATGAGGACCCGCAGATCATCGCCCGGTTGGATTGCGGCAACGACAACGCCCAACGCATCGCCGAGCTCGAGAAACGGATCGAGGTCACCGCGGGCAATCTCGACGCCGAGACCGACCAGCGCGCCGCCGTTCTGTCCGGTGCCGGGGACGACTACGACTTGCGCGTGATCGAACGCACGATAGCCAACCTGAAACAGACGTTGAAAGACCTTCGTGCTGAACAGAATTCGCTGCGCAGCGTGCAAGCGCTGGCGGTGTTGGCCGACATCGGCGAAACAGGCGAGTTGCGTAAGGCATGGAAGAGCAAGGGATCGCGGTGGCAGCACGAGGCGGCCGCACGCCTGATCGAGAAGGTGATCGTGCGGCCCGCCCGCGTCTACGCCGCCACGTGGGAAGATCAGACCGGCAAGACGTGGCGTTTCGACAAATCCTCGGTCGAGATCGTGTGGCGGGAGTTCTGACCGCTGTGTCAGCGGTCCTCGCGCCCGTTATCGCGCTCGAGGGTGTCGAGTGCGTGACGCAGGAACAGCGCCAGTGATTCGATCACGTACGGATCGTTGATGTAGGGGCCGAGCCCTTGCCGTGCACGGCTTTCAGCGACCATCCGGCGTGTGGCCTCACTCGTCGGGCCGATCAAGGCCAGCCCTCGAGTGTCTGGTCGCTGCCGGGGCGCTTGCTCCTCGCCCCCGCCGGTTGCCGCGTCCTGGGTTGTCGGACCGTCCGGCGGTGCCGAGGCTTTGCCGTCGTCGGCCGGGCTGTCGGGTCCGCTCGAGCGAGCTACACCGGTCCCGCTGGTGTGCGTGCGAGGGCTCCTGTGGGGTGGCATGAGTGTTCTCCGTTTCTTCGACTCGCCTGTCTCCCCACGGCACCGATTCCAGTATGCCTGAAGATCGACAGTGCCCGAGCGCCCCGGATCTGCGCTCGAGGTTCCCGCTCGTCGTGCGGGCCGCGCCCGTCGGTCGCGTGCCCGCGCGTCCGGCGCGCGCCGGTTCCACCGGACTCAGCTCACCACCCCGCCAGCCAATACCCACACACATCCGCTACAGACCCCCTACACCCGCCCTCACCCCCACCGCCCCCTATACCTCACTCACGCACCCCTTCTCACCCCCTCACCTCATACCCCACCCCGTACCCACTCACTACTCAACAACCAGACATCTTGCATCTCGGGGTCATATCGCCTCGAAATTCGTTGTTCTCAGCTATTTTTAAGAGTTGCCCTCTTGAATTACGAAGTGTAGTAGGCGCTTCATGGAGGCATGGTCGCGACGATGCACAAAGTCGCCGCAGGCAACGGCTATCAGTACTACCTGCGAAACACCGCCGCCAACGACACCAGCGCGCGCGGCCGCGCCTCGCTGGCCGAGTACTACGACGAACACGGTGAAGCCCCCGGAACCTGGCGCGGCACCGGACTTTCCGCACTCGGTATCGCCCCTGGTTCAGAGGTGACCGAGGAGCAGATGCGCAATCTGTTCGGGGAAGGGATCCACCCGGACGCCGAGCAGGCCCGCGCACGCGCCCTCGCCCGCCACCATGCTGCCGGTGTGCCGCGCGCGCAGGCTGCCCGGATGGCGGAGAAGGCAACCAGACTCGGTAACCGCTACCCGGTCTACGCCTCTACCTCGGGCTACCGCGCCGCCAAGGCCCAGGCATACCGCGACTACAACACCAGCGTCGGCGCGTGCGCCACCGCGCCCATCCCCGAGGATGTCCGCGCTCGGATCAGCACCGCAGTCGCCACCGACATGTTCACGCTCGAGTACGGGCGCGCCCCGCTCGATGCCCGTGAGTTGTCGGGGTGGGTGGTCAAGAACTCCCGCCCCGACCGCACAGCGGTCGCGGGATACGACTTCACGTTCAGTCCCGTCAAGAGTGTGTCTGTGTTGTGGGCGATCGCCTCACCACCGCTGGCGGACATGATCGCCACCGCGCACCGGCACGCGGTCACCGACGCGCTGGCCTGGCTGGAATCTGAGGCGTTGTTCACCCGGTTGGGTCGCAACGGTATTCGCCAAGTCCAGGTCCAAGGCGCGATCACCGCGACGTTCACCCACCGCGACTCCCGCGCGGCCGATCCTGACCTGCACACCCACGTGCTGATCGCCAACCGCGTACGCACCACCGACGGCAAGTGGCGCACCATCGACGGCACCACCATCCACGAAGCAGTGGTCACGGTCTCCGAAATCTATGACACCCGCCTGGAACACCACCTCGAAACCGCGCTCGGCCTGCGGTTCGCCGACCGCCTCGACCGCGACCCCAACCAGGTTCGTGTCCGTGAGATCGTCGGTGTTCCACTGCCGCTGATCCACCTGTGGTCGCGGCGCGGGACCGCGATCACAAATCGCCTGGATACCCTCACCGCCGCATGGCAAGCCGCATTCGGGCGCGAACCCGAACCTGGCGAAGTACACCGACTCGCCCAACGCGCGACCCTGGAAACCCGACCCCGCAAACATGTTCCGGGGTCCCGCGCACAACAACGCGCGAACTGGCGCGAGGAAGCCGCCGAACTACTCGGCGGCTCCGAGGCTGTGGACGCTGTCATCAGCCGTGTCCTGTCCGTCCAACCGGTCCCGCGTCCGGCACCCGATGACGCGTTCGTGGCCCGCATCAGCGGCCAGGCGGTGGCGGCGGTCTCGGACAAACGCGCGACCTGGCGTGAGTTCAATCTCCGGGCCGAAGTCGAACGCCAACTCCGCGGCGAGGTGGTTCCCGCAGATTGGTCGCGCGTCACCGCGGAAGCGTGCGCGCACGCGCTCGCACCGAGCGCTGCGGTCGCGCGCGGTGATCCGGACCTGACCGAGCAACCTGAACTGAGTGCGGTCCCGGCATGGTTGCGCCGCGACGACGGCACCCCGATACACACCCGCGCGAACTCCCAGATCTACACCACCGCATCCACGCTCGCCGCCGAAGCCGAACTCATCGCCCTCGCAGTCGAACCCGGCGGACGCATCCTGCCTGCCGGACACGTCGCCCTCGCGGTCCACGACTACAACACCGCCCACCCCGACGAGCCGCTGAACCTCGGTCAGATCCGCGTCATCGAATCCTTCGCCACTGCCGGGATGTGCGTGCACACCGCCAACGCACCAGCCGGAACCGGCAAGACCACCGCCATGGCAGTACTGGCCACCGCCTGGGAATCGGCCGGCGGGACCGTACTGGGCTTGGCCCCCACCGCCAACGCCGCCTCAGAACTAGGCCACGCGATCAGTACCCGCGCCGAAACTGTCGACAAACTCCTCCACGTCCTCGACGCTCATCACCCCGCCGCGCTCACCGGTGAGTATCCGCCGCACCTGCCGCAATGGGTCCTCGACATCGACGACACCACCCTGGTCATCATCGATGAACACATCACCGTGCCGACCTCCAAACGTCTGCGCCTGTTGCGGTATCTGAGCAGCCGGGATGCGACCGTGCGATGCCTGGGCGATGACCATCAGCTCCCGGCTATCGATGCCGGTGGAGCCGCAGCCGACATGGCCCACGCCGCACCCGCCCAGCCAGTCACCCTCACCGAGGTCGTGCGCTTCGCCAGTCGCGGGGAAGCATTGGCGTCCAAGGGAATACGCGCGGGTGATCCCCTGGCCCTGGCCTGGTATCTCGACCACGGCCGCATCCACGCCGGACATTTGGGCAGCGTCTACGACGACACTTACCGAGGCTGGGCCGCCGACACCGCCGCGGGCGCGCACGCGGTGATGCTGGCACCGACCCGCGACATCGTGACCGCCCTGAACATGCGTGCCCGCGCCGAGCGGCTCGCCCGCACACCCACACCCACCGAGCCGGATGTCCTCCTCGCGGACGGGCTACTCGCCTCGGCCGGGGACACCGTGCGCACCCGCCGCAACGACCCTCGCCTGCGCGTCGGCGAACACGACTGGGTCCGCAACGGCTACATCTGGACCATCCGCCAAGTCCACCCCGACGGCGCACTCACCCTCGCGCGGTGCGTCCACGGCCGAGACACCGCCGCCGTCGTGCGCCTGCCTGCGGACTATGTGAGCGAACACCTGCACTTGGGTTACGCCGCCACTATCGACTCCGCTCAAGGCATCACCGCCGACACTTGCCACGTCGCCCTGTCCGGGCGCGAGTCCCGCCAGCAGTTCTATGTAGCGATGACACGCGGACGCGACGCCAATCACGCCTACCTCGCCACCGCGATGGGAGGCGAGGAAGGCGACATCTACACAATGCCCGCCCACTACCCCCGCACCGCTAGCGAACACCTGCAATACATCCTCGACCGCGACGGGACAGCCAGATCAGCCCACACCGAACTGCGCGATGCCCTCGACCCCGCACGCCGCATCGGCCGCGCCATCGACATTTACCTCGACACCCTCGCCATGACCGCCGAAAACGTCTGCGGCGCACAACGACTCGACACCATCGACCGTATCGCCGAACAAGCCGTTCCGGGGTTGACCGACAGTCCCGCCTACCCGGTCCTACGTCAACACCTGGCGATGCTCGCCCTCGCCGGA
Source organism: Nocardia sp. NPDC051321 (assembly GCF_044455225.1). Classification (NCBI taxonomy): domain Bacteria; kingdom Bacillati; phylum Actinomycetota; class Actinomycetes; order Mycobacteriales; family Nocardiaceae; genus Nocardia; species Nocardia sp. NPDC051321. Next base: position 450,307 of record NZ_JBITEM010000007.1, on the reverse strand, counting down.
GGCGACCCGATCACCGCCTTACGCACCGCGATCACTGGCCGCGAACTCGACACCGCCACCGACCCCGCCGCCGTGCTGGACTGGCGAATCGACCCCACCGGCCAGCACTCCGCCGGACCAGGCCCACTTTCATGGACACCCGGACTGCCCGCCAACACCGCCGACACCCTTGACCTCGACGTCCTTGCACCTGTGCGAGCCCGCCAGCAGATCGTGACCGAACTCGCCACCCAGATCAGCGACACTGCCCAAGCGTGGACCCCGGCCACCGCGCCCCGATGGGCGCGAAACCTCCTCCCAGATACCGAACTCGCTGTCGACCTTGCTATTTGGCGTGCCGGACTCCACATCCCCGACACCGAGCACCGGCCTACCGGACCGATCCGCCACACCGCCATCGAACGCGCCCACCAGCAACAACTCCAACGCCGCATCCTCGACAACGACGGCAATACACGACTGCCCCAACATCATTGGGCCGCAACGGTCAACCGAATCGACCCCCGCATCAGCACCGACCCGACATGGCCGATCATCGCCAGCCACGTCGACGCCGCCGCCCGAGCCGGAATCGATATCGAACACCAGCTCACTCAAGCCGCACAACATCGACCGCTGCCCGACGAAATGCCCGCCGCCGCACTCTGGGCACGCCTGGAAATCGACGACAACGACATCACCACCCACCAACCCGACCCCACCCCACACCCGGACAACCAGCAACCCGAACCCACCGAACAACCCCACAGCCCCGACCCGGCCGGGCAAGCAATCGCCGACGCCATCGACGCCGCCGACATCGGCTACCGCACCCAATACGCCGAGCACACCGGCGACTACAGCGCCAACCAGAACGACCCCTACCAGTCGCAACCCGGCACAGGCTATGACATCGACTGGTAACGCCCTGGCCACCGATTGCACACCCGCCGCGCGGGTGACCCATTGTGCAAGTCCCGTCGCGATGACGACACTCGCACAAACCCCTGACAATGCAGAGCCAGCGAGCACATTGCCCGCCTGCACCACCGCCCACTAACTACCAGGGTGGGCACCGCGGAGTACTCGAATGTCGAGTTTTACTTCCCATTCGAACAGTGCATCTCCGGGTTGATCCGGCGGAGCATGATGCCAAGCCATTCGGAATGCTGGAATTCCGGAGGTAGGGCAACGACCCCGGCTGTGGCCTCCCGTACGGCTTCGGACTCGCGGCCGAGCAATGACAGCACTACACCGCGTTGCACGCCCCAGAACCCCTCTACATACCAATACCCATGCCTAGGCAGGTCGCGACTGTCGGTGGATTCGGCCGCCTTGTCGGCCCGGTGGAGCGCCCGGACGGCCCTGGCGTGATCACCCTCCGCTGCAAGCAATTCGGCTTGCTGATAGCGGTCATAGGCACCTAGCACGGGGTGCGCTCTCGGTACCCGAATCGCGGCGTCGGTCACGTCGAGCGCCCGTGCCATGTCCCCGCGATGCCAAGCCGTATACGCGAGGAAGGACAGGGCGTGTTCAATCAGGGAGGCATCTCCGGATTCTTCGGCGAGTTGTACCGCGTCGGTGAGCGCCTTGTCGGCAAGCACGAAGTTGCCAGCGACGTGTTCGAGCCACCCTCGATAGGTGGCAACCTCAGACGCTAAAGATGCACCCCCGGCAGGAACCAAAGCCCTTGCTGCGCCGTCTATTCCCCGAATCGCTGGGATGACCAGAGCCGTCCCGATCTGGTCTTCGAGACGCCGGGTCCGTTCAAGGATCACCGAGATATCTTCTAGCGCTGAGCCTCCCACTGATGACGGATCGGCCATCGTCGCCGTCAGTCGGTCCACATCCAACATCGGATCGCTACCGAGCACTTCGCGGTACGCGGCGATCACTGCCACAGGAACAGGACGCTTGCCGTTCTCGATCTCGGAGAGGTAGCTGGGGCTGTAGTGAGTCTTCCCAGACATCTGACGCAGGCCGACGCCAGCCACCACCCGCAACTCCCGAAGCAGATGGCCGGTCACGTCCGATTCTGCGAACACATGCGAACACTAACCCTGTTCTATTCAGGATGCATCGAGGTCAGGGTTATTTCATGGCCCCGGCTCTGGGCGTAACACACCGAAGCTTCCAAGAGCCGGGTCACCTAACCCATAGTCGATGCAGGGGAGATCGGCAGATGCCGAACAACGAGCTTCCACAACGCGAGCCCTTCAGCGGCCCTCCTCGGCCCGAAGTGTGTGGCTGGTGGCGTACGCCCTCGATCGAGACGTTCGCGGTGTTCGCGGACGCGATCCGCGCATGGGCCGACCAAACCGCGCCCACCAAATCCGCCCGGTGCTGGGGTGCCGCACCAACCCCCAGCACCGGGAGGCACCACACCGAGGGGGTGTAATGCGGCGAGACCGATTCCGTACCACCACATCCCCGGATGGCTGCACAACCGCTACATGGCGACTGGTACACCGCGAATGCCAGGTGCTTCACATCGTGAACCGAGCAGATTCCACACCGGCCTACCGATGGCCCAGCGGAACTGAACTCCCTTGCGAGATACCGGGACTAGTGATACTCGACGGCCTTCCGGACCTGTGGGAGGTCCGCGAGGCGTTCTACGACCTACACGACCTGTTCGACGCGGTCCGCCATGACTACTGGGCCGCACTGCTGGATTCGACCGATCAACCAAACCCGTTGGGAGCGTAGACAATGACGACGAAATGTGAATGCGGGTCCGGCCCGTGGATAAAGGTGTCTCAGTGCAAACACGGCGGCGCGATGTTCGACCAGTCCACCGGTGAAGTGCTCAAGGTGTATTGCCCTTCGATGTACTGTTCGGACCGCGTTCTCGTGCCGGTAGTCGAGGGAAAGATCGGCCAGCACGACGGGGTGGTACCGGGCCGTTGCCCGTGGATCGGAACACGGGTCGTGGACGACCGCGGCGACTTCGCGTCCCGAGACGTCACGACGATCGAGGCGAAGCCGAAGCAGGAGGCGCGATGACCTTCGAAGACCATGTGCAGCGCATAACCGCCAAAGCTGGCCGCGCCGGGTACGGGTTGCGGCGTAAGAACCGGCTGTCGCACGAGTGGGCGTTGTTCGGCGCGAGTGGACACGACGCGGTGGTGTCGGGGTCACTCGATGAACTTGAAACCTGGCTGGCAGGCCAGCGCATGAACATCAGCACCGACAGGCGCAGCGGTGCAACGGTTTTGCGGTTGGCCCCTACCGAGCGGCCGTATGCGGGATCGGACGAGGACAAGGAGGCCGGAACCGAGTTTCGGTGTGCGGTCACGGCGTGGGAGGAAGCGGGAGAACCGCAATCAGGTCCGATCCTGGAACGGCTCGGTGCCGCGCGTGAGCGGTTCCTGAGCGCGCAGCGCTGCGCGCCTGTCAACGGCAAGGACCAGCCGTGAGCGACGGGAACCTCTGCCCCGCAGGGCAACCCGCCATGAGCGGCGTATACGCCCTTGAGATGGTGCCGCAGGTCGAGGAGGAACCAGTGGGTTATCCCGCGCTCACCACGGGCACGCTGGACCACTGTGCCGAGCATCTGGAGACCTCAGCCGACATCTTCAAGAACGGCAAGTATCCGATGACCTGGTTCGACGATCACACGTTCGTTGTCGAACTTCCCGATGGCCGGTTCCTGTTCCGTATCGTCGCCCGGAACGAGGCGATAGGCGTGGAACACTCAACGGTTCACACCACAATGAGACAGGGGTAGACGTGAGTGACGACGAACAACTGACGATGGATCTCGGCGTCGAGCGAACCGAGTGGGGTAAATGGGTCGCCCCGGAACGGCGTGCGGCGCAGGTCCGGAAGTTCATGGACTACGTGGGAATCCGTGAAATCCCTTCTGAGCCGTGGCCGGAGGGCTCAGTAGAGGTGAAACGGCTCGACCCGGTCATAGCGGAGTTGTTCCCGAATATGACTACCGCGATGGCCTCCGAGAATTCCGATATGACCGACGCATTCGTATGTTTCGCTGGAGAGTGTTTTATCCAGTTCGCGGGCGCCCATTGGTTCGACTGCGATTGGTTCGGTAGTGAGTGCTCGTTTTACGCAGACATAAATCCTGCGTTGGAATGCGATACCGTCGATGAGGATGAAATCGTCATATGGCGACTGCTTGATGACATGATCGACTATCACCCAGAAGACCACGATGGCATGTTCTCCTACTTCGCGGCAGCAGTACGCGAATATGCCGGATATCACGAAGAGAAGCTCCAAGGGTAATCACCTGTCACGTGATTGTTCGCCTTCCGGCGTACGTCAGTAGAAAGATCCGCCCACCGGGGGGCTCTCCGAGCAATGGACGAATACGACAAAGACCGCGACGGCTTCGACAATAACCAGCGTGGGAGGATATTCGAGAAGGGGAGCGACAGGTTCTTTCGCGACCGCGAGAACGGCTATGTCTCGGGCTCTCGACTGTATCGCGTCGAAGGTGTCGGAAAGATCCGATTCGACAAGGTCAGGGACGACCAGGGCAAGGTCTCCAGCGTTGAGGAAAAGTCCGGCGTGATCGGAGGGGACAAGGACGAAAACCAGCTCAAGGCAATCTATAAGCTCCTCGAAACGGGACAGATCCAGGAACATGTGCTGCGTTCTGTCGAAGGTGAAAGAGTTTCGAGTAAAGCGCAGATGCTCATAGATCGATTGAAGGAAAAATTTCCGGACAGGTTCACTCATCTAGAAATCGCACGAGCCGATGCCCGTGAAATCTGGACCCTCGGTCTCGCAACGGAGAGAGGGAAAGGGCAGCAGCTCGAAATAGTCGGTGTCCGAGAAAAAGCGCGAGAGGCCAAGGCGAAAGCGCTAGAAAATCGTCGGGAGAAGATCGCAGAGATCGTCAAGGTGCGCGATCGTAAAGAACGCGCTCGAGAACGGCTCGCGAATATCCGGGAAATCGTGAAGGCGCGGGAGGATAAGGACCGTGCCAGAGCCGCAAGCGAGCTGGCCGCTAGACGCGTGGCACTGGAATTCCCGGCTCCCGCTCAGCTCCGGCGAATTGAAGCGCCGACAGCCGACCGCGCCAAAGAAGGAAAAACACCGGAGACCGAGCGCGATCGGGTCACCCGTGAGGCTGCCGAGAAAGCCGTACGGGAATTTCAGGCCCGACTTGCGGCCGGGTCAACCTCGGCAGGTAAGGCGCCGGAGAAGACCACCCCGGAACGTGAATCGCCCGAAGCCGCCCGCGCCAGAGTCGAGCGTGAAGCCCGTGAACAGGTATTGCGCGAATTCCCATTCCCGGTGCCTAAACAGTCCCAGGAGCGAGAAGCCGTCGAGATCGGGGAGCGGCCTAGCCCGGAGCTTGCCGACGCTGCCAGCGTGGAACGTGAAGCGGCAGATAAGGCGCGTGCAGCCGAGAAAGAGCAACAGGCTCGTGACGTGGCGAGAGAGCAAGACGCGGCTCGCAACGCAGCGTTCGAGCGACTACAGGAACAGGGTCGGCTTACGGAAGTGGAACGGCTGCACTGGTTAGGGCAAGCCACCGATCCCCGTGGGGCAGTGCGGGAACCGCCTGGTCACGCACCGGGTGTCGAACGTGGCGGGACCGGACAGGCACAAGGCCGTGACCGAGGACAGTCCCGCGACCGTTGACCGTTCAGCAGCGAAACAACGATCTCGATTCGCGATCGTTCACCGCCCGTTATCCAGCCTGAACAGACATAACAGGGCACCGCAAACGCACATCGCAAGCGCAACGATCGACGGCTGGGCCGGATGTCGGTTTCGGGTCACCCGATACTCGGGCCACGCGCCAGCGCGCGCCCGTCGCGTCGCGACCGGGCGGGCGCATGGTCAGATTGCGAAAAGCGTTGTGCCGCAGCATTCTATGAACCATGCAGCACAGATGAAGAGAGCAGGCAGTCCCGGAAGTGAGAACGACCGTTACTCTAGCCAGCAGCAGCCACGGATTTGTGAAGTTCCAAAACTTCTGCACGGCCGAGTCATTCACCCGCCGCAAAAACGGCCGTCGGGGCCATCTCGGGTAAAGTCATCACCGCTCCTTCCTTCCGCAGCGACACCAGACACCAGATGCTGGCGTCGCCATCGAAGGAAGGAGAAGGTGACTCGATGAAACGTCCAAAAAGAGCGAAGAAGACCCCAGTTCGCGAGGCCAGGGTCTTCATCGCTTGCCCCCAGGAGCTGCTCTACAGCCTGATTTTGTTGGTTCTGCTGTTGAGTAGCTGATCATCGAGCTACACGGGCCCGGCACCGGTTGTCCCCGGTGTCGGTCACCCGAACCTCTCTGACCTGGGCGTTCAGCGGCGCGATTGACACGTAAGTGTCAACGCCGCTGCGATTAGTGTAGTGCATGTATAGAACTTCTCTAACGCTGAGCGCAACGCTAACGCTTAACGCTGAGCGCAACGCTATCCCTGAGCACTAAGCCCAAACGCTAACGCTAAGCGCAGTTAGCAGCCCCTGGAACGGGTGACGGAACGCTGGCCCGGTACGGGCCGGTCATCCCGCGAGGTCGCCGCCAATCCAGCCGCCCGGTCACGGGCTGCCGCACCCCTTCGGGGTTTGCCACGCAACCCCGTCCAACTGCGATTATGTAGTCCGTAACTGAGATGTGACCCCGGCCAGCTGGGCGACCTCCTCTCGCCGCAGGCCAGGCGTGCGGCGGCGCAACCCGGGCGGCATGCCGACCTCGGCGGGGGTGATGCGATCCCGTCGGCTGCGCAGGAAGGACGCGAGCTCGGTCCGTCGGGTGGAGAGGGTAGCTGGCACGCCGTCCATGATCGGGCATTCCGGGACGCGATGCCAGGTGCTGCCGATACCAGTGTCGCCACTGTCTAGGTATCGGCGCCGCGACGACGGCAGGCTGGCGATCCGGCAGCAACCCTCGAATGTCAGGAGCCCGATGAGCGACACGCCGTTCACCATGCGATTCACCGTCCGCAGTTACGAACTCGACACCAATCACCATCTCGCGAGCACGGTGTATCTCCAGTACGCCGAGCATTCCAGGTTCGCGTGCGGGCAGGCGGCCGGGCTGTCGCCGGAACGGCTGCTCGCCGACGGGTTCGGGCCGATCAACCTCGAGACCACCCTGCGCCACCACGCGGAACTGCGCGCCGACGACGCGGTCGATGTGTCGTGCGCGTTCGTCTGGGGCGCAGGCAAGACCCATCGGGTGGAGCATGTGCTGCGCAAGCCGGACGGCACGCTGGTGGCCGAGGTGAGCAGCGTGAGCGGGCTGCTGGATTTGCGGACCCGGCGCCTGGTCGCCGGCCCCGGGCAGGAGCTGCGGGCGCGCGCGATTGAGCCTGCGCTGCTGGGTCTCGCGTGATCCAGCCCGCGGACAGCGCCGTGAAATGTCTTCTAGGACAGATCGATCACGGCTTTGTGCCGCGCAAACTCACCGTCAGTTATGTGGCAGTCTGCGTCGGCGAGATCGATAGCGCGTTGCTGCGCAGGGCTTTCGAGTTGCTGTGCCGGAAGTATCCGATGCTGCGCGGAACAATCGAGGTCACCGGCGACGAGTGCTGGCTGCGGATCCCGGACGGCGACACCGGTGCGGCGGTAACCGACGTCGGCGAGGGACACATCGCCGACTGGCTCGAACATGGCAGCACGCCCCTCGATCCCGCGCGCGCCCTCGCCGGACTCACGATTGTGCGCGAGGGTGCGACGACCGCGGTCGCCCTGCGAGTCAGCCACGCCATCAACGACGCAACGATGGGTTTCGCGCTGCTGGAACACTTTTGGCGGATCACGGCCGCGCTGGCCGGAGCCGCGCCGCTGCCCGACCCGACTCCGGTCCACCCGGGCAGTCTCGAAGGGGCCTACCGCGCGCGGGACATGGACCTGCCGCAATTCACCCTGCCGGGCGTCGGTTCGGTGCACAGCGTTCCACGCACCGAAACCGCCGACGACACGTGCTTCCGTCCGGTGCCGGGGGAGCGGATCATCCTTTCCGAGCGCGACACCGGCGCGCTGCTCGAGCATGCGCGCGCGTCCGGGACGACGCTGCACGCCATGCTCAGTGCCGCGATCATCCGCGCCGAACGCGCGACGATCACCGAAACAGTCAGCACGACAACCGAACTCCCGATGATCATGTTCCACCTCGTCGATCTGCGTCCGCATCTGCGGCCACCGGCCCGGCCGGACGAGATCACCAATGCCCTGGCCTACGCGCCCACCGTGACTCCGTGCGAGCCCGGCGCGGACCTCGGCCTGCTGGCCGACCAGGCCAAGGCGCAGATCGTCGATGGCATCGACAGCGGGGCCGCGCTCACGGTGATGCTGGCCGCGGCGTCGGCGGCCGCACAGGGTGTGGGCCGCCATGCCGGGAACTTCATCACCAATTGGGGAGTGGTCCCCGGCCTTGCCGCGCCGACCGGGGTCGAGATCGTCGATTTCCGCGGCTTCGCCACCTCCGAGCCGGTGACCATGGTCGGCTATTTCGTCTCCACGTTCACCGGGCGACTGAGCATCGAGCTGGGGTTCTCGCCGCGCTTCCACCCGCCCGCGCAGATCGCCGAACTGCGCAGGTCCATCGTCGTCGACCTCGCGCACCTGATCCCGCTACGAACGTCACTGTTGATTACCTGAGACCTCTTGTAGCGCTGCCTATTTCGCTGAATCGAAACGCTGGGCGCCCAGTGTAAAAGCTGCCGTCGGCAAAGGCCGAGTTGGCAGAATCCAGCAGTTACGTTACAGTCACTCACTGTAACGAAATGTCCATACAGCGGGGACCGGAACGCCCCGTAGAGAAGGAGTAGAAAGCCATGAGCAAGCACATCGCCACCTCGATCACGTCGGCGCTGGCGGCCCTGGTGTCGGGCACCCACGATCAGGCCGATGACGGGCAGCCGAAGCCGACGGTGGTGCTGGTGCACGGCGCCTTCGCCGACGCATCGGGCTGGTCGGCGGTCGCGGCGCGGCTGCACCGCCGGGGTTTCCCGGTCGTCGCGGTGCCCAACCCGCTACGCGGCCTGGCCTACGACACCGCGTACCTGCAGGGCCTGCTCGCGGGCATCGAGGGACCGAAGATCCTGGTCGGGCACTCCTACGCCGGCGCGGTGATCACGAACGCCGCGCCCGCCGTCGCCGACGTGAAAGCTCTTGTCTACGTAGCGGCGTTCGCCCCCGACGCGGGTGAGGCGCTGGGTGGTCTGCTCGAGACGCACGCCGACGCGTCGGTGCCGCCGCTGCCGCAGCAGGTCTTCCAGTACACCCGCCCGGATGGCTCGACCGGCACCGAGGTGTGGCTGGATCAGACCCGATTCGCGACCGCGTTCGCCGCCGACGCCGACGCGTCCACCGCCGCGTTCCTGGCGATCTCACAGCGGCCGGTCGCCGCCGAGGCGTTCGGCGAGCAGGCCACGGCGGCCGGCTGGCGGACCCTGCCGTCGTGGGCGCTGATCGCGACCAAGGATCACGCCATCGCGCCGAGCCTGGAACGGTTCATGGCCGAGCGGGCCGGCGCCGACATCACCGAGGTCGACTCCTCGCACGCGGTCATGGTCAGCCACCCCGACACGGTCACCGAGGTGATCGAAAAGGCCTACCAGGGCACCCGCTGACCCAACCGCCCCGCCGGTGACCGGGAGAAGTTCACCCAGATCTTGCTGCGCAGGACGTTACGCGGTCTGGTAGATCTGGCAGGCCTGGGCGTGCCCGCCCGCAGCGCCTGATCGAGCCCGAGACAAGGACATTCACGCATGGATCACCGCATCGTTCCGCCGTTCACCGTCGTGCGACCCGGCGAGGGGCGGCACGTGACCATTCCCGGGTTCGGCGCCGATTTCAAGATCACCGGTGCCGCGGTGGCGATCGTCGAGCATCCCTTCGCCGTCGGCATGATCACCCCGCCGCACCGGCACACCCGCGAGGACGAGTACTCCATCGTCCTGGAAGGCGACATCGGGTTCCGTTCCGATGACGCCGAGGCGGTGGTCGGGCCCGGCGGCTATGTGATCAAGCCGCGCGGTCAGCTGCACGCCATGTGGAATGCCGGACAGGTGCCGGGCCGGATCATCGAGATCATCATCCCCGGCGGGTTCGAGGAGTACTTCGCCGAACTCGGGCAGTTGACGGCCACCGACACCACCACGCCCGCCGAGTTCGACGACCTGGCCGCCCGCTACGGATTGACCTACGAGTACCCGGACTGGCTCGACGAGGTCATCGCCCGCTACCACCTCGACCCGCCGACACACGGCACCACCGCCTAGCGATAACCGGCCCGGCGACCGGAATGGCTGTGCCGCAACTTGTTCCGGCGCGGCGCGGCGATCATCCCGGCGCCTGGCCACATCGGACAAACGCCGCGGGTTACAGTCCTGTGGTGTAACGCAACCGCGAACGGGGAGGCCATGACACCGCAGCGCACCGAATCCGCCGAACAGCCGCAGGCGCGCAAATCCGGTCCGCGCGGCGGCCGCCCACGCGACCCGGCCGTTGACGAGGCGATCATCGTCGCGACCCGCCGACGCCTGGTCACCAACGGCTACTCGCAGATGGCGCTCGGCGATATCGCCGCCGACGCCGGAGTCACCCGACCCACCCTTTACCGCCGCTGGTCCAGCAAACTCGAACTCGTCATCGACGCGCTCGACTACGGATTTCGCGCCCAAACCGCGGCCACCCCACCGTTTCCGCTCGAAGATCTGGCGCCGAAGGAAGCGTTCACCGAGGCCATCCGCCGGGTCGACCCTTGCTACTACAACCCCGACGCCATCGTCCTGCAGGGCGGATTCATCAGCGAAGCCGAGCGCGTCCCCGAACTGCTCGCGCACGTGGTCGAACGCGCCGTCGAACCCAGGGTCTCTCAGGTCGAACAGGTGCTGCGCCACTTGATCGAGCGCGGCGCGGTGCGGGCCGACACGGACACGCGCACCGTCGCGACGATGGTTTTCGGCGCCTACTTCGGCGCTTTCCTGCGTGGTGACGACGCCACCACCCGCGGCGGCCTGGCCGACAAACTCACCGCCACGCTGTGGCCCGCCATCACCGCCGACACCGGTCCGGGATAGCGCTCGGCGAGGACGCTGAGTGGTCCGATCGAGCGCTGCCCAGTGGCACCCGACGGACTGGTCAGGGCGGAGACGCTGAGCTGATCAGGAAGCGCCGGAAAGGATTTGGGCGTCCGGCGCGGCCGCTACTCGGGCGACCGCGTTTTCGGCGGTGCGAGCGTCGGCTGCCGGTGCGGTGGGCGGGTAGTAGTCGGCGGTGCGGTTGCCTGCGAGGAAATCTCCGGTCCAGCCGATGGCGAGGCTGCGCAGGGTGGTGATGTTCACCGATTCCGGTGTGCCGCACAGCAGCCTGCCCATGGTGTCGACGTCCGGGCCTTCGGCGTCGGTGTGCACGCCGGTGTTGATCCGGATGCCGACGTAGGCGCGATGCAGGGTGGATTGCACCGCGCCGGTGCCGCCACCGAAGGCGTTGCACAGCGAGGGCGGGCCGGAGATGGTGAGGATCGGCAGGGGTGTGGTGTCCAGGTCGGCGAGCGCTCGATCGGTGTTGTCCCCGACGAAGGACTTGACCGGGTCGAGCAGTACGAGGCCGCGCAGCCGCGCCCACCCGTCGGGCGCATCGGTGTGCAACCGGTGCGCGACGTATTCGACGGCTTCCGCGCCCGCCGAGTGACCGACGAAGACATACTGTGCCGGTAGTCGGAGGCCGGGTCGGCCCGCGCTCCCGGTTGCAGCGGAAAAGCTTTGGGCGAGTGGGTTGTTCGGCCGATCCGCGCTGGCGAGGAGGGCCGCGATAGCACCGAGGAACGCGGTGTTGCCGGTGAGATTCTGCAAGGTGCAGCCCGCAAGATCGATGAACGGCAGGCTCGGCGCGAAGACCAGGTAGCCCGCTTCGGCGTACGCGGCGGCGAGCCCGGCGATGTTGGCATTGCTGCGGGCGAAACCGTGCTGCAGCCAGACCAAGCCCTTCGGTTCACCGACTGGCAGATGCCAGTCCACCGGGATCGGCAGCATGCTGCCTGCGCACGGGATCGAGAGGAGTTCGGGCATGGTGGCCGGTTCGGCGCGAGCGGCCGGTCCGGCGGTGAGGGTGAGACAGAGGGCGATGGCGGCGGTTGCCGCACCTCGGAGTTTCATGGTGACTCCAACGACGAGGCGCGCTGTTTCCTTGTGCGAAATAGCGTTTCTTATTGTGCGTGTCCATTAGCGCTCGAATCACCGGCGCTGTCAACCCTTCCGGCCCAACGTCATTCAGTGCTCGCGCAGCAACTGCCCGGCACCGTCGACGCGATCGGCGATGCCGTGCTCGCGCAGCGCGTGCCAGAGGGTGGCGGCGTTGATCGCGAGGACGGGTTTGCCGAGTTCGGCTTCCCACTGATCGGCGAGGGCGACGAACGACAGGTTGGTGCCGACTTGGACGATCGCATCGACGGCAGTCCCGTCCAGGTCGGCCACCACCTGCCGGAGCCGGTCCGGTGCCACCCGGGCGATCGCCATGGCGTCCGGGCAGCGCAGCCCGGTGATCGTGGCGACCTCGAAACCCGCCTCGGTGAAGAACCGGCCGACCTCTCGGTCGGCGATCGGCTGGTACGGGGAGAAGACCGCGATAGTGCGGCAGCCGAGTTCACGCAGTGCCGCTCGGCACGCGCTGGCGCCGGTGGTGACCGGGAGTCCGGTGCGATCGCGCAGCCGCTGTTCGAAGGCCGCGTTGCCCGCGACGCCGCCCCAGAAGGTTTCGGCGGACATGCCCATGACCATCCGGTCCGGCTCGGCGGTGAGCACGTCGCGCACCGCGGTCTCGATGGACGCGCGGATCTGACCGAGTAGGCGCTGGAAGTCGTCGTCGTCGCCCATCGCCGGATCCGGGATGTACATCGAGCCGGCGCGATAGGCGACACCGGGCAGCCCCACCCGCCAATAGTCGTGTTCGACAACGGTATTGGTGCTCGGCACGATGACGCCGAAGACGGCGCGCGGGCCGACGATATTGGTCATGCTATTCCCTTGTGACGCTGGGGTTTACGTTCGAGCCCCGATACCGGCGAGCAGGTCGGCGGCGGCGCGATGGGCGCGGTCGCGGTCGACCCGGCGGTCGAGCAGCAGTACCCCGACGAGCAACGGTGCGACCACGGTCATCGCGGCATCCTCGATCCGGTCCCGGTCCGCGACGCCGAGCGCGCGAATAGCCCGGCGCAATGGTTCGAGCAGGTCCATCACGTAGCGGTGGCGCAGCGAGGTATACGACGCGTCGCCGGTCGAGGCGGTGACCAGTGCGCGCAGAAACGCGGCAACGGGCTTGTCCCGCAGGCGATCACACAGCAGATCCACTTCGGCGTGCAGATCGTCGGCGGGGTCGCCGCTCGGCCGGGCCGGCTCGTGCGGTGCGACCGCGATCAGGGCGGCGAGGAATTCGCGCGGCGTGGGCCAGTGCCGGTAAATGGTGGTGCGCGCGACCCCGGTGACGGTGTGCAGCCGCTGCGGGGTCAGCGCGGCGGCACCCTCGGCCAGCAGCAGCTCGAGCGCTGCGGTCAGCACGACGGCTTCGGTGTCGGCGGCCGGACCGGCCGGACGTCCGGGTTTCGTCATGAAATTTACGATACATCTTGTTTTGGTTATTAGTAACCAGTACATTTTGTATCGTTATTCACCGCTCAGAGGAGGACCGATGCGTCCACATGTAGAGCTCATCGACCAGCGCGATCTCATCGACCATGTCGCCGAATTCGAGCACGCCACCGGCGGCGCGGTGCAGCGCAATCTCAGCTACGACGAGGAGGACGGCTCGGCGTCGCTGCAAGTCCGCTTCACCACGGACTGGTCCCGGCCGGCCGGTGTGCACCAGGCCGATACCGAGTGGTTCGTGCTGTTCGGGGAGGTGACCATCGGTGACACAGTCCTTGGGCCCGAAGGCTTTTGGATGGCGCCGACCGGTGTGTGGACGCCGCCGATCTCGGTGACCGAGGGAACGCGGATCCTGCTGTTCCGCGAGCGCGGCGGTTGGCGATTCGATCCGGCCGACGGTGACCGCGCATTCGTCCGCCCGGACCAGAAGCTCGTCGTGCACGACACGGCGCGGATGCCGTGGATCGACGTAAAGGACGGCAGCCCCATGCGTTTCGACCTGGGTGGGTCGCCGGTGCCCGGGCTGTACATCAAGCTGTTGCACCGCGACGAGCAGACCGGTTTCTACAGCCGCCTGATCAAAGCCAAACCGGGCTGGCGGGAAGAGCCCCTTGCCCACCATCCCTGCTCGGAGGAGGCGTACTGCCTCGACGGCGGGTTCGAATACAACTACGGCACCATGTGGCCCGGTACCTATTTCTGGCGCCCGGCGCTGATCCGGCACGGCGACTTCACCGCCGACGCCGAACACGGCTGCACCTGGCTGGTCCGCTCCGATGCCGACCTGGTGGACTGGTACACCGACAACGCGACCGTCGTGATGTCCGGCGACCCGACGAACTGGGGTCCGGAATATCCCCAGTCCCTGGCACCGCGGTTCGTCGAACCGGTCCGCTCCCGCTCGGTGGGCGCGTGGCCCGATCCCACCCACCAGTAGCGGATCGACGTGCGCACGGTGGATAGCCGGGAGATCGGCTCGTGAGATCGGCGCTGTATGTGCCGGGCAACCGGCCCGAGCTGTTCGAGAAGGCCCGCGCGAGCCCGGCGGACGTGCTGCTCCTCGATCTGGAGGACGCGGTGCCGTTCGACGCGAAAGCCAGTGCCCGCGCTGCGGTCGCGGCCTGGCTTCGCGCTGTTACCACTGGCCCGCAACGGATTTGGGTTCGGGTGAATCCGGGCGCGATCGGTGAGGCCGATCTCGCGGCGGTGGCGGTGCCCGCCGTCACCGCCGTCTGCCTGGCCAAAACCGAAGCTGCCGAACAGGTTCGGGCGGCGGGGGCGATCCTGCGCGAATTCGAGCCGCGACCCGGCACGATCCGGGTGTGCCCGCTGCTGGAAAGCGCGGCCGCGGTGCTGGCCGCGCGCGAGATCGCCGCCGCCCCCCGCGTCGATCGGCTGCAACTCGGCGAGGCCGACCTGTGCGCCGACCTCGGCATCGACCCGAGCCCGGACGACCGCGAGCTGCTGTACGCCCGCGCACAGATCGTGCTGGCCAGCGCGGCGGCGGGCATCGCGCCCCCGCTCGGTCCCGTCCGCACCGACCTGCGGGACCTCGACGCATTGCGCACTTCTACTATGGCGTTGGCGCGCATGGGTTTCCGCGGGCGCGCCTGTATTCACCCGGCTCAACTTCCGGTGGTCAATGCCGTGTTCACCCCGACCTTGGCGCAGCTGGAACGGGCTCGCGCGGTGGTGGACTCGTTCGATGCCGCGGGCGGCGGCGTCGTGCTGGACGAGGCGGGCCGCATGGTGGACCTTGCGGTGGTACGGCAGGCTCGGCGAGTGCTCGAGCGCTGAAAAGCGACGACCGGCGGTCAGTGATCGCGCAGCAGGCCGCCCGCACCTTCCAGTTGATCCTGGATTCCGTTGTCGCGCAATGCCATCCACCAGGTGGCGGCGTTGATGGCCAGCACCGGCTTGCCGAGCCACCGTTCCGCCTCGTCGGCGAGCCGGACCATGGACAGGTTGGTGCCGCACTGCACGAGCGCGTCGATATCGTCGCCGTCCACTTCGCGCAGGGCGTCGCGCAATTCGTTGTCGGTGACGTGCGCGATGGACACGGCGGTGGGGCAGCGCAACCCCATGATCGCGCCCACTTCGAAGCCGAGTTCGCCGAAGAAGCGCACGACGTTCGCGTCCCCGATCGGCTGATACGGGGTCACCACACCGATCCGCCGCGCCCCGTACAGCTCCAGCGCGCGCTGGCAGGCTTGCGCGCCGGTGGCGACCTCGAGTCCGGTCGCGTCCTTGATCTGCTTGACGAAGCGCTGGTTGCCTTCGACACCGCCCCAGAAGGTTTCGGCGGACATGCCCATCACCATGTAGTCCGGTTCGCAGGTCATTACCCGCGCGCAGGTGGCGTCCATTTCCGCGCGGATCTGATCGAGCAGCCGGCCCATGCCCGCGTCGTCACTCATGTCCTGGTCGTGAATATGGATGCGGCCGAAGTGTGCGGTGACGCCGGGCACGCCCATCCGGTAGAAGTCGGGTTCGACAATGGTGTTGGTGGACGGCGCCAGCACCCCGAATTTACGGCGCCAGCCGAGCGCGTCGGTCATCGTATTGCCTCCATGGTTCGGTGCGTTCGCGACACTCGCCATGCGGCGAGCAGGAAGGCGGCCTGGGCCGCGGTGTTGATCGACTGCTCGATCCATTGCAGTGCGACAGTCTGTTCCGGCACGCCGGACAGCTGGCTGAGGCCGAACATGCCGAGCAGTTGGATGCCGAACAACCCGGCGGCGACGGTGTCGCCCCGATCGCGGGCGAGCACGATCAGATAGACCGCGGCCACGGTGGCGAACACCGCCGTGCTCAGCACCAACGGCCGCATCCCGCCCGCCAGCATCGCGCCCGCCCCGCACGCCGCGGCCAGGCCGGGCACCAGCGCCGAGAGCCAGCGCGGCGGTCGCGTGCCGCCGCGGTGCGCGGCCAGCGCCAGGCTCAGTACCCCGAAACCCGCTGTCTGACAGGGGAATAGCAGTGCCTCGAGCCAGGTCAGATCGGCGCCGCCCGCCGCGACGATCAGTTTCCACGTCGATTTCGCCAGCCCGCCCGCGCAGATCAGTGCGGCCGCGACGGTCAGCAACGTGGTCGCGGGTGCGCGGGCGAGGCGACGGAGCAGCACGACGCCGGCGGTGATCAGCAGCACCGGAACGAAATCCTCGGCGGCCAGCGCGATCGGGTAGTCCATCGCGGTCATTCGGCGAACAGATCGCGGCGGCGCAGCGGCGCGGTGACAAAGCGGCCCAGTACCTTTGGTGTGGTGAGCCACCGCACGTGGGCACCGTTGCGGGTGTGCGAGAGGGCGCGCGAGGCCAACCAGGGCGCGACCGTCTCGACCGGGTCGGCCAGGATGTTGAATACCCTGCGCGCCTTGGCCAATTCGGCGGGGTCGCGGTAGCCGTGGGTGAGCAGGTCGGTGACCACCATGCCGGGACTGAGCAGGCCGACCGAGACGCCGGCGGGCACCTCCGCGGCCAGTGCCTTGGTGAGATAGGTCAGTGCGCGCTTGCTCGCGCCGTAGGTGGCCAGGCCCGCGACGGTCCGGCCGTCGCTGCCGAGCCCCTCCATGTTCCATACGTGTCCACCGAGACCGGCCATGCCCGCGATCGCGACCGCGGCGCCGTTCAGGGCGCCGAGCAGGTTGGTGCCGATCACCGCGCGGGCGGTGTCTTCCGGCAGTTGCCACAGCGGCATGCGGTCGTGCGAGATGCCCGCGTTGTTGATCCAGATGTCGATCCGGCCGAAGTGCGCGTTCGCTTCGTCCCAGAGTTGTTGCAGGGCAGTGCGATCCGCGACGTCGGCGGTCACGGCGATGGCATGGTCGGGCAGGCTCGCCCGCACGGCCGCCACCCGTTCCTGGTCGGTGCCGCACACCGCGACTCGGTGGCCGCGATCGAGCAGGGCCCGCGCCATGCCGAGGCCGATGCCGCGGGTGCCGCCGGTGATCACGACGGTCTTCATCCGCGCTCCAGCACGCCGTGCGCGATCGCGCTGAGCCGGTTGTGCTCGAAGAGCTGATAGACCACGGCGAGGGTGTTACCGGCGCCCATGCCCGGTTCGGCATCGATCATGAATTCCCTTCCGTGCAACCGGGATCCGTCGTCGAGGTGCAGCACCGGATAGTTGGCGCGACCGTAGGCGGTTGCATTACCCCAGGCGCCGGGCCCCTCGTGGAACGAGCGGGCGCCGTCGCGCCGGACCGTCGCGGTGTAGCCGCGTTCGATCGGCCCGGTCCAGGAGACCTGGTGGCGCGCGGTGAGCAGGGTGATCGGCTCGACGTGCACCTCGATCCGCACCGTGCCGAGCGGCCGCTGATCGGCGTCCCACAGTTCGCAGTCACCGGCGTATCGGCAACTGTCCTTGGTCGGCAGCACGAACGGCACCGCGCCACAGCGAGTTTCGCGCGCACGCCGCTCCTCGGCCAGGTCAGGATCACGGGTGTAGACGCCGTTGAAGACGCCGACCACGGCGGGACCCTGATAGAGCACCGACGAATACACCTGCGTGTCATCGATGGTCTGGTTCCAGGTGTTGAGCGCGACCTGCCAACCGGGACCGTAGTAGTTCGCGTCGACGAAGCCGCCATAGGGCTGCCCGGAGCCGTAGAAATCGGGCCCGGTGTAGATGCGGTCGGCGTCGGAGTCACGGACACCGAACGCGAAGGGCGCACCGAGTGCGAACCTGCCCGCGAATTCGGCGCCGCCGGTCAGCCCGCCGGACATGTAGTAGGTCGTCGCGCCGTCGGCGAAGACCGAGGAGCGGCGGATGTCCTCGAAGCCGCGCCAGGTCCCTTCGGCGTCGAACAGCGAAGGGCGACCGACCCATTCGCCGTCGATGCGTTGCTGCCACCGGCTCGGACCCGTGGCCGCGGTGCTGCTGCCCGCGCTCACGCGACCAGCTCCTCGCGCACCCGCTCGGCCTGTTCCGCGCCGAGCAACCTGATCACCTGCGCCCACACCGGATCGACCGCGGGGCTGAACAGGTTGGCCCGATTTGCGCGGTCGCGCACCGCCGGATCGCCGGACACCGGCGGAACGCCCTTGTCCAGCAGGGTGAACCAGTGCGCCAGATAGCCGTCCACGGTGTTGTCCAACGCGCGGAAGGCGGGTTCGGTGGCCCGGCACACCACCATCCACGGCGACATCATGGCGCGCTGACGTGGCCCAATCGCGGCCGGTGACACTCCGTCGAGCTGCCAGGCGCCGTCGAGCAGCGGGGTCAGCGGCAGGAAAGCGGCGTCCAGGTAAGGCAATTCGACGGCGAGGTCGGCGCGCGGGATGAGATCGAGGTGCAGCGCGTGATATTCGGCCGAGGCGACCGAGTCGAGGGTGAAATGCGGTGTGGCGGAGTCGGCGTCGGTGAACGCGAAGATCATGTGACTGTCCAGGCTGATGGCGGGCACCACCAGGTCGACGACCACGGCCTTGTCGAGGGGCCGTCCGCGCAGCACCCGCAGCCTGCCGACCGGATCCGGCGCCATCGGGCTGGTCAGCGCCACGTCGTCGGCGACTGTGAGACCAAGTGCGGTGCTGATGCTGTGCAGGGTGCGTTCGCTCAGTGCGGCAGGCAAACTCATGCCTGCTCCTTTCCGGCGCGGGCCTTGTGCACCCAGGCACTGGCCAGTTCGGGGTTGTCGGTGCGGGCGGGGGAGGCGATCACGGTGGCGGTGCGGCGCGGACCGTCACCGGTGATGATGTCGTCGTCGCCGAGCCACCATCCGTCCTTGATCAGCTGCGCCCGGCGACGCCGATAGGCGATTTGCAACGCGTCGCTGCGGGTGTGCAGTTCGTCGGCGAGGTCGAACGGAAGCAGCTCGGGCCGTTGGTTTTCCACCACCGGCTGGTCTTGCAGCAGAATCTTGCCGATCCGTTTGCGGGCGTTGGCGTCGGCCCACGCGCCGGTGAAAAAGTTGCGGTAGCCGAGGATCTTGATCAGCGTGCGGTCCTGCGACAGCGGAATATTGAAGTCGTAGAGCAGCAGGTCGCCGATCGGCAGCCGGACATGCAGTTTCACGATGTTGGGCAGGTACCAGGCGTTGGTGACGGTGACGTATTCGTGGCGGTAGGGCTTGCGTTTGGCGAGCAGCCCCCACAGCCCCTTCGGCGGCGGCGGGCTCAGCTTGATGTCCGCGGTCGCCGACCAATCGTCCTTGCGCACCTCGAATTCCGGGATCTCGGGCTTGTCCGGGTTGCCGAACGCGGTGCCGTGCACGAACGGTGTGTGCGCGGCGTCGACCACATTCTCGAAGGTGCGTTCGTAGTTCGCCGCGACCTCCATCTCGAACTGCACCATCCGGAACACGGGATCGTCGTGTTCGGGGATGACCGGTATCGGTGGTCGCTGTGGTTCGGGCAGATCGCCGAGGAACGCCCACACCATGCCGTAGCGTTCGACGGTCGGGTAGGCGTCGACCCGCGCCTTGCGCGGGATGAGCCGTTCCGCCGGATTCGCCGGAATCCGCACGCACGCGCCGTCGGCGTCGTACTGCCAGCCGTGGTACGGGCACGCGATGCAGTCGCCGACGACCGTGCCCATGGACAGCGCGCCGCCGCGATGCACACACAGATCCGACAGGCAGACCGGCGCGCCCGCCGCGGTCCGATACAGCACAAAATCCTGGCCGAGACAGGTCACCTTGGCCGGTTCTCGCCCGACCCGGTCGGCGAATTCCAGTGCGTACCAGAAGTTTTTGAGCATGGCTGACTCCTATCTGCGCTTGACCGGCACGGCGTCGAACACCGCGAGCCGAGCCGCGGCGTCCGCGGAACCGCGCAGGTGCGCGTCGAGGAACAGCGCGGTCAATCGGGCGAACGGGGCGATCGCAGAGGTCTGCCCGTGGCCGTCGAGAAAAGCGCGCGCCGCCGTGGGATCCGGGTCGGCGATGCCGAAGTGGTTGGCGCCGTCGATCACCGCGAGCAGATGCTCGCCATCGGGCAGCGCATCGAAGAAGGTGCGGGTGACCGGGTCGTGGCGCTCGGTGTCGTCTTGCCCGTAGCGATCGGCACTGCCGTTGATCACCCCGTCGTTGGTGCCGACGCCGAGCAGTACGGGACTGTCGACCTGGGCCTGCAGCACCGTGCCCGGCGCCCAGCCGAGCATCGTCGCCACCATGGTGTGCGCGCCCCAGGCGACCACCGCGGCCACCGAGGGAAAGAACCGCGCCGACTGCAATGCCACCGTGCCGCCCGCCGAATGCCCGCCAAGCGCGATGCGGTCCAGGTCGAGCGCACCACGCAACGGCGCCTGGGTATTGAGCTCGGCCAGGGACTCGAGGATCGGCGCGATGACCGGACAGGTCGGCCGCGAGCCGTAGTAGGCGGGCCGTGCGGCGTCGAGCTCGACGCCGGGGGTGAGGCCGCGCTGACCGCCGAACAATTCGCCGACCCGATCGACGGTGACGACGGCGAAGCCCGCGGCCGTGATCTCGATGGCGAAGCGCCGGTAGCTTTCCTGGGCGACATTGACCCCGGACAGGAACAGCAGGACCGGGTACGGTGCGCCCGCGGGGTCGGCCTCGAACACCCCGGTCAGCCGTTCGGCGTCGGTATCGGCAACGGCGGCAGGGTAATAGACCTTCAGATGCGCGGTGTCGAACGGCGGCTGACCGTCCGTGCGCGCGGCCCACCACAGGGATCGGACGACGCTCATAAGCCCGGCCTCGGCAAGACCCGGTCGCCGCCCCAGAGCGCCCGGACCAGGCGCTGGGTCAGTTCCGGTCCGAACATGCGCTCGCCCATCACATTCGCGGGATCGCGTTCGGCGATATTGCGCCGCACCGCGAGATCCCGGTCGGCCAGCGCGGCCCGCTCCGCGGCGGGCACCGGCTCGGCGGCGGCCACCCAGGACAACCACTGCTCGACTCGCTCGGTGAGGATCGCCGCGACGGTGTCGAGGTTCGGGCGGGTGGGCGGAAACGAATAGCAGTAGGCGGTGGGGGAGAGGCTGGCCCGGATGAAACCGGTGCGGCTGGTGAACCAGGTGAAGTCCGGATGCTGCTCCTTGAAAGCGAGCCAGGATTCGTCGTTCGGCGCGTAGTAACTGTCGAAATACGTTCCGTCACCGACGATGTCGCCGCGCGGCACGGCATCGACGTAGAACCAGCCCTGCGGCCACAGCAGCAGCGCCGAGCCCAGATGCGGCTCCCGGACCTGCGGGCCGAGCCAGGCGGTCAGGTGCAAGTTGACGAAACCCGTTCGCGGGTCACCGATCCAGGAGTACACCAGCCAGTCGATCTCCGGCCCGGTGAAGGCGGCGAGGCTGCCCGCGGGGCCGGTGTCGGCGTCACCGTAGGACTCCAGGTCGGCCGTCGAGGGATCCCTGGTCAGCTCGAAGCGTCCGGCGATTCGATCCTTGAGCTCGCCGAGCAGCGCGCGCCACTCGGCGAAAGTCTCGGTCACATCGGTTCGCGGGTTGTCGTCGACCATCTGCTCGACATGCCGCACGGTTTCGGTCATCGTCGCACCTCACTACTCGGCTGCCCGCTCGGGTTCGTCGGTTCTGTTGTCACGGAGCTACTTTCGTTGTCGGACGGCTGGCGGATCGGCTGGCGTGGGCGGCCATCCACCAGGTCGGTGCCCCGCGAGACGGCGCGGTTCACCGCTTGCGCGGGCCGCACGACGGCGGGTACGTACCGCGCGCCGGGCGTCGCGGCGGTGCTGATCGGCTGACTGATGACACCGGTGAAGGGCCCGGTCCACGTCGTCCAGAGGGTGAAGTCCGGACTGAGGCCGAAAATCGCCCCGGCCAGTTCGCCGTCGGCCTCGCCCGCGGCGACGACGTTGAGCCGGTTCTCGGCGGCGCGTTCGGGCAGACCGAGGCGTAGTTCCCAGGACTCGACCGGACTGAACGGGACCGCGACGACGTCGGCGTCCTGAATGGCGGCCAACCGGAACGTCTCCGGAAACAGTGCGTCGTCGCCGACCACGATGGCCAGCCGGCCCCAGGGCAGGTCGAATACTTCGAGTGTGTCGCCCGGTTCGGTCAGCCAGGGATGGCGCCGGGTGGGATGCAGTTGCGGCTGTCGGCCGACGACACCGGTCGCGTCGACCAGGACGCCGTAATGCGCGCCGCCTGCGCGGACGCTCAGTACGGCATACGCGTCTGAGCCCGCGAGCACGCCGA
This sequence comes from Nocardia sp. NPDC051321, assembly GCF_044455225.1. Lineage (NCBI taxonomy): Bacteria > Bacillati > Actinomycetota > Actinomycetes > Mycobacteriales > Nocardiaceae > Nocardia > Nocardia sp. NPDC051321. Next base: position 427,634 of record NZ_JBITEM010000007.1, on the reverse strand, counting down.
TGACCTCGGCCACCGCGATGTCGGCGAGTTCGGGCAGCACCATCAGCGCGACGCCGTCGGCGGCACCCGCCTTGATCGCGCTCGCATCGGGAGCCACCAGTGCGACAGGAAGCTCCGCTGCGCCGGGCGGGTGGCGTCGCGGATTCGGGGCCGCGGCCAGCGGTGCGTAGAGCTCGGGTCGCCGCGCCGCGAGGAGGTCGGTGCCGTCGGGCCTGCGTTTGTCGTCGGCCAGTGCCAGATCGATGTCGGCGAGCACGATCGCCTCGCCGGTCGGTGGGGCGAGGGCGACCGTGGTGCCGTCGGGCGCCACGATCCGGCTCTCGCCCGCGCCATGCAGGCGGTCCGGCGGGACGCCCAAACGTGCTGCGATGGCTGGCAATTGAGCGTGCGGCAGTAGCGGCCCGACCTTGTTCGCCGCGACTACCCACACCTTGTTCTCGGCTGCTCGGACCGGTACATGCAGGCTCGCTTCGTCGATGGCGAAGGAATTGAGACTGTTCAGCAGGAGCTGGGCGCCGCGCAGCGCCAGGGAGCGGGTGACCTCGTTGATCACGCCCTCCATGCAGGCGTACATGCCGATCCGCCCGATCGGCGTGTCCAGCACCGGCGAATCGGCCGAACCCGGGTCCAGGTAGTCGTTTTCGGCGCCCATCAGGATCTGCTTGTCGGATTCGCCGAGCAAACCGCCGTCCGGCCCGAACAGCAGGCCGGTGCCGGTGGTTCGCCCGTCCGGCCTGGCCAGGGTGACCCCGATTTTGAGGTACATGCGGTGCCGGGCGGCCCGCCGCGCGATCGCGGTCAGAAAGGAATCATCGAGTTCGCAGGCCATTCGGCGCGCGTGCGCTCGATCGTCGTACCAGGATAGGTGGTTACAGAACTCGGGCAGCACGACGAGTTCGGCCGTCGCCGCCGCGGCCTGGTCGATCATGCGCAGGCAGGCGTCCAGATTGGCCGCGACATCGGTTCCGGTGGCGAGTTGTGCGGCCGCGACTCGGGTCAACGAGCACCTCCATGCCTCGTGCGTTTCGTGTTGCGAAACAGTGTTTCCTTATCGCTGATTCTGTACCCGGCCGCGCGTTCTGTCCAGGGGGAGCATGGATTTCATTGCCCGGCCGGGTGTCGCGGCTCCCGTCTTGACACCCGCAGGTGGCACGGGTTCAATATGGCCACTGCGAAACTGCGTTTCATTCTGCGAAACGATCGCCGGAGGTGGCAATGACGAAACAGCGCACGCACGGGTGGTCGATCGTGCTCGGCGGGGTGCTGTCCGGGCCGGTGGCGGGTGGCCAGTTGGTGTTGCAGGCCAAGCCATTCGGCGGCCTGATCGGGGTGCCGGGCGCGGTCATCGGCTATGTCGCCGTGACCGGTCTCGCGCTGGCCTGGCTGCTGGTTCCGCTCGCGGTGTGGCTGCTGCGCAGGATCAGCCGTGCCCGAATGGCCGGGGTCTGCGCGCTCTGCGCGGGGGCGGCGCTGATCACGGCGGGCTCGGTGGAAACCCGCGCGATCTTCGTCGCCGCGGTGCTCATCGCGGCAGCCGCGACGGGGCCGCTGCTGGTGCTCGGTCGCGCCGCGGCACCCATGCTCGGCCGTCGTGGCGGCGCGTATTGGTGCGCGGTCATGGTCGCGGGCGTCGTGCCGGCTGCTGCGGCGGCGGCTCGGTGGGCCGCGCAGCCAGGTCTCGGTCTGCTGCTCACCGGCGTCGCGACCGCGGCATCCGGTGCGGCGGTGCTGACGTCGGTGCCGCGTGCGTTGGCGGGCGAATCCACCTCGGGCGCAGGGCATGTCGAGTGGCGGGTGCTTATCGCGTATGCGGCGGCGGGCTGGGCGGTCGGTGCGGCCGTGCTGCCTGGTCTGCACCTGATGCTGTTCCGGTGGAACGTGCTCGACGCCGGACAAGCCGGGTGGCTGTTGCTCGCTGCGCTGCCTGCCGCACTCGCGGTCTCGGTACCCGACCCGGACGCCGCCGCCACCCCGGTGCTGCTGACGCTGGCCGCAGGGGGGCCAGTGCTGGTAGCCACCGCGCCCGGCCCGGTGACCTTGTCGGCCGGGCTGGCCGTGACCCTGGCCGCCGCCGCCCGAGCGACATCGGGGCTCGACCAGATCACCATCGCGAGCGCGCCACATGTCGCGCGGGTGGCGGTCGGCGCGCGCACCACCGCCGCGGTGACCGCGGGCGGTATCGCCGGGCTCGGCGTGGTCGCCGCGGTCGGGCGTTACACCGGCACCGGCTCGGGGCTGACGGTCGCGGCGGCCTGCGCGCTGGCGACGGTGCTGCTGACCCGGCAGCGGGCGGCGGCGGATCTCGGGATGTCGCCGGTGCTCGGCACGGTTTTCGAAAGGGGCGCATGATGATTCGGATCCGATACCTGGCCGTCGCGTTTGCCGTGCCGCTGTGCGCGCTGCCGGTGTCCGCCCGCGCCGATGCCGGGCCCGCGCAGTTGCGGGTCAGCGCGCACACCGAGCTGACCGACGGCCAGCGAATCACCGTGGAAGGCACTGGTTTCCGGCCCGGTCTAGCGGCGGTCGCGGTCGGGCTGTGCAAAGCGGGCTTCACCAACGGGCTGCGCGACTGCGATCTCGACGGCGGCGCCACCTTCGTCAACATCGGCGCGGACGGCGGCTTCGGCACCGTCACCCTCACCGTGCGGCCCGCGTTCAAAGGCATCAACTGTGCCGAGCAGCGCTGCGTTATCGCGGCGGCGCCGTTGCCTGGCAGCGAGCCTGCCGCCGTCATCGCGGACAACTCGGCCGCCGTGCCGGTGAGTTTCGCGGGCGCGTCACCACCGGCCTCGGTCGCGACGGCTGCCGCGCCCGCGGTGGCGGCCGCCGACGCGGACACCGCGGGGCCGTCCGCACTGCTGTGGGCGGTGACCGCGGGGCTGCTCGCACTGGTCGCCGCGCTCGCCCTCGCCGATCGGCGGCGGTTGTGATCAATCAGGAGAGTACGAGATGAGATACAGCGTTTTTCGCCTTGCCATCGCCGCGGTCGCGGTACTGGCCGGGGCGCTCGGCGCCGCGTCCCCCGCGGCGGCCGAGGCGGCTTTGCAGGTGAGCCAGTCCGCCGGACTGCGCGACGGCCAGACCGTCACGGTGACCCTCACCGGTCTGCCCGCGAACCTCACCAGTGTCGCTGTCGCGCAATGTAAATCGACGGTGACCAGCCCGATGGACTGCAATCTGCCCGGCGCGCTGATGGGAAACGCGGACGCCAACGGCGTCTGGCAGCCCAACGGGGACAAGCGCTCGATCGCGGTCCTGTCCTCGATCGGCGTGACGGACTGCATGGCTGCCGCGGGCGCCTGCGCGATCAGCGTCACCAGCCTCAGCAATCCCGCCGCCATCATCGCCTCGACGCCGCTGACCTTCGGTGGCCCGGCCGAACAACCGAAACCGGATGCGGCGGCGCAGAGTTCGACGGTCGAGGACGACGCGGACCATACGCCGTTGATCGTGGGCGGCATCGTCGCGGTGTTGGTGATCGCCGTCGCGGCCGGCGCCGCGGTGCTGCTGCGCCGCCGAGGCCGCCGATGACCGCGACGGACCCGCTGACCCATGTGGTGCTGATGAAATTCCACAACCGTGGTGACGCGGCCGAGGCGGCGGCGCGACTCACCCCGCTCGCGGATTCGGTACCCGGCATCGAGTCGCTCACCGTCGCGCTCGACGAACTCGCCACGCCCGTGTCTTACGATCTGGTGCTGACCACCACGCACAGTAGCTCTGCGGAACTGGTTGCCTACCAACAGCATCCCGCCCATCGCGCGGTCGGCGAATGGCTTGCCCCGCGACTGGCTGCCCGCGCCGTCGTTGACTACCGCGACCAGCGTTAGTGTCCGGGCCGGACGCCCGACGTCAGCGTATCGAAGGATAAGCGCCGGCGGGCGTTCCGGTACCGCCCGCCCGAAAAGCGCTCGGCGCGTGAGTGACCGCGGTCTGCACGTACTCGCGCAAACCCTCCTCGGCGTATTCGCGGCCGTAGCCGCTGCGTTTGGTGCCGCCGAACGGGGCGCGCAGGGACATGCCGGTGCGGTTGTGGGTGTTGACGAAGGTGAAGCCTGCCTCGATGTGCGCGGCGAAGGCGAAGGCGCGGTCCTCGTCGGCGGACCAGACCGAGGCGGCCAGCCCGAGGTCGGAGTCGTTGGCGCGGGCCAGGACCTCCTGCTCGGTGCGGTAGGTGAGCACCGGGACGGCGGGACCGAATTGTTCCGTGCGCACCAGGTCGGTGTGGTCGGGTGCGTGCAGGGCGAGGATCGGGTCGAGGAAGTAGCCGTCGGTGTCGGTGGGTGCGTCGGCCAGCGGGATGATCACCGCGCCTGCGGCGCGCGCGTCGGCGACCAGCCGGGCCACCCGCTCGGCGGCGGCGTAGGTGGCGACCGGCCCCATGGTGACTGCCGCGTCGAGCGGATCGCCGACTACCAGGACCCGCTGGGCCGCAGCGGTATACGCATCGACGAACTCGTCGAGCCGGGCTTCCGGCAGATAGATCCGCTTGGCCGCCATGCACACCTGCCCGGCGGTCGCGAACGAGGCGAGCACCAGCCGCTCGTAGTCGGCGTCGGTGAGGTGGAAGTCGTCGAGCAGGACCGCCGGGTCGTTGCCGCCGAGCTCGAGCACCAGCGGCGTGAGCGCTCGGCCCGCGGCGGCCGCGATACTCCGCCCGGCCTGCTCGCCGCCGGTGAAGGCGACCTTGGCGACCAGCGGATGGCCGACCAGCGCGAGCACGGTATCGGGCCCACCGTGCACCACCGCCGCGCACGGCAGCAGCTCGGCCACGGCGGTGATGGTCAGCGGCGCCAACGGTGACGGCTTGAGCACCACGGCATTACCCGCCGCCAGGGCGGGACCGAATTTGAGTGCGGCGAGGATGATCGGGGCGTTCCACGGCGTGATCGCCGCGACCACACCGAAAGGCTTGGGCGTCAGCGTCATCCGGCCTTGCGCATCGTCGGCGGCAGACCCGTTCAGCACCTGTTCGGCGTTGTCGCGGATCCAGCGCAGATACGCGGCGCTGAATCCGATCTCGCCCCGGCAGTCGTTGATCGGCTTGCCGGTTTCCCTGGCCAGCAGCGTGGCCAGCTCGGGGGTGCGCCGGTCGAGCGCGTCGGCCACCGCGCCTAGCGCGGCGAGTCGTTCGGTCAGGGGTTGTCGCGACCAGTCGTGGAAGCGGCGGTGCAGGTCGCGGACCACGGGGGCGACCGCGTCCGGCGCGGTGGCGCGCACCGTGCCGACGAGTTCGGCTGGGCGGGCGGGGTTTTCGCGGTCGATGCTCATGGCCGCTGCGCCAGTACGTCGAGCAGGCAGGCGCGGCGCAGGTAGGCGCGGGCCGCGACCGGGTCGTCGGCGAGTGCGCGCAGCCGGGCGTGACCGCTGTTGTCCCGCGCGCGAAGTCGCGTCCAGTTGTCGTGGCTGGTCCGCTGCACGTGGTCGATGGCGACCGTGCGGCGGTATGCGGCGGCTCGGTCGAGCACGACGTCCGGTGCGCCGCCGAGCACGTCGGCCAGCGCGCCCGCCAGCACGACGGCGTCATGGATGCCGCTGTTCATACCCAGCCCGCCGAGCGGATTGTTGACGTGCGCCGCGTCGCCCATCAGCAGTACTCGACCGTGCCGGAACCGCTCGGTCACCCGCTGGTGCACCCGGTAGAGCGAGGCGTGCAGTAGCCGCCATGGCCGGCCGAGATCGGCGACCGCGGTCAAACGAGCTGGCAGCCTGCGTAATTCGGCGGCATCGTCGGTACCGTCCGGGGTAGGAAGCAGCACCCGCCAGTGCTCGGGGGTGCGCAAAAGCACCAGCCATTCGTCCGGGTCGAAGACGTAGTTGATCGGCGCAATGCCGGGCAGTACATCAGCCAGGTCCTCGTCGACCGAGGCGACCAGGAATCGCTCCGGATAGGTGCTGCCATGGAAGTCCACGCCGAGGGCCTGCCGGACCGCCGAATGCGCACCGTCCGCGCCGATCACCCAGTCGGCCTCGATCGGGCCGGATGCGGTGTCGAGCACGACTCGGCCGGTGTCCGCGCGCAACGACCGAACCTGGTGGCCGAAAAGTACTTCGGCGGTCGCGGGTAGTGCGGCGCGCAGGATAGGGGTGAGCTTGCTCTGCTCGCACTGCACCCGGAACGGGTACGCGGTGTCCGCGGCGAGCACACCCAGGTCTAGGGTCGCGATCTCGCCGCCGCCACGGGCCCGATACTGGAAAGTCTCGGCCACGATGCCTTTTTCGAGCAGCGGCTCCAGTACACCGAGTTTTTCCAGCATCTCCAGCGTGGGTGGATGGAAGGTCGATGCCCGTGATTCGGTGGCCAGCGCGGCCCCCTGTTCGAGCACGGTGACGTGGATTCCGCGCTGCGCCAAAGTCAGTGCCGCAGTGAGCCCGACGGGCCCCGCGCCGACGACCACGACGGCCGGTGTACGGGGGCTCATGAGGTGTGCAGGGCGAAACGCCCTTCGACGCCGACCACGCGGGCACCGGTGAAGAACCGCAGGGTTTCCGAGGTGCCTTCCTCGCCGAGCCCGGACCCGCCCCACGCCGGGCGCGGGGTCAGCAGATGCAGGCTCAGCACGGACGAGCCGTTCACCTTCACCTCACCGGCCCGGATGCCGCGCGCGACGGCCAGCGCCCGCTCCTCGTCGGCGCCGCAGACATAGCCCTCCAGGCCGTAGGGGACGGCGTTCGCCAGCTGTACGGCCTGCTCGACCGTCTCGTAGTCGACGACCGCCGCCACCGGCCCGAACAGCTCGTCGGGCGTGTCGCCGGCGAGCAGGGTCGGCGCGAAGTAGTTGCCGGATTCCGGTACGGCGCACCACGATCGGTGGTCTCGGCCGGCGATCGCGGTATGCAGTTTCCGCACGTGGCCGGAATGCACGAGCGGCCCGAATTCGGTGCGCGGGTCCAGCGGCGGCCCGGCCCGCAACCCGTCCAGCCGCTTACCGATGGCCTCGATCAGTTCGTCGCGGCGATCGGCGGGCACGATCAATCTGCCGAGCGCGCGGCACCATTGCCCGTTGAGTGTGGTGAGCAACTCGGCCGCCATCCGAGCCGCGGTGTCCGGATCGGCGTCGGGCAGCACCAGCAGCGGGTTGTGACCGCCCAATTCGAGTTGGCAGGGACGCAAGAGCGGCGCCGAGGCCGTCGCGACCGACCGTCCGCCCGACGGCCCGCCGGTGAAGGACACGGCTTTGATCCGCGGGTCGGCGACAAGCTGTGCGCCGACCTCCGCACCGCCGAGCACGAGCTGGAACATGCCCGGCGGCAGGTGTTCGGCGAGCACCTCGGCGAGCACGATCGCGCTGTACGGCGCGAGCTCGCTCGGCTTGAGGATGACCGGGCAGCCCGCTGCTAGGGCGTTGGCCACCTTGTGCGCCGCCATCGGCGCGGGCGCGTTCCACGGCACCAGGCACAGGGCGGGCCCGAGTGGCAGCCGGTGCACCTCGACGTCGTCGACGCGCTGGCGCAGGGCCCCGTTCCTGACCTGATCGGCGGCGAGCCGGAACGCACCGGCGACAATGGCGCCGAGCGGCCGGGTCTGGGTGATCGGCACACCGGTCGCGCGCGCGTCGAGTTCGGTCAGTTGCGGCAACCGCTCGTCCAGTGCGGCGGCGATGCGGTCGAGCAGGTCGGGGGAGGCCGGCCCGGTCGCCGCGTCGGCCACCGCCAGTGCCCGCTCGACTCGATGGGACGCGGTGGCCAGGGCACGGGCGACCGGCTCGCCGGTCGCCGGATCTTCCAGGGTGATGCCCAAATCCGTAGTGGGCGTTGCCCATCGGTCGTCGACGAGGTCGGCCAGGGCGGGGAGTGCTGCGGTCATCGGCCGGCTTTCGCGGGTGCGGTGGCGAACAGTTCGTTCGCCTTGGCGTCGGTGACGATGCGCGCCACCTCGAGCATGCCGCGTTCCGCGGGGAAGGTCATCACCAAACCCATCGCCAGATCGCGCAGTGCGCGCCCGGCGATGCCGTTCATGGCCGCCGCCGAGGTGCCGCCCGCCTTGAACGCGGTGAGCGCGACCCGGAAGCAGGCCTCGGTGACCGCGCCCTTGCCGAGGCGCCACTGAGTGAACACCTCCTGCTTGGGTTTACGTGGCGGCTCGGCGGTCTCGATGTCGAGCTGATAGCGCAGCCACAGGTACGCGGTGTGCAGCTCGCGGGTCATCTCCGCGATCAATACCTGATGGACGGGTGCGGAGGCGATCGGTTCGCCGGTGTCGGCGAAGGTCTTCTTGGTGGTGGCGGTGAGGGTTTCGTCGTAGACGCGCTGGGCGCAGCCGGTGTAGACGGCCGCGATGGCGAGTTGATTACCGACGAAACTGCCTCTGCTCATGGTGAGCATCTTGGTGAACGCGCCGGGCACGGCCAGGGCTTCGTCGTCGGGGATGAACACCTCGTCGAGCCGGATGCCGTTGTTGGCGGTGGCGCGCATGCCGAGCCCGTCCCAGGGCGCGCGCACGCTGACACCGGGCGCGTCGCGCGGCACGAAGAAGGTGGCGAGACCTTCGGCGGTGTCGTAGCCCGCCAGTTTGGCCGAGGTGAGGTAGTAGTCCGCGACACCGGTAGCGCAGCCGAAAGACTTCTCGCCCTTAAGGATCCAGCCGCCCTCGGTTTTGGTCGCCGTGGTGGCGATGGTGATGTTGGCGGCCGCGGTCTTCACCGCTTCGGAGGCGAAGTTGGCCAGCCAGTGGCCCTCGGCCATCCGGGTGAGCACCTTCTCGGCGAAGGCGCGGACCACCGGGATCTCGTCGTCGGCGAACAATCCGGCATCGATGGCTTCGAGCGGCAGCAGGCCGCGGGAGGCGCTGGTGTTGTGGAAGAAGTAGGCGAGCGCGGTGGACGGGCACGCGGTGCCCATCGCGTAGGTGGCCGCGGCCAGATCGCGCAACGTGCCGCCGAGGCCGCCGAATTTCTCCGGCACCACCAGCCCGAGCAGACCCGCCTCGCGCAGCAGCGCGAGGTGTGCGGCCGGGAATTCGGCTCGTCGGTCGGCCTCCTCGGCGGCGTCGCGCAGCGCGGGCAGTACGGCGTCCACGCGTTCGGCGCGGGCCCGTTCGGCGTCGGTCATGTCTTCGACGAGTCGTTCCCCGATCATCGGGCTATCCCCTCGTAGTAGGTGCGGTCGTGATAGATGAGCGGTGCGGCCTGCCGCGGCACCGCCGCGTCCCGCACCAGGCCGAGCACGATGACGTGATCGCCCGCGGTGTGGCAGGCGGTGACGGTGCAGTCCAGCCAGGCCGCGGCCTCGGTGAGCACCGCCGCGCCGGTGACGGCGGTGTCCCAGTTTCCCGAAGCGAAACGGTCGGCGTGTTCCGGTGCGGCCGCGGCGGCGAACCGGCGGCCGATGTCCTGGTGGTCGTGGCCGAGTACATTGACAGCGAAAACGCCACTGCGCCGGATCATTCGGCAGGTCGCGCCGCGCCCGGCCAGGCACACCGAGACCAGCGGCGGGTCCAGCGCGACACTGGTGAACGAACTCGCCGTCATGCCGTGCCTGCCGCCATCCGGGCGAATGGTGGTGACGACGACGACCCCGCTGGCCCACTGGGCCAGCACCGTACGGAGATGTGCCGGATCCACCTACTCCTCCGTTTCGGTGACGGAAACGCTGTTACGCACAAGGTAACGCCGAATCATCGGCGAGCGCAAGGGGAGTGCGCCGCGCGGGTGTTTCCCCTTGGGAAATCCAGGGCCTACACTGGCCGCGTGTCCGACACCGAACCCGAGAACCAGAGCCGCTCGATCGCCGCCGTCGAGCGGGCGATGGATGTGCTGCTGTTGTTCGGCCGCAGCGGCCGCGCGGACCTCGGCGTGACCGAGATCGCCACCGAGCTCGGCATCACCAAGGCCGCGGTGCACCGCATCCTCACCGCCCTGCGCAACCGGGACCTGATCGCGCTCGACCCGAGCACGCGGCGATACGCGCTCGGGCACGCGGCCATCGGGCTCGGGCGGGCCTACCTGGCGCGCACCGATCTGCGGGTGATGGCCGCACCGGAACTGCGCAGGCTGGCCGGCGCGACGCGGGAAACCGCGACCCTGTCGATCCGGCGCGGGGACACCCGCATGTACGTCGACCAGGTGGTGCCGGACCAGGAACTGCGGATGGAAGTGGCGGCCGGGGTGCCCTATCCGCTGTACGCGGGCAGTTCCTCGAAAGTCATTCTCGCCTTCCTGCGCAAGGAGGAGATCGACGGCTATTTGTCCCGCCACGAGTTGACCCCGTTCACCGACGCGACCATCACCAGCGTGCGCAAGCTGCGGACCGAACTGAACGCGATCAAGAAGCGCGGCTACGCGGTGTCGCTGGGCGAGCGCCAGATCGGCGCCGCCTCGGTGGCGGCGCCGGTGCTCGATCACGACGGGGGAGTGGTGGCCGCGATCAGCGTGTGCGGCCCGCTGTCGCGGTTCGAGCCGCGGCTGGCGGAATTCGTGCCGACCCTGTTGAAGGCGGCGGGCGCGATCTCCGCCCAGCTCGGCTACACCGACTGAACGGCGCGGTCGGAACTCACAGCTGCGCACCGGGTTTGAGCACGCCGAGGATCGCGGCGGTGAGGACGCTGCCCCAGATCAGCCAGACGTAGGGCAGGCAGCCGTTCACACTGGCGCGCAGCGTGCGCTCGACCGGCGGAGTGGACCCTTCGGTGAGTAGCGTGGCGAACGCTGGCCCGAAGGGGCGCAGCGTCATTCGAATGCCGAGTCCTGCCGCGACGGCCGTGGCGTACAGCAGAATTTTCGCGCCGAGCCACCGCGGGTTCGTGTCGACGCCGAAAGGCTCGTGCGCGAACAACGCGTAGCCGCCCGCGCTGGCCATCCCCGTGATCACCAGTCCGCGAATCGTCAGGTCGATCCGGCGCGCCGCGGGTACGCCGCCATGGCTGCGGTGGGTGATCACCATGACCGCCAGCCACACCGCGGCCATCAGCCACACCAGCGCCAGTGACCACCAGGGAAACAACGCGATACCGAAGATGGACGCGCCGTGTGGTGACAGCGCCATCAAGGTGACCCCGCTCGGCAGGAACAGCACCAGGCAGATTTTCGGCGCCAGATCGAGTCCGCTCATGATGGTCAGCGCCGTCGCGCGGGCCTGCGGACTGAGCTCGGGATTGATCACCGATCGGCTGGAGTAGAACACGCCGAGATCGCCGCCGAGCCAGAACACGAACACCACCAGGTGCAACACGATCCACCAGCCGTAAGGGTGTGCGCCCATTCGGAATCCTTTCACCCGCTGCGGGAAACGGCGTTTCCCAGTATCGTTTCGGCATAGTTTCACATCGAAACACTGTTTCCACAAACGAAACGGGGTCCCATGCGCACCTTTGTGGCCGCCCTCCTCCTGCTGCTGCTCGGCACCGTTGTCACGGCACCTGCCCGGGCCGATACCGAAGTCCTGCACTACGACACCCGCATCGCCGCCGATGCCGCGACGGTCTGGTATCCGGCGTCCGCGGCGCACCGGCTGCCGGTGGCGCTGGTGCTGCCCGGCGCCAACGTGCGGCGCGAGTACTACGCCGGATTCGCCACCGAACTGGTGCGGTACGGCTTCGTCGTGGTGGTGCCGACGCACTATCCGCTGTTCTTCGCCGACTACAACGTGCCGAGCGAGCAGAGCCTGAACGACGTCGTCACCTGGGCTCGCGCGCAGGCCCGCGGCCAGGATTCGCCGGTACGCTCGGTCGTCGACCCGGAAAACCTTGTTGTGGCCGGACATTCGTACGGCGGCGCGACCGCACTGTACGCGGCGGCCAACCGATGTCAGCCGCCGTTCTGCCTGGGTTTGGCCTACCGGCGACCGGCGGAACTGCGTGCGATCGTCGGCCACGGCACCAACTCGACATTTCTCGGCAACGTCGACGCGGTCACGGTCGACGCGGTGCCCACCATGCTCGTCAACGGCAGTGACGACGGTGTCTCCGACCTGGCCGAAGCGCACGAGACCTTCACCAAGTTGACCGGTTCACCGGTGACGGCCTTCGTCGATGTGCTCGGCGCCAACCACTTCGGGCTCGCCGACGAGGACAACCCGCCCGGTGCGGTGCCCGACGCGCACGAGGCCGTGTTGTCCAGGCAGCGATCCGTGGCGATCGCCGCCCGTTGGACCGCGATGTGGTTCCGTGCCAATCTCGGCGACGAAGCGGCGATGAACTACCTCCGGCACGGCGCCGACGAACCGGATAGCGGTGTGACAGTGCAGATACGGTGAGCTGCGGCGATTCAGTCTTCGGCCGCTTCGAAAAGCTCGAGCAGCGGGTCGAGGGTGTCGAGCTCGGCGAGGTGGTGGATCGCGTCGCTGACCTGGTCGGCGCGACCGCCTAGCAGCCGCGCGGTATTGAGCCGGAATTTCGTGGCCAATTCCGCTGCCGACAAAGGGTTTTCGGGGCCACCGCGGTTGGCATCCACGCGTTCGGTCACCGACGTGCCGTCTCGCAGGTGAGCGGTGAGTACCGCGGGGAACTGCCGGGGAAATATCTCGTCGCAGCGCCGGTCCGGTACGCAGGTGACGAGGGCGGCCAGCGCCAGGCGGGCGGGATCACGGGCCGCCCGGTCGGTGAAGTCCTCGTGGAACACGCCGAGACCGCCGCCGCCGAGCAGGGCCGCGGCCACCGTATACGGCCCGGAAAACGCGGCGTGATAACCGGATTCGGGCCGGGCCTTGGCCTCGGCGGGTTCGCCGATGGTGCGCAGCGCCGCGGTGGGTGCGCCGAGTTCGAGCCGGACGATATCGGCGGCTCGGATTCCGTGCGCCCGCAGCCGTAGCGCCGCGTCGATTCCCGCGTGGGTGAAATGATTGCAGGGGTAGGGCTTGATGAACACCCGCGGCAGCTCCCAGCGCACCCCGAGCTCCTCGACGATGGCCTCGGGCCGGGCGCGTTCGCCGCAATACGCTTGCAGCAGACCGAATCTGCCTTCCAGGACGGTCGGCGGCCCGGTCAGCCCGGCGCGGGCCAAACCCGCGGCGGCCACCGCGGCGTGCGCCGCCCAGCCGCAGTGCACCCGTTTCACCGTGCCGCCGGTCCGATTGGCTTCCAGCAGACCGGAACCCATGCTCGCCGCGATACCCATCGCATGCGCGATCCCGGCTTCGTCGAGCCCAGCCAGCATGGCCGCGGCCGCCGCGCCGCCGAGCGCGCCGCAGATGGCGGTGGCGTGCAGGCCGCGCTCGAAGAACACGGAGTTGCCGAGTTCCGCGTCGTAACCGCCCAGGCCGACCCGCACCGTCAGTTCGATGCCGACGGCGACGGCGTCCAGCAGTGCAGCGCCGTCGCGGCCATAGGACTGAGCCGCCGCCAGCGCGGCAGGCACCACCGATGCCGACGGATGTAGTACGGACGGCAAGTGCGTGTCGTCGAAATCCAAAGCGTGCGCGAGGGTTCCGTTCACCAAGGCCGCGCTGAGCGCCGGACAGCGTTCGGGCAGACCGAGAGCCGTCGCGTGCGGATGACCACCCCACTCGCGCACCAGGTTCCGCACCGCGACCGCGGCAGGCGTATGCAGTGCGGCGACGCTGTTGCCCAGCAGGTCGAGTACCCGTCGGGTCGCGTCCGCCCGCAGTTCCGGCCCGACGCCTTCCTGCCGGGCTCGCGCGGCGAATCCGGCTAATTGCCGCACCAGGGTTGGCTTCGTCATGCGGTCACCGCCGCCAACGGCCGCACCGGAGAACCGGTGCCACCGACGATCCGCAATGGCGCGAGCAGGAAGGTGAATTCGGCGCAGCCGGCCGCGGCAAGGTCCTCCAGCGCGAGATGCTCCAGGATGTAGATGCCGGATTCGACGAGTAGCACCCGATGGACCGGCAGACAGCGGTGACCCGCGCCCGGCGGGATGCACTCGTAGGCAGTGGTATCCGCGCCGGTGGCCACCACGTCCCGGTCGGCGAGCCAACGGGCCGCCGCGACGCCGACGCCGGGTACGCCGCTCGCCGCGCCGAGATAGGCGGTGGCGTCGGGGAATAGCCGCGACCAGCCGGTGCGGATCAGCGCGACGTCGCCGGGCGCCGGCCACGCGCGCGCCGCGGCCGCCGCGGATTCCAGGTCGTCGGCGGTGATCTCGTAGCCGCCGGGCAGGATGTCGGCGCCGTGCACCCGCGCCACGTCGAGCAGTACCGCGCGGCAGAGCAGACCGGGCAGCTGTTCGGCGCCGTGGCTGGTGAACGCGCCGCCCCGCTGGGCGGCGTAGGCGTCCACACCGCAGTGCAGTTCGCCGTGCTGACTCACATGGCTCAACGCATCGATGTGGGTGCCGACATGTCCACCGGTCACGATGATCTCGTTGGCGGCCGATCCGCCGTCGGGCCTGATCATATCGCCGTGCCTGCGCGCCAGCGTCATGCGGAAGCCGGGATGGTTGGGTGAGCACGGCATGCCGGTGAAGAACGGCTGGCCCAGCTCGATCAGCCGGACGCCACCCGCGATCGCGGTGAGCAACGGATCACGCCGGTCGGTCACCGGATCACCCCCGTGCCGCGCAGTGCGGCCAGCCTGCCCGCGTCGACGCCGTAGCCGGCGAGTACCTCCGCGGTGTGCGCGCCGAGCGGTGGTCCGGTCCAGCGGATCCGCCCCGGCGTCCCGGACAGGCGAAAGAGCACATTCTGCATCCGAATCGGGCCGAGTTCGTCATCGAGCAGCGTGATGATCGACTCGAGCGCGCGATACTGCGGATCGTCGAGGATGTCGGCGGCGGTGTAGATGGGCGCGATCGCCGCCTGCGCCTGCTCGAATTCCCGGATGACCTCGTCGGTTTCGCGCGCGGCGATCCACCCGCCGAGGGCGGCGTCGAGTTCGTCGGCGTGCCTGGCACGTTCGGCACCGGTGGCGAACCACGGTTGCTCGGTGAGATCGGGTCGGCCCACCAGCCGCAGCACCCGCTCGGCGATGGACTGCGCGCTGGTCGACACCGCGACCCAGCCGCCGTCGGCGGTGCGATAGATGTTGCGCGGGGCGTTGTTCGACGAACGATTGCCGGTCCGCGGCGGCAGCTCGCCGAGTTGGTCGTAGGCGATGATGTGCGGGCCGAGCAGGGTCAGGATGGGTTCGATGATGGCCAGGTCGATCTGCTGGCCGTGCCCGTCACGGTCTCTGGCACGTAAGGCGGTCATAATGGCGAAAGCCGTTGCCAGTGCCGCGATCCCATCGGCCAGCCCGAACGGTGGCAGGGTGGGCGGTCCGTCGGGCTCGCCGGTCATCGCCGCGAACCCGCTCATCGCCTCGGCGAGGGTGCCGAAACCCGGTCGCCGCGCGTACGGGCCGAGCTGCCCGAAGCCGGTGACCCTGGCGAGTACCAGGCGCGGATTGATCTCGCGCAGTGCGGGATAGCCGAGGCCCCAGCGTTCCAGGGTGCCCGGCCGGAAATTCTCGATCACCACGTCCGCGTCCGCGACCATGCGGCGGAAGATGTCCTGCCCCTCGGGTGCGCCGAGGTAGAGCGTCACCGATTTTTTGCCGCGGCCCAGCATCTTCCACCACAGGCCGACACCGTCGCGCTGGGCGCCGTGGGTACGCACCGGATCGCCGTCCGGATGTTCGATCTTGACCACGTCGGCGCCGAAGTCGGCCAGCATGGTCGCCGCCAGCGGACCGGCGAACAGCGTCGCGACGTCCAGCACCCGCAGGCCGGCCAGGGAATCGTCCATAGGTGAGCTCCTTCTGCCGTCATGTTTCTCTGTGCGAAACGTCAAATGCGGCAACGACGTTGACTACCAGCGCATCGTACTGCGATGATCGTCGAAAGTGTAACGCTGTTTCGTATGAGGAAACCCGGAGGGCGCCGTGCCGTCGACCGATCTGCTGATTCGCAACGCCCGCGTGGTGCGGCCGAACGACCCCCCGTCGCAACGTCCGGAGCCGCGGGACATCGCCGTGGTGAACGGCCGCATCACCGAGATCGGGCCTGGCCTGACCGCCGCGGGCGCGCGGGTGGTGAACGCCGACGGCCTGCTGGCTTTTCCCGGCGTCATCGACGCGCATCAGCACTGGGGCATCTACCGGGACGTGTCCGACGACACCACCAGCGAAAGCCGGGCGTGTGCCCAAGGCGGCGTCACCACGTCGCTGAGTTACCTGCGCACCGGCCGCTATTACCTGAACCGCGGCGGCTCCTACCTGGATTTCGTGCCGGAGGTGCTCGGCCGCATGGTCGGCCGCTCCTACGTCGACCACGGCTTGCACCTGGCGCCGATGACGCGCCAGCACATCGCCGAAATCCCGCGTCTGGTCGAGGATTTCGGCATCACCTCGTTCAAGATCTTCATGTTCTACGGTGGTCACGGCCTGCACGGGCGATCGTCGGACCAGGCCGAGTTCCTGATGATTCCGCCGGACGAGCGCTACGACCTCGCCCACTTCGAGTTCGTCATGCGGGGAATCCAAAGCGCCCGAGTGCGTTTCGGCGATCGGATATCGCTGTCGCTGCACTGCGAGACGGCCGAGATCATGGCGGCCTACACCGCGCTGGTGGAACAGGACAGCACGCTCACCGGTCTCCGCGCGTACAGCGCGTCGCGCCCACCGCACTCGGAGGGCCTGGCCATCACCATGGCCGCCTATCTCGCGCACGAGACCGGGCTTGCCAATATCAACCTGCTGCATCTGTCTTCGGCCAAGGCGGTCGAAGCCGCGCTGACGATGCGGGACGCGTTCCCGCACATCGACTTTCGCCGGGAAGTCACCATCGGGCATCTGCTCGCCGACGTGGACACCGCGCACGGCATCGGCGGTAAGGTGAACCCGCCGCTGCGCGAACGCGCCGATGTCGAGGCGCTGTGGCGCCACCTGCTGGCGGGCGACATCGACTGGGTGGTCAGCGATCACGCGTGCTGCCGGGCCGAGCAGAAGTTCGGCGACGACCCAGGCGATGTGTTCGTCGCCAAGTCCGGTTTCGGTGGCGCCGAGTATCTGCTGCCCGGCCTGGTCGGTGCGGGCCGCTCGCGCGGGTTGCCGCCGCAGCGGATCGCCTGGCTCACCGCCTGGGCACCCGCGCGGCGGTATGCCCTGGCCGGAAAGGGCGATCTGGCACCAGGTTTCGATGCCGACATCGTTCTGGTCGACCCCGATGCCCAGTGGACGGTGCGCGCCGCGGATTCGGCGTCCGCGCAGGAGTACACCCCGTTCGAGGGGTTCACGATGTCGGCTCAGGTCACCGATGTGTTCCTGCGCGGTCAGCGGATCTGCTACCAGGGCGAGGTCGTCGGCGAACCACGTGGCAGGTATCTGCGCCGCGACAAGGATTGAGCGCCGGCGCGCGGCGATCGGCCGCGCGCCTCGGCGGCAGGCGATGTCACGAAGGAGGCAGCCGCCGCAGCGTGTCCGACGCTTCGGCCATGGTGATCACGTCGGCGTACTTGGCGTCGAGGTCGAGCAGGTTCGCCTGCTGGAGCCGGGGATCGCGGTCACCGCACGCCTCGGCGACCACCAGTGGGCGGAAACCGTGCTGCAAAGCATCGGTGGCGCTGGCCCGCACGCAGCCGCTGGTGGTCAGGCCAACGATCAGCAGTGTGTCGATACCCAGCGTGGTCAGCGTGCTGGCCAGCGAGGTGCCGTGGAAAGCGCTGGCGTACTGCTTGGTGACCACGATCTCGCCGGGCAGCGGCGCCGGATCAGCGAGGAAGTCGCCGAGCGGGCTGCCCGCTTCGATGACGTGCAGCGCGGGCACTTTCGCCCGGAACAGGCCGCCATCCGCGCCGCCGGGCTGATGCACGATCCGGGTGAACAGCACCGGATTCCGGGTTTCCCGCGCCAGCGCGACCACCCGTGCGGCCGCGGCGACCGCGTCCTCCACCGGGGCGCGCAGCGGCGAGCCGTCGGTGAGATAGGCGGCACAGATGTCGACCACGAGGACCGCGGGTCGCACGCCCGCGCCGAGGCGGACGGCGAAACCGGAGCGGCGGTAGTCGTCGATCAGGTCGGTCATACCGGACTCCTAGATGATGCCGCGTGCGGCGAGTTCGCTCTGTTGCTCCGGCGTCAGCCCGAGCAGGTCGCCATAGACCTCCGCGTTGTGCCCGCCGAGTTCGGGACCGACATGTCTTACGGCCCCGGGGGTTTCGCTGAGTTTCGGAAACACGTTATGCATCGGCAGTTCACCGAATTCGGGGTGCGTAAGGCGCACGATGGCCTCGCGCGCCGCGAAATGCGGGTCGGCGAACATATCGCGGGCGGTGTAGATACGACCCCCCGGAACACCGGCGGCGTGCAGTTGCTCGAGCAGCGCCTCGGTACTCAGACCCGCGGTCCACTCGGCGATGAGCGCGTCGAGCTCGGCCATCCGGGCGCCGCGGGCGGTGTGCGTGGCATACCGTTCGTCGGTGGCGAGTTCGGGCCTGCCCATCGCCTTGGTGAGGCGGCCGAACACGGTGTCCTGGTTCGCCGCGATCAGGATCATGTCGTCGTCCGCGGTCGGATAGACGTTGCTCGGCGCGACATTGGGCAGCACCGGGCCGGTGCGCTCGCGTTGATAGCCGGTGATCGCCCATTCCGGCAGCAACGATTCCATCATGGCCAGCACCGCCTCGTAGATGGCGGCGTCGACCAGCTGACCGCGCCCGGTCCGGTGCCGGTGATGCACCGCCGCGAGCGTGCCGATGGTCGCGAAGACCGCGGCAAGGGAGTCGCCGAGCGAGATGCCGGTGCGCGCGGGCGGATGCCCGGGATCGCCGGTGATGTAACGGATTCCGCCCATGGCCTCGCCGATGGAGCCGTATCCGGCGCGCGGGGCGTAGGGGCCGGTCTGACCGTATCCGGTGACTCGCACCATGATCAGACCCGGATTCGTCGCGCGCAGCCGCTCGAAGTCCAGACCCCAGCGTTCCATCGTGCCGGGGCGGAAGTTCTCGATCACGATGTCCGCGCCCTCGATGAGTTCGCGCGCCAGCCGCTGTCCCTCGGCCTCGCGCAGATTGCAGGTCACCGATTTCTTGTTCCTGGCCACCACCGGCCACCACAGCGAACGGCCCTGAGCTTGCTCGCGTCCCCACTGACGCATCGGATCGCCGGTGCCGGGCGATTCGAGTTTGATCACCTCGGCGCCGAGGTCGCCCAGCAACTGGCCGCAGAACGGCCCGGCGAGCAGCTGCCCCATCTCTATCACCCGCAAATCCGCAAGTGGGCCAGTAGGTTTCGTGGTGTCGACCGTCATTGCTGCTCCGTTCCGTCCACTGCCCGCGTGTGCGCCGGTACGGTGCTCGACCGCCCGGTAAGAATGGATACACGGTATCCTCTAGCGGAACGCTCCGGCAAGGTGTGGCGTGCCCACACCCTCGATGAACGAGAGGCAACGATGGACATCACCGTGGTGGAGGTCGGTCCTCGCGACGGCTTACAGAACGAGCCGGAACTCGTCAGCACCGAGAACAAGCTGCGCCTGATCGAAGCCTCCGTCGCGGCCGGGCTGCGCCGCATCGAGGCCGTGAGCTTCGTGAACCCGAAGCGGGTGCCGCAGCTGGCCGACGCCGAGGCGGTGCTGGCGGGAGTGCCTCGGCAGGCGGGAGTCTCGTACTCCGGGTTGGTATTCAACGAGCGCGGACTCGACCGGGCGCTCGCGGCGGGGGTCGACGAGATCAATGTCGTGGTGGTGGCGACCGATACGTTCAGCCAACGGAATCAGGGTTGCTCAGTGCGGCAAGGCGTCGAACGGTGGCGGCGGCTCGCGGACTCGGCGGCCGCGGCGGGGCTGCGGCGGACGGTGACGATCGCGGCGGCGTTCGGTTGCCCGTTCGAGGGGGAGGTATCGGCGGCAACGGTGCTCGAATTACTCGGGCAGGTCGCCGAATCGGGGCCGGACGAGATCGCGCTTGCCGACACCATCGGCGTCGGCACCCCGGACCGGGTGCGCGAATTGCTCACCGGCGCAGCGAAAATAGCGCCGGACGTCGCGCTGCGGTGCCACTTCCACAACACTCGCAATACCGGGTATGCCAACGCCCTCACCGCGATCGACGCGGGCGCCTCCGCGCTGGACGCGAGCACCGGCGGGATCGGCGGCTGCCCGTTCGCGCCGGCGGCCACCGGCAATATCGCGACCGAGGACCTGCTGTACGCGTTGGACCGGATGGGTGTGCGGACCGGGGTGGCGGTGTCGTCGGTGCTCGAGACGGCCGCCTGGCTCGGCGGCGTGCTCGGTAGACCGGTGCCGGGATTGCTCGGTCGCGCCGGACTCTTTCCCGGCGAACCGATTTCGTCCGCGACCGGCGGTGCGTGAGGTACGTGGGCCGGGCATGGATGTGGTGGTCAACGGGACTCCGTTGACCACCACACGGCATCGGTTGGTCAGGAACGGGTTTGAGTGGTTCCGGCGGACCGTTGCGTCTCGTGAGGTAGTCGAGCGTCGTCCCGCTATCGCCGTGCAGCGTAATGATCATCAGGTTTCCCCGGTTTCCTGGCTGGATGCTTGACTGGATCAGCTGAACGCGAAGTAGCGCAGCCACAGATAGGGCGCGGCCACCACGATGGTGATCGCGGTGATGATCGCGCCCTTGCGGGTGAACTCCCAGAAGGAGATCGGCGCACCGGCTTTGGCCGCGATACCGAGCATGACCACGTTGGCGCTGGCCCCCACCGCGGTGAGGTTTCCGCCGAAGTCCGAGCCCAAGGTCAGCGACCACCACAGTGCGTCCGCGTGCACCGGGTGGTCGATGCCGCCGGCGAGGTCGGCGACCAGCGGGCTCATCGTGGCCACATACGGAATGTTGTCGATGACCCCGGACAACAGCGCGGACACTCCGAGGATCAACATGACAGCGACCACTGCGTTGCCGCCGGTCGCGTCGGCCGCCCAGCGCGCCATCGTTTCCACCACCCCGGTTTTCACCAGCGCGCCGACCATGACGAACAACCCGGCGAAGAACAGCAGGGTCTCCCATTCGACGCCGGACAGGTAGTCCTCCGGTTCGGTGCCCGAGATCAGTACCAGCACACCGGCGCCGAGCAGCGCCACGATCGCGGGATCGACATGGAGCCAGGAGTGTCCGACGAATCCGATGAACACGGCCAGCAGCACGACACCGCATTTGGCCAGCAGTCGCGGATTCCGAATAGCTTCGCGTTCATCGAGATTCATCACGTCCGCGATCCGTTCCGGAGTGGCGTCGAAGGAACCGCGGAACAGGATCGGCAGGATGAGGGTGAACACGATCAGCTCGATCACCACGATCGGTGTCATGTGCACGAGGAAGTCGTTGAACGTCAACCCACTTCGGCTGCCGATGATGATGTTGGGCGGATCGCCGATCAACGTGGCGGCGCCGCCGATATTGGAGGCCAGCACCTCGGCGATCAGGAACGGTGCAGGCCGGATATCGAGCCGGTCGCACACCAGCAAGGTGACCGGGGCGATCAGCAGCACAGTGGTGACGTTGTCGAGGAATGCCGAGGCCACCGCGGTGATCAAGGTCAGCAGGATCATTACCCGCACCGGAGATCCTTTGGCGCGCTTGGCAGCCCAGATCGCCGTGTATTCGAACGCGCCGGTTTGGCGCAGCACCCCGACGATGACCATCATCCCGAACAGCAGCAGGATGACGTCCCAGTCGACGCCGGTGTCGTGGGAGAAGAACGCGTCCCCGGAATCGAGCACACCCGCCGCGAGCACGATGGCGGCGCCGCCCAGCGCGGCCTTGGTCTTGTGGATGCGTTCGGTGGCGATCAGCGAATAGGCCGCTACGAAGACGACGATCGCGATCGCGGTCACCGCGGATCACCTACCCGACTGTCACCGCGTGCGCGCTGCCGCACCGAGCCGTTCGTCGCCGGTCGGCCTAGGTGGCAGCGAGGGTGACCTGCAGCAACCGCGACGCGGTGATCACCCCGACCATCCGCCGTCCCTCGACCACCGCGACCAGCGGGGACCGGCACCGTGCCATCAACGCGGCTACCTCGATCACCGTGTCGTCGGCGCGCACCACCGGCACCACCGATTTCGTCGCCGAGTCCGGCAGCAGCTGGCCGACGGTCTTGCCGCGCAACGCTTCCGCGACTCGATCGGCCACCGATTCGGACAGCACTCCGGCCAGTGCCGGGTCGTCCTGGATATAGCCGGGCACCAAGAATCGCACGACCTGTGAGGCGGGCAGCACCGCCTGCGGCAGGTGGTCTCCGCCGGTCACCACGATTCCGGGGAGCCGGTGCTCGGCCAGCAGCTTCGCCGCCGCCAGCGCATCGGAATCCATCCGCACCGACGGGTAGTCCTCGGCGATCTGACTTGCCAGCATCTCTGCACGATACGGCGTGACCGACGTCGGCCGCCGCCGGATGGGACACGGTCACGCCGAAAGCGAATCGCTGCACCAGAAATCTCCCATGACCGGCCGCCCGGTCCGCGAGCACGAGCCGGGATTGCCGACCAGACTTCCCGGCGCACCTCCCGTAAAGATGCCGTAAAAACGGCGTGGAGGCAAACCTGTCGGGGCGCTGGGTGGGTTGGGTTCAGCGTTGCTGTTCGGCTCGTCGTCGTCGTTCTCGCTCGCGATGGTTGTATGCGGCCTTGCGCACGGTGAGGTCGTTCTCCAGACCGGATCCGACCGCACCGGCGACGGTGCCGAGGACGGTCGCCAGCAGTGCCATCGCGAGATAGTCGGGCACCTGGGCCGGGCGGTGCAGGATTGCGGCGAGGTAGTCGGGCGGCACGACGAGGGCCACCGCGGCGAGGGCGAGTACGTACAGCGTGCCGAAGAAGGCGGTGGTGCCGACCGCGATGGTGGTCACCGTTCCGGCGTTGCGCAGCTTACGGTCCGAATCGGGGGCGCCACGTTTCAGTGGACGCGGCTCCCACAGACCGTGTCCGGCGATGATCCAGATCGTCAGGGTGGTGAGCGCGGCGAGCGAGATCCCGGCGAGCCGCACCCCACTGAGGGAGGTGGCCAGCTGCCAGACCGTGGAGTAGAGCACGCCGAACGCGGTGCCCGCCATGGCCCCGGCCAGTGCGGTGGACAGTCCGATGATCAACTGCCACGGCCGATTCGCCCGCACCATGCCCGCGAGCAGGGTGGGTACCCCCCAGCGCCCGCCACGGAAAATGTGTACGTCCGTGCCGGGGGGTTGCTGGTGGACCCGCATGCCGGCGGGTAGCCGTCGCGCCAACTGCGCGGCGATGGACGGACCCGATGCCGGTCCGGACCACAGTGCGATGGTGATGGCCAGGGCAAGATCGGCGACGCGGCGGCGCAGCCGCAACCCGCCCAGCGCGGGCAGCGAGATCACCACCACGCGCCGTGCCACATCGACATTCGCCACCAGCACACCGCGCTCGTCCTGCATGGGCAGGTCGGTTACGCACAACGCGAGGTCCCACGGGGTGCGGTGCACCCGTTCGCGGGCCTTGTCGATCAGCTGGTCGTGATCGGGGTACATGGCCTCGAACGGGTCGGCGAGCACCTCGGTCTCCCAGGTGGTTTCCGGGCCGAGGGTGCGGGCCAACGCCGCGGGCAGGTCATCGCCGAGATGCTGCGCGAGTCGGCTCGGGAGATCCGGATCGGCCAGTAGACCGATCAGGACGCGATTGCTGTCGGCCACTGCGGACTCTTCCGGGTAGGAGAACAGATTCGAAACGGACATGGGTGCGGCCCGGTCGCGGATGATCTTCTCGGGCAGTGCCCGCACCGCGGGCCGGGTAAACATGGGCCGCGTCTTCGCCGTCTGGCCCGGTTCGCACGTCGCGTACGCCAACCTCACCGGCGCACTCGACCACACCGCCTACGGGTGTGAGCCGGTATGCGGCGGGTACGCGGGCACAAAACCATCTAGTGGAAGGCGGCACAGACATGGCGACGATTGCTCCCCTCCCGGAGGACCGGCGCGGTGCGCCGATGCGGGCCGTGGTCACCGGTTCGGATTCGGGTATCGGTGCGGCGACGGCCGTCGCGCTGGCCGGCGGTGGCTGCGACGTGGGCATCACGTTCCACCGCGACGAGCAGGGCGCCGAGCGAACGGCGCAGCAGGTGCGTGAGCGTGGCGTGACGGCCGCTGTCCGGCAGCTCGACCTCACCGACCTACCCACCGCGGCATCGGTGATCGATGAGCTGGCCGCGGAACTCGGCGGTATCGACGTGCTGGTCAATTGCGCGGGCACCGGCACCGCCCAACGGGTGATGGACATGGATTTCGATACCTGGCGGCAGGTGCTCTCGGTCGATCTGGACGGGGCGTTTCTGTGCTCGCAGCGCGCGGCCGCGCACATGATCGAGGCGGGCAAGGGCGGCCGGATCATCAATATCACCAGCGTGCACGAGCACGCCCCGCGCGTCGGCGCGGCGCCGTACTGCGCGGCGAAGGCAGGCCTCGGCGCCCTGACGAAGGTGCTGGCCATGGAGCTCGCGCAGTAC
Organism: Nocardia sp. NPDC051321; assembly: GCF_044455225.1. NCBI lineage: Bacteria > Bacillati > Actinomycetota > Actinomycetes > Mycobacteriales > Nocardiaceae > Nocardia > Nocardia sp. NPDC051321. Next base: position 403,337 of record NZ_JBITEM010000007.1, on the reverse strand, counting down.
GACATCACGGTGAATTCGGTGGCGCCCGGGGAGATTTCGACGCCGATGACCGGGCAGGAGGACGTCGATCCGCGAACCGAGTCGCGCCCCGGCGTTCCGCTGGGACGTCCGGGTCACGCGAAGGAGGTCGCGGCGGTGGTGGCGTTCCTCGCCACTCCGGCGGCCGGATATGTCACCGGGTCGTCCTACGTGGTCGACGGCGGACTGTTGCTGATGGGTCCGCAGGCCGGCGGGATGCTCAGCGATGACTCCTGGCGGGAGCCATGAGTTCGCCGACGAGCGCCCGGAACTGCGCAAGCGCTGCCAGGAACTCACCGACGCGGTCGGCCTGGAGGACCGGGAAAGCGCGGGCTGAGCGCGACCTAGAAGTTCTTGCGGTCACGTTGATTTCGCAGCGACAGCCGGTGGGTCAGGATGTCGGCGGCGACGTCGATGATCGAGCGGCCGTTGGCGTAGGCGTAGGCCCGCAGCCGATCCAGGGCTTCCGCGACCGACACCGCGAGCTGGACCGCGGCCAGGTCGGCGGCGACGTACACCGCGGCGCGAGAGAACGGCAAGGGCGGGCTGTGGTGGTCGAATGCGTCTGTGCCGAAGTCGTTTTCCCCGCGACGCGGGCTGCGGCCGCGCCTCTTCTCGCTGAGGTACACCATCCTCCCGACGGCAACCGCACAGGCAGCGGCGGCTTCCTGCGCGTCCTCGGTGAGCGGGCCCACGCTGGCCCGGTAGAGCTCGAGCACCCCGATCGGCCGCGTTGCCGCGGTTATCGGGAAGGCGAACGCGGCGCGCGCACCCAGCGTGAGCGCCTCGGCGGTGAACGCGGGCCAGCGCGTGCGCGCGTCGGAAATCTGCAAGTCTCCCCATATCTGGCGTCGGTTGTGCCGGTAGGCCTCCAAACAGGGGCCTTCGCCGACGACGAACTGCAACTCATCGATGTCGCGGGCGACGGCATCGGTGGCATACACCAGCTCCCGGTCCGCGGACGTGCCACGAAAGACGGCGACCGCGGCGCCGTCGACGTTGGTCAACCGCACCACGCTCGCGCAGATATCGCGCACGCCGGTGAGAAACCCACCGGCCGTCCCGCTGTGCTGTCCGGGAAATTCGGCTACGGGTTCGTCCGAACCAGCTCCCACGGTGCCGCTCCTTTGTCGAGCCAACTCAGCGCCGCACCGGATATCCGGTGCTGCTTCGCGACTACCCGAGTTGGCCGCGTCCGAACATGGCCGCGCCCCGACGTCCGTCGATTGCCTGCTTGTTTCGGTCGGTTCCCGATGGGCAACCGGCCGGCATGAACGCCGAAGACAACGCGCACGATGCGCGCTCCGAAACGGGTGGCGCGGCCGGGGATCCGATCACCGTCGAAATGCTGCGCTGGCTGCTCGACACCGACGCCCCGAACGCCTGCCTGGTACTCGAAGCGGGCCGGGTAGAGGTGGACTCCGGCGCCGAAGACCAGGCGCGCGGGCTGGTTCTCATCAGCCGAACGGAACTGCGGGACCGCATCGGAACGAACCCTGGCGCCACCGCATTGTCCGAGCAAGCCGCCCTGCTCAATACCGAGGTCCGGCTTCAAGGCGCCTGACCGATCCGGAATGGTCACCCGGGACCCGAGGTCGTCCGGGTTCCGCGCGAAACGGTGGTGCGGTACGCGGCGCCCCGTCGAGGGTTTCCTTCGCCAGGAGCGGGTATGCGGCGAGCGGAAGATGTTGCCGACCGAGGAGTTCGGATGCGGGTCGTCGTGGTGGGCGCCACCGGAAACGTCGGAACCGGAGTGGTCGACGCATTGGCCGCGGATCCGGCGGTCACGTCGATCCTCGGACTCGCGCGGCGCTTGGCGGATCGCGCGGTGGCCAAGACGGAATGGGCGGCGGCCGACGTCCGGACCGACGACCTTGCCGTGCTGTTCCATGGTGCGGACGCGGTGGTCCACCTGGCGTGGCAGTTCCAGCCGACGCATCAGCCGACGACGACCTGGGAGACCAACGCCATCGGCAGCTCCCGGGTCCTGGAAGCCGTTGCGGCCGCAGGGGTTCCGGCTCTGGTCTACGCGTCGTCGGTGGGCGCGTATTCGCCGCGGCGCGACGACCGGCCGGTGACCGAGACGTGGCCGACCGATGGCTGGCCGCTGGCCGGTTACACGCGGGAGAAGGCCTATGTCGAGCGACTGCTGGACACCTTCGAGCAGCGGCACCCGCACTGCCGGGTGGTGCGCCTGCGGCCCGCGTTCATCTTCCAGCGCGGCGCGGCGAGCGCGCAGCGGCGGATGTTCGCCGGTCCGTTGCTGCCCGACCGGCTGGTGCGTCCGGAACTGATTCCGGTGCTGCCGGACTTGCCGGAGCTGTTGTTCCAGGCCGTGCACGCCGCCGACGTGGGCGAAGCCTTCCGTCTCGCCGTCACCAGGGAGGTGGCCGGGCCGTTCAACATCGCCGCCGACCCGGTGCTCGATACCACGCGCCTGAGTGCGCTGCTCGGCGCGCGCCGGGTCCGAGTGCCGACCCGGCTGCTGCGGTCCGGGCTCGCGGCCGCCTGGTTCCTGCGTCTGATTCCGGTGCCGCCGCAGCTGTTCGACGCGTTCCTGCGGATACCGCTGCTCGACACCACCCGGGCCCGCACCGAACTCGGTTGGCAGCCGCGCTACAGCGCGCTGGAAGCCGTGCGGGAACTGCTCGACGGCCTGCGCACCGGCGGGGCCATCGACACGCCTCCGCTGGCCCGGCACGCGGGCGGCCCGCTGCGTGTCCACGAATTCGCCTCCGGCGTCGGCGGTTCGGACCCGGTCGACCGCTGAGGCGGACACGCAGCCGGAGTGTGGACAGGTCACGAGTCGGCGCCAATGGCTCGCCACCGCACGGATCGGAATCCGCAGTGGCGAGCCTGGCGTGCTCGGTTACTGATTTTCCGGTGTGGTGTTGCCCGCGTCGCCGACCAGCCGACGTGCCAGCAGCGCCTTGCCCTGCTCGGCACCTTTGCGGCTTTCGGCCTGCGCGCGCTGGAAGAATTCGACGAGTTCGCTGTCGCCGGCGCGCTCCGCGTCGGCGCAGTATTCCTCCATGCGCAGCGCGTTGCTCAGGCAGGCCTCGACGAACCAAATCAGGTTGTAATCCTTGTCTTTCGTGCCGGTGTACTTGCCGGTCTCGGTCGCACTGCTCATGACTATGTTTCCTTTCGTCCGGTTCAGGGGTTGGTACTGTCGCCATACCCGCCGTCCGCGCTGCCAATCCGGCCGAGCGCCGCGCATGCGGCACCCACCGTGCCGGTGCGCCGGTACCGAGCCGGATCGCTTACGCCGGTTCGGGGTTCAGTTCATAGATGGCGTAGGCAGCGCGCAGCACCGGCTGGGCGACGTTGCGCACCCGGATGCCTGCGGGTGTCGTGCCGCGTTCACAGCCCGCGTGCGCGTGGCCGTGCAGCGCCAGGTCGGCGCCGTTCTTGTCGATCGCCTCGCCGAGCAGGTAGGAGCCGAGGAACGGATAGATCTCGCGCGGCTCGCCGTGCAAAGTGTCGCTGATGGGGGAGTAGTGGGTGAGCGCGATGGTTACCTCGGTGTCCAAGCTCGCCAGCGTCGCGTCGAGCGAATCGGCCAGTGCCACTGTGTGGCAAGAGAAATTGCGCATCTGGCGCTCACCGAAGACGCTCGCGCATTTCCCGGCGAACCCGCCGCCGAAGCCCTTGGTCCCGGCGACGCCAAGGGTCGTGCCGCCCACCGAGAAGGTGGCGGCGGTGCCCTCGAGGACGGTGATCCCCTGATCGATCAGTAGCTTGGTCACGTCCTGTTCGGCATCGCTGTGATAGTCGTGATTGCCGAGTACCGCGACCACCGGCACGCCGAGGTCGGCGAACTCGGTCGCCACCACCTTCGCCTCCTCCACGGTCCCGTGCCGGGTCAAATCACCTGCCAGCAGCAGGATGTCGGCGCGCTCGGGCAATTCCAGCAGCGCGGGACGCCACAGGCCGTGCGAGTCGACGCCGAGATGGACATCTCCGACGGCGGCTATCCGCATGTGGTTCAACTCCTTTCGCGGCTGGCTCGGCCGAGCGCCTCGCTGGGCGCGGGGGCGCCTGGCCGGGCGACGTGCACGTCGTTGTGCAGCTGTGCGTGCGGAAGCTGCTCCCGCACAATGGTTTCCAGCACTTGTTTGCGTTCCTCGGTGCCCACTTCGCCGTCCAGTACCACGGTGTCGCCACGAATGGTGACGTGGATGCCGAGTTCCGCGGTGCGCGGATCCTCGGCGAGGGCGCGGCGCAGATGGGCCACCAGGTATTGCGGCTGCTCCATTCATTCCACCTTTCCGGTATCGGTGATGCCGAGGTCGTCGAGCAGGCCGAGAAACGCCCGCGCGTACGGCGACTGCTCGGTCTGCCGCCGCACCGCCGCCCAGTCGACCTGCTCCCGCAGATCGCGCGCGATGTGCAGCAGCGGAGCGAAATCCAGCCGATGCGCGTCGAAGACCAGCAACTTGTCCACCAGGAGATCGGTGCCGCTGACCACCGGCGCGCAGGTCGGCCCGATCCGCATCGGGGTGGCCCGGTCGAGCAGTTCGTCGGTGACCTCGCGCATGTTCGGCCGGTAGATCAGGTCGATCAAGACATCACCGTCGTAGACCTTGCGCAGCCAATCCTCGGGAGGGTTACACACCCGCAAACCTGTTTGCGCCAGCGCGTGCACCGCCTTCGCGCAGTCCTGCGGTTTGACGAAAATATCGACATCGTGCTGCGACGCGGGGCCGCCGCGCGCGTACACCGCGCAGCCGCCCGCGACGGCGAACTTGATGTCGGTGTCGGCCAGCGCGCTAACCGCGCGGGTCAACGCGTGCAGCAATTGATCGATGGTGGCGACCATGATCGGGCAATACCCGGTTGGCGGCAGGCTATTCGGCGAGCAGCAGGCGGGGCGCCAGCGCCGCCCCCGCGGTGGCCGCCGCCGCCGAACCCAGCGCGACGGTCCAGCCGAACGGCCCGAGCGGCGTGCAGCCGAAGTAGGTGCACAAGCCGGGCGTCATGACCACGGCGCCGAGCACGCCCGCGCTCGCGGCAGTGGTCACCCAGACCATGGGGCTGTGGTATCCGGAGAGCAGCGTTTGACCAAGCTGGGCGCCGATGAGCGCCACCAGGCCGATGGTCGCGGCCCTGCGCCGGGTGCCGGTGTATCGCCCGATCAGCCAGGCGGTGGACGCACCGGTGGCGGTGGCGATGCCCCGGGTGACGACGGTTCTGGTCAGGTCGCCGCCGAGGTCGGCTCGGGGTATCTCGGCCAGTTGCGCGGACCGCTCGCGCACCGCGGCCTGCACATTCGCCGGATCGATGCCGCGGTGATCCGGCGACAAGGCCAGCGCGAGCGCCGGGAACATATCGGTGAGCAGGTTGACCAGCAGGAATTGGCGAGTGCCGAGGGGACCCCGCCCGCTGACGGCGGTGCCGAAAACGGTGAACGCGACCTCGCCCGCATTCCCGCCGACCAGCACGCCGACGGCATCGTTGACCCGCCGCCACATACCGCGGCCCTCGACTAGCGCGTGCAATATCGCGACCGGGTCGGGGTCGGTCAGCACCAGGTCGGCCGCGTTGCGGGCGGCGACGGATCCCTGTGCGGCCAGCCCGATTCCGATGTCGGCGCTGCGGATCGCGGCGGCATCGTTGCTGCCGTCGCCGGTCATCCCGACCACATGACCGTTGCGGCGCAACGCGGTGACGATGCGGACCTTGTGCTCCGGGCTGACCCGCGCGAAGACTGTGGCCCCCTCGATCAGCTTCGCTTGCTCGCGGTCATCGCAGCGATCCAGCTCGGCGCCGGTGACTACGGTGCCGACGGTGAGGCCGAGCTGCTCGGCCGCGGCCGCCGCGGTCACCGGATGATCGCCGGTGATCATCCGGACGCTGATCTCGTTGTCCCGCAACGCGGTGATCAGCGGGAGCGTCTGAGCGCGCGGCGCGTCGGTGATGCCGAGGAAGCCGAGCAGCGTGAGTTCGCCGACCGCGTCTTCGACGTCGTCGGGTTCGGCGGGCAGATCGCGCCGGGCCACCGCCAGCACCCGCAGGCCCTGTTCGGCGAGGTCGCGCACGGTCGCCTTCGCCCGCTCCCGCGCGGCCTCGGAAAGCGGCTCGGTCTCGCCCATATGCACCCTGGTGCAGCGGGCGAGCACGATCTCGGGTGCGCCTTTGACCACCAACCGCACCGTGTGCGTGGTGTTGCCCAGCGCCGCGGCGTACCCGCGGTTGGAGTCGAAGGGGATGTCGCCGATCGGATGCCAGCGCGGGTCGTCGATGACCTCGGCGGCTTCGAGCACCGCGCGGTCCGTCGCATGGGTCACCGGTCCGGCCGCCGGATCGGGACAGGCCCGCGCGGCGGCGCGCAACAGCCTGCGCGCCGCCGCGTCGGTGGATCGCGGATCCCACTGCCGGTCGAGGTCGGCGAGTTTGGTCAGCCGCAGCCGCCCTTCGGTCAGCGTCCCGGTCTTGTCGAAACACAGGGTGTCGACCCGGCCGAGCGCTTCCACGGCGCGACTCGCCCGGACCAGCACCCCGTAGCGGGACAGCCGCCGCGCCGCCGCCAGTTGCGCGACCGTCGCGACCAGCGGAAGCCCCTCGGGCACGGCCGCGACCGCGACGGCGACGCCGTCCGCGATGGCCGCGCGCAATGCCCGGCCGCGCACCCCGCCCAAGACGCTGACCACCGCGCCGCCGGTCAGCGTCAGCGGCAGCGCACGATCGGTCAATTGCCGCAATTGTGCCTGTACGCCACCCTTTTCCGGCGGTTGCGCACCCGCGGTCGCGCGCCCCACCTGCGTATCGGCGCCGACCGCCACCACGATCGCCCGCCCGGCGCCGTTCACCACGGTGCTGCTCTCGTAGATCATGCAGGCCCGGTCGTTGGGGCCCGCGCCCGGCGTGGCCGCCACCTGCTTGTGCACCGTGACCGATTCGCCGGTCAGGCCGGACTCGTCCAGCTCCAGATCGTCGACCGCGAGCAGTCGCGCATCCGCGGGCACCACCTCGCCCGCGCGGACCGCGATTACCTCGCCGACTTCGAGCAGACCAGCCGGAATGGTCTTTTCGGTCGCGTCGGCGGCGTGCGCCTGCGCCCGTTCGATCACCGTCGCGGTGAGCGACTCGCGATCGAGCAGGGTGTGCAGCGCCGTTTCCGCGCGTTGCCGCTGCCGGGCAGAGACCACGGCGTTCACGGTGAGCACCGAGGACAGCAGGATGGCATCGGAGGGTGCGCCGAGGATCGCGGTGGCGACGGCGCCGACGCCGAGAATCGGCGTCAGCGGATCGGCTAGCTCGGTGCGCAGGTGGCGGGCGAACGTGGCGGTCCTGGCCAGCCCCTCGGCCAGCGCGCCGTGCTCGGGCGGCGCGGACGGCGCCCGCTGCGGCAGTCGCGGCGGCTGCGGCAGTCGCGCCAGCACCTCCTCGGGTTGCAGTGCGTGCCAAGGCAATAGCGCTGAAGGCGGCGGTGGTGACGGCGTGCGGATCGCGCGGAAACCGGCGAACGAGCCGTTCAGCAGGCCGGTGAGGTGGGCCGCCGTCAGCGGTGCGCTCCTGGCGCGCTGGGACGACGACACCGCGAGCAGTAAACCGCCGAGGGCGGCCGCCGACAACGCGAGCGACCGGCCGCGCGCACTGACCTCGCGCGCGGGTTCGATCGTGGCGAGCACGCGTTCGACCTGGCTCAGCTCGCGGCACAGCGCGTCCGCGGACCACGGCGCCTGCTCGTCCTCGGCCACCAGCCCGATGGCCACATCGGACCAGTCGAGCGCCTTGTACGCACGGGCACTGACGACCGCGACCACCTGGCCGTCCTCCTGCAAGTCGCGCACACGCTTGCTCAGTGAGGTCGCGGCGGAGACGAATTCGTCGACCAGCGAACGCAATTCCGCCGCATCCGCGCTCGCCGCCAGCGTGATCCGAAGCCCGGCGGCGCGGGCCGTCTTCAGCAGCGAATAAGCGCGGGAATCGAGTTCGCGGCCGATGAGCACCTGGCCGACCGTGCGGTCGCCGACGCGCAGCGCTCGCCGGGCCGGTCGGTGGGTGGCCTCGCGATCCGGGCGTCCACTTTCCGGGTGCACCAGGCGCAATACCGGATCCGGCTGGTCAGCCTGTGCTGCCGCAACAGATTTCGGTCTCGCGGTGTCGGTCGGCGTCGACCACAGGACCCGTTGCGCGGCACTCCAGACGCGTGCGGTCGGCCATTGCGGGTCCATCGATTCGGCGTCGAGCACTACCCGGCGCGACGTGAGCAAGGTGTCGCCGTCGACGACGAGCGCGGTGAGTCGGTCCAGTCGCCGCCACGCGGCCGGGTGCAGCGTCAGCACGCCCGCGCTGGCCAGCAGCGTGGTGAGGGTCGCGGCGAAGGCCTCCCGGCAGGCCCGCGCGGCCTTGGGCGCGCCGAGCCCGAGCGCACCGACGGCATCGCCGGAATCACCCAGCGCGGCAATGGCGGTGGCGCCGACCACCATGGCCGAACCGGTCTCGTCGGCCACCCGCTCGACCGGGCCGGGCGGCAGTTCCGCCGGCCGGGTGTAGGGCGGCAGCGGATCGGCGACTCCGGGATGCGTGCGGCGGACGAGCTGGGCTTCCCAGCTACGCCAGGTGACCCAGCGGGCGACGGCCTCGGTCAACAGCAAGGATCGTTGCGCGGCGTCGAGCAGCAGCAGCGGGACGGCGTCGGTCGTGTTCTCGCCGAGCGCGGTGCCGACGGCCGAGACCAGCGTCAGCGCGAGATCGGTCCGCGACCGCCCGAGCCGTTGCTCGAGCTGGTCGCGCAGCCGGGGCTGGGTTTCGGCGATCGAGGCCAACGCCTTGGCCGCGCGCAACGGGGGACGCAGCGGCGGCGCGACCCGCGCCAGCGAGCACGCGATAGCGCACAGCTCGCCGGCCACCTGAATGCCCGCCGCCAGCAAAGGTTCTCGGTCCGCCGGGTAGTCGGCCAGCAGCGGCAGGTCCCGATCGGCGACGTCGGTCTCGCGTTCCAGCCGATCCACCGCCGCGAGCAGTTCCGGCAGATCCGCCGCGCCCCGGGCGAGGGCGGCGACCACCCGTCCGGTCACCGCGTTCACCTGCCACCAGCGCACGCCGGACAGGCGGTCCAGTTGCCGCCCCAATGCCTCGGCGACGGCCGCGCCACCGTCCTTGTCCAACCCCCTGACCTCGACGGCCGCGTGCTTGCCGTCGAGCGCCACATGCCGCTCGGCGCGTTTCAGATGCGGGTCGATCAACGTCGCGAGATCATCGCGTAACCGGCTCGCGGTGGGCGAATCGAGCAGCCGGCCGGCCTCGGCGGCCTTACCGGTCACCGTTTCCAGCGCTTGCCACGGCGCGACGGCCAGCCGGCCAACACGGCCGATCGCCAGCAGCCCGCCGCGTCGCACCGCGCCGGTCACCACGCCCACGGATTCTTCCATCCACCAGCTCGGTCGCACCTGACGCGTCGAGAACCCCATAACGGGCAGCTACCCGGCACGTCGCCGGGTAAACAGCGGCGCAGTTCCGGTGTCGCGGGCCAAGTTTGGTGATACCACGGCGCGGTCGGCCGGCCTCGCCTTGGCGTCCTATCCGCTCTGGTGCGCCTTCGTCACCGCGCTGTCGCTCGGGATATGGCGACGCAATCGCTGAACCAGGTGAACTGTTGCGCGGATGTTGCTTGGCCGCCGTGGTGGTGGGTATTCGCCCGGTGTGGAACATTCGAAAGCACCGATTCTGGAAGCGCTCGCGGAGTACCACCGGCTCGGCCGCTACGGGTTCTCCCCGCCCGGCCACCGCCAAGGTCGCGGCGCTGACCCACGCGTGCGCGCCGTGCTCGGCGAGGCGCTGCGCATGGATGTGCTCGCCTCCGGTGGGCTCGACGACCGGTTGGCCCGCGGCAACTATTTGACCGACGCCGAAGAACTGATGGCCGACGCGGTCGGCGCCGAAAAGGCGTTCTTCTCTACCTGCGGTAGCTCGCTTTCGGTCAAAGCGGCCATGATGGCGGTGGCCGGCGGCGGCAACGGACTGCTCGTCGGGCGGGACAGCCACAAATCCGTGGTCGCGGGGTTGATCTTCTCCGGTGTCCAGCCTCGCTGGATCACCCCGCGCTGGGATGCCGAACGGCACATGTCGCACCCGCCGTCGGTCGATCAAGTACGCGAGACATGGGAACGGCACCCGGATGCGGCGGGTGCGCTGATCGTCAGTCCGAGTCCCTATGGCACCTGTGCCGACATCGCCGGCATCGCCGAGGAATGCCACCGACGCGGCAAACCACTCGTGGTCGATGAAGCCTGGGGCGCGCATCTGCCGTTCCATGACCAACTACCGACCTGGGCCATGGACGCCGGGGCGGACGTGTGTGTGGTCAGCGTGCACAAGATGGGCGCCGGATTCGAGCAGGGCTCGGTGTTCCATGCCCAAGGCGACCTGGTCGACGTCGCCCGGTTGAGTGCCTGCGCCGATCTGCTCATGACCACCAGCCCCAATGTGCTGCTCTACGCCGCCATCGATGGGTGGCGCAGGCAGATGGTCGAGCACGGACACGAGCTGCTGTCGGCGGCGTTGAAACTGGCGGACCGGGCGCGTTCGGACCTCGCGCGGATTCCCGATATCGCGGTGATGGACGATGAACTGCTCGGTGTGGAAGCATCCCACGATCTCGATCGGATGCAGGTGCTGATGGACGTATCGGCCACCGGCACAACCGGATACGCGGCCGCCGACTGGCTGCGCGAACATCGCCACATCGACGTCGGCCTCAACGACCACCGCCGCGTCCTGGCCACTCTGTCCATTGCCGACGACGACACCACCATCGACACCCTCGTCGAAGCGATGTCCGCTTGGCGGGCTCAGCTGAAAGACCCTGAACCGCCCGGCATTCGGCTCCCCGCACCGGATGAACTGGCACTCGAATCCGCGATGCTGCCCCGCGACGCGTTCTTCGCCACGGTCGAGGATGTCCCGCTGCGGCAAGCCGCCGGACGGATAGCGGCCGAACAGGTCACCCCTTATCCACCCGGCATCCCGGTGCTGGTGCCCGGCGAACGGATCAACGAGGCCGTCGTCGAATACCTTCGCACCGGCCACGCCGCGGGAATGAACGTGCCCGACCCCGCCGATCCCGACCTGAACACGCTGCGCGTCGTCGCCGAGTGACCACTAGGCGCCACTGGCGAAACGCGGTCAGCGAGCGTCCGGCCGAGGCACCTCGCCACGCCAGGCCCGGGTTTACTGAAAGCGTTCCTCGATGAACTTCTTGAAGCGCTGCCTGTCGTCCTTGGCCCGGATCGGCCCGATCGCCTTATTTCCCGCGGACTGTTGTTCCGAGCTCCCTGAGGGCGGGATCCGTGCCCGCCAGCGCCATCGCTCGATTCGAGTACACCGCGACGGTCGAGTCCAAGCCGGTCAGCTGTAGCGGCCGGGCCGCGGCGCCGATGGCGATCACCGCGAAGACGGTGTCGGGCCAGGCGATGGTGTTGGCGTGTAGCAGCGGCAGTAGCCCGGAGGAATCCAGGAACGAGACGTCGCTGAGGTCGACCAGGACCCGCGGCGGGCGATCCCGCACGAGCGGTTCGAGTACCGCGCCGAGCCTGGCTGCGGTTCGTATGTCCACTTCTCCGGCTACCACCACGATCGGACCGTGTTCGTGCTGATTCTCGATCGTGATTTCGATCTGGCCTGCGCTATGGATCATCTGAACTCCTCTGTGACAGGGGCATATTCAGCCTGGTTGCCAGCACCCCGCCGGGCAGCCGAGTCGCCGATTCGAGCGCTGGCTATGCCGCATGCCGGTACGGATCGTTCTGCGTCGCTGCCGCATGCTCTTGACCTACCCGGGGTACGACGACACGAAACCGGCCACCGTCGACATCGAATCGCTGATGGGCGTTGCCACCGCGGAGTATGCGGAGGGCGATGATCGCGCGAACCTGGCAGCTCATTACTGCGGTGTCCGCCGGATAGTCCGACGTCGCGAGTTCGGCGGCACGCGATAGCGACGGAAAAAGTCTGTATTCACGGATGTAGACAACCGCTACGGACTGCGATAGTGTCGCTGTCGTTGAGAACGAAGTAAGTCCGATGGCCGTGGCAGAGATGAACTGCCCGGAAGTTGTCAGGTTCGGCCGTCCCCTCCGGCTGCGGTGTTGATGTTCGGTTGTACCGCCGGAGGGGACGAAGAACACCGCGAGAAGAGCGCCGGAAGCGTCACGTCGAGCTTCCGAGCGGGACCGTGCCGCTGCTGCGGCACGGGACGCGCACCCTACGAGCCGGGAGGTGGTCTACGAGCAAAAAGGCACGCACTTCGCGTCCTGGTGAAGACGTCCGGACGCAGTGTGCGACACCGGCCCTACCGGCCGAAAGTCAGTATTGAGACAAACCAAAGAACCATCGCAGGCCCCGTCGCTCCACGCGCCGGGGCCTGTGGGCATGCAATCCTCGAGAGGTGTAGTGGAAGATCCGCACGCGAACCCGGACAGCACACCCGCCGACCGGCTCGACGACGACGACTACCCGGCCTACAGCATGGGCAGAGCCGCGGAGATCGTCGGAGTCACCCAGGCCTTCCTGCGCGGCCTCGACGCCGCCGAACTGCTTACCCCGCAACGTTCCGAGGGCGGGCACCGCCGCTACTCCCGCTACCAACTGCGCATCGCCGCGCGCGTCCGGCAACTCGTCGACCAAGGGAACCCGCTCGAGGCGGCCTGCCGCATTGTCATCCTCGAAGATCAACTCGCCGAAGCCCTGCGCATCAACGACGAACTGCACCAGACAATTCGAGACGATCAGCCCGGCGACTGACGACAAAGACCCGGCTACCCGATAGACGCGATGATGGAGATCGCGACGGCGGCGAAGATCGCCACCAGAACGACGGTCACCGCGATCGCCGCGATGCCGGTGATCGGGAACCGATGCCGGGTGGACGGTTCGGGTGCCGACAGGCCGGAAGTCTGTGCGGTGTCCGGTGGTGTGGAGCCCGGCGCTACGCCGCCGCCCGGCTCGAGGTCGGGGGTCTTGCCGGGGTCGGGATCCATCGAGGTCATCGCTCTCCTAGCGTCGTCACGGTTATCCATCGGTGGCGCGCTGGTCTGGGAGTCCGTTCGGGCCGAGAGATAGGCACGACTGCGATCTACCCGAGGTGCCGCGAAGCAAACACCGCCGGTATCGTTCCCGTTACCAGCTGAAATAAGCGCTCATGCCCAACGGTGAAAATCTGTTGTGACGAATGTAGACATTCCGCGAGTGCTGATATAGAGTCGCTGTTGTTCGAATTGACGAGTCCATTGGCCGGGCAGGCGAACTGCCCGGAACGTGAGGTTCCACCGTCCCCTCCGGCGGAGACGAGAATCCGGTGCTGTTGGCCGGACCGCCGGAGTGGGCGAAGCGGCAATACCGAGAAGTGCGCGAAAGAACCGGCAACCGGGAGGTGGGTGCTCACTGAGTAGTTATTTATCAGTTCCGCGTCCCGGAAAGTATCGGGCGCGATGCGTGACATCGGCCGACGCGGCCGGTGTACAGAATTAATACTCGGCCCTTTCGTCAAAGGCCCCGGCGCGATCGCGCCGGGGCCTGTTTGTGTGGAACGGTGGAAGTGCTGCGCGCCGCGTTAGGCCGAGTCCAGCCTGCCGCACTGTGTCTCGGTGCATTGGTTCCCGATCGACCCCCTGATGGACGCGTCGGCCGAACACGTGGCGCTGTGGTCGCGGTCGAGCCGTACCGCGATCCGATTCCGGCGTGCGGAACAGTCAAAGCTCGCGAGGGCCAACGATTTCGGCGTACGTTCGTGGCGTGAAACAAGAGGGGCTGGGTAGGCCCGGAGCATGACTGAATCCCGACCACTCGCGCTCGTCACCGGAGCCTCCAGCGGTATCGGCCTCGAAATCGCCAAGCAACTCCGGTCCCGAGACTACGACCTTGTCATCGCCGCCGAAGATGCGACGATCACCGCCGCCGCCGACTCCCTCCGGCACACCGGCACCGAGGTGCGTGCCGTACAAGTAGATCTGCGTACCGCGGCGGGAGTCGAACGACTGTACGCGAGCGCCACCGAAGACGGACGCCGTCCGGAGGTCGCCGCGCTGAACGCCGGCGTCGGCCGCGGCGGATTGTTCACCGAAACCGAACTGGCCGACGAACTCGACATCGTCGACCTCAACGTGCGCTCCACCGTCCATTTGACCAAGCTGATCACCCGCGACATGGCCGAACGCGGTTCGGGCAGACTGCTGTTCACCTCGTCCCTGGCCGCCACCATGCCCGGCCCGCGGCAGGCCGTCTACAACGCTTCGAAGTCGTTCGTGCAGTCCTTCGCCGAAGCGCTGCGAGAAGAGCTGCGCGACAACGGGATCACCGTTACCGCGCTGCTGCCAGGACCCACCGATACGGACTTCTTCCGCCGCGCGAAGATGGTGGCCACGCGAATGGGTCAGGGGCCCAAGGACGATCCCGCCGACGTCGCCCGCCAAGGGGTCGAAGCCATGCTGAACGGCGACCGCAAGGTTTTCGCGGCGTCACTCGCGGTGAAAGCGGCCGGATTGGTCAACAGCGCGGTGCCGGACCCGATCAAAGCGAAGTTGCATCGAGTGATGGCGATGCCGACCGGTAAAGGCATCGGATGAGCACCCGGTGGGCGCGCTGCTCGAAACCGGGTGCACGCCGGTTCACCGTGCGCGATCGTCATCGGTGGAATCACGGCCGACCCGAAACTCGTGGTGGTAGATGGACCTCGCCTGGGTGAGGACGGAGTCCGCCACGCGGTTCCGCGTCGGCGACCAGCGGCTCGTGATCGGGGCCGTGGCCTACTACGCGTCCGGTGAGCAACCAGATGATCCGGTCGTCGCCCTGTTCGGCCAGCTCCGCATACTTGCACAAACTGCGAGCGACCCAGTCCCGCGCCGGGCGCGGCCACCAGGGCTCCGGGGCTACGGCAGTCACGGACAAACCGGGTAGATCGACCTCCGCCTCGAAATCGCGGCTGTGGCCGGACATCACATCGATATCTGGTCCGTGGGAGATGCGCACGTAGGTGTCGTCTTGCCCGACGACCAGTGCGGTCAGTTCGTCGACGGTATCGATTGTCGGCAGTTCCCGGGAGTGACCTCGTTTCGATTGCTGCTCGAACATAGTGACCTCTTATCTGCTTGCTTGGTGACCCCGGCACGGTGCGATCGTCAGCACAGTGAGTGTGGTTGGGGGTGGGTCCAGCGGGCGAGGAGGACGGTCGCGTCGTCTTGGAGATTGTTGTGCTGGTGGGTGAGGATGGCGTTGATGAGCCGTCTGCTGGTTTCCGGCGGGGGATGTCCGGCGGCGGCTTCGCGGCGCAGGAGGTCGATGAGGCGGTCGGTGCCGAAGAATTCGCCGGCGTCGTCGCGGGCTTCGGTGACGCCGTCGGTGTAGAGGATGAGCCAGTCTTCCGGCTGCAGGGTTTCTTCGGCGATGACGAGTTCGCCGGTACCGAGCCCGAGGGGAAGGCGGTGCCCGGCGTTGAGCGGTTTGACGATTTTGCCCGCGCGCATGATGAGGGGTTCGGGGTGGCCTGCGTTGATGTAGCGCAGTCGGCCGGTATGCAGGTCGAGCTCGGCGAGCACGGCGGTGGCGAAGGTGGCGTTGCCGAATTCGGCGGTGAGCGTTTCGTCGATGGTGCGGGCTTGTTCGTAGAGGCCGTGGCCGCGGTGGCGGGCGCTGCGGTAGGCGGCCAGGGCGGTGGCGGCGATGAGTCCGCTGCGGGGTTCGTGGCCGACGGCGTCGAGGACGAGCAGTTGGGCCGTGTGTTCGGAGAGCGCGTAGTCGAAGGCGTCGCCGTTGAGGTCGTGGCGCGGTTCCAGGACGCCGGCGACGGTGAAGTTGTCGACTCCGGCGGTCAGGGGCGGCAGCAGGGACCAGATGAGCTCGGCGTTGGGAGTGCGCGGGGTACGCAAGCGAATACGGTCGAAGAAGTCGCCGTAGTCGTTCATGACGGTGATGAGGTGTCCGGCGAGGTGCGAGAGCCATCGGCATTGGGCTGCCAGGGCAGGGTCGTGCAGGTCGGCGGGATCTTGGACTTGGACATCGAGGACACCGAGGCGTTCGCTGCCGTCCAGCAGTGGTACCCAGAGGCGGGGATGGTCGGGGTGGTGGGAGGGGAGTTGCTGCACGAGGCGGTAGGCGCGTCCGGGCAAGGTGGTATCGACGTCGAAGGACCGGCCCGCCTCGATACTGTCCTGCTCGATACCGCCGTCCTCGATGCGGCCCTGCCCGATGCCGGCGCTTTCGATGTCAGCCTGCTCGATGCCGGGTCGTTCGCTGGGAGCGCGCTGGCTGCCGGGGTGTTGATGGGGGAGGTCGCTGGGGGGCACAGGGTGTAGGAAGCGTTGGTCGTAGTCGATGAGATAGGCGGTGATGCGGACGCCGAGAGCGTCGCCTGCGGTGGTGAGAATGGTGTGCAGGCGTTGCGGTGGGGCGAGCTGAGCGCCTTCGAGTAGGGCGAGCAGCGCGGACAGTGGCGCGTTGCGGGCGCGCGGGTCACCAAGGACGCGGCTGTAGAGGGCCCGTTTGCTCCAGGCCAGTTCGTCGAGGCGTTCATTGACCGCGTGAGCCAAGACATCACGTTCGCAGTCGGGTAACTGCCCGAGCCCGTGCAGGTAGGCGTCGATCTCCAGGTGGCCGGCGCCGCCCCCGAGTCCGAAGTAGCGCATCCATAGTTGCTCGACGGTCAACTCGCTGCCGGCGAACGCCGCTTCCAGACTGCGCTGCTGATCACGCGCACGCACCGCGACACGTTCACCACCCGCTCGGGAGGGTTCGTCATTCATTCCCACAACCACCATTCCTCACATCCGATGCTGGCCATCGGGTTTCATCACCGCGGCGGCCGGACCGTGGAGCGGGTCAGCTTTTCCGCGACCCGGGCCACGGTCGTGCGTTGACGGCGTGCGGTGTCGGCCATCGACAGGAACGCGGTGTGTTCATCGACCCCGTCTCGGGCCATCACGATGCCCTTGGCGACCGCCAAGAGTTCGCGGCTTTGCAAGCTCTGGGCGACTATCGCGCTGACTCGTTCTGCGTCACGCGCAGCCAGCGTGTTGGCCAGCAGCATCGCGGCTTGCGCGGCGAACATAGTGAGCAAGCGTTCTTCACGCGGTCCCCAAGTCGCGGGTTGGCGGGTGTAGATCTTGATCGCGCCCAGACATTGCTCCCCGGCGACCATGGGCACACTCAGCGACGAGCACAACCCCCGCCGAGCGACCTCAGCCGACCACTGCGGCCACCGCTCATCAGCGGCCAGATCGTCGATAGCGACTACCACCCGATCAGCCCACGCGCTCAGACACGGACCCGACCCGAGCTCATACTGCAACCGGTCGGCCTGCTCGGCCACCACATCCGTCGCCGCGGCACTGATCCGCGCGCCTTCGGCATCGAGCAGCGTGATCCCGGCGACGGCGGGGTAGGGCACCATTTCCACCGCCAACGCGGTGATCACCTGTAACGCCGTGCTGACCGTCTCAGCGGAGAGAAACAATCCCGACATCCGCGCGAACGCCGCCGCGACCTGCTCAGCAGCCGACCACGCGCTCGCCTCGGCCCGCATTTCAGGCTTAGAACCCATCGCCATCACCCACTTACTCCGCAAGCTCCTCGATAGCCCCGACCTGTCACCTTCCGCTTACCCGTCCACCCCGAGTTGAAGCCATCTCCAGAAAACTTGTTGCCACGCCGGGTTTTTCATTTCAGACCGGCACCGGGCCCGCCGGTATACCCAGGCTTTGCGGAGAGACTGCCCCGCGACGCTCGACTACCGCATCGCCCACCCACAACTCGGCGTTTGCCCGCAAACGCCGAGGGTATGTCGTCGGGTGCGGATGGCCGGGCGCACCGCGGCACCGCGAGCCCACGAGCAGTCCGCCGCTGACCTGCGAGTAACGACCGATAGCGAAGGAGTCACGATGACCGGCCCCAGCGAAACATATGATCCGCCGCAGGACAGCGGCCCGCCGGACGCCGTGGAAACCGATCCCGCCGCCCTCAACAGCGCCGAGGATCTCGACGAGGACCGACTCCGTGCGGACCCACTGGAAGCGGGCATGGACCCGCCCGAAAGCTGGTCCGGAGCGGACAAGTACGGCATGACGCCATGGGAGCAGGCTCATCCGCGCCCCTTGGGCGAGCGTCTCGATGAGGAGGTGCCCGACGTGACGGCCCCCGAATCCGCACCGCGGCAAGATGATCCGGCAGCTGATGCGGACGGGGCCGTCGGTTCAGGGACACCGCACTACGCGGAAGACCTCGGCATCTCCGCCGACGGCCCGCCACCGGCGGACTGAGGGCCTACCGTCGAGCGCGGCGCGGCGACACCGAAGTCCAGGCCGAAGTTGTTGAACGTCACCGGCAATGGCCTGCCCGGTGTCGGCGCGGGGGTGGAGCGCAGCGTGAAATCGGCGTTGCCGATCAGCTGGGCCAGCAGGGTGCTGGTGACGAACAGGACAAGGTTGCGGCCCGGGCATTCGGCCGGGCCCGCGCTGAACGGCACAAGCTGCGGGTACTGCTCAGCTCGCCCGTCCAGCCAGATATCCGGGGTGAAGTCGTGGGCGAAGGGCAGCAACTGTTCGTCGCGGTGGAAGGCGGGCACCGCGATCAGCACGGCCGCGCCGCCGTCGATCGTGAATCGTTCTTCCCCGCAACGCCATTGGGTGTCCTCGGTGGTGTCGCGCAGGATGGTGGGGGTGGTCGGCCAGAGGCGCACCGATTCGAGCATGCAGGCACGCAGGTAGGGACGCAGCGCCGGATTGCCGAGATCGCCGGCCTCGGCGAGTGCGCGGGCGCGCTGTTCCGGATGGGTCGCCAGCAGCGCGAGTGTTCTGGTCAACGCGATGCCCGCGGCGTCGAAGGCGAACAGCCAATGCGGCACCTGACCGATGGGGTCGGCCGCCCCGGTGGCCGGCGTCTTGGTCAGCGCGCCGAGAAGCGTTTCGGGGCTTGCCGTTTCGGCGTAGTCGTACAGGCGTTCGGTGAACTTTTCGCGGAGCCGTGGGTGCGGGAACCCGAGGAACGACCAGTTGGCCGCTGAACGCAACTTCCAGAGTTGGTCGGTGATCGTGTCGTCGAAGCGGGCCTGGTCGCCGAGGACGAGCCGCCGGACCAGGCGCCACCATTCGATGGTGAACTGTGCGGCGTCCAGCCTGCCGTGCCGTAGCGCCGTCGTGGTCAACGCCCGTGCCTCTTCGGCGATCACCGCGGTGAACGGTTCGGCGAGGTGATGCAGCGGTTGGCCGGTCGCCAAGGCCGTTTCGTTCAGCGTCCGGCGCTCGGCGCGGATCGAACCCTCCGATGCCAGGACCGCGTGCGGCTGGAAATGGCGCAGCGCGGCCCGCTTCTCCCGGTTGGCCGGATGGAACGGAAACGGAGACTGTTCGAGGACGGCGCCGACATCGTCCGGGTCGATGACGACGATGATGCGACGGCCAGGAAGGACCAGTTCGACCGGACCGCGACCGTGGGCGCGGCGCAGCTGCCGCATCCGGCGCACCGCGCGGGCGTCGGCCTGCACGCGTTCGAGCACTGCCATCATCGGTCGCCGCCGGGCGATCACCCCCGCCGCTATCGGCGCGAATCCCAGATCGATGAGCGTCGACACCGCTCGTGGCCCCACCAGTCGATGATCATGCCTGCCGGACATGCACCCTCCTCTACGTGCTGGATTGCCGAACTGCTGAGGCTCTACCCGCCGGCATCGGCGACAAACGGCCGCGCGCCCGCCGCCGAGCCGAACCAGGCCGAGCGCGAAGTTTGGCTGGGTGCGGCCCGGGTGGGTCCCCCTCGAGGACGCGGTGCGTGGTTACGACCTGTTCAAGAACAAGCAGGAAGGGTGTGTCCGCGCGGTCTTCCGGCCGTCCTGAGAAGGCTATCGCTGCCGGGTAAACCGCGGTAACGGGTGCTAGCTCTGCTCGAGGGTGCGGCGGTAAGTGCGGGAGTCTCGAGGCGTGAAGCCGGCTCGCCGGTAGAGCCGGTTCGCGGACTCGCGAGACGGTCGCGAGGTCAGGTCGACGGTGCGGGATCCGGCTTCGCGGGCGAGCTCGACCGCGGTGTTGGTGAGTGCGAAGGCGACGCCCTTGCCACGCGGTCAGCTCAGCCGATGTTTGGCGAGAAGTGCTGCGTTGCCGAGGATTTCGTTGGTCGGTCCGTTGGCGACTATGCGGCCCGCGTCCAGGATCACGACTCGGTCACAGATGCGCTCGGCATAGGGGAGGTCGTGCGTGACCATCAGGATGGTGGTGGGCATGGCGGTGAGAACGTCGGCGAGTTCGCGGCGGGCTACGGGATCGAGATTGGCGGCAGGCTCGTCCAGCACGAGTACCTCTGGGCGGCAGGCCAGCACGGTGGCGAGGGCGGCGCGGCGGCGTTCGCCGATAGAGAGTTGAGTGGGGGAACGGTCGGCCCGATCGGCCATGCCGACGGCGGCGAGGGCGTCGCGAACGTGCTCGGTGAGTTGGTCGCCGCGGACGCCGAAATTGGTCGGTCCGAAGGCGACGTCCTGTTCGACGGTCGGCATGAACAGTTGATCGTCGGGGTCTTGGAAGACCAGGCCGACACGTTGACGGATGGTACGGACGGTATTGCGGTCCACCAATATTCCGCCGATGTACACCTCGCCCGATGCTGCGGTGAGCACGCCGTTCAAGTGCAGCATCAAGGTGGATTTTCCGGCGCCGTTGGGGCCGAGGACGGCGACGCGTTCGCCGGGGTGGATGTCGAGAGTCACGCCGTGCAGTGCGCCGGTCCCGTCGGGGTAGGCGAAGGTCAGATCGACCAAACGTACTGCGGGCGTTGCGAGATCGGTCATCGGAACGTCCATGCGGCCAGGCAGACGCAGATCGCGGCGGCAGCGGGTAGACAGCCGAGCAGCCATTGCGTTCGGGTCGCGGGCAGTGTGCCGAAATCCGGTACGGAACCGTCGAACCCGCGCGACAGCATCGCAAGATGAACTCGCTCACCGCGTTCGTAGGAACGCAGGAACAGCGCGCCTGCTCCGCGTGCGGTCGCGCCTGCTTGACGCAGGGTTCGCGGATCGTCGCCGCGGGAGATCCGCGCCAGCCGCATCCGGGCCGCCTCCGCGAGCAGCACGTCGACGTAACGGAGCATCAGCACCACAATCGTGACGATCATGGCGGGAACGCGCAGCCTGGTCAGTCCGCCGGGCAATGCGCGCACGTTCGTCGTGGCGGCCAGCGTCAACGAAACCCCCACGCCGATGGTCCCTTTCGCGACAATCCCGCACGCCGCGGACAGCCCGGTCGTCGACAATGACAGCCCGAGAACCGTGGTCCTCGGTTCGCCCGCCGCGAACGGCAGCAGGACCGCCAGCACAACGAAGGGCAGCTCGATGAGCAGTCGCGGCCCGATCCAGCGCAGCGGGAGGCCTGCCCATCGCCACAACGCGACCAACCCGAGCGCGTAACAACCGAACGGCCAGAACAACTCTCGTGGCGTCGCCACCACGGCGAAGACCGTGAGCACCGCACAGACGATCTTCACCTCGGCCGGAACCCGATGCGCCGGTGAATTTCCCGGCAGATACAGGCGATGGCTGGTCACGGTCACTTACGTCGACTCCGGCGCAGCGGTCGGCTGCTTGCGCCGCCCCGTTCGAATCAGGTTCACCACCGCGAACAACAGCGCGAACGCGGCGACCACCCCGAGAATTCCTGCCACGCCGGTGAGTTTGTTGTCGCCATCGACCGTGTACCCGGCCAGCGGCGATTTCGCGAGCGGGTGCTCCGTGGCGTTCTTGGCGATGCAGGCGCCCTGGAGCTGTTCGGCGCCGTCGACCTGAACCGCGGTGCAGCCACGCTGCGTGGTGGCGTCGAGCCCGTCCGGCTGCGAACTCGCCACGTAGGACAGCAGTCCCGCGACGAGCACGGCCACCGCGGCGAACGCGAACAAGAACCCGGTCATCGACAACCTGGGTCGCAGCGGCGACGCGGCCGTGCGGCGCTGACCGGTGGCCCGCAGTAGATAGACGAGATCGGGTCGTGCGTTGACCACGGCGATCAGCGTGATCACGGTGATGATCCCTTCGCCGACCCCGATCAACGCGTGCGTGACCAGCATGTACCCCGCGACCGCCCCGACTGTCGAACCCGCCGCCCCGCCGATCGCGTACTCGAGCACGAAACCCGATGAGGCGCCGACAGTTCCGACGAATGCCGCGACGAAACCGACGATCCCGATCCCCGCATCGGCCCGTCGTCGCGACAGCACCGGCAGGACGAGACGGGCGACCGTATAGCCAACCGTCACCCCGATCAACGACATGTTCGTGATGTTCGTCCCGAGCGCCGTCAAGCCGCCGTCCGCGAACAAAAGCGCTTGAACGACAAGCACAATCGCCACACACAACGCGCCGACATAGGGCCCGACCAGGACCGCGGCGAGCGCACCGCCCAGCAGGTGCCCGCTCACCCCCGGCATGATCGGAAAGTTCACCATCTGCACCGCGAAGATGAACGCTGCTACCAGCCCGGCCATCGGCGCGGCCCGCTCGTCCAGTTCGGCGCGCGCCCGCCAGCCCGCGAAGCCCAGGCCCGCGACCGCGATCACCGCGAAGATCAACGAGGTCGGCGCGTTCACGATGCCGTCGCTCATGTGCATGGCCTGGGTGGTGCTGCTGCTCACCCCTGAAGACGATACGCGCCATACCTGATCAGTTGAACAGATGTTCTGATATCGGCAATGACTGGTCCTATCCGCGCGGGAACGGCAGAGTAGACGTGTGGCAGTGAGCATTCCGCTGGATCCCGATCACGCCGGCCGCGCCGCATCGGGTTTGGCTATCGCCGGCATCGAGCACTGGGCCGGCCGATTCGAGCTGCTCTCCGACGCCAACCGCCTCCGGCTCCTGGTGTGCTTACACCACGCGCCCGACATCAGCGTCAGCGATCTGGCCGCCGCGGTCGGCATGTCCGGCACCGCCGTCTCACACGCTTTGCGCCTGCTCCGCCACCAGGGGTGGGTGGCCAGCTCGAAGCACGGCCGCATCGTCCGGTATCGACTCGCCGACGACACGATCCACGACCTGCTGCACTGGATCGGTGCCACACACGCCGAGGAATCGGCCGAGCACGAGGCGGTCAGCAGCACCTGAGATTCGGAATTACCGATTGGTCGCTGCCCCGCGCTGTCCGGTGTGTACGAAAGAATTCCTCCGTCGTCATGCTCGACGACCAGGCCGGACAGTCAGTCGGCGGCGCGGATCACCTCGTTGCCCGAGATTGCCCAGCTCGCACCGTCGCTGGTCGCGCCACGCAGGCCGTGCAGGACTTCGGGCCCCGCGAGCGCGCCACATCTGGGATCGGCCAGCGCCGCGAACGCGAAGGTGCGCCGCGCGGTCCACCGGGTCGAGTGCACCAGCCGTCGGCTCAACTGCACGAAACCCTTGACCGCGGCGGCGATTACCCACGCGTCTGGCTCGCCGGCGGTGAGGCGTCGCGCCTGCCGCAGCCAAGACGCGGCGTCCTCGGGCCAATCCACCACCGCCGACACGCGGTACCCGCGTTCGCGCCACGCCGAAGCAAAAGCGTTCGCCGCGGCGGCCGAGTTCGCATCTCGGCTGTGTCCAATGCTGACGGTCGTCCCATTTCGATGTTGTTGCTGCACCATCACCAGCAGACGCTCGAGTTCCGCATCGGTGTGCGGCGGGGGAGCCGGGCACGGAGTCGACAGCGCCAGATTTCGCAACCGCGGCGAAGAAAGCCCATCCCCACCGCGCCCCGGCCCAGCGGATCGCCGACCGGGCTCACCCATTCGAGAAGCGTAAATCCCGGACAACCTCCGTTGCATGCTCACACCTTGAAGACGCCGCCAGCCCGCCATCCGTGAGATACCAACCCAATTCCTGCCGATCCCAACCTCTTCACTGCGGACTTCGACGCCGAGTTCGACTACGGCTTGCGCGTCGTTCTCGCCGGAATCGTCGCCACCCGAACGGGACAAGCGAACTGATTCGGCCACGACGGTGTCGCGCACGGAGGTAGCCTCGAACGGGGTTCCTACTCGATGATCCGAGAACCGCGATGCACGAAATGGCCATCACCCAGAGCGTCATCGATGCTGTGTGTGAGCACGCGGCAGGCCGGACCGTACACAGCGTCACCGTCGAGGTCGGCGCGTTATGTGCGGTGGTGCCCGACGCGATGCAATTCTGTTTCGAACTCGCCGCCGAGGGGACGGTCGCGGAAGGCGCGCGACTCGTGATTCAGCAAATACCCGGCACCGCCGAATGTCGTTCTTGCGGCGCCGAATTCGGCCTGGCCGATCCGATTGTGCTGTGTCGTTGCGGGAGCGCTGACGTCGAGATCCTTTCCGGACGCGACCTACGCATCCGGTCGATGGAAGTGAGCGAAGCATGTGCGCAACCTGTGGATGTGGTGACGACGCGGCAGCCGTGATCCGCGTGCCGCACGAACACCACCAGCACGACGACCATGAGCACGGCCATGATCATCAGCACGGTCCGGGCGCCGACCATGTGCACCTGCCGCGCACCGAAACGGTCAGCCTGGAAATGAAGGTCCTCGCCAAGAACGACGAACTGGCGCAACGCAATCGGGAGTGGCTGGCCGAACGCGACATCCTCGCGGTCAACATGATGAGCTCACCGGGCGCCGGCAAGACCACGCTGCTGGAGCGGACCATCCGTGAGCTCGGCGAGCTGCCGGTCGCGGTGATCGAGGGCGACCAGGCCACCCTGCTCGACGCCGAGCGCATCCAGGCGACCGGATGCAAGGTGGTGCAGATCAACACCGGCGCCGGTTGCCATTTGGATGCCGAGATGCTGCACCGCGCGCTGGAGACCCTGAATCCCGCGCCGGGCACCTTGTTGTTCATCGAGAATGTCGGAAATCTCGTCTGCCCGGCACTGTTTGATCTCGGCGAGCGCAGCAAGGTCGTGGTTATCTCGGTGACCGAGGGCACCGACAAACCGCTGAAGTATCCGCACATGTTCGCCGCCGCAGAGTTGGTGCTGATCAACAAGATCGATCTGCTGCCCTATGTCGACTTCGATCTGGACAAGTGCGGCGAATTTGCCAGTGCGGTGAACCCCGGCGTCCAACTCCTCCCGCTGTCGGTAACCGCAGGTGAAGGGATAGATCGTTGGTACTCATGGCTTTTCGAGCAACGGCGTCCTCTGAATTCGGTCGCCCTTGAGGATGCCGTCGAGCAGGGCCTAGACTAACGTGATCAGGATCACATTCGGTTGATGTGTCTTCAAGCCCAGCGAGACCGCAAACCCGATGATCCGCTGTGGAAGGTGGCAGCTAGATGCCAACTCAGGAAGCAGTGCGAGCCGAAGAGACTCTGATCCATGTGCTCTGGATCAACGCGGGCCTCAGTTGCGATGGTGACTCGGTAGCGCTGACCGCCGCCACCCAGCCAAGTATCGAAGAGATCGCCCTGGGAGCCCTTCCCGGACTTCCCAAAATTGCGGTGCATTGGCCGCTGATCGATTTCGAGTGCGGCCCGAACGGCGGGGCCGACGACTTCCTGGAGTGGTTTTTCAAAGCCGATAGAGGCGAGTTAGAACCCTTTGTGCTGGTCGTAGAGGGTTCGATACCTAACGAAAATCTGCACGACGAAGGCTATTGGTGTGGTTTCGGCAATAACCCCGCGACGGGCCAGCCGATGACCACCAGTGAGTGGCTGGACCGGCTGGCGCCGAAAGCGACCGCGATAGTCGCGGCCGGTACCTGCGCCACCTATGGCGGCATCCACGCGATGGCAGGCAACCCGACCGGAGCCATGGGCGTGCCCGACTACCTCGGCTGGGATTGGCAGAGCAAGGCGGGCATTCCGATCGTCTGCGTGCCAGGCTGTCCGATTCAGCCGGACAATCTTTCGGAGACGCTCACTTATCTGCTCTATATGGCCACCGGTCAGGCGCCGATGATCCCGCTCGACGAGGCGTTGCGGCCCAAGTGGTTGTTCGGTGCGACCGTGCACGAAGGATGCGATCGCGCAGGCTATTACGAGCAGGGCGATTTCGCGACCGAGTACGGCTCGCCGAAATGCATTGTCAAACTCGGCTGTTGGGGCCCGGTCGTCAAATGCAATGTGCCCAAACGCGGTTGGATCAACGGCGTCGGTGGTTGCCCGAACGTGGGCGGCATCTGCATCGGCTGCACCATGCCCGGCTTCCCTGACAAATTCATGCCGTTCATGGACGAACCACCCGGCGGGAAGCTCTCCTCCGCCGCCTCCGGGCTCTACGGATCAATGATCCGCAGCCTCCGACACATCACCGGCCGCACGGTCGACAAAGAGCCGCGCTGGCGGCACAAGGGCGAGAAGCTGACAACTGGCGCGACTCGCACCTGGTAGGAGGATCTTCGATGACTGCCATCGTCCCCGAGCCGTCGCATAAGAAGATCGAACCCAACAGCCTCGTCGAGATGGCCTGGGATCCGATCACGCGCATTGTCGGCAGCCTGGGTATCTATACAAAGATCGACTTCGAGAACCGGGAAGTGGTTGAGTGCCATAGCACTTCGTCCATCTTCCGCGGCTATTCCATCTTCATGAAGGGCAAGGATCCGCGCGACGCGCATTTCATCACCAGCCGCATCTGTGGCATCTGCGGCGACAATCACGCCACGTGCTCGTGCTACTGCCAGAACATGGCGTACGGGGTGAAGCCGCCGGCCCTCGGTGAGTGGATCGTCAATCTCGGCGAGGCCGCCGAGTACATGTTCGACCACAACATCTTCCAGGAGAATCTGGTCGGCGTCGATTACTGCGAAAAGATGATCGCCGAGACCAATCCCGGCGTGCTGGCCATGGCGGAGAAGACGCTCTCGCCGCACTCCAACGAGCACGGCTACCGGACCATCGCCGACATCATGCGGGCGCTCAACCCGTTCACCGGCGAGTTCTATCGGGAGGCACTGCAGGTCAGCCGGGTCACGCGTGAGATGTTCTGCCTGATGGAAGGCAGGCATGTGCATCCGTCGACGCTGTATCCCGGTGGCGTCGGCACCGTCGCGACCATTCAGCTGATGACCGACTACATGTCCCGGTTGATGCGCTACGTCGAGTTCATGAAGAAGGTCGTGCCGATGCACGACGACCTGTTCGACTTCTTCTACGAGGCGCTGCCCGGCTACGAACAGGTCGGCCTGCGCCGCACCCTGCTCGGCTGCTGGGGATCGTTCCAAGACCCCGACGTCTGCAACTTCAACTATCAGGATATGGAGGAGTGGGGCCGCAAGATGTTCGTGACCCCCGGTATCGTCGTCGACGGCAAGCTGGTCACCACCTCGCTGGTCGATATCAACCTCGGTATCCGAATCCTTTTGGGCAGTTCGTATTACGACGACTGGACCGATCAGGAGATGTTCGTCGAGGCCGATCCGCTCGGCAACCCGGTGGACCGGCGCCACCCATGGAACCAGCACACCAATCCCCGGCCGCAGAAGCGTGACATGGACGATAAGTACAGCTGGGTCATGTCACCCCGCTGGTACAACGGCAAGGACCATCTCGCGTTGGACACCGGCGGCGGCCCGCTCGCCCGCCTGTGGTCGACGGCGCTGGCCCGGCTGGTCGACATCGGCTATGTGAAGTCGACCGGGCACAGCGTGCAGATCAACCTGCCGAAGACCGCGCTGAAGGGCCCGGTCAGCCTGGAATGGCAGGTTCCGGTGCACGGCAGCAACACAATCGAACGCAACCGGGCGCGCACCTACTTCCAGGCCTACGCCGCCGCGTGTGCGCTGCACTTCGCGGAAAAGGCCCTCGAAGAGATCCGGGCAGGCCACACCAAGACCTGGGAGAAGTTCGAGGTGCCCGACGAGGGCATCGGCTGCGGCTTCACCGAGGCGGTGCGCGGCGTGCTGTCGCATCACATGGTGATCCGGGACGGCAAGATCGCGAACTATCACCCGTACCCGCCGACGCCGTGGAACGCCAACCCACGCGACAGCTACGGCACGCCGGGCCCGTACGAGGACGCGGTGCAGGGTCAGCCGATCTTCGAGGAGAACGACCGCGAGCACTTCAAGGGCATTGACATCATGCGTACCGTGCGCAGCTTCGATCCCTGCCTGCCCTGCGGCGTGCACATGTATCTCGGCAACGGCAAGACGCTGGAGAAACTGCACTCACCGACGCAAACGCTGACCGCGGAGTGAGGCCCGGTCGAGCGGAAGGTCGCAGAGATGACAGTGGACGATCGCCCGGGAGACCAGCCAGACACCGCGCTCGATGACACTGCGCTTGATAACGAAACCCGTTGGCGCACAGCGGGCGAACGGATCGAGACCTTGCTGGACGCGAGTTCGGCGGGCGGGGCCATGGCCCGTGAGCGCGCCGAGAATCTGGTGCGGGAAATCGCGGATCTGTACGGTGCGGGATTGCAGCGGGTGCTGCGGCTGCTCGGCAACGACACCGACACCATCGATCGGCTCGTCCGGGACGATCTGGTGGCCAGTTTGCTGCTGGTGCACGGACTGCACCCGCACGATGTGTACACCAGGGTGCGGACGGCACTCGACACCGTGCGGCCCTACCTCGGGTCGCACGGTGGGGACGTGGCACTGCTCGGCGTCGCCGACGGTGTGGTGCGGTTGGAACTGTCGGGCAGTTGCAAGACCTGTCCGTCGTCGTCGGTGACGTTGGAGCTGGCGGTCGAGGACGCGGTGCGGGCCGCCGCGCCCGAGATCGTGTCCATCCAAGTAGCCGAGGCGCAGGCGGTGTCGGCAGGTCTGATTGCCGCCGACTCGCTGTTCTCCCGGGTGCACGCCAACGGTCAGCAGCCCGCCGGAAACTGGGTCGCGGTACCGGAACTCGCGGAACTGAAGCCCGGCGAGGTGGGCGGGTTCGCCATCGCCGGGCTGATCGTGCTGGCCTGCCGGGTGGGCGACACCCTGTTCGCCTATCGGGATCACTGCCCGGCCTGCGACAGCTCGCTGGCCGGTGCCGCGCTGCATCGACGGGTCGGCTATCCGGTCGGCGACGCGGTGCTGCGCTGTCCGAACTGCCGTGCGCATTTCGATGCGGTGCGGGCCGGCGCGCGGGTGGACGGCGAGGGTCACCTCGAGCCGCTGCCCGTGCTGGTCCGCTCCGGTGAACTGTCGGTGGCCGTACCGGTGGAGGTGAGCGGGTGAGCTCACCGTTTCGCGCACTGCAGCGGATCACCGCCGACCGCCCACCCGCGGCGCCGGTCGGCGAGCGATGCGAGATGTGCGCTGAGCCGATCTCCGGCGATCACCAGCATGTGGTGAATGTCGAAGGCAGACAGTTGATGTGCACCTGTCGCGGGTGTTATCTGCTGTTCACCGATCAGGGCGCGCGGTTGCGCTACCGCGCGGTGCCGGACCGGTATCTGCACTTCCCGGAGTTCAGCATCAGTCAGGGGGAGTGGGATGGGCTGGAAATCCCGGTGGGGCTTGCGTTCTTTTTCCACAACTCCGCCCTCGACCGGACCGTCGCGTTCTATCCAGGGCCCGCCGGCGCTACCGAATCCGAACTGCCGCTTGCCGAATGGCAGGCGGTGCTGGACCGCCATCCCGAATTGACGGTGCTGGCACCGGATGTCGAGGCACTGCTCATCCGGGTTCCCGAACGCGGCACCGGCGAGGCCGTGTGCCTGCTGTTGCCGATCGACACCTGCTACGAGTTCGTCGGCCGAATGCGCACGCTGTGGCGTGGCTTCGACGGCGGCCAGGATGTGCACGACTACCTCGACGAGTTCTTTGCCGCCGTGTCCGCTCGCGCGAAACCCGCCCGGCCGGGCGGTGCGTGATGAGCCCGGTCAACTCGATGACCTTCGCGGTACTCGACGTGCAGCCGGAACCCTTTGCCGTCGCGCCGATACTGACCGCGCGCATCGGGATCGCCTCGCTGGCCGACGAGCCCGTGCACGCGATCGCGTTGCGCGCGCAGGTGCGCATCGAACCGCACCGCCGCCGCTACTCCGAGGAGGAGGGCGCGGGACTGGCCGACCTGTTCGGTCCGCGGGAACGCTGGCGTGACACCCAGCGCACCTTTCTCTGGATGCACTGCGCCACCATGATTCGGGGATTCCACGGCGGGTCCGAGGTGGACCTGCCGATGCCGGTCACCTACGACTTCGAGGTGACCGGGTCCAAGTACCTGCACGCGCTGCGCGACGGCAGTGTGCCGTTGATCTTCCTGTTCAGTGGCACGGTATTCCTCAAAGGGACAACCGGTTTCGGTGTTCAGCAGATCCCGTGGGATCGCGAGGACAAGTTCGACATGCCGGTTTCGGTGTGGCGCGACGTAATGTCCGCGCACTACCCGAACTCCGGCTGGCTGCGACTGAGCAGACCGACTCTGGACGCGCTTGCGACCTACAAGTCCGACCACGGAATGCTCGGCTTCGACGACGCGGTGACCCAGTTGTTGGCGTGTTGTCCGGAAGACACCCCGTCGACCGGCGAGGCGCAGCCATGACCGCCGAGACCAGGGCCAGAGCGCGTGCTGTCGCCGATGCGGTGCTGTACGAAGGGTATCTGCTGTATCCCTATCGGGCGAGTTCCCGAAAGAACCAGTCGCGCTGGCAGTTCGGCGTGCTCGGTCCTTCGGGTGCTGCCGCGGCGGGGCTCGGCGAAGAGTCGAGTATGTCGGCGCAATGCCTGGTCGACGCCACTGCCGACACGGCGATCACCCTCACGGTCCGGTTCCTGCAGTTGCAGCGCCGAGCGGTCGAGGATCGGGACGGGGCGCGGCTCGCGGAACTGACCGTCGGTGCACATTCGTGGATCACCTGGGACGAGGCCGTCGAACACGAATTCGTGTTCGGCCCAATCCCGCTCGCTGTGGGGACCTGGCCGGTGCAGGTGCCGGGCGGGTCCGATGTCGAAGACATCACCAACGCGACGGGCAAGGCCGCGGGGCGGTTGGTGCGCACCCGCCTCGCGTTGGACGCGGAACTCGAGCTCTCCGTCGACAAGGCCGCGGGCTACGTCCGGCTCTCGGTGGTGGTCCGCAATATCGGCGCGGCCGCGACGGATCAGCGAGACGCCATCGCCCGCTCGCTGATCGGCGCGCACGTCATCGCCGAAGTCACTGACGGACAGTTTCTTTCGCTGCTCGAACCGCCGGACGACGCGGCCGACGCCGCCGCCCGCTGTGTGCGGGACCGCTGGTTCCCGGTGCTCGCCGGACCACCCGGTGACCAGAGCCTGCTGCTGATCTCGCCGATCATCCTCTACGACCATCCGGAGATCGCCGAACAGAGCGACGGTCCGCTGTTCGACTCCACCGAGATCGACGAGATCCTCACGCTGCGCGTCATGACGATGACCGACGACGAGAAGGCGCAGGCCCGCGCCACCGATCCGCGTGCGGCCCAGATCATCGACCGGTGCGACGCCATGACGCCGGAGTCGATGCAGCGGCTACACGGGGTCCTGCGCGACCCACACCTAGGCCAGGGGCAACTGATTCCGGAAATCCCCGAGGGCGTCGACTGGTGGGATCCGCTGGCCGACAACGCCGTCCAACCCGAATCCGACGCGGTATCGATCGCGGGCGTGCGGGTGCGCAAGGGCAGCAGGGTCCGACTGCACCCCGCTCGGCGGGCCGATGCGCAAGACCTGTTCTTCGACGGCAAGATCGCCCGCGTCACCTCGGTGCACGAAGACGTCGATGGCCACGCCCACGTCGGCGTCGTCATCGACGACGACCCGGCGGCGGATCTGCACGAATGGTACGGCCGCTACCTGTATTTCGCGCCGGACGAAATCGAACCACTCACCAGCCCCGAAAAGTAAAGGAAGGTCCGATATGGAGATCGTCGGAATTATTGCGACCGCGGTCGTCGCGGTGATCGTCCTCGCAGCCGCCTATCTCGGCGTGCGATCGATCCCGGATTTGCGGCGGTACTTGAAGATTCGGCACATGTAGCACGGAGGAGATGTCATGACCGACCCTGATCAGCGCGAGGAACCCCAGTCGGAACGGGGCGAACCGGGCTCGCGAGATACCGGTGCCGATACGGTGGCCGGGCACCCGGATCGTCCGGCGGGCGACATCGGAGACGAAGAGACGACCTCTGCCGAGGGGACGGAGACCGAGCGGACCGCCGAGTTCACCAACGAGACCGCCGGTTCCGACGCCGAGCCCGAGGTGCCGCCCTATGCGGGACACGCCACGGAAGCACACGACCCGAACGAGACCGCCACCGGCGAAGTCGGCGGCGCGGAAGTCGGCGGGGCCACCGTGCCGACCGAGGATCAGGGGTGATCTGACGACCACAGTGCTGGTCGCGGGGATCGGCAACATCTTCCTCGGCGACGACGGATTCGGGCCAGAGGTGGTGCGGCGCCTGCCGCCGCACGCCGACCCCGCCGTGCGGGTGGTCGACTACGGCATCCGCGGCATGCACCTGGCCTACGACCTACTCGACGGGTGGGACGCGCTGGTACTGATCGACGCGGTGCCGAATCGCGGTGCGCCGGGCTGTGTCCAGGTGTTCCAGGCCGAGCCGGACAACGACGGCGCCGCGAATCTCGATGCGCACGCGATGAATCCGGAAGCCGTGTTCGCCGGCGTTCGCGCGCTCGGCGGCACCCTACCGCCGACCTATGTGGTCGGCTGCCAGATCGGATCAGTGGACGAGGGCATTGGCCTATCCGAACCCGTCGCCGCCGCAGTGGATAAGGCGGTGGCAGTGGTCGTCGAAGTTCTCGCCGATTTGTCGCTGGCGCCGATCGTCGAATCCCCCAACCACGAGCCGGCCGGCACGTCCGCGCCAGCCGCCACTCCAGGGCCGGTTGCCGCACTCGCGCCGGTTGCCATGCCCGAGTCGGCCACACGCGCTTCACCTGCCACGTTCGGACCGGTTGCCGCGCCCGGCGGGGTCGCCACGTCTGCGCCGGGTACCACGTCCGCGCCGGATGCCGACTCCACGGCGTTATCGCCCCAGCGCGTGCCCAGGTCCACCGCAGCTCGACAGGAGGAATGACCGATGTGCCTTGGCATTCCCGGCCGCGTCGTCGAAATCCTCGACGGCTACCACAATCAGATCGCGCTGGTCGATGTCCAGGGCGAGAAGCGGAAGGTGAATATCGGGCTGCTGGAGGATGATCCGGCGCGACCCGGGGACTGGGTGATCATCCACATGGGCTTCGTGGTGGAAAAGACCGACGAGGCAGGCGCGGCATCGGCGCTGGCCGGGTTGCGGATGCTCGGGAGTGGTGAAGAACCATGACCGTGCACCGGTCGCGGCGCAGAGTGGTGGTGCGTGGCGTGGTGCAGGGGGTCGGTTTCCGGCCCTTCGTCTACACCACCGCCGCGGAACTGGCACTGTCCGGGCGCGTGTCGAACGACAGCTCCGGGGTGATCGTCGAGATCGAAGGCGCACCAGCCGCTCTGGACGAGTTCGTGCGCCGCGTCGGGGCGAGTCCGCCGCCGCTCGCGGTGGTCGAATCGATCGAGCAAGCGGACATCCCACCGCGCGGCGGCACCGGCTTCCACATCGCCGACACCACCCGCGACGGCGCGGGCCGCACCCTGGCCTCGCCCGACGTCGCACTCTGCGCGGACTGCGCCCGCGAACTGGCCGACCCCGCGAACCGCCGCCACCGCCACCCCTTCATCAACTGCACCAACTGCGGCCCCCGCTTCACCATCATCGCGACCCTGCCCTACGACCGCCCCCAGACCTCGATGGCCGACTTCCCGATGTGCGCCGAATGCGCCCGCGAATACGCCGACCCCACCGACCGCCGCTTCCACGCTCAACCGATCGCCTGCCCCCACTGCGGACCCACCCTCGCCTACACGGGCCCCGGCGACCCACTCACCGCCGCCCGAAACCTGTTGCGCGACGGCGGCATCCTCGCCGTCAAAGGCATCGGCGGCTACCACCTCGCCTGCGACGCCACCAACGAATCCGCCGTAGCCGAACTCCGTAAGCGAAAGCGCCGCGGCGACAAGCCTTTCGCGGTCATGGTGCCCGACTTGGACTCTGCCCGTTCGATTGTCGAGGTCGATCCCGCGGCTGCCGCGTTATTGACCAGCCCCGCACGGCCGATCGTGCTACTGACCCGCCTTGATACCGCCGTGCCCGCGGCCTCGGTGGCTCCCCGCAATCCGGACTTGGGCGTCATGGTCGCCTATGCCCCGTTGCACCTGCTGCTGTTCGGGCTGCCCGGTGATCCGCCCGGCCCACAGGTATTGGTGATGACGTCGGGGAACCTCGGCGGCGAGCCGATCTGCTACGACGACAACGATGCCCGCAGTCGCCTCACCGGGCTCGCGGACGGCTGGCTGTCGCACAACCGGCGCATCCTCGTCCCGTGTGATGACTCGGTAGTCCGGCTTGTCGATGGCATCGAATTGCCCGTGCGCCGCTCTCGTGGGTACGCACCGCTGCCGCTGGCACTGCCCACCCCGATGCCCCCGACGCTGGCGGTGGGCGCGGATCTCAAGAACACCTGCGCGGTGGCCGACGGCCGGTACGCGTGGCTCAGTCAGCACATCGGCGACATGGACGATCTCGCCACGCTGCGTGCCTTCGACGACGCCGTGCACCACCTCGAGCAGCTCACCGGTGTGCGGCCGGTCCAAATCGTCGCCGACGGGCACCCGCGTTATCGCTCCACCGCCTGGGCGCAGCGCAATGCGGGCGACCGCCCGGTGCGCCTGGTGCAGCACCATCACGCGCACATCGCGTCGGTCATGGGGGAGCACGGATTGAGTGCGGCGGCAACGGTTCTGGGCATCGCATTCGACGGCACCGGGTTCGGCCCGGATGGTGCGGTATGGGGTGGTGAGGTGCTTGCTGCGGGCTACAAGGGATTCCGGCGATTGGCTCACCTGAAATACGCGCCGTTGGCGGGCGGCGACGTGAGCGTGCAACGGCCGTATCGGATGGCGCTGGCGCATCTGTGGGCGGCGGGCATCGAATGGTCGGAGTCGATCCCGTCGGTGCGGGCCTGCCCTGTCGACGAACGTGCCGTGCTGGCACATCAATTCGAGACCGGTCTGGGCTGCGTGCCGACCTCCAGCATGGGCAGACTGTTCGACGCGGTGTCGTCGCTGGCCGGCGTCCGGCACGTGGTGGACTACGAGGCGCAGGCGGCCATCGAGCTCGAAGGACTGGCTCGCGGCGTTCCGGCCGACGCGGGATACCGGTTCGCGGTGGACACCGAGCACACCGACGAAAACGCCCCCGCGCCGCTCGATCCGGCTCCCGTCCTCGCCGCGGTAGTGGCGGACGCGGCAAACGGTGTCTCGGCCGCCGCGATCGGCGCGCGTTTCCACGATGCCGTGGCGCACCTGATTCTCCAACTGGCGGTTGCCTATTCGGCGCCGGAGATCCCTGTCGCCCTGTCCGGCGGCGTCTTCCAGAACGCCCTCCTGCTGGCGCGATCCCGCGCCCTATTGCAGGACAACGGCTTTCACGTCATCTCCCATCGCAGGCTGCCGCCCAACGACGGCGGCCTCGCGTTCGGGCAACTACTCGCCGTCAGCGCGGGATGAGGAAAGGAGAGCGGCCATGTGCCTGGCAGTACCAGGAAAGGTGCTCGACCTGCAGGAGCGGGACGGCACCCTGATGTCGGTCGTCGACTTCGGCGGCGTGCACAAAGACGTGTGCCTGGAATACATCCCGGACGCGGCGGTCGGCGATTACGTGGTTGTGCACGTCGGATTCGCGATCCAGCGGCTGGACGAGAAATCGGCGCTCAGGACCCTCGCCGAATTCGAGCGCCTCGGCGTGCTCAACGAGGAATTCGGCGACGGCTTCGCGCTCGCCGCCAAACAAGCCGGGCTAGCCGACCCCACCGCCGAAACAGCCCCGCCACAACCAGATACAGAGGTAACACCATGAAGTATCTCGACGAGTTCAGCAATCCGGAACTGGCCGCGAAGCTGCTCGACAAGATCCGCAGCGTGACCACGCAACGCTGGGCCATCATGGAAGTCTGTGGTGGACAGACGCATTCGATCATTCGGCACGGCATCGATCAGCTGCTGCCCAACGAGATCGAGATGATCCACGGCCCCGGCTGTCCGGTGTGTGTCACCCCGCTGGAGGTGATCGACAAGGCGTTGGCGATCGCCGCGCGACCCGGCGTGATCTTCTGCTCCTTCGGCGACATGCTGCGCGTGCCCGGCAGCCAGAAGGATCTCTTTCACGTGAAGAGCGAGGGTGGGGACGTACGCGTCGTCTACTCGCCGCTGGACGCGCTGAACATCGCCCGCGAGAACCCCGACCGTCAGGTGGTGTTCTTCGGCATCGGCTTCGAAACCACCGCCCCGGCCAACGCGATGACCGTGTACCAGGCGAAACGCCTTGGTATCGAGAACTTCTCGCTGCTCGTTTCGCATGTGCTCGTGCCGCCCGCCATCGCGGCGATCATGGAGTCGCCGAGCTGCCGAGTGCAGGCTTTCCTCGCCGCCGGGCACGTCTGCAGTGTGATGGGCACCGAGGAGTATCCGCCGCTCGCCGCGAAGTACAAGGTGCCGATGGTGGTTACCGGCTTCGAGCCGCTCGACATCCTCGAAGGCATCCGCCGCACGGTTATTCAGCTGGAGGCGGGCAAATACGAACTGGAGAACGCCTATCCGCGCGCGGTGCAGGCGGCAGGCAACCCGGCCGCGCGGGCGATGCTGCGTGATGTCTTCGACGTCACCGACCGGGCCTGGCGCGGGATCGGCATGATCCCGCAGAGCGGGTGGAAGCTGTCCGAGCGCTATCAGGACTACGACGCCGAGCTCCGGTACTCCGTCAGCGATATGCATACCGACGAGTCGTCGATCTGCCGCTCCGGCGAGGTGTTGCAAGGTCTGATCAAACCGCACGAATGCGCCGCGTTCGGCAAGGAGTGCACGCCGCGAAACCCGTTGGGCGCCACCATGGTGTCCTCCGAGGGCGCGTGCGCGGCCTACTACCTGTACCGGCGGCTGGATCTGCCCGCGGAGGTGGCTCATGCCTGACGAAACGGTCGTCGCTGGGGCGACCATCGACATGGAGAGCTGGGTCTGCCCGATGCCGTTGCGGGACTCACCCAACATTGTGATGGGCCACGGCGGTGGCGGCGCGATGTCCGGCGAGCTGATCGAGCACCTTTTCCTGCCCGCCTTCGGGGCGGCCGCGGACGCGGGCCTCGGCGATTCCGCGGTGGTCACCCTCGGCGGCGTCCGGCTGGCGTTCTCCACCGACTCGTTCGTGGTGAAGCCGCTGATGTTCCCCGGCGGCTCGATCGGTGATCTCGCGGTCAACGGCACCGTCAACGACCTCGCGATGTCGGGCGCGCGGCCGATGGTGCTGTCCACCGCGTTCATCCTGGAGGAGGGCACCGCGCTGGCCGAGATCGCCCAGGTCGCCAAGGCGGTGGGCACGGCGGCGCTCGCGGCGGGCGTCACCCTGGTCACCGGCGACACCAAAGTGGTCGATTCCGGGCACGGCGACGGCATCTTCATCAACACCGCGGGCATCGGCATCGTCGATGACGGCGTCGACATCCGGCCGCAGCGGGCGCGACCCGGCGATGTCGTGATCGTCAGCGGCGATATCGGGGTGCACGGTGTCGCGGTGATGAGCTGCCGCGAAGGACTCGAATTCGGCACCACCGTGTGCAGCGACACCGCGCCGCTCAACGGCCTGGTCGCCGCGATGCTGGCCACGGGCGCGGACCTGCACGTCTTGCGCGACCCCACTCGTGGCGGGGTGTCGGCCACCCTCAACGAGATCGCCAGGGCCGCGAAAGTCGGTGTGTCACTGGACGAACGGAAGCTACCGGTGCCCGCCGCCGTGCGCGACGCGTGCGGTCTGCTCGGGCTCGACCCGATGTATGTCGCCAACGAGGGCAAGTTGGTCGCCTTCGTCGCGCCGCAGGACGCGGACATGGTGCTGGCCGCGATGCGCGAGCATCCGCTCGGCTCCCGTGCCGCGGCCATCGGCGTCTGCGTCGAGGAGCATCCGGGCATGGTGGTCGCGCGGACCGCGCTGGGTGGCACCCGGGTGGTCGATCTCCCGGCGGGGGAGCAGTTGCCCCGCATCTGTTGAGCCGCAGGTTGTCGAGAGAGTGCGGAGTTCATTATCGAGCAGGTCATCAGCGGCACCGAGTTCTTCGCCAGGTACGCCTACGCGCCGAATCGGCTCGGCTACTGCGGGCCACCGGAAGCCGTCGCGTTGCGCGGCGGCTCCGAAGCCGGCGTGCGCGCGGTAGCCAGGCAGTTCTCCGGCGCGTGGCCCTACCTGCGGGTGATGTCCAGATTGACCGGGATCGCCGACCCGCTGGACCATCGTCTCGTCGAATCGTATTGGTTGGGTGGCGGTATCGGCGCCGACCTCGACCCCGAGGCGTTCGCGGCCGAACTGCTCGCCGTCATCGGCCCACTGGCAGGCCACTACTGGACCCATCTGACCGCCGATCTCGCCACCGAAGCAGCCGCCAACCACGGCTTCCACGTACTCGGCGTATACCCATGGACTCGCCTGCTCGGCACAGCGAAGAGCAACCACCCGGTGCAGGTCCTCGACGGCTGCCGCATCTCTTGGGGCACCGTAATCGACTGCACGGGAACCGATATCACGCTGAGCCGCCGCGAACTGGTCTGGGACGGGCGCGAATTGAGCTTGTCGGACCCGGCGCCCCAGCACGCGGAGATCTGGACCGACGGCTACTCAGCCGTCCCCGACGTGACCCCCGGCGACCAAGTAGCCGTGCACTGGGGCCGCCTGTGCGACCGCCTGAACCCCAGCCAAGTCCACAACCTCGAAACCAGCACCACCCGCCAACTACGCGTCACCAACCAACGCCTAGCCGGCCCGCACTGACCGCCCCGCTACATCGAAATCCGCACCCTCTCTCGGGATCGGCACTCAGTTCACCCTATTCCGAGAGCGGATCCCAAGAGAGAGTGCGGATTTCGACGAGAGCGTGGGGGTTTAGTGTGTCGGCGTTGTGAGGTCGTAGACCGCGACGTTGCCTATGTGGGCCGAGTTGTAGTGGGCGGCAACCCAATCGGCGATTTCCTTATTTCCGGACGGGCGCCACAGGCCGTTGCTCTTCGGTGCCTGGGCGGGTTCCGAGAGGACGCCTGGCTGGTCGGCGACCTTCCAGGAGTCGGGTAGTTGTACCTCTTGGGCCAGGTAGTAGGTCACCTGGTGGGTGCTGACGAGGTGTTCGAAGTCGGGGAGGGTCGGCACGGGGTCGTCGGAGGTGAAGCCGCCGATGGCGATCACGGGCGTGCGACTGTCGAGTTCCAGGCTCGCCGCAGTCGAGGAGCGGTCGACCGCGGCCGACCACGTGGTCGTCGTGTTGCGCAGCATCTCGACGACCTGAGGTTCGGTCGTGCCGTCGAGGAACGCGGTGACGGCGCGGCGGATTTGGTTGGCGGGGCCGGGTTTCTCGGGCTTGGCGGGGCCGACGGAAGGGCCGCCGCCGACGTGTTCCTGCGGCAAGGTGGCGGCCGCGTAGGCGCAGGTGCCGCCGAGTCCGGCCAGCACGCCCGCGATCACCAGCACCGAGATGGCCCGAGTGCGCAGTCGGCTCGACACCGCGGGGAAGGCGGTGGCCAGCAGGCCCAGTGCGGCGAGCAGCGACACCGTGAGCAGGGTCCAGCGCAGCCACGGCAGCCAATCGGCATTGCGACTCAACAACACGAACGCCCACCCGCCGGTCGCGAGAATCAGTGCGGCGGAACCGATTCGGCCGAACACCTCGTCGCGCCGCCGCCACACTTCGTGCACGCCGATGGCGAACATTCCCGCCACCGCGGGCCCGATCGCCAGCGTGTAATACGCGTGCATGCCACCCTTCATGGTGGTGAACGCGATGCCGTCGATCGCTAGCCACAGCCCGAAAACCAGAGCGGCACCACGCAGTTGGTCGGTACGCGGCGCGCGCCAGCGGGACACCAGCACCACGGCGAACGCCAGCAGCGCGGCGGGCAGCAGCCAGGAGATCTCGAACCCGATCTCACCGGTGAACAGCTTCCAGTGACCCGATCCGCCGAAGCCACCGAAACCGCCGAAGCCGCCACCACCGAGATCGCGCGGCATCTCGTACCCGGGCGGCAGCTCGAAGCGGTTGCCGCCACCCCGGTGATTCTGGCCGAGGAATCGCGCGAATCCGTTGTAGCCGAGGACCAGATCCATGAAGGTGTTGTTCGTCGACCCGGCCAAGTAAGGACGCGATGAGGCGGGCCACAGAATGGTCAGCAGCACATACCAACCGGACGAGATGATCAACGCGGCAGCGGCACCGGTCAAGTGCCACAACCGATTCCGCAGCGTGGTCGGGGCGACGATGAGGTAGGCGATGCCCAAGGCGGGCAGCACCATCAACCCTTCGAGCATCTTGGCCAGGAACGCGAACCCGAGCGCGACACCGGCCAGCAGCAGCCAGCGCGGGCTCGCGTGGCGCAGCGCTCGGATGGTGCAGTACGCGCCCGCGGTCATCAGGAGCACCATCACAGCGTCGGGGTTGTTGAACCGGAACATCAACGCCACCACCGGGGTAGCCGCCAGCACCGCCCCGGCGAGCAGCCCGGCGCCGCGGCTGTCGGTCGCGCGGGTGACCGCGGCGTAGGTCAGACCGACCGCGGCGACCGCCATCAGCGCCTGCGGGATCAGCATGCTCGCGCTGCTGAAGCCGAACAGCTGGCCGGACAGTCCCATCACCCACTGGGAGACGGGTGGTTTGTCGACGGTGATGAAGTTGCCGGGATCGAGCGAGCCGAACAGTAGCGCTTTCCAGTTCCGGGAGCCCGCCCAGGTGGCGGCGGCGTAGAAGTTGTTGCCCATGCCGTTGACGGTGATGTGCCATAGGTACGCGGCAGCCGTCCCGATCAGGAGCGCGACCAGGCCCACTCGTTCCCAGCGGCCGGCCGGTGGCAGGCCGTCCGGTTCGGGCGTGTCGGCGGTGTCGGTCGCATCGGGCAGGGCCGGTTCGGCGCTGATCGTGGTCACTGCAGGAGCATGACCGGCGCAGCGGTGAAGGCGCTGGGCGCTCGCTGGCAATGTGCTGTGAACGCCCGTGGCCTGGGCGAATGAGGGTTAGACCGCGAACGGCCGCACGGATCACCGTGCGGCCGTTCGAGTATCGAGCTCGGCTAGATCTTGCGGATGACCGTGACGACCTTGCCGAGCACCTGTGCGTCGTTGCCGGGGATCGGTTCGAATACCGGGTTGTGCGGCATCAGCCAGACATCCTTGCCGGTGCGTTTGAACGTCTTCACCGTGGCTTCGCCGTCGATCATGGCGGCGACGATGTCGCCGTTGTCGGCGACGTTCTGCTGCCGAACCACGACCCAGTCGCCGTCGCAGATCGCCGCGTCGATCATCGACTGCCCGACGACCTTCAGCAGGAACAGCGAACCCTCGCCGACCAGTTCGCGGGGCAGCGGGAACACGTCCTCTACCGCCTGCTCGGCCAGGATCGGGCCACCGGCGGCGATCCGGCCGAGGACCGGCACGAACGTCGGCGTCGGCCTGCTCGGATCGACTGCGGCGCTGTCGGATTCGTCCACCGGGGCGGCGTGCAGGCTGGTGACCGCGCGGCCGACCTCGTCGAGACCGCGAACATCAACGGCGCGTGGACGATTCGGATCGCGTCGCAGAAAGCCCTTGCGCTCCAACGCGCGCAGCTGATGCGCCACCGAGGAGGTCGACGTGAGCCCGACGGCATCGCCGATCTCCCGGATGCTCGGCGGGTAGCCGCGCTCGCTCACTGAAGACCGGATCACATCCAGCACTTTGCGCTGACGCACGGTGAGATCCGCCCCGGTAACCGCCGTGTCGGCGCCGCCTTCGCTCTCTACGCCCGTGTCGTCTGTGTGCCTCACCGCAACCGCCCTTCCTTGCTGTGTCCGGGCTGATCCGTTGCCCCGGCATATCTGTGCATGGCCTGTCTTGAATTTCGTCTTTCGAATCTAGTCCGGTCGAGCCGATGTTTCAAACATCTGTTCGAGAGTGTCGGGCGTTTCCTGCTGACATTGTCGGTGGCACGTGGTAGAAATCGAACATCAGTTCTTCGAACACCTGAGCGAACAATGCATCGAAAAGCGGCACTGAACAGCGGTACCGACCAGCCCGACCGGTCCGCCCAGCTCGAACGACCCAGCTCGAACACAGACGGAGCACCCACCACGGAGGTTTGTCCGATGAGCACTGCGATCAGCGACATCAACACGGAGGTCGGCACGACCGGAGCGGCCCTCGTGCCGCGCGTCGACGAGGTCCGTGTCATCGATACTCGCGAGGTCGACCCGCGCGACATCGACTCGGCCGAGATAGATCTGGCCTTCGACACCGTCCCGCGCGTGCATCGAGGCACTTTGCGTACGCGGACACTGGATTCGACACACCGGTCCACCGTCGACCGACGCCCGCGTGGCGCACGGCCCGGCGGGGTCGCTGTATACGACCGTGGCACACGGACTTCGACCGTGCGCCGCCCGAGCGGCGCCCATCCGGGCGAGCTGGTCGAGCAGGCGCAGGTCGGTTTCGCCGTCCTCGCGGTGGCCGCGCTGCTCAGTGCGCTAGTGGTGGCCGCGCTCATCACACTGGCGCACCTGCGGGCAGGGGACTGGGGTACCGACACCTCGACGAGCACTGTGCCCGCGGTGGTCGACGGACGGTCGGCGCCCGTCGACGTCGTGCCCGGAAGTGCGCTGCCCCAAGGCGATAT
This sequence comes from Nocardia sp. NPDC051321, assembly GCF_044455225.1. Lineage (NCBI taxonomy): Bacteria > Bacillati > Actinomycetota > Actinomycetes > Mycobacteriales > Nocardiaceae > Nocardia > Nocardia sp. NPDC051321. The sequence continues at coordinate 360,726 of NZ_JBITEM010000007.1, read as the reverse complement.
CGCGGCGCGCTGATCGTCAGGTCTGCCCGCACCCCCATCCTCCGCGCGAATCTTGTCGAGTAGGGGTTTGGCCTTCGACTTGCTGGCCGATCGCGAAGTGACCGAATTTGTTGATCGCCGACTAGAGCATGTTGCTAGTGTGCTGAACACGTGATCTGGCAAAGGTCTTTGCCAGACATGGCCTTGGCCTTCGAACGAGTTCGGGACTAGCAATGACGCACCTCGCCACCGCCGGACGACCTGCCCGGCTTCTCGCCCGAATCGTCGGGCTCGCTCTATGTCTCGTATTCGGGTTCGGGTCTGTCCCGGCCGCTCAGGCGGCGCCTGCCTATGCGGAGTACCTGGATCTACCCTCCGTCAACGGTGATGGCGCGGGCGGCGGCGGGCTGAATCCCGCGCTCCCGCTGGACGAGTCGGTGTTGTCCGGGGCGGTCGACGAAGCCCGCGCCGACGGTGTGTCGCCACGCCGATACGCCACCTTGCTGCACCAGTACTGGCTGGTCGTCGCGACCCGCACCGCCGGGATCGATCTCGCGGCCTGGGATCCGGTGCGCGGTGTACACGCCAACGAGCGCACGTTCAACCAGGTGTACGTCAACTACCTGCGGCTCACCACGCAGCACCCGGAGTTCTACTGGGCCGGGCTGGCCGGCATCGCGGGCGGTTCGTTCGCCTCCGGATTCTTCGACATGAGCGATGTCGGTGTGGTGCTCGACGTGCCCGGCATCCATCAACTCGGCGATGCCGTCGCCGACCTGTTGCGCAACACGCCACCGGAACTGGTGCGCGAGTTGCCCGCCGACATCCGCCTGCTCGCCGAGCAGGGATCGCGGCTCAGCGCCGAGGATGTCGCCTGGTACCAGACCCGGCTGATGATCATGCAGAAGCACATCTTCACCGACCTGGTCCCGATGCACGAGGCGTATGTCGCGCTGGGTATGCGCGGCATCGACGAGATGTACGACGCGGGCGTGCTCGACGCCGACATCCACACCGCGTGGCAGTCGATCGCCGCGGGCACCCGCGAGGGCTATATCGACGCGCTGATCCGCATGACCGATCGTGAACAGAATCGGGTGATAGCCGACCAGTGGGATGCGACCTCGGCGGGCCGCGCTCCGATCGGCCGCGTGCTGACCTACGTCAGCACCATCGCGGGCAAACCCGCCGTGCCCGGAGTCCGTGCTCCGGGCGTGTTCGCACCGGCCACCGTCCGCGCCGACCTCGGCGGCCGTACCCTGGCCCTGCGCACCCCGCTGCCCGACTTCAACTGGGCCGACCGCGACACCCGCTGGACCTACATCACCGGCGACCTCGTCCCGCGCCATATCGATATGGAACTGAATCCCGCGCTCGGCCCCGCTGTGCTCGGCGAGTCGTTCTGGAACAAACTCGCCCGTGGCCGCCTCGTTCCGCGCCTGCCCGAACTCATCGCCGACCTGACCTCACAGTGGCAGATCGTCGAATAGTCCGGCCGTAGGTGGCGATTACGCGGGGCAACGCAGGGCGAGTGGGACATCCCGCGTACCCGGACAGGTATCCTCGAAGAGCTATGCAGGTATTCCGCATATCGCCTGAGGTTTACCTGGTGCCGGGGTCCAGGCCCCTGTACACGTGCTCGCCGGGACGGTCACCCCGATCGGTTGCCGGGCCGGCCGCGAGCGCGCGCATCGACGAAGGATCTCTCGGATGCATTGCCCGTACTGCCGACACCCCGACTCCCGGGTGGTGGACTCGCGCGAGGCCGACGAAGGCGCGGCCATCCGCCGCCGCCGCGCGTGCCCGCACTGTGGGCGGCGGTTCAGCACGGTAGAAACCGCGATCCTGTCCGTGGTCAAACGCAGCGGCGTCACCGAGCCGTTCAGCAGGGAGAAAGTCATCCGCGGCGTGCGCCGCGCCTGCCAGGGTCGTGAGGTCGACGACGACGCGCTGAACCTGCTCGCCCAGAAGGTGGAAGACGCGGTGCGCGCCAAGGGATCTCCCGAGGTGCCCAGCCACGAGGTCGGCTTGGCCATCCTCGGCCCGCTGCGCGACCTGGACGAGGTCGCCTACCTCCGCTTCGCCTCGGTCTACCGTTCCTTCACCTCCGCAGCGGATTTCGAACGCGAGATCCAGGAGATGCGTACCGCCCGCGAGGCGGCGGCCGTCCCGGCCGAATAGCAACAGCCGCAGATGCTTTGATTTGCCGCAGACCGATTCGCACGCGATTGCCTGTGCGGCGAATCGGGAGGTGTGCGGCTGCTTCGGCGGCGGATGCGTCGATTGCACGGCTGCTGCGGTTGAATAGCAACGGCCGCAGTTCCTTTGATTCGCCGCGTACCGATTCGCATGCGATTGCCTGCGCGGGGATCAGGGGGTGTGCGGCTGGGTTAGCGGCGGATGGCGGCTATGGCGCGTTCGATGCGCTTGGCGGACACCGGGTATGGGGTGCCGAGTTTTTGGGCGAAGAGGCTGATTCGGAATTCTTCTAGCATCCACCAGATTTCGACCACGGCCGGTGCGTGGCGGCGGGTTTCCGGCAGGGAGTTGATCAGGCGGTCGTAGGCGGCGAGGGCGCGGTCGAATTCGATCATGCCCTGGCGGTCGCGGACCGCGGAGGCGGGCAGCGACTGCAGGCGGGCGACGGCGGCCTGGAGGTAGCGGGGGAGTTCGCGCAGCCGGGTGCTGCCCCATTCGGAGACGAAGCCGGGGAAGACGAGGTTGTCGAGTTGGTCGCGGACGTCGTCGGCGATGTCGCGTTCGGAGGTTTCCGCCAGCGCGGCCGAAACCCGGTGTGCCTCGGCCAGAATCGGCACCACCAGGCGGACCAGTTGGGCGACAGCGGAGACGAAGTCGGGGCGGATCTTGGCGACCAGTGCGGCGAAGTCGTCCGGGTTGTGCACCGGCCCGCCCGCGGCGGCGATGAGCTCGTCGGCGGCCGCGGCGCGGCAGTCCTCGATCAGCGCGTCCAGTGATCCGGACGGATTCTGGCTCAGCGCAAGACGATCCGTGGGACGCAGGCTCGACGTGACCGCGCGGACCGAGGTCGGCAGCGCCTTCAGGACGAGGGCGCGGGTGCCTGCCCGCATCGCGGTGGCCTGTGCGGCAGGGGAACTGAGCACGCGAACCGCCACACCGTCGCCCTCTGGGACCAGTGCCGGATAGCCGGTGACCGTCTGCCCGGCGACCTCGCGGCGGACAGTCGGCTCCACGGTGCCGAGCGATTCCGATGTCCACGCTGCCGCTGGTGCCCGTTCCGCGCCCGCTGTCGCGCGCGCGACTGAAGCGGCAACCTGCTCGGCCAGCCGGGTTTTCAGCGTCGGCAGGCTCTTGTCGCGGGCCAGCACTCGGCCGTTGGTGTCGACGGCCGCGAACGTCATCCGCAGATGATCCGGCAGCGCAGCGGTGTCGAGGTCGGTCGGGTCGATCGTGATCGAGCCGAGGCGCGACAGTTCCCGCGCCAGCCCGATGCGCAGCGGCTCGGCTCGCGGGGTGAGCGCGGCCAGTGCCGCCGCCGCGAAATCCGGCGCCGGAACGACGCTGCGCCGCAACGCCTTCGGCAGCGTCTTGATCAGTGCCGCGGCCAGCTCGTCGCGCATGCCTGGCACCAGCCAGTCGAAGCCGACGGCACGCACATGGGCCAGCTGCTCGACCGGAATGCGGACGGTGACACCGTCTTCCTCGTTGCCCGGCTCGAATTGGTAGGTGAGCGGGAAGCTGAGCTCGCCCTGTCGCCAGGCGTCGGGGAAGGCGGCCGGATCCAGCGCGGCGGTGCCCGCGTTGACGACGGTCGAGGTCGAGAAGTCCAGCATGGCCGGGTCTTTCCGGCGCGCGGACTTCCACCAGCTGTCGAAATGCCGCACCGAAACGATGTCGGCGGGCAGGCGCTTGTCGTAGAACTCGAACAGCACCTCGTCGTCGACCAGGATGTCGCGGCGGCGGGCGCGGTGCTCCAGATCGGCGACGTCGTCGATCAATTCGCGGTTGCGGTGGAAGAAGTCGTGGCGGGTCTGCCATTCGCCCTGCACCAGTGCGTGTCTGATGAACAGTTCGCGCGACAGTTCGGGATCGATGCGGCCGTAGTCCACTTGCCTGCCGGTCACCAGTGGGATGCCGTACAGAGTGACGCGCTCGTAGGCGCTGGCAGCACCCCGTTTGGCTGACCAATGTGGCTCGGAGTAGGTGCGTTTCACCAGATCGCCGGCGAGCCGTTCCGCCCACTCCGGCTCAATCTTGGCCGCCATCCGGCCCCACAGCCGCGACGTCTCGACCAGTTCAGCGGCCATCACCCAGCGGGGCGGCTTCTTCGCCAGTGACGAGCCGGGGAAGATCATGAACTTCGCGTTGCGCGCGCCGAGGAACTCTCGCGACTCCGCTTCGCGCAGCCCGATATGGGACAGCATGCCCGCCAGCAAGGCTTGCTGGATCCCGGTGGAATCCCAAGGCATGTCATCGGATTCGAGCGTCGAGTTGGTGGCGGCCTGCGGCGCGCCACCGCGCTTCGAGCGGCCACCACGAGATGCGTTGGCATCCTGCCGGTTCGATGTCCCGGACGGTGGATTTTCGGCGGATTGCACGTTGGCCCTGCCGGACCTTCCGCGGCGCCGCCCGTTCTCGTCGTCCTGACGCGAGTCGGGCTGTCTGCCGGGTGCGCCGTCGCCGCCCTGGTTGCGGCGCGACCCGCTTTCGGCGCCTTCCGGCGAGTCGGGCTGTCCGCTCGATGCGCCGTTGTCGCTCGACTGCCCACGGCGCGAACCACTTTCGGTGCCTTGCCGCGAATCAGACTGACCGCCCGCTGCTTCCCGGCCGCCCTTACGGCGGGATCGTCCTCGGCGCGAATTGCCGCCCTGTGCGTCTTCGTCGCCCGCGTCCTCGGATCGATCCGACGTGCCGTCCGCCGACCACCCGAGCCCGCGCGTGATGGTGCGCAACTGCCCGTGCAGGTCCTGCCACTCGCGAATTCGCAGGTAGTGCAGGAACTCTTCCCGGCACATCCGCCGGAACTGGTTGGACGACAACGACTTTCGCTGCTCGGTTAGGTAGTCCCAAAGCCGAAGGTAGGCAAGGAAATCCGAACCTTCGACGATGAACCGCGCGTGTTTGGTATCGGCGGCCTGCTGGTTGTCGGCGGGTCGCTCGCGCACGTCCTGAATCGACAGTGCCGCGACGATGATCAACACCTCCGCCAGATTCCCGCTGCTGTGCGCCTCCACCAGCATTCGCGCCATCCGCGGATCGACCGGCAGCTGCGCCATGTCGCGCCCGATCGGGGTCAGCGTGAGCCCGGCATCGGATTCGGTGTCGCCGCCCGTCCGCCGCCCCAACGCGCCGAGCTCTTCCAACAGCGCGATGCCGTCGCGGATCGCCCGCTTGTCCGGCGCCTCAACGAACGGGAAGTTCTCGATATCGCCGAGCCCGAGCGCGGTCATCTGCAGGATGACGGCGGCCAGATTGGTGCGCAGGATCTCCGGTTCGGTGAACGCGGGCCGCGACTCGAAATCGTCCTCGGAGTACAGCCGGATGCAGATGCCGTCGGCGACGCGACCACAACGACCGGCGCGCTGCCGCGCCGACGCCTGGGAGACCGGTTCGATCGGCAGCCGCTGCACCTTGGTTCGCATCGAATAACGCGAAATGCGTGCTGTCCCAGGGTCGACCACGTACCGGATGCCGGGCACGGTCAGCGAGGTCTCCGCGACATTGGTGGCCAGCACCACGCGACGGCCGGGATGCGGCGCGAACACCCGGTGCTGTTCGGCGGTGGACAGCCGCGCGTACAGCGGCAGGATCTCGGTGCGCGGCAGCTTCAGATCGCGCAAAGCGTCGGCGGCGTCCCGGATTTCGCGTTCACCGGAAAGAAACACGAGCACATCTCCGTCGCCCTCGGCGAACAGTTCGGTGACCGCGTCGCCGATGGCGTCCACCGGGTCGCGGTCCACCACCCGGGTGTCCTCGTCGTCTTCGTCGTCGGCGCCGGGCAGTTCCAGCGACAGCGGCCGGTAGCGCAGCTCTACCGGATAGGACCGGCCGGACACCTCGACAATCGGTGCGGGAGTGCCCTTCTCGCCGTCGTCGGTTGGCGTCGCGAAGTGCCGGGCGAACAATTCCGGATCGATGGTCGCCGAGGTGATGATCAGCTTGAGGTCGGGCCTGCGCGGCAGCAGCTGTTTGAGGTAACCGAGCAGGAAGTCGATATTGAGGCTGCGTTCGTGCGCCTCGTCGATGATGATCGTGTCGTAGCGGCGCAGCAGCCGGTCACGCTGGATCTCGGCGAGCAGGATGCCGTCGGTCATCAGCTTGATCAGCGTGCGGTCGGACGCGTGGTCGGTGAAGCGGACCGTGTAGCCGACGGTGTCGCCGAGTTCGGTGCCGAGCTCCTCGGCGATGCGCTCGGCGACGGTGCGCGCGGCCAGCCTGCGCGGCTGGGTGTGACCGATGGTGCCGCGAATACCGCGCCCGAGTTCCAGGCAGATCTTCGGAATCTGGGTGGTCTTGCCGGAGCCGGTCTCGCCGGCCACGATCACCACCTGATGCGCGGCGATGGCGGCGGCGATGTCTTCGCGGCGCTGGGTGACCGGCAGCTGCTCGGGATAGCGGATCTCCGGTACGGCGGCACGGCGCGCGTCGATGCGGAGCTCGGCCGCGGCGATCTCGGCCTCGACCTTGCCGAGGTCGGCACCGCGCGCCCGGTCGAGCTGGCGGCGCAGCCGGTATTCGTCGCGGAGGGAGAGATTCGCCAGGCGGGTGCGGAGCTCGCGGGGTCCGGTGTCAGCTGTCCTGGTCATTACAGTGATAAGCGTAGCGAAGGGCGGCAAGTGGTATTTCCGTCAGGCGGCACGACCGGGTTGCCCGCAGTGTGCGGACCGTCTGGATCTCCCGGGTCAACGGTGGTTGATATGCGAGGATCGGGCGATGGACGCCGATTCGGGCACGGCTTGGGTGTATCGCGGTCTACGGATCGCCTTCGGTGTGCTCGGCGCCGTGGCGCTGGCCTGGATCCCGCTGCGCAATCTGCACGAGGCGACGTTCTCCCCGGGAAACTACTTCAGCTTCTTCACCATTCAATCGAATGTGCTCGGTGTGCTGGTGTTGCTGATCGGCGGTCTACTCGATCCGCACGGCCGCCGCTGGGAGATAGTGCGCGGCGCGAGCGCGCTGTATCTGCTCATCACCGGCGTGATCTACGCGGTGCTGCTGGCCAATATCGATGTGATGCTCACCGATCGCTGGATCAATGACATCATGCATCGGGTCATGCCGATCGTGATGGTTGCGGACTGGGTGCTGGTTCCGGCTCGCCAGCGGCTCACCCTCTCGCCGCGCCTGGTCTGTCTCTGGCTGATCTATCCGCTCATCTACGGCATCTACACCCTGATTCGCTGCCCGATCGTCGATTGGTATCCGTACCCCTTCATCGACCCTCGGCAACAGGGCTACGTCTCGCTGGCGATCGGTTTGATCGTGCTCACCGGCGTCTTCACCCTCCTGGCCGTGGCCATAGCGGCCGTCGGCGGACTGGCCCGCCGCCGAACGCCGTGAGCTCACCACACGGCGGCGCGTCTCGAAGTGTGCCGCGACCATGTCCCGGCCGCGGCCCGCGCAGACGTGTTGATGGCCATACGGGTCATCGGGCAGGATGGTATTCGGCCTGGTGGGGCAGGTTTTGCGGGGATAGCTGAACAGGTAATCCGTCGGCGCGATTCGGAGGGCGACACCTTCCTCCGGTAAAGGTGGACACATGAACTCGCTATGGCATGGATTTGCCGACATGGGCGCGGTCGAGCGGGACGGCGCGTTCGTCGTCGCCCGTGGCGAGGGCGCCTATATCTACGACGCCGACGACAACCGCTACCTGGACGCGACGGCGGGGCTCTGGTTCACCAACGTCGGCCACGGCCGCGGCGAGATCGCCGACGCGGTCGCCGCGCAGCTGCGCCAAATCGCGCACTACTCCAACTTCGGCGATTTCACCGAACCGGCCACCCAACAGCTCGCCGAGCGGTTGTCCGCGCTGGCACCGGTGCCGGGCAGCAAGATCTTCTTCACCTCCGGCGGCTCGGACTCGGTGGACACCGCCGCCAAGCTCGCCCGCCGCTACTGGCATGAGCTCGGCAAGCCGGACAAGACCATCGTGGTCGGGCGGCAGAAGGCCTACCACGGCATGCACGTCGCCGGCACCGCGCTGGCGGGCATCCCGGTCAACCGCGAGGGCTACGGCGAGCTCATGGCCGACGCGCGCACCATCGAATGGGACGACCCGAAGTCGTTGCTCGCGTTGATCGAGGAGATCGGCGCCGACCGCATCGCCGCGTTCTTCTGCGAGCCGATCATCGGCGCGGGCGGCATCTACCTGCCGCCCGACGGCTACCTCGCCGAGGTGCGCCGCATCTGCCGCGAGCACGACATCCTGTTCGTCGTCGACGAGGTCGTCACCGGCTTCGGCCGGATCGGCGGATCGTGGTTCGCCTCCTCCCGCTTCGACCTGCAGCCGGACCTGATGACCACCGCAAAGGGGCTCACCTCCGGCTACGTCCCGATGGGTGCGGTCTTCATCGCGCCGCACATCGCCGAGCCGTTCTTCGCGGGTGGCGTCTGGTGGCGGCACGGGTACACCTACGGCGGGCACGCGGGTGCCGCCGCGGCCGCGCTGGCCAACCTGGACATCGTCGAGCGGGAGAATCTGCTCGACGAGTCGGCCCGGCTGGAAGCGACATTGCACGAAAAGCTTGCCCCGCTGGCCGAACACCCGCGCGTCGCCGAGGTGCGCAGCGGGCTCGGTGCCGTCGCCGCGGTCCAGCTGGTCGATCCCGCCGAAGGCCTGCCGATGGTGAAAACCTTACGTGCCCACGGTATTTCGAGCCGTGCCGCAGGCCAGGGCGCCATGCAGATCTCGCCGTCGTTCGTGATGACCGATGAGCAGGTCGACGAGATGGTCGAAGGCTTCACCCGCGCCCTCGGCTGAGCGTCCGCACGCCGCTGCGTTGCGGGGCCGCCGGTTGTGCTCAGAGCGTGCGCGTCATGAAGTGGCTGTACGGGTCGAGGACGTAGTTGCCGAAGGGTTCGCAGAACTCGAAACCGTGTGCGGCGTAAAGCTTTTGGGCCGGGATGAAGAAGTCGGGCGAGCCCGTCTCCAGGCTCACCCGCCGATACCCGCGAGCCGTGGCCTCGGCGAGCAAGTGGCGCAACAGGATCGAGGCGATGCCGCGGCGTTTGTGCGTTGCGGCGGTGCGCATGGACTTGATCTCGGCGTGCGTCTCGTCGAGTTCCTTGAGCGCGGCGCAGCCGGCCAGGTTGCCGTCGTCCCACCCGCTCCAGAACGTGATCTCCGGACCGCGCAGCGCGTCGAGGTCGAGGGCGTGCCTGCTCTCAGCGGGGGAGTGCGCGGCCATATCGGACAGGTGCTCGGTGAGCAGGGCGGCGATCTCCGGTCCGGCGAGGTCGTCCACGACGATGCGCAGCACGGTCGAGCCGGAGACGCCTGCGGTAGCAGACTGGTCGGTGTTGCTAGACATTTGTCCATAGTGCACCGCGTCGCGGCGTCATGATCACTCGACGGACCCGGATCGACGCGCTTTACTGAGAGGGCACTTGCCCGCACTTGCTCGGTGGACGTCGCTGTCCGGCCCAGGGGGTCTGAATCATGAAGCTCGCCAAGGTCGCAACGCTGGCGGCGGGCGCCGCTCGCCGCGCCGCCGACGAAACCTATTACGCCACACTGGCCGTTCGCGCCGGCTTGGTGACTCCGGAACGGCCCGATCGGCTCGTCAAGATGGGCGCGGCGGTATACCGATTCGGGATGCTCGGCGCGATCCCGTCGGTCGCCGCGCAGCGCTATCGGGACCGCACGGCGCTCATCGACGAACTGGGTTCGCTCACCTTTCGCGAACTCGACGACCACACCAGCGCGTTGGCCAACGCCTGGCGGGCGCGCGGCCTGCGCGACGGCGAGGTGGTGGCGATCCTTGCCCGCAACCATCGCGGCTTCCACTACGCGGTGTTCGCCGCGGCGAAGTGTGGCGCGCGAATCGTGTTGCTGAACACCGATTTCGCGGGTCCGCAGCTGCGTGAGGTGGTGGCCAGGGAGGGTGCCGATCTGCTGGTGTTCGATGAGGAGTACCGGGAGATGCTCGGCGACCTCGCCCCGCCGCGCGGCCGCTACCGCGCCTGGGCCGAGCAGCCCGGCGTCGACACCCTGGCGAACCTGATCGCGGGCGCGGCCCGCTCGACCCCGCGGCGGGCCACCACCAGCGCGAAGGTCATCCTGCTGACCAGCGGGACGACCGGCACCCCGAAGGGCGCGCCGCGCAGCGACCCGACCTCGCTGGCACCGCTCGGCGCGATTCTCGACAAGGTGCCATTCCGGGCCAGGGAGATCACCGAATGCCCGGCCCCGCTGTTCCATACGCTCGGCTTCGCGCACATGTTCATCGCGCTCGGCTTCGGTTCGACGCTGGTGATCCGGCGCCGCTTCGATCCGAGGGCGGTGCTCGACGGCCTGCACCGGCATCGCGCCACCGCCCTGGTTGTGGTGCCGGTGATGCTGCGGCGGATGGTCGAACTCGGCCCGGAAGCCTTTGCGGGACATGATTTCTCCGCGCTGCGGATCATCTTCGTCGCCGGCTCGCAGCTGGGTGCCGACCTGTGCGTCAAGGTGACCGAGGCCTTCGGTCCGGTGGTCTACAACCTGTACGGGTCCACCGAGGTGGCCTACGCGACCATCGCCACCCCGGCCGATCTGGCGGTCGAACCGGGGTGCGTGGGTGGCACGGTATCGAGCGCGATTGTGAAGATTCTCGACGAGCACGGCGCGGAGCTGCCCGCGGGCCAGACCGGTCGTATCTTCGTCGGCAACAACTTTCAGTTCGACGGCTACACCGGCGGCGGCGACAAAGTGCGCGTCGGCAAGCTGATGTCATCCGGGGACGTCGGCCATTTCGACAGCGCGGGAAGGCTTTTCATCGACGGAAGGGACGACGACATGATCGTTTCCGGTGGTGAGAACGTCTTCCCCAGCGAGGTCGAGGAGTTGCTTTCCGCGCATCCCGCGGTCGCGGAGGTGAGCGCCTTCGGCGTGCACGACGACCGATATGGGCAGCGGTTGCGCGCGGTGATCGTTGTGCGGGAAGGGCATTCGCTCGCCGAGGACGAGGTGCGCGAGCACGTCAAGGCGCATCTGGCTCGTTTCAAGGTGCCGCGCGATGTTGTGTTCATCGATGAACTGCCGCGCAACCCGACCGGGAAGGTGCTCAAACGCGTACTGCGCGAACTCTGATCAGTGCTGCCCATCGCGGGTGAACATGCGGCGCAGCATTCCGCCAGGCGGGCGCAGCGCGGCACGCAGGGCGCTGGCAGGTGGCACGCTGATCAGGCCGCCGCGCTGGTGCAGGACGCAATCGACCACGGCGTCGGCGACGGCCTCCGGGTCCGCGAGCGACCCCGAGGACACGGTGCTGACGGTCACGCCCTTGTCCGCGAGTTCCAGGTCGAGTGCCGCGCCGAGACCGACCACGCCGTGCTTGGTCGCGCAATACACCGCGACGCCGAGCGCCGCAGGCACCCCGGCCGCCGTGCCGATGTTCACGATCTGGCCGTATCCCTGGCTGACGAATCGTTCTGCGGCCAGCCGGGTTCCGATGATCACCGCGCGCAGATTGATATCGATCTGCAGGTCCGACTCGGCCTCCGATTCCGCGAGGAACGGTCCGGACGGCATCACGTCGGCGGCGTTCACCACCACATCGAGGCCGCCGAGTTTGCGTTCGGCGAAGGTGAGGAAGCTCCCGAAACGGGCGCTGTCGGTGACGTCGAGCGCCAGCCCGATCGCCGTGCCCGCGTGCGTCCGGGTGAGTTGATCGGCGACCGCGCGCACCGCCCCCACATCCACGTCGCCGATGACGACATCGGCCCCCTCCGTCAGGAACGCCAACGCGGTTTCGCGTCCGATGCCGTGCGCGCCCCCGGTGATCGCGATCCGTTTGCCAGCGAGTGTCTTCCGAGACATATGATTTCGCCTGCCTTAGTCTCTTTCCAACGCTAGATGGTCGCTGGCGGGCGCTCCATGCGATATCGGGTCAGCACTTTGCGCAATCCGGCCAGGACGGTCGGTTTCGTGCTGTCCATCCGGACTTCGGCCGAGAAGGTTGCGGAGAGCGGCCACGTCGAACCGGTCGGACGGTTTTATTTATCGGTCCGAACCCCGTTGGGAGAGCGGAACATACGATCTCCGGCCAAAAACCTTGCGCATATCGGCCATAGCAAGCAACGATGGATGAGTGGCCTCATGGGAGTGGCGGCGGTCGGTGACACACGCGGTGATCCTCGTCGAGCTCGGGGAAGATCACGGTCTCACCCAGAATCAGTGCCTGCGTGGCACTGATCTGGATCCTCGGGTGCTGAAGACACCCGGTGCGGAAATCACGGCCGCGCAAGAACTCGGTATCGTCCGCAACATCGTCACGCTGCTCGACGACAAGCCTGGCCTCGGCCTCGAAGCGGGCACCCGCACCCACATCACCACCCTCGGCGTGTTCGCCCTCGCGGTGCTCAGCAGCCCGACGATGCGACAGGCCATCGACGTCGCCATGCGGTACTTCAGCCTGATGACCTCGTTCTCCCGCGCCTGGCACGTCTACCGGGGCGAGGAGATCTGGCTCTACGGCGACGACCGTGAGCTGCCTGCGGAACTGCGCGGCTTCCTGGCCGAACGCGACGTGTCCGCGCTGCTGACGAACTGGTTTCTGGTGTTCGGCGTGCCGCCGCCGGTGCTGCGCGTCGAGGTCGCGGGCGGGCTGCGGCCGCGGCTGGCGCCGATCTTCGACCAGTTCGAGATCCCCAGCAGCGACTCGCCAGAACTGCAGACCGCGGTCTTCGACGCCACCGGCATCGACGAGCCGATGCCGCAGGCCAGTCCGCTCACCGCGCAACTGTTCGAGGAGCAATGTGACGACCTGCTGCAGCGTCGCGGCCTGCGCCAAGGCGTGGCCGGTTCGGTGCGATCGATGCTGATGCATCAGATGAACGGCAGGCTCAGTCAGGAGGACATCGCGGCCGGGCTGCACATGAGCCTGCGCACGATGCGCAGGCGGTTGGCCGACGAAGGGACGTCCTACCGTCAGCTATGCGCCGAAACCTTCGGCACGCTCGCCGAGGAACTGCTCGCGACCGGTCTGACCGTAGAGGACGTCGCCTACCGGATGGGATATTCGGGCGCGCCGAGCTTTTCGAACGCGTTCAAGCAGTGGCGTGGTGTGTCGCCGGGGCGATTCGCGCGCTCGGCCGTTGATCGATACCGGCAGACGGTGCCGCACTGAAAGTGCGGGGCCGGGCGAAAAGTGCACCCCTGCCGTTATCGGGTGCGAGCATAGAACAGGCAGGTCCACGGTCGCCGCGACGAGAGGTGGTGGGGTGTGGCGCAGTTCGTGCAGGAGCACGCCGCATTGCGGTGGTCGGTGGTGGCGGCGTTTCTGATCGCGGGTGCGATCGTGCTCGGGAGGCTGGCCGCGCCCGTTCGGCTCGTCGCCGAAGCCGAACCATCCGGCGCGGTGGATCACGGTTGGCGGCAAGGAGATTCGACGCCGGTCGGCCCGACTACCGCCGGGTATCACGAGTCCGATGCCGCGCACCTGATCATGTGCCTGGTGATGCTCGCGATGCTGATGTTTCCGACCGGGGCGAGCCCGTCGGCGGTGCGTGGGGTGCTCACCGCGATGATCGTGGTCTTCGCGGCCTTGTTGGTGAGTCGAATCTCGGCGTGGCACAGCGCGCCTGACGCCACGCCGGTAGAGCGGCTCGTGCCGCTGGGCTACCACACGGTAACGGCCGCGGCCATGCTGTACGCCATGTCCGGGCACGCGATGTCGGGTCATACCGGCGGCCCCGGCACGATTCCGGCGCTCGGTCTCGCCGCGGTGTTCGCCGCGGACGCGCTGCTGGTAGCGCTAGCGGTCGGCCGTCCACTCGCTGACACGCCGGGCTACCTGGGCATTCTGTTGCGCTCCGGTGGGTGTGTCGCGGCACTGACCGGTCCGAAACGGCGGTCCGCGATGGTGCCGCATGTGGTCATGGATCTCGGCACCGCCTACATGTTGATCGCGGCCGTTTCGAGTTGACCGGCGTCGCGGACCAATCCGCGCGCCAGCTCATACCGAACCCCTGTCTATGCAGGCAGCGATTCGGCGATGACGGAGCACGTTCTTGCTTCAGCCCATCGATGTGTCGACCCGGCGCCGGGTGCCGCACGGGATGAGCCGTTACGCCTGTGTGTGCTGCCCAGCGAGCTCGACCGACACCGATCCGCACTGGCCGGCCGACTCGGCGCACTGCTCGTGGCAACCGGAACGGGGGACCGCGCTGCGTTCACCGAGTTCTATCGACTCACCAGCTCGCGGGTCTTCGGACTCGCCGTGCGCATCCTGCACAGTCATGCCACCGCCGAGGAAGTCACCCAAGAGGTGTATCTCCAGGTGTGGTCGACCGCCGACCAGTACGACACCGCGCTGTCGAGCCCGGTCGGCTGGCTCATGACGCTCGCGCACCGCCGCGCCGTCGACCGAGTGCGCGCGGAAGCCGCCGCCGCGGTCCGCGACCAGACCTTCGCACAAGCGGGCCGCGATCACGACGTCGTCGCCGAATCGGTGGCGGAGCAGGCGGGCCTCGATTACCTCGGCGTGCTGACCACGACGCAGCGTGCGGCGATCACCCTCGCCTACTACACCGGACGGACGTACCGTGAAGTCGCAGACCAGCTATCGGTGCCGTTACCCACCATCAAGACGCGCATCCGTGATGGGCTGAACAGACTGGAGAAATGCTTGTCCGGAGAAGGCGCCGATGGCTGAGAACCCCCCGCGGTCCGACGCGGAACTGCTCGACCTGGCGTACCCGTGCGCGTTGGACGCGGTCGGCGATATCGAACGCAGACACATCGAGGAGCGGCTGGCGAAGGCTGATCCCGCTGTGCGGCAAGCGTTCTCCGAGACCGTGCAGCGGATGCACGAGGTGATGGCGCGGGTCGCCGAACTCGACTCACAGGCGCCGCCGCCGGAGTTGGAGTCGCGGATTCTGGCGGCGCTGCCCGATGACGGGCGCGCCGAACTTCCCTCGGGATGGCAGCGGCGGATGCGCTGGGCGGTGCCGGTGGCCGCCGCGGCGTGCCTGGTTATCGGTGGCAGCGTGATCGCGGACCGGATCGGTGCGCCGCCGCCCGGAGTGCCTGGCGCGGAGCAGGTGCACCGGCAGCCGGACGCGCGCACGGTGACCAAGCCGGTCACCGGTGGCGGCACCCTCGTGGTGGAAATCTCGCCCCAGCAACGGCTCGCGGTGATCGCGTTCGATGGAGTGGCCGAACCGCCGTCCGGACGGGTGTATCAGGTGTGGCTCGTGCCGCCGGGCGCGGCGGCGAAGGCGCGGTCGGCGGGTGTGCTCGACGGGTTGCCTTCGGCTGCAACGCCTTTCGTCACGGCCTTCGACTCCGGCGAGACGTTGGCGGTGACCGTCGAACCACCTGGTGGGTCTCCGGCTCCCACGACGGCCCCGATTACCGGGGTGCCGCTGCCCTGAGCTCGATTGCTTCGTGTTCGATGTTCCCGCGCTGTACCGCCCTGTGCGACAGACGATTCGGCGGCGAAGTGCGACGATCACCCCGCCGCCGATCGGGTGCCTATGCGGCGCTCAGATCTCCACTGATTGGTCGGCGACGACGCGGCCGCCGAGGCGAACCCAGCCGTCGGAATCCCAGGCGGTGAAGAGCTGGGATCCCTTGCCCTGGGTGATGACCAAGCCGCGGCGCAGCAGTGCGGTGATGGCGACGGCCGCGGCGCCGGTGGCCTCGTCCTCGGCGATTCCCAAGGTGGGCGCGAACATTCGGGAGCGCAGGGCGCCGCGGTTCTCGTCGGTCCATGCCCAGAAGTAGTGTGGGCCGCCGGTGAAGTCGTCGGGGCGCAGGGCGGTCAGTTCGTCGAGGTCGGCGAGCTGGTGGAAGGTGAAGTCGGGCGCCCATTCGCCGCGCGCGGTGATCCAGGTGAGGCCCTCGGACAGCTCGACCGCGATCGGGCCCGCCGGGACGGTCAGTCGGTGTACCGGCGTGCCCTGCGCGGCGAACCACCAGGCGGTGCCCACCGACGGGTGGCCTGCGAACGGCAGTTCCACGGCGGGGGTATAAATCCGCACCCGCGCGATCTTGTCGACCGGGTCTTCGACGACGACGGTCTCGCTGTATCCGGCCTTCGCCGCGAGCGCCTGCCGGTCGGCTTCGGCCACGTCCGCGGCCCGTGCGATCCCCAGTTCGTTGCCGAATCGCCCGGCGGAATCGGTGAAAACTCGCACCACGTCAAGCTGTGTGCCCATGGTTGCCGAGCCTACTATCCGGTCCCGACACCGAGCTGTCGCGTAGCACACACCGGCACGTTATCGCTGGTCAGCGGGATGAAAGAGGCCGCCGACGGTCCGCTGTGCGGACCCGTCGACGGCCTCGATTCGATTGCTCAGACCGTGGCGGCGGCCAGTGTCTCGGTCGACTCCACTGCCTGGCCGACACCGGCGACGATCGCGGCCGCGCGCAGCGACTCGAAGATCACCTCACGGGACACGCCCGCCTCACGCAGCGTGTGCTCGTGCGCCTCCAGGCAATGCCCGCAGCCGTTGATCGAGGACACCGCGAACGACCACAGCTCGAAATCGGCCTTGTCGACCCCCGGGGTACCGATGATCTGCATGCGCAGACCGGCCCGCAGGTCGTCGTAGCGCCCGCCGAGGAACGCCTTGCCCCGATAGAACACATTGTTCATGCCCATGATCGAGGCTGCGCCGAGCGCGGCGTTGTACGCCTGCTCGGACAGCACGTCCGCGGCTTCCTCGGCGATCTCGCGCAGCGTGGTCGCCGACCGGGTCGCCGCCGCCGACGCCAGCAGGGTGCCCCACAGCTGCTGTTCGTTCAGCACGGTGGTGCGCGCGAGCGATGACAGATTGAGCTTGAGGTCCTTGGCGTACTCGGGGAGGGAGTTCTTCAGGTTCTCAACACTCATGTATCTCTATCCTCGGATCATCCTCGCCTGCGCGGGGAGCGGTGAAATGGGAGTCATTCATGTACTGACGCAGCGGTTTTGGACTCAGACGCTCGCGGCGAGCAGTTCGCCCGCGTTGATGGTCGGGTCGCCCTTCTTCCAGTTGCAGGCGCACAGCTCGTCGGACTGCAGCGCGTCGAGCACCCGCAGCACCTCGTCGACGTTGCGGCCGACCGAACCCGCGGTGACCGAGACGAACTGGACCTCGTTGTTCGGGTCGACGATGAAAGTCGCCCGGTCGGCGACCCCGTCGGCGTTGAGAACGCCGGTGGCTGCGGCCAATTCGCGCTTGAGGTCGGACAGGATCGGGAACGGCAGGGTCTTCAGGTCCTCGTGCTGTGCACGCCACTGGAAGTGCACGAACTCGTTGTCGACCGAGGCGCCGAGCACCTGCGCGTCCCGGTCCGCGAATTCCTCGTTGAGCTTGCCGAACGCGGCGATCTCCGTCGGGCACACGAAGGTGAAGTCCTTGGGCCAGAAGAAGACGATCCGCCACTTGCCCGCGTGATCGTCGCTGGTGATCTGGGTGAAGTAATCGTCAGGCTGCTGAGCGTCGACCTTGGACAGATCACCACCGATGACAGCGGTGAGGTTGTATGCCGGGAATTGGTCGCCGATGGTCAGCAATGCCATACCTAATCTCCTCGTTCTTGGTGGGTTTGCTAGCACTGTGCGGAAAAGCAGAAAAGCTCCCTTGCGATCTTGCCGAAGGGCTGGTGAAAGGTAAAGGTGATCAGTCGCACTACACTGATAGCCGTGACCGATCAGACTTATCAGCCGACCCTGTCACAGCTGCGTGCGTTCGTGGCGGTCGCGGAATATCGCCACTTCGGCACTGCCGCAGCGCGGCTCAGTGTGAGCCAGCCCACGCTATCGCAGGCGCTCGCGGCACTTGAACACGGGCTCGGGCTACAACTGATCGAGCGAAGCACGCGACGGGTTCTGGTCACCGCCGCGGGGATGCGGTTGCTGCCCAAGGCGATGGCGACGCTCGAGGCGGCCGATCGTTTCGTGGCGTCGGCGACCGGGGACGGTCTCGGGGGCACCTTGCGGATGGGCATCATTCCGACGGTTGCTCCGTATGTGCTACCAGGTCTTCTTCCGGAGTTGCAGAAGAAGTTACCCACGCTCCACCCGCAGGTGATCGAGGATCAGACCGTGCGACTGCTGGACGGCCTGCGCACCGGCGTGCTCGACGTCGCACTGCTCGCGTTGCCGACCGACATTCCCGGCCTGGTCGAGATCCCGCTCTATACCGAGGAATTCGTGTTGGTGACACCGCGCGGCCACGAACTGGCCGGCCGCACCGACCTCGCCCCGTCCGTCCTCGACTCGCTGCCCCTGCTGCTGCTCGACGAGGGCCACTGCCTGCGCGACCAAACCCTGGACCTGTGCCGCTCCGCCGAGATCCACCCGGCCGCGGTCGGCGACACCCGCGCTGCCTCGCTGGCGACCGTAGTGCAGTGTGTCGCAGGCGGTCTCGGCGTCACCCTCATCCCGCAAATGGCCGTCGCCTCCGAAGCCGCCCGCGGCACACTCGATACCGCCCATTTCGCCACCCCCGCACCTGGTCGCACCATCGGGCTCGCCTATCGGACGTCCACTGCTCGCGCGGAGGATTACGAGTACCTCGCCGCGATCATTCGCACCATACGGCCGGAGTAGGGCTGAAGATGTTCGCCGCCAGTCGATTTCCGCGTCAGACTTGCGATCATGTTGGCCTCGCCTGTGTCGTCGGAGATCGGCGTCCACTTGCGCGGCGTGCGGATCGAGAATGCGAGAGGAGCGGCGGATGGACCGGTCACCATCGAGCGGCATGCGATGGGAAGCGATTGCTACACAGGGGCATTCGTTGTTCGTCTACGGGACGTTGCAGTTCCCTGAGGTACTGGAGATTCTGATCGGCCGCGTGCCGCAGCGAACAACGGCCGCCGCGCCAGGCTGGCGGGTAGCGGCTCTGCCCGGCCGGGTGTACCCCGGCCTGGTCCCTGAGCCGAACGCCCTGGCCCACGGCATCGTCCTCGCCGGCCTCACCTCAACGGAGTGGGCGGTCCTCGACGCCTTCGAAGACGACGAATACGACCTCCGCCCAATCGACTTGGCCCGTCCCGCACAACGATCCTGGACCTACGAATGGACTGCCACTGTCGCACAAGATGATTGGCACCCAGCCCACTTCGTCACCGACCACCTCCCGCACTTCGTCACCCACTCCGCCCAATGGCGACGCGGGTTAAAGATGTGGTCCGATCGCGAGAACGGTGATCACTGACACCGATTCGCCGTCGCGTTCGAAGTCCGGCCCATACATCCAGTAGATGCGCCATGCGCCCGGCGTGTGGTTCTCGACGTAGGAGTCCCAGATCCGTTCCTTCTCCAGGCCTGGAAAGTTCTGGTAGCGATGGGAATTCAGACCGGGGTAGAGCGGATCTGATTGCAGTAGGCCCAGCGCTTTGCGAACTTTTTTGAGTTTGGTTGCCGTGTTGGGCCTTTTGGTCAGTGCGTGTAAGGCATCGGCGGCGGCGTGCGCGAAGCGCAGTTCATATGCCACCGGTCAGGCCTTGTCCTCGGGGTCGGTGGCGAACTGTGTGAAATCACCGAGGTCGACCGTGTCGCCGGACTCGGCGTCTTTCACGCCCTGTCGGATCTCCTCGGCCAGGTGCGGGTTTTCCCACACCATCATTTCGCGTTCCAGAATCGAGACCACTGGCACTAAAACCACCACCCCGTCGCTGTCGATGCGGACCTGGTATCGGCGGCCCGGGCGCGCGCCCGCGCGTCCCAATGCGACGCGCCCGCGGGAATCGGCTTCACTTTCGCCGACGGTCTCGAAGCGGCTCAAATCCAAGCTGGACATCGTCATCGCATTACCTCCGTGTTCATCATCGCACCAAGTGTGCATATGGGCAATACCCACTTGATGCGGTCGCCGCGGTTGGCGTTTGTAGACGACCGGTCGTATATTGAAGGTATGGCGCGACCTAGGCGGAGTGGGGATACTCGGCAGCTTTTGGTGGAGGAGGGGGCTGCTGGGTTTTTGGCGCAGGGGTATCACGGGACTGGGATCAAGCAGGTTTTGGACAAGGTGGGGGTGCCTAAGGGGTCGTTTTATAACTACTTTGATAGCAAGGAGAGTTTTGGGCGGGCGGTGATCGAGCATCATTCGCTGTGTGTGCAGCGGAATTTGAGCGAGGCGTTCGGGGCGGCGGCGGATCCGGTGAGTGGGTTGCGGGCGTTTTTCGGGCGGCTGATGGAGGAGTTCGTCGAGGCGGAGTTCACCGGGGGGTGCTTGATCGCGAATCTTGGTGGGGAGCTCGAAGGTAGTGAGCTGCTTCGGGAGTCGTTGTCGAGTGCGTGGGGGATGTGGCGGGATCGGGTGGCTGAGCAACTGCGGGAAGCACAGGGGCTGGGGATGATTCGGGGGGATATCGACGCGACCGATTTGGCGGATCTGTTGCTGGAATCGTGGGAGGGGGCGGTGATCCGGATGAAGATCGATCGGACGTTGGCGCCGCTGAACAAGTGTTTGGACCGTTTGCTGGGGGACTACTTCCTGCCCTGAACTGGGCATTCCTAAACGGTCGTCTTTTTATGTCCATTCCAAGACGACCGGTCGTATCAAATGTGAGAAGGAGAGCAGATGACGAAGACGGTGATCGTGACCGGATCCTCCAGCGGGATCGGGCGTGATATTGCTCGAGCGTTTGTGACGCGCGGGGACAACGTGGTGCTCAACGGGCGCGACTCGGGCAAGCTCGCCGAGGTGGCCGCGGAGCTCGGCGCGCCGGCGCGGGTGGCCACCTTCGCGGGCGATATCGGCTCTCCCGCAACGGGTTCTGAGCTGGTGCGGGCGGCGGTCGAGCGGTTCGGCGGGGTGGATGTGCTGGTCAACAACGCAGGCATCTTCGGCGCCAAGCCGTTCGTCGACGTCACCGAGGAGGACCTCGACAGGTACGTGAACGGCAACCTGAAGGGCACGTACTTCACCACGCAAGCGGTGGTGCGGCAGTTGAAGCGGCAGGGATCCGGCGGCAGCATCGTCAATATCGGCACGGTGCTCGTGAATCACGCGCTCGCCGGGCTGCCTGCCTCCGCGGCGTTGGTCAGCAAGGGCGGCGTGCACGCGCTCACCACCAGCCTCGCCGCGGAACTCGCGGCCGACGCGATCAGGGTCAACGCCGTCGCACCCGGCATCATCCGCACCCCACTGTTCGGCGACGGCGACGAAACCGCTTCCGGCCGACTGGCTTTGCTGAATCGGATCGGTGAGGTCGCCGAAACCACCGCCGCGGTGCTGTATCTCGCGGACGCCGAATTCACCACCGGCCACATCTTGCCCGTAGACGGCGGATTCATCTCCGGGCGGGCCGCCTGATGCCCTACGTCAACATCAAGGTCACCGACGAAGGTGTCACCCGAGAACAAAAGGCGCGCTTGATCAAAGGCGTCACCGACCTACTCCAGGAGGTTCTCGACAAGGACCCGGCAACCACTTTCGTAGTAATCGACGAGGTCGAACTCACCAACTGGGGTGTCGGCGGCCTGAACGTCGAGGACCACCGCAACCGCACCTAGCCGAACACCCACGCGCCAAACGCTCGGCGCGGCCCCGATGACTTGACATACGGAACGTCCTCCTGGCGGAGGATGCGGCCTGCGTCAAGAGGGTGCAACGTGCGTCACGTCGAAACGGCACCGGCTCCCAAGCGAAATCACTTGGGAGCCGGTGCCGTTCGGGTGTTCTATACCCGCAGTGCGTACGGTTCGATCGCGCCGCGCACGAGGGCCCGTGCGTCGACGGTTTCCGGCCGGAAGGGCAGGGTGGCCAGGCGATCGGTCATGTCCTGCACCGGGTCGGCGATCCGCTCGTTCGTGCCGAACAGGAACGTCCATTCATGTTCGTCGCTGCCGTATTGCACGACGGTGCCGAACTGTTCGTGGAAGCGGTTCCAGGAGCGCTTCAGCGTCTCGTTGCGCCACATGGTTGCGCAGCCTGCTTGGGCGCTCAGTACACCGCCGGGGGCGAGCAAGGCCCGACATCGGGACAGGAACTCCGACTCGTAGAGGCGGTTGTGCTGGGCGTCTTCGACTCGCTCGTCGGGCAGGTCGATCACGATGACGTCGTAGCGGGTGCCCGCCTCGGCGGCCTTGGCCAGGAAGTCCCAGCCGTCGGCGTAGTGCACCTTGACCGGGCCCTCGCCGCGCACGGCGGCGGCCAGCTCGTCGCTGGTGTAGCCGTAGGGCAGGTGCTCGGCGCACAGCTCGACCTCGAGCTGATCGATGTCGACGTGATCCACCAGCGTCGCGCCCGCGGCGACCGACATCTGGCTGGCCACGCCCTCACCGGAACCGATGATGAGCACCTTGTCCAGCTTCTCGGCCAGCGCGAAGGCGGGGACCATCATCGCCTCGTGGTAGGTCACCTGGGAGAACTCCGTGGACTGGCGATCGTCGTCGGAGAACAGGCTGATGCCCTGCTCGGTGCGCGCGATCACCATGTGCTGGAACGGCGTATTGGTGTCCACGATGACCTCGTGCAGGTCCCAGATGCGGGTCAGGCCCGCGCCCACCGGCTCCTCGATCCACTGAGGGTCGGCAGTCGGCGGAGCCGACGGGGTGGGTGAATACCGCGAGCCGTGCCCGCGGCGGATGACCTGCATTCGAACGTCCTTGGGAGACAATCTATCCCGGAGCAGCTCGACAGCCTTCGACGCACCGGCGCCGATACTGCCGCAGGTGAAGACGTCGACAAAGATGTCGCCGGACTCCGGATAAGTGTGAATCGAGGCGTGAGACTCCGACAACAGCGCGAGGACAGTCACCCCCTGCGGATCGAACTTCTTGTGTACGACATCGCAGATGGTGACGCCCGCCGCGATCAAAGACTCACGCAACGCCGATTCGAGTCGTTCGAGGTCGTCGCAAAGGGTCGCGTCGACACCACCGAACTCGGCCAGCACGTGCCAGCCGGTGAAATCCGCCGTCATGGCAAACTCACTCTCGCTCAGCGCCCGAGACATGAACGGTCAAGGGCGGAAAACCATTGAAGGACACCGACGAATAGCTCGCGGTATAGGCGCCGGTGTCGAGGATCTGGATGCGATCACCGGCTCGCAACGTGGTCGGTAGGAGGACCCGCGTGCGTTGATACAGTACATCGTCTCCGTCGCAGGTCGGACCAGCCACCACTGCCTCGTCGACAGGGTCACCGTCCCGATCCGTGACGAATCGATAGGCGATGTACTCGTTCTCGGTCTCGGCCATTCCGTTGTAGCGGCCGACGTCGAGATACACCCAGCGCCGGGCGTCCGGCGCAATGCGCACGCCGACAACTTCGGCGTGGATGATGCCCGCGGAACCGACCAGCGCGCGGCCGGGTTCGACCACCAATCCGGCGGTCTCGGGCAGGAATTCGGCTGCGGCGGCGTTGACCACCGCGGCGATCTCGGCGAGTGCGGGCGCGGGATCGGCGTACGCGATCGGCAGGCCGCCACCGATATTCACCGATCGAACGTGAATATCCTTGTCGGCCAATGCTTCCGTGATACGCCCCGCCTGCTCGATGCCGATCCGCCACGCGTCCGGATCGAGCTGCTGGGACCCGACGTGGAAGTACGGCCCCGCGACGATCAACCCGAGATCACGGGCCCGCACCAGCAGCCGGAACGCCTCGCCCGGCGTGCAGCCGAACTTGGCGCCGAACGGCGTGCGCGACTCGGGAGCCGAAGCGAGGAACCGGCATTCGACCTCCGAGCCCGGCGCGTGCTCCACGATGCGCAGCAGATCGTCCTCGGTGTCGAAGGCGAACCGGCGCACGCCCAGCGCATACGCGCGGGCGATGTCGGCGGCCTTCTTGATCGGGTTGCCGTAGCAGAGCGTGTCCGGTTCGACGCCGAGCGCGAGGCACAGCTCGATCTCGCCGATGCTGGCGACATCGAACTCGGCGCCTTCCTCGTCGAGCGCCTGGATGAGCTCCGGTACCGGACTTGCCTTGACCGCGAAGCGAATCCTTGCCGCGGGCATGGCGGCATGGAGCGCGTGGAAGTTCGCACGCACTCGCTC
The DNA here is from genome assembly GCF_044455225.1 of Nocardia sp. NPDC051321. NCBI lineage: Bacteria > Bacillati > Actinomycetota > Actinomycetes > Mycobacteriales > Nocardiaceae > Nocardia > Nocardia sp. NPDC051321. Next base: position 336,625 of record NZ_JBITEM010000007.1, on the reverse strand, counting down.
GGGATAGATGACAAGAAACGGTGATTCGGGCGCCAGGGGATGGCAGGAGGCGGAGCCGACGGGGTGGGTAAGCATAGTTGATCTTTCGCTTTGGCAGCAGCGGAGAGAGTATCAGCGGCTCCTACCCAGAACCGAATCCGTCAAACCTCGTGCCGGTGGCACCTCAGCGAAGCACCCGTAAACGGGCGTCAGATAGCCACTGACCTGTATGGATTCTGTAGTGATTCGGGTGGGGGCGGGCGGTGCGGTCAGCCCGCGGACACCGTGATTTCGTCGAAGACGACCTCACCGGCGGCATCGGACTCGGCCAGATCCACCACACCGACGATCGACCAGCCGTGGTCGCCCGCCGGGTCGTCGAGGACCTGACGCACCTGCCAGAAACCGGGTCTTCGTTCGATCTGGAACAGTTGCGGTCCGCGCGCGTCCTGGCCGATGCCGATGCGCCCGTACTCCTCGAAATATGGGGCCAGGTCGGCCTCCCAGTCCGGCCCGATGCCCATGTCGGCCAGCACATCCCAGCGGCGCAGCGAGGCGAGCTCGACCCGGCGGAACATGGTGTTGCGGATCATCACCCGGAACGCGCGCTCGTTGGCGGAGATGGGGCGCACCGTCTCGGCCCCGAAGGCCAGCTGGTCGGCGTCGATCTCCGCGCCGGGGTTGGTGAGCTGCTCCCATTCGTCGAGCAGGCTCGAGTCGACCTGACGGACCAGCTCGCCGAGCCACTCGGTGATGTCGTCGAGCTCTTCGGTGCGCGCGGCGTCCGGCACGGTTCGCCGCAGCGCGCGGTAGGCGTCGGCGAGATAGCGCAGCACGACACCCTCGGAGCGGGCCAGCTCATAGAACGAGATCAGCTCGGCGAAGGTCATCGACCGGTCGATCATGTCGCGCACCACCGACTTGGGTGACGGCGCGAATTCCGACACCCACGGGTGCCCGGCGCGATAGGTCTCGAAGGCGGGCTCGATCAGCTCTGCCAGGGGCTTGGGCCAGGTGACCTCTTCGAGCAGCTCCATCCGCTCGTCGTACTCGATGCCGTCGGCCTTCATCTCATTGATCGCCACGCCGCGCGCCTTGTGCTGCTGAGCCATCAGCAGCTGGCGCGGATCCTCCAGGGTCGATTCGATGAGGGACACCACATCGAGGGTATAGCCGGGCGCGTCTTTGTCGAGTAGGTCGAAGGCGGCGAGTGCGAACGGCGACAGCGGCTGGTCGAGCGCGAAGTCGCGTTGCAGGTCGACGGTGAGGCGGGCGCGGCGGCCCTGCGCGTCGGGTTCGTCGAGCTGCTGGACCACGCCTGCGTCGCGCAGCGCGCGGTAGAGACGGATCGCGCGCAGGATGTGTTTGCGCTGGGCGGGGCGCGGTTCGTGGTTGTCCTCGAGCAGGTGGCGCATGGCGTCGAAGCAGTTGCCCGGGCGGGCAATCACGTTGAGCAGCATGGAGTTCGTCACACTGAACCGCGATACCATCGGCTCCGGCTGGGCGGCGACGAGGCGGTCGAAGGTCTCCTCGCTCCACGAGACGAAACCCTCGGGTGGCTTGCGGCGCACCACCTTTCGCTGTTTCTTCGGGTCGTCGCCCGCCTTGGCGAGCAGGCGGGTGTTCTCCACTTCATGTTCGGGGGCCTGGACGACGACCGTGCCCATGGTGTCGTAGCCCGCGCGCCCGGCTCGACCCGAAATCTGGTGGAATTCACGGGCTTTCAGCCTGCGGGTGCGCACGCCGTCGTACTTGGTCAGGCCGGTCAGCAGCACGGTGCGGATCGGGACGTTGATGCCGACGCCGAGGGTGTCGGTGCCGCAAACCACCTTCAGCAGACCCTCCTGCGCCAGGCGTTCGACCAAGCGCCGGTACTTCGGCAGCATGCCCGCGTGATGCACGCCGATGCCGTGCCGGATCAGCCGGGACAGCGTCTTGCCGAAGCCGGAGGCGAAGCGGAATTCGCCCAATGCCGTGGCGAGGGCGTCCTTTTCGGCGCGCGTGGCGAAGTTCACGCTGGTCAGCGCCTGGGCGCGTTCGAGCGCGGCGGCCTGGGTGAAATGCACCACGTAGACCGGGGCCTGGTGGGTGGTGACGAGTTCTTCCAGGGTTTCGGTGATGGGGGTGCGCGCATAGGAGAAGGTCAGCGGGACCGGGCGTTCGGTGCCCGCGACGATGGCCGACGGGCGGCCGGTGCGACGCTGCATGTCCTCGGCGAAGAAGTCGACCTCGCCGAGCGTGGCGGACATGAGCAGGAACTGGACGCGGGGCAGTTCCAGCAGCGGGACCTGCCAGGCCCAGCCGCGATCGGGGTCGGCGTAGAAATGGAATTCGTCCATCACGACCTGGCCGACGTCGGCGGCCGAGCCCTCGCGCAGGGCGAGGTTCGCCAGGATTTCCGCGGTGGCGCAGATGATCGGCGCGTCCGCGTTGACCGCGGCGTCGCCGGTGACCATGCCGACCTTGTCCGCGCCGAACACCTCGCACAGGGCGAAGAACTTCTCGCTGACCAGCGCCTTGATCGGGGCGGTGTAGTAAGTGCGTTTTCCCTGGGCGAGCGCGATGAGATGCGCGCCTACCGCGACCAGGGACTTACCCGAACCTGTCGGCGTGGCGAGGATGACGTTGGATCCGGACGCTAATTCGAGTAGCGCCTCGTCCTGCGCCGGATACAGCGGGGTGCCCTGCTCCGCGGCCCACGCCCCGAAGGACTCGTACAGGGCGTCGGCGTCGGTTCCCGGTATCTCCAGCAGCTCGGTCAGATCCACCCCGAACACCCTACGGGCTGACGCCCGCAGGGTTGTTACCGCTGCTCGCCCGGCTCGGGACCGGTCTCACCCTCGTAGCCACCCTGCTCGGCAAGGAAGCGTTCGAATTCGGCGCCGAGCTCGTCGCCACTCGGCAGTTCGCCGTCGCCGACGAGCAGGCTCGACTGGCGTTCCTGGGCGCTGACGAAGCTGTCGTACTGGCGTTCCAGCGCATGCACGACGGTCTCCACCTCGGAGTTTCCGGCGATGTGCTCGTTGACCTGTTCACGAACCCTGGCCGCCGCCTCGCCGAGCGCGGCGAGCGGGAGATCCAGGCCCGCGTTATCGGCGACGTTTTCCAGCAGGGTCTGCGCGGCCTCGGGGTACGCGGTTTGCGCCAGGTAGTGCGGCACGTGCACCGAGAAGCCGACCGACTCCTGACCGTGTTGGGCCATCCGGTATTCCAGCAGCGACGACGCGCTGCCGGGCACCTGGAGTTCGCCGGGCCAGCGCTGATGTTCGGCGATGAGGTCGCGATCCGAAGAATGTGCCGTGACGCCGAGCGGACGGGTGTGCGGGATCGCCATCGGGATGGCGCTGAGACCGATGCTGCGGCGCACGCCGAGCTGTTCGGCGAGCAAGCGCACCGCGGTGGTGAACTTCTCCCAGCGCAGGTCCGGCTCGATGCCGGCGAGCAGCAGGAACGGGGTGCCCGCCGTATCGCGCAGTGCCCAAAGGTTGAGCTCGGGCTCGGCGTACTCGGAGAAGTGGTCGGTCTTGAACGTCATGAGCGGGCGGCGCGAGCGGTAGTCGAGTAGCTCGTCGACGTCGAACGAGGCGACCAGTTCGCTTTCCAGGCTCTCGCGCAGGTGCGTCGTGGCCAGCCGCACCGCATGCCCCGCATCGGTGAAGCCCTCCAGTCCGTGCACCAGGACCGGACCCGCGCCGTCGTCGGACGACAGCTGTGGAGCGGGAAACTCCAGTTCGTACATTCGCGACTCGTGGTCCATCGCGTGCTCCTTCCTGCGCGGTTCCGCCGGCACGGGTGACTCTCGGTCTTCGACACCGAAGTCATTCGAGACGAGCAGCGTCCGAGACGGGAACCATGTCCATTGTCCCCCATGTGGGTGACAGCCACCGCGCGCGGCCGGACGCCGACCCATACGACCAGGCAACAGCGTCAGCGCCCCGCGCATTCCCGGTGCGGCGGCGTGGCATCGCGGGTGCGCAGGGGGAGTTTGGCACAGTGGGGTGGATGACTGTGGCGGATTCGGCGGGCAAGGGGGCGGTTTTCGCCATGTCCGCGGTGCTGCTCGCCGGGTGCGGGTCGACCGTGGTCGGTCATCCGGTCGCGGGGGAGCAGACAGTGGTCACGCGGCATGTGGGTGCGGCGTTGTCGGCATTGCTGGTGGAACCCGGGCAGTTTCCGGCGAAGTATCCGGCGGTGGTGTTGCCCGCCGAGGCGGCGTCCCAGGCGGCGGGGGATTTGACCGGGGTGGGGCGGGGTGCGCGGGTGCAGCCCGAGAGTTGTCTGCCGCCGGCGCAGCAGTTCGGGGCGGATAAGACCGCGATCGCGGTCGGGACCGATGACGCCGCGCGGGCGACGATCACGGTGGAATTGACGCGGACCGAGCAACCGCTCGGCGTGCTGCGTAGCCAGCTGAAACAGTGCGGGTCGGTGCGGGTGAGCAAGGGGCCTGCGATGACCACCGTGACGACCGAACTCGAACCGGCGTCACCGATCGATGCGGACGACACGTTGGCGTTGCGGCGGACGGTGACGCCGGATGTCGGCGGGGCCGGGCTGACGCAGACGATGCGGACGTTGGCCGGGCAGGTCGGGGATGTGCGAATCACTGTGACGTATATGTCTTTTACTGATGCCAAGCCGGATATGACGGCGGTGGATGAGCTGTTCACGACGGCGGTGCAGCGGGTCGAGAAGGGATAGTGGCCGCGGCACGCTAGCAGGTCGCGCCGACAGCCGGGCGGTGGCGACGGCGGGATGCGGCGGAGTTGTCCACAGGGCCGCAGAATTCCCCAGGGCGGCTGAATCGCCTGGTCAGCGCGGAAGGTCCGGCGGTGCCTGCGGGCAGTCTCGACGCCATGACCACTCCCGCGAACCCTCAGCCCTCCGGTCGTCCTGACGCACAGGCCGATTCCGCGCCCGTCGGCGACGTCCGTGCTCAGGACGAACTCTTCTGTGCCCGCCCGTCTCTGCTCAGGGGCAAGAGCCCCTCCCGCGCTCCGGTGAGCCTCGCCGCCGCGATGCGATCGTGTGAGTTCCTGCAATCGGGTGATCGCTCTCGGCCCGATGGTGCTGCGCCGCAGGAAGATACAGAGCGGGTGGTACGCAAGGCGCCATCGGAGGAGACGGTTTCGGATGGCGCAATGCAGCTTGAAGAGTCGGCTGGACCGAGCGAGACAAAGCGGCCGGACGCGGCTGGGGACCATGCGGCTCTGCCGGACCGTGCATGGCAGCTGGGCGACGCGGTGCGGTCGAACGGCGCGGGGCGAGGCGGTGCGGCGCAGCCGGATAGTGAGGTGCGGCCCAACCACGGTGCGTTGACGGACGACACAGCTCTGGACCAGGCGATGCGGCTGGATGAGATGGCGCAGCCGAACGGCGCCGGGCGAGGTGGTGCCGCGCAGCCGGATAGTGAGGTGCGGCCCGACCACGGTGCGCGGCTGGACGATACGGCGCGACTGAACGGTGAGGGACAACTGGGTGATGTGGCCCAATCGGATGGCGCCAGGCAGGACGACGGGATGCTGATGGGCGTAACGGCACGGCCTGATGACTTGGCCCGGCCTGATGACTTGGCCCGGCTGGATGACATGGCTCGGACAGGTGCAGGCCCCGATGACGCGGTGCGGAGGCGCGACACAGTGCCGACTGCTGACATCGACCAGTCCGGTGCGGCGGGGTTCGGCGACGACACCGAGCGATTCGGCGATTCGTCGCGGACCGGTTTCAGCGCAGCTGATGAGCGGGGTGAGTTCAGTACTGCTGACAACGGGCGGACCCTTGTCTTTGCCGATCAGGCGCCGCCGTTCGATGCGGATGCGCCGGATTGTGCTGTGTGCGTGGAGGAGCCGGGGGAGATCATCTCGGCGGTACCGGCGATGATCGGGTTTCCGCCGGAACGGTCGCTGGTTGTGCTGGTGCTGCGGTCGGCGCCGGGGCGCGGTGACGGGGCGATCATCGATGCGGTGGTGCGGTTCGATTTGGACCAGGACGGCGGGCGGCGCAGGTTGCGGGCGGGGATGGTCGCGCAGTGCATCATGCAGATCTGTGCGCATGACGACGTGGCCGAGGTGCTTGCGGTCGTGGTGGATGATCGGGCCGTGGAGCCGGAGCGGCGCGGCTCGGAGACCGACGAATGGTGCGGCGCCGGGCGATTCGAGGTGCTGATCGACGTGCTGGATCGGCGGCTTGCGGCGCACGATATCGATCTGGCCGGGGCTTGGGCGGTGACGGCGATCGAGCCGGAGCGGAACTGGTGGAGTTTGGTAGGCCCGGATCGGCGTGGGGCACTGCCGGATCCAGCTACCTCGGCGGTGGCACTGTCTAATGTGCTCGACGGTCGGCAGATTCGCGGCTCCCGCGCGGAGCTGACGGCGCTGGTGGCGGTGGACATCGAGGTACGCGATCAGGTGGCGGCGGTACTCGACAGTGCGCTGTCGGTCGCCCGCGATCGGTATGCGCGGGCGGTGCGACGCGGTGATCCGAGCGACTACAGCAGGCAGGCCCTCGACTATGTGCTGTGGCAGATCTCGAACACCGAATCCGGCGTGCAACTCATGGTCCCCGAACTCGCGGAACTCGCTGCCGCGCTCCGTGACCGGGCCGTCCGCGACGCCATGTTCGCCCTCGCCGTCGGCGACCACGCCGTGGCGGCGGAAGGACTGTGGGCCGCCCTCACCCGAGCCCTGACCGGTCGCGATCGGGCCGAGGCCGCGGCGCTGCTCGGCTACAGCGCCTACGTCCGCGGCGACGGACCCCTCGCGGGCATCGCACTCGAAGCCGCGATGGACGCCGACCCGGACCACCCGATGGCGGCACTGCTGGAAACATCGTTGATGATCGGCATGCGCCCCGAAAAACTGCGCCGCCTGGCCCGCAGCGGCTACGACACCGCCGCGGACCTGGGCGTCGACCTGGACTCACCCACCCCGTGAAATCCAGTCCGAGAACAGATCTGGAGTCGACTTCCGACCGTCACCGAGCCCTACGCACAGAGTGAGCCGGTTCCGTTTCGGCAACGTGATACGGCACTCGGAAGGTGCGCAATCGTGTTGCGCGCCAAAAGGTTAGCGAAGTTCCTACCGGAGCCGCGGCGGCCGTTTATTCAACGGGGCCAGTACTCGTTGGGCCGAATCCTGCTTGGTGCCAATAGTATTGAAGGAGACGGCAGGCTAGCGCAGGGACGTGAGAAAGACGCCCGGCCTAGGTCAGCGGGTCTCGACCACCCATTCGGCACGCGAATATCCCGCCGCATCGCGCATTGACGTCCTACAGGCCACGATGCGCGTGCCGAGGGGCGGTGCGCAGGGCGATGTGCCGGGCGGCCCCGCAGCCTACCGGCTCGTGGACGGGGAAGCCTCGCTGAACGATCGGCAAGTCCTGTTGTGTCGGCCCGGGAAGTAACTGGGTCGACGCACTTGCCGCCGGCTCAGCATGAGGGCGGCGAATCCCGGTCGATGCCGACGCAGCTGGCAGCGGAGGCACGGCAGGTGGAAGCTGCATGCCGCCCGGTGAACACGAAGGCAACCAGTGTTGGGCATGGTGGCGGCGAATCGTGTTTGTGACCAACGAGTCTCGCCGGGACGGCACGGCAGGTGGAAAGCCTGTGTCGGTCCGGTCAACACGAAGGGGAGGCACGTCAGGGGGCGCTGCGGGTGCCTGGACTGCAGGCAATCCAGGGTGCGAATCCCGGTTGGTGCCAACGAAGTCTGGCTGAGGCGGTACGGCGGTGGAAGCTGTGCCGCCCGGTGGATACGAAGGGAGGGCACGTCAGCGGGAGCTGTGGACGCGAGGGGCCAGGGACTGCAGGAAATCCAGGCTGCGAATCCGGTTGGCGCCAACGAAGTCTGGCAGGGGCGGCACGTGGAAGCCTGTGCCGCCCCGGTCAACACGAAGGGAAGGATCTCAGCGGGTGCTGTGGGCGCGGGGGCCAAGGGATTGGAGGAAATCCCAGGCGTCGGAGACTGTTTCGTCGAGGTCGTTGTGTTCCGGGTGCCAGCCCAGGTCGGCGATGGCTCGGGCGCTGGAGGCGATGAGGGTGGCTGGGTCGCCGGGGCGGCGCGGGGCGTCTTGGGCGGTGATGGGGAGGCCGGTGACACGTTCGCAGGCCGAAATCACTTCGCGGACCGAGAATCCGGTGCCGCTGCCGAGGTTGTAGACGCGGTGCGTGCCCGCCTCGGAGGTGGACAGGGCCAGCAGGTGGGCCTGAGCGAGGTCGCGGATGTGGATGTAGTCGCGGACCGCGGTGCCGTCGGGCGTCGGCCAGTCGGTGCCGAACACCGAGATCGCCTTGCGGTGCCCGAGCGCGACCTGCAGCACGAGCGGGATGAGATGTGTTTCCACCACCCGGTTTTCGCCGAGGCCACCGTAGGCGCCGGCGACGTTGAAGTAGCGCAGGCTGGTCGCCGCCAGCCCGTGCGCGATCGAGTAGGAGGTGATGGCGTGATCTATCGCGAGTTTCGACGCACCGTACGGGTTGGTCGGCCGGGTCGGCGCGTCCTCGGTGATCGGCACCTGTTCCGGCTCGCCGTAAACGGCGGCGGTGGAGGAGAACACCAGCCGTGGCGTGCCAGCGTGGCGCATCGCCTCGAGCAGCTCGAAGGTCTTCACCACATTGCCGTGCCAGTACTTCTCCGGCTGCTGCACCGACTCGCCGACCAGCGACTGGGCGGCGAAATGCAGGACACCGTCGAAGGTTTCGGCCGCCAGCAACGCCGTCGCGGCCTGCGCGATGTCGCCCTCGACGAAGCGGGCCGCGGACGGGACACCGTCCGCGTTGCCGGTGGACAGATCGTCGACGACAACGACCTCATGACCCTCTTCGAGCAGCACTTGCGCGCAGACGCCGCCGACGTAGCCGGCGCCACCGGTGACCAGAAGTTTCACCCGTCAGACCAGCTTCACCTGGACGGCGTGCGCCATCTCGTCGGACAGCTCGAAGCCGCCGTGACCCGGCACGGTGATGACCACCGAACCCGGCTTGTTCTCGACCGTCACCCGCGCGTCGGGCACCACGCCCGCTTCACGCAGCTGACCGATGACTTCCGGGTCGGTCTGGATGTGCTCGGCCAGCCTGCGCACGACGACGGCGTGCACCTGACCGTGCGGCAGGTCCGACAGCCGGACCAGGGTCTCCTCGGCGGCGGTCGACGGCACGATGCCCAACTCGTCCAAGCCGGGGATCGGGTTGCCGTAGGGCGAGGTGGTCGGGTGGTTGAGCACCTCGACCAGGCGCCGCTCGACGTCCTCGCTCATCACGTGTTCCCAGCGGCAGGCCTCGGCGTGCACGTTCTGCCAGTCGAGACCGATGATGTCGACGAGGAGTCGTTCGGCGAGGCGGTGCTTGCGCATCACCGCGACCGCCATGCCGCGGCCCTTCTCGGTCAGCTCGAGATGCCGGTCTCCGGCGACCAGCAGCAGACCGTCGCGCTCCATTCGCGCGACAGTTTGGCTCACCGTCGGTCCACTCTGCTCGAGGCGCTCGGCGATGCGGGCACGCAGCGGCACCACGCCCTCTTCCTCGAGGTCGTAGATGGTACGGAGATACATCTCCGTGGTGTCGACCAGATCTTTCACCAGTTACCCCTTCGTCGGCACGAATTCTACCTACGCACACCGACACGGCCCTGCGCCGGACGGTGTCGCGCCGCACAACACGCGGCAATGCGGGATTCCGGTCGGCGCACGGCCAGCCGCCGCGATCGCACTTATCTGTATTTCTACTGCATAGCAACGTTCGACGGGGTCCGTACCTTCCCGCGTAGCGTTGCGGCCATGGCCACTGCACCGCGCCGCGAACGCCCTGCGCCACCAGGCGAACAACGCAGCCGAGGAACCGTCGTTTGGACCGACCGTTTTCTCGACTACGCCTGGACCCCGGAGCACCCGATGAAACCGGCGCGCCTGAAGTTCACCATGGCGCTGGCCGAAAGTCTCGGATTACTCGACGGTGTCGAACTATTGGCGCCCGCAACGGCCGATCGGGCCGACCTGTTGCGCATACACACCGCCGCCTACATCGACGCCGTCGAGCGCGCCGAGTCACCGGCCGGATCGCCGCAGACGCCGCCGTACGGGCTGGGGTCGCCGGACAATCCGGTGTTTCCGGGGATGCATCAGGCGGCGTCGGTAATCGTCGGCGGCACCTTGGCCGCGGCCAGGGAGATCGCCGAGGGCCGGACCCGGCGGGCGGTGAGTATCGGCGGTGGCATGCATCACGCGATGGCGGACTCGGCGGCCGGGTTCTGTGTGTACAACGATGCGGCCGTGGCCATCTCCTGGCTGTTGGACAACGGCTTCGACCGCATCGCCTATCTCGACGTCGACGTGCACCACGGTGACGGTGTGCAGCGGGCGTTCTACGCCGACCCGCGCGTGCTCACCGTCTCGCTGCATCAGCATCCGGCGACGCTCTGGCCGAACACCGGCTGGCCGGAGGAGACGGGCTTGGGTGCCGCCGAGGGCACCGCGATCAACCTGCCTTTGCTGCCCGGCACCCGAGACGCGCAGTGGCTGCGCGGTTTTCACGCGGTGGTGCCCGGTGCGCTTGCGGCCTTCCGCCCGCAGATCGTGGTCAGCCAGTGTGGGGTGGATACCCATCGCGAGGATCCGTTAGCCGATCTGGAACTCACGGTGGACGGCCAGCGCGCCGCGTTCCGCGCGATGCGCGATTTGGCCGACGAACACGCCGATGGTCGCTGGCTCGCCGTCGGCGGCGGCGGGTACGGGCTGGTCCGGGTGGTGCCGCGCGCTTGGACGCACCTGCTCGCTACCGCACTGGACCGCACCATCGCGCCGGAGACCGCGATCCCGCAGGAGTGGATCGATCGGGTCCGCGCGGAGGCGCCGCGGGTGGATCCGCCGCGCACCATGGGTGACGGCGGTGACATCGCCTACCGCCCGTGGGATGGGCCGGGTGGCACGGGGGAGACTGGGGACCCGCGCGTAGACCGCGCCCAACGCGCCGTAGACACAGCTGTGCTGGCCACCCGCCGAGCGACTTTCGGATTGCTCGGCCTGGACCCGGAGGACCCTCGTGACTGACCCCGTAGACACTCCGGACACGCCTGCCGTTCCGCCGCCCCCGCCGCAACACTGGTTCGCCGACATCCTGGCCTCCGACGGAGGCGTGGTCCGGCTGCGGCCGATCACCCCCGACGACGCGGAGGCGCTGCAAGAGTTCCACGCGGCGCTGTCGGACCGAACCAGATATCTGCGCTATTTCGGTCCGTACCCGCGGATTTCGCCGAAGGACCTGTATCGGACCACCCACGTCGACTATCACGACCGGGTCGGCCTGGTGCTGGTGCTCGGTACGGCGATCATCGCGGTGGGCCGCTATGAGGGGCTCGACCGGGTCGGCCGACGGTCCGCGGAGGTCGCGTTCGTGGTGGCCGACGGGCACCAGGGGCGCGGGCTCGGCTCGATTCTGCTGGAACACTTGGCCGGCGCCGCCGCCGAGAACAAGATCGAGACCTTCGTCGCCGAGGTACTCGCCGAGAACACCACCATGGTGACGGTCTTCCGGGACGCGGGCTACCAGGTCGAGCGCAGCCGCGACGGGTCGGTGCTGCACCTGGAATTCGCCATCGACCCATCCGAAGCGCTGCTCTCCGTACGGGATTCCCGTGAGCGTGCCTCCGAGGCGCGCAGCGTGGGCAATCTGCTCACGCCGCGATCGGTGGCGGTGATCGGTGCGACACCCAGCGCGGGCCGGGTGGGTGGCGCGGTGCTGAACAACCTGCTGTCGGGGGTGTTCCAGGGGCCAGTGTTCCCGGTGAATCCGAATCGGCACTCGGTGCGCGGGGTGCGCGCCTATGCGACGGTGCGCGAGATCCCGGACGAGGTCGACCTCGCGGTGGTCGCGGTGCCGCCGGAGGCGATCGGTTCGGTGCTCGACGACTGTATGGCCAAGGGCGTCAAGGGACTTGTCGTGCTCACCGCCGGATTCGACACGACCGGTGTCGGCGGCGGGACGGCCGAACGCGAATTGGTCGCGGCCGCACGGGGGCACGGAATGCGGGTGGTCGGGCCAAGCGCGCTCGGTATCGCGAACACCGATCCGGCGATAGCGCTCAACGCGACGCTGGCGTCGGTGCTGCCCGGACGCGGACGGATCGGCTTTTTCTGCCAGTCCGGACCGCTGGGTGCGGCGATCCTCGGGGAGGCCGCGGCACGGAATCTGGGGCTGTCGACATTCGTCTCGGCGGGTGACCGGGCCGACGTGTCCGGCAACGACCTGCTCCAGTACTGGGATACCGACCCGGACACCGACGTCGTGCTGCTCTATCTGGAGAGCTTCGGTAACCCGCGCAAGTTCTCCCGGATCGCGCGCCGGGTGGCCAGGACCAAGCCGATCGTCGCGGTGAGCAGCGGCCGCCACGCGGCCAAGCCCGCGGGTGATATGGATCGCTCGATCGTCCGAGACCTCTTCGCGCAGGCGGGAATTGTGCAGGTCGACTCGATCTCGGAGCTGTTCGACTGCGCCGCGCTGCTCGGGTATCAGCCGTTGCCCGGCGGTTCCCGGTTGGCGGTGGTCGGCAACAGCGCTGCCCTGAACTGGTTGGCCATTGATGCGGCACAGAGTGAGGGGCTCGAGGTCGGTGATCCGGTAAATCTGGGTCCGCAGGCGACCCCTGGCGCGTACCTCGACGCCACGGTCGCGGCGCTGCGTTCGGACGACATCGACTCGGTGCTGGTGGTTTTCGCGCCACCGGTGCCGCTGCCGATGGCCGGTTTCGCCGACGCCATTCGCGCCGCCGCGACCGAGGTCCCCAACTCTGGCAAACCGATCCTGACCACATTCGTTGCTGAACAAGGCATTCCGAATCTGCTGTCGGTTCGCGGTGTCGGCGCGTCGGCGGTGCGCGGCTCGATTCCCTCGTATCCCGACCCGGAGCGGGCCGCGCGAGCGCTGGCGCGGGTCCGTCGCTACGCGGAATGGCGGACCAAGCCGGTGTCACAGGTGTTGCGCCCCAAGGGGATCAATACCGAACGCGCGAGGAAGTTGGTGGGCAAGTGGATGGCCGACTCGGGCGGGCGTCGGCTGACCGACCTGGAAACCGTCGAACTGCTCGACTGCTACGGCATTTCGGTGGTCGAGTTCCGCGCGGTACGCAACGCCGACGAGGCGGTCGCCGCGGCCGAGGAACTCGGCTACCCGGTGGCGGCGAAGGCGACCGGCGAAATGTGGCGTCGCCGACCGGATCTCACCGGCGTTCGCCTGGACCTGTGGCGCCCCGAAGCGGTCCGCCAGGGTTACGCGGACCTCGCCGAGCTGTGTGGCGATCCGGTCCTGCACATCCAGAAGATGGCCACCAAGGGCGTCGGCTGCGTCCTGCGCGTCCAAGACGACCCATCATTCGGCTCGGTCATCGAATTCGGCCTCTCCGGCCTGATCATCGAGCTCCTCGGCGACCGCGCCTACCGAGCCCTACCCCTCACCGCCGACGAAGCGACCGCCCTCATCGACGCCCCCCGCGCTGCCCCACTGCTTTCCGGTGCCCCCGCCAGCCCACGCGTGGACAAAGCGGCCCTAGCCGAACTGGCCCAACGCATCTCGGCTCTCTTCGACGACCTCCCAGAAATGCGCGAACTCGCCTTCGACCCAGTACTAGCCTCCACCAACTCGGCCGAAATCCTGTACGCACGAGGACGAATAGGCCCCGAACCGAGCCGCTTCGACACCGGCCCACGCCGACTCGGCTGACCTGCGGGAGGTGCACGAGCTCAGTCATGCCCCGGTGCCCGCGTCCACCGATTTAGCGGGGATCGTGTGTCGAATCGGCTCGAACCGTGTCGCTTCGACGGCGGCCCGCGCCGATTCGGCTGACGTATGGGAGGGTGCGGCCTCGGAAAAGCTTGGTCAGGGGTTCCAGCCCCGTGGTCTGTAGCACGGAGCGGCGGCGTATCGAGAGGAGAGTTCACCGCCCTGCGCCGCTGAACGGAAGGCGGCGCCAGGCCGACTGCATCTCCGGAGTTTTAGCTCGGAGGGCGGGAGGTTGATGTCGATCTGCGGTGGCGTCGACCAGCTCGACGGGAATTCCGTACGCCCGCAAACGAATCGGCCCGAACCAGTCGCTTCGACACCGGTCAAGCCTGGGCGGAGCTGGGGAGGTCGATGTCGAGTTCAGCGTGGTGGTCTACCGAAGGCTGGTGTCGTGCATCGCGATCGATCAGCGGTGCCGAAGGTGTTGGCTCACTCGGGTGGCTCGATGAGCTGACGCCTACAAGGAAGCGCCCTTCGGTGAGGGCGGATTCACGCCGACCGGCTCGCGACTCCAGGAGGGGGTGGAGTGCGGCACCGGCCGGCGTTGGCAGGTGACCCCGAGGGTCACCAGGTCGGACGCCAGCCTCGGGAGCAGTCCGGCGTCGTGGGGTGTGCCGGGTTCGCCACGGGCTTTTTGGATCAGCTGGCGTAGGCGCGCAGGCGATCGGCGCGCTCGCCCTTGCGCAGCTTTGCCATGACCTCGCGCTCGATCTGACGGACGCGCTCGCGGGAGAGCCCGAAGAGCTTGCCGATCTGGTCGAGGGTGCGGGGCTGGCCGTCGTCGAGACCGAAGCGCAGGCGGATGACCTGCTGTTCGCGCTCGTCGAGGGTCGCGAGGACGCTGCGGACGTCGTGGTGCAGCAGTCCGGCGATCACCGCGGACTCGGCGGAGGTGGCCTCGGAGTCTTCGATGAAGTCGCCGAGCGGGGCCTCTTCGTCGTTGCCGACCGGCATGTCCAGGCTTACCGGGTCGCGGCTGTGATCGAGCAGATCAGAGATCTTCTCGACCGGGATACCGGACTCGTTGGCCAGTTCCGCGTCGGTGGCTTCGCGGCCGAGCTGCTGGTGCAGTTCACGCTTGATCCTGGCCAGCTTGTTCACCTGTTCGACCAGGTGGACGGGCAGCCGGATGGTGCGACTCTGATCCGCCATGCCGCGCGTGATGGCCTGACGAATCCACCAGGTGGCGTAGGTGGAGAACTTGAAGCCCTTGGCGTAGTCGAACTTCTCCATCGCGCGGATCAGACCCAGGTTGCCCTCCTGGATGAGGTCGAGCAGCGGCATGCCGCGGCCGGTGTAGCGCTTGGCGAGCGAGACAACGAGGCGGAGGTTGGCTTCCAGCAGGTGCGACCGCGCGGCTTGGCCCTCGCGGACGATTTGCGCCAGATCGCGCTTGCGGGTGGCCGACAAGCGTTTGCCGGTCTCCAACAGGTTCTGGGCGTAGAGGCCCGCCTCGATACGCTTGGCCAGCTCGACCTCGTCGGCGGCCGTGAGCAGCGCGGTACGGCCGATTCCGTTCAGGTACACACGTACCAAATCGGCTGCGGGGCTCTGGGCGTCGAGGTCCTGATCGCTGATGCGCACACGAGTGGTGGCGGGGCTTGTCATGACTTGCCTCCTGTCGGTGGTGTCTCACTCCGAACAACGGACCCGACAGAGAGAAAGTTCCCCGTCTCGGCTCAGATAAACCGCTCTGACGTGCGGTTTTCATCACTCTCGTCTGAGAAGTTCCTGAGAAGGTCTCAGCCGTGGAACGCCCCTGTTGTCCGGTGCCTGCACCGACCTACCCGCGATTGCCGGAATTACACGGGCCGCACCAGTCCGTGGCGGACCAATCCGGCCACCACGGACAACGCGTCGGCCGCGAACTCCGTGGTCACCTCGTCAGATCCGTGGGCAACCGCCAGCAGTTCGATCAGTTCGTATAACGGGAGGCCGTCGGCGCGCATTCCCGCGAGCAGGGAGATGGTTGTCTCGTCCACCTCGTGCTGCCAGCGGGGTCCGTCGCCGCGGTGCACGCGCGCTACCTGCGGTGCCCAGCCGTCCGGTCCCGGCAGCGCGACGCGTTCCAGTGCGGTGGCCGGGTCTACTACGAAACGTGAAGTCCAGGCGAGTTTTTCGTCGCCCGCGGCGGCGCGCAACCAGGCCGAACGCTCGAAATAGCGGGTGGCCTCGTCGCCGAGCGGATCCTCGAAACCGTGGGTGAGGTCCTCGGCGAGCAGTTCGGTCGGGCCGTCGATGGCGCGCAGATAGACGAAGCCGAAGCCGATGCCCTCGACGTCGGCCGCGGTGAAAGCGTCGAGCCACTGTTCGGCGCGCGCCTGTGCGGCCGGATCGCGCGGGTCGAGACCCGCGTCACGCAACCAGGTTCCGACGTAGAGGGCAGGGCCGGCGACATCGCGCTGCACGACCCAGGCGTCGACACCATGGGCGGGCAGCCAGGACGACACCCGATGCCGCCAGTCTTCGCCGTCGAGGTGCACCCAAGCCGCCAGCATCGCGGCGGTGCCACCCGGGGCCAGCAGATCCGCTGCCTGCCCGATGACCAATTCGCTGGCGCCGTCGAGGGCCAGCCCGGAATCGCGATAGGTGTGTTCGATCCTGGCCGGGCCGACGACGAACGGCGGATTGGCCACCACCTGATCGAACCGGCGTCCCGCGACCGGCTCGAACCAGGAGCCTTCAACGAGTTCGATCTCGAGTCCGTTGAGTGCGGCGGTCGCTTCGGCCAGCCACAGCGCGCGTGGGTTGACGTCGGTAGCGGTGACCCGGTCGGCGTAGGAAGCCGCGTGGACGGCTTGCACACCGCAGCCGGTGCCCAGATCGAGCACCGACCCGACCTCGCGGGTCGGTGTGGCGCGCAGCAGCGACAGGGAGGCATGGCCGACGCCGAGCACGTGTTCTTCGGTGAGGGTGCGCCGGCGCATCGAGTCGTCCAGATCGGACAGGATCCAGCGAGTGCCCGCTCCGGCATCGAGGGGACGGAGATCGAGGGCCGCACGGACGGCGTCACCCTCCCGGACGAGCAGCCCCGCCGCGATCGCCCGCTCGACATCCACCGGCACGAGCGCGGCGGCGACGTCGCACTCCGGCAGCGGATCGCCGAGCAGCAGCAACCGAATCAGCGTGCCCAGTTCGCCCGCGTCCCGCGCGGCCCGCCGCACCGGCACCGGCTCCGACCGCCCCAACGCCGCGTGCACGTCTTCCCCGAGCACCTCCAGCAGCGTGTCGGCGTCATACCCGACCCGAGTCAGCGCCGCCCGCAGATCCGGGCACAGCGCGGTGAGCAGAGATCCGGCAGTCGTCGATCGGTGAGTAGGCACACCGGTACTTTGCCACCGCCCGCCGCGCCCGCATGTCTTGGCAAGGCCATTGAGCCGCCCGGACTCCAGCCGCCCCGGCGAGCTGCTGCCGAAGATTAATTAGCAACCAGTCGCACGCCCACACCAGAAATCCGCACTGACTCTCGGGATCCCTACCGACTCTCGGGCCCTATTTCGAGTGCGGATCCCGAGTAAGGGTGCGGATTTGTGGCGAAACCTCCCAGGATTGGTCCGCGCGAGAGAGCTCTGGGAGCCAGCCACACGATCGTTGCCATGTCGAGGCGAGTCAAAAGGTTGCTGTTGGAGATCTTTTCGCGACCATATGACTCGCCTCGATGAGATGACTCGCTGTCAGACGCCTTGGGGGTCGCGGGCTGTGATGCAGTAGAGGGCGTCGGCGGGGTCGGTCATTACGATCCAGTGGTCGAAGCGTTCGAGCACTGTGGCGCCTAGGGTTTCGTGCCACGCGGCGGTGGCCTCGATGTCGGAGGACGCCAGGTCGATGTGGGCGCTGGTGGGGCGGTCTTCGTTGAGGCGCTGCAGCAGGAAGTGGATGGGTAGCGGGTCGGTGGCGCGTAGGCGGGCGAATTCGGGCAGCCTGCCTTGCTGGAAGTTCCAGCCGGTCAACGACTTCCAGAACTCGGTCTCGGCGGCGTGGTCGGCGGGGCCGATGTCGAGGCACACCTGATCGAGACGGCTGAGGGTGCCGTCGGGGGCGGTCACGGCGGGGGCGGGGGTGCTGGTGGCGCGGCCGCTCGGTGTGAGACAGAAGGTTTGGCCGCCGGGGGAGCGTAGGACCGCGTAGTCGGGATGGTTCGCGACGAGTTCGGCGCCGAGGTCGAGCGCGGTACGCACGGCGGAGGGGATGTGGTCGACGTCGAGGTCTAGATGCACGCCGCTGAGGCCGGTGACCGCCTGCATCTTCACGCTGGCCGCCGCGAAGAGCGCGGGATCGGGGAGCAGCGTGAGGAATTCGTCGTGTTCGCCTCGGCGTGCCGAGAGCTCGGTGCCGGTGACCGTGGACCAGAACTTCGCGCAGTCGTCGAATCGCTGCGCGGGGCGGTCCAGGAAGGCCCAGATCCACCGAATCATGTTCACTCCTGTCTAGTGCCTCGGGACACGATAGGGAACGGCGCGCGCGGTGTCGAGCACATTGGCGTGTCGCCCGCACTGGCACGATCTTGGTGCTTTGTGGCATTCCGGCCACTCGTTGGGTGGGTGGTTTTCCGGCACGCTCAGCCGGTGACCGAACTGCAGACGCCGCCGACCGTGCCGGCGAACGACACCGTCCACCGGCCTCGTCTGCATCCCGCGTGGATCGTCGCGGGCGTCGGATTCATCGCATTGCTCGGTGCCGCCGCGTTCCGGTCGGTGCCGAGCGTGCTGATGGATCCGTTGCACGAGGAATTCGGCTGGTCGCACGGCACGATCGGTGCGGCCGTATCGCTGAATTTGCTGCTGTACGGACTGATTTCGCCGTTCGCCGCGGCGCTGATG
Source organism: Nocardia sp. NPDC051321 (assembly GCF_044455225.1). Lineage (NCBI taxonomy): Bacteria > Bacillati > Actinomycetota > Actinomycetes > Mycobacteriales > Nocardiaceae > Nocardia > Nocardia sp. NPDC051321. Next base: position 318,064 of record NZ_JBITEM010000007.1, on the reverse strand, counting down.
GATCGATTCGGCATCCGCAAGGTGGTGTCGGGTGCGCTGGTGCTCGTCGCGGCGGGGGCCGGGCTGACGGTGTTCATGACTCAGCCGTGGCAGCTGATGCTGACCTGGGGGCTGCTGGTCGGCGTCGGGGTGGGGTCGATGTCGATGCCGTTCGTGGCGACCATCACCGGCCGCTGGTTCGTGCGGCAGCGCGGACTGGTCACCGGAGTGCTCACGGCGGCGGGTGCGACCGGTCAGCTGGTCTTCTTGCCGTTGGTATCGATGCTGGCGCACGAGCACGGCTGGCGGCTGCCGTCACTGATCGTCGCCGGGACCGCGCTTGTCGTTGTGCCGTTGGTGCTGCTGTTCATCAGGGATTTTCCGAGCGATGTCGGTGTCACCGCCTACGGTGCGGAGCCGGGCAGCATGGTCGGGGTCCGGACACCCGCGACGGTCGGCGCGACGCGTGCGCTCACCGTACTGGCCAAGATCGCGCGCACGCCCGGATTCTGGCTGCTGGCAGGCGGATTCGCGGTGTGCGGCGCGTCGACCAACGGTCTGGTCGGCACCCACTTCGTCAGCGCCGCGCACGATCACGGCATGCCGCCGACCGCCGCCGCGAGCCTGCTGGCCGTTGTCGGCATCTTCGATGTGGCGGGCACCATCGCGTCCGGCTGGCTGACCGATCGCGTCGACCCGCGCTACCTGCTGGTCGGCTACTACGTGCTGCGCGGCCTGTCACTGCTGATTCTGCCGTCGCTGCTCGGCCCGCACACCCAGCCCAGCCTGTGGGTGTTCATCATCTTCTACGGCCTGGACTGGGTCGCGACCGTGCCACCCACCGTCACGCTCTGCCGCGAACTGTTCGGCAACGACGGCCCCGTCGCGTTCGGCTGGGTATTCGCCTCCCACCAGATCGGCTCCGCCGTCGCCGCCACCGGCGCCGGCGTCATCCGCGACGTCCAGGGCAGCTACAACCTGGCTTGGTATATGGCCGGGGGCCTTTGCGCTGCCGCCGCCGCCATGTCCGCCTTCATCCGTCGCAAGGCCTGACGCTCGAGCGGACCACCTCCGGGCCGAGGGAACCGTCAGCCGTCGATGGATTTGTGCGAACGAGCCTCGATGGCCGTGCGGCGTTCGTCCCAGCGACTCGGTTCGTCTTTGCGGCGCGGTGGCCGATCGTTGGCGATGAGGACGGCGATCCAGGGCAGCGGGATCGAGGCCGCGATGATGAGGATGGCCAGCAGGGCGCTGTTGAAGGTGCTATAGGCGATGGCGGCCAGCACCAGGCACGGGATGCGGAACGCCATGATGATGGTGTACCGGCGGACCCGGGAGCGGTGTTGATCTTCCAGCGACGGCTGGGCCTCGGTGATCAGGACCGGATGCTTGTCGTCGGTGCCGGGAAAGTACCCGGCGGAGCCAGGGGAAGCTGTCGGCATCGTCACGTCCGGGCGCTCACCACGGCCGATGTCGTCGGCGTTGGGAGAGTCGCCGTGCTGCTGCATAACTCTGAGTCTTCCACTGTCGGAGCACCAGCGCACACAGCGTGGTCAGGCGGACACCGGACCGTGATCAGTCATCCCATCTTGGAATGCGGCATCATGGAATCCGTGAACACCGACACCATGGTTCGCCCCGATTCGACCACCGACGAGTCGACGAGCGACGACACCCCCAAAGTCTTCCACTACGTCAAGAAGGACCGGATCGCGGAGAGCGCCGTCATGGGCACCCATGTCGTCGCTTTGTGCGGTGAGGTCTTTCCGGTGACGCGGTCGGCCAAGCCCGGTTCGCCGGTCTGCCCGGACTGCAAGAAGGTCTACGACGGGCTGAAAAAGGGCGACTGAGGCTGTGCGGGCGGCGGCTGAGATGGCGCCGCGTGCGGCTGATCGGGTGCGTCGACAGGTGACGGCGGGGATTTCTCCGCCGTCTCGGTGGTTTCTGTCGTCGAATCGTCCTTGTCCGACGAGTCCCCGGTCAGCTGATTGGTGAGCCACTCCTTCATCTGTTCCATCCGGGTCGCCCGGGCAGGCCAGAACTCCTGCACGGCGGCGTTGAACTCCGCGCCGAGGATCACCGCGAACCCGAGGAAGTACGTGAAAAGCAGAAACGCGATCGGTGTCGCCAGCGCGCCGTAACTGACACCGGTCTTGGTCACCCACGCCAGATACCGCCGCAGCACTTCGCTGGCAGTGATGAAGAAGACCGCCGCGACCAACGCCCCGCCGAACAGTCGATGCCAGGGCAGCGATGTGTGCAGCGCCAGCTTGTACAGCGTGGTCAGCACGATGATCAGCAGCAACCCGACACCGGGGTAGTAGAAGAAGTCCAGCAGCTGCAGCCCGGTCACCCGCCATGGCTCGGGCAGCACCCGGCCGATCAGCGTGGGCCCGAGCGCCACCAGCGGCAGGATGAACACCGAGGCCACCAGGAACGCCACGTAAAGCAGCAGCGCGAAAATGCGCTGCCACACCGGATGTCGCAGGTCCTGCTGATCGTGTGCCTCGACGATCGAGTCGACGAACGTCGCCATCGCCGACGACCCGGCCCACAGCGAAAGCACGAAACCCACCGAAACGACCGCGCCGCGGCCCTTCCCGAGCACGTCCTTGACGGTCGGCTCGATCAGATCCGTCACCACACTGGAGCTGAACAGATCCCGGCTGAACGAAATGATCTTGGATTCCACGATCTGCACGGTGTCCGGCCCGAACCAGGTGCCCACATAACCGAGGCTGCCGAGCACCCCGAGCAGCAGCGGCGCCAGCGACAGCGTCTGCCAGAACGCGGCGGCCGCCGACTTGGCGAAGATCGAGTCGTTCCAGGCCTTCACCGCGACCCGCACCACGAGCTTGGTGGTGTTTCTGCGGGCCCGCCGCAGCCGGATGGTCCATCGCTGACCGACGGTGAGCTCACGCGCGGCGATACCGCCGCTGAGCGAGGGTATGTCGGTCCGCAGCGGCTCGCTCGGCGTGGCGTTTTCGTCGGTCATCGTCACTACAGCATCGCGCATGTCTCCGCCTCGCTACGCTCATCTCCGACATACGCGAGGCGGCTGTGCCTTTGGTTCGCTCGCTGGCGCTCGTTCACGTGCCTCCCCGCACCGGATTCCAGGGGCGACGTGTCGTCGGGCAATCGGTGAACTCCGGCGTGTCGGTAGTTGAACATGTGATGCCTATCGCCGATGCCGCGTCGGTTTGGCAACACGCCGTACCGGGCCAGTAGGGTCGAGTGCGTGACTGGGTCGGGTGGCGCCGCTGTGGCGGGAAAAGCGGAGACACCGGGCGATTCGGTTAGACCCGATGCGTCGGGGACGCCGAACAGCTCCGGTACATCGAGCGGCGGTTCGCTGCGTGCCTGGCAGCGCCGGGCGTTGACCAAGTACCTGGCGTCCAAGCCACGCGATTTTCTCGCGGTCGCGACGCCGGGGGCCGGAAAGACCACGTTCGCGCTGCGGGTAGCCGCCGAACTGCTGGCCGATCGGACCGTCGATCAGATCACCGTCGTCGCGCCGACCGAACACCTCAAGCATCAGTGGGCGCAGTCCGCGGCCCGCGCCGGGATCCAGCTGGATTCGCGGTTCTCCAACGCGACCGGCGGCACCTCCGGTGACTATCACGGTGTCGTTGTCACCTATGCCCAGGTCGCCTCGCATCCGTCCCGGCACCGGGTGCGCACCGAAAACCGCAGGACCCTGGTGATTCTCGACGAGATCCACCACGCGGGCGACGCGAAGAGCTGGGGTGAGGCGACCGCCGAGGCGTTCGGCGACGCGACCCGCAGGCTCGCGCTCACCGGAACTCCCTTCCGCAGCGACGACAGTCAGATCCCGTTCATCACCTACGAACCCGACGAGTCGGGTTTCCCGCGCTCGCGCGCCGACCATGCCTACGGCTACTCCGAGGCCCTCGCCGACGGCGTGGTCCGGCCCGTGGTGTTCCTCGCGTACTCCGGCGAGGCGCACTGGCGCGACAGCGCGGGCGACGAGCACACCGCGCGCCTCGGCGAGCCGCTCAACCCCGAACAGACCGCTCGCGCCTGGCGCACCGCGCTCGACCCGGCGGGTGACTGGATCTCGGCCGTGCTGCGCGCCGCCGACATGCGGTTGCGTCAGTTGCGCAGCACTGGCATGCCCGACGCGGGCGGTCTGGTGATCGCCACCGACCAGGACCGTGCCCGCGACTACGCCGAACTGCTGGAACACATTTCGGGCACGAAGCCCGCCCTGGTGCTGTCCGACGAACCGACCTCCTCGGATCGGATCGCGCAGTTCGGCGCGAGCACCGAGCCGTGGATGGTCGCGGTGCGCATGGTGTCCGAGGGCGTCGACGTGCCGCGCCTCGCGGTCGGCGTGTACGCGACCAGTGCTTCGACGCCGCTGTACTTCGCGCAGGCGATCGGCCGGTTCGTGCGTGCCCGCAAACCTGGCGAGACCGCGAGCGTGTTCCTACCCTCGGTGCCGGTGCTGCTTGATCTGGCCGCGCAGCTGGAACTGCAGCGCGACCACGTGATCGGCAAGCCGCACCGAGAGAAGGACGGGCTCGACGACGAGCTGCTGATCGACGCGAACAAGCAGCAGGACGAGCCGGGCGAGGAAGAGAAGTCCTTCGTCGCGCTGGCCGCCGACGCCGAGCTCGACCAGGTGATCTACGACGGATCCTCCTTCGGCACAGCCACTTTCGCGGGCAGCGACGAGGAGGCCGACTATCTCGGCATCCCCGGCCTGCTCGACGCCGACCAGATGCGGGCGCTGCTGCGCGAGCGCCAGACCAAGCAGATCGCCGACCGTGGCGACGCGGCCGACGCGCCCGATCCAGGTCCGCAGGTCGCGAGCGCGGCCGAAAGGGTCGCCACCGCTGACCGATTGGGTGAGTTGCGGCGCGAGCTCAACAGCTTGGTCGCCATGCACCATCATCGAACCAGTAAGCCGCACGGTGTGATTCACGGCGAGCTGCGCCGCGAATGCGGTGGGCCGCCAACGGCGTTGGCGTCGGCCGATCAACTGGTGGAGCGGATCGCGGCGCTGCGCCGGATGTAGGTCGCCCCCAGCAAGACGGTGTGCCACGCGCACATCAGGCTGGGGCGGCTGCCGTCGGCCAGGCCGCCATCGCGCAGTCGATCGACTGCGTCAGATCTGCCAGCGAGGCTCCGTCGCGAGCTTGGATCGACAACCCGTACAGCACCGTGGTGTAGAAGTGAGCCAGTCCCCGGGTGTTGGTCGTTGCGGGTAGATCGCCTTCCGCGACACCGCGATCTAATCGGCGGCGGATGTTTTCTGTTGTCTCCCTGCGTCTTTCGGCCAGGAAATCGCGGATGCTCGCGCTGCGTGTTGTGTAGGTCGAGCCTGCCAGGACGACCATGCAGCCGTGTGGCTTGTCCTCGACGGTGTAGGCGATCGCGTTGTCGCGCAACATCGCATCGATCGCGGCGCGCGCCGTCGGCTCCTCGCGCAACGCCCGCGCGGTGTGCCCGCCGTCGGTCTGCCCGTACAGGCTGACGGCCGCCCGGAACAATGCCTCTTTGCCGCCGAACGCGGCGTACAGGCTGGGGGAGTTGATGCCCATCGCGGTGGTGAGGTCGCTCATCGAGGAGCCCTCGTAGCCGTGCTCCCAGAACACCTCCATGGCGCGGCGCAACGCGTCGGTGCGATCGAAGGCACGCGGTCGTCCCCGTTCAGCCATGCCGGTCCTTTCTGTGTCGATCGTTAAATATACCCCTTGACGCGTGCGGTGTTCTGCGCTTAGCTATTTATGTATTGATCGACACAGAATTTTGAGGAGGACCCATGTCGGATCTCACGGGCAAGGTGGCACTGGTAACCGGCGGCAGTCGAGGGATCGGCGCGGCGATCGCCAGGAAGCTGGCCGCCGACGGCGCGGACGTCGCGATCACCTATCAGAGCGCCGAGGTACCGGCGAAATCCGTTGTCGCGGAGATCGAATCGCTCGGGCGCCGAGCGGTGGCGATCCAGGCGGACAGCGCCGACGCGGCGGCCGTGGTGCGCGCGGTGAACCAAGCCGCGGCCGACCTCGGCCGACTGGACATCCTGGTCAACAACGCGGGCATCTTCCCGGCGAAGCCGTTCGAAGAGTTCACCGTCGAGGAGATCGACCGCGCGCTGAACATCCACGCGCGGGCCGCGTTCGTCGGTGCGCAGGCGGCCGTGGCGCACATGACCGGCGGCGGCCGGATCGTCAGCGTCGGCAGCAATCTGTCCGAGCACGCCTCCTTCGGTGGTCTCTCGCTCTACAACCTGAGCAAGTCGGCGCTGAACGGATTCACCAAGGCCCTGGCCCGCGAACTCGGCGCCCGCGAGATCACCGTGAACCTGCTGCAGCCGGGATCCACGGTGACAGACATGAACCCGCTCGACGGCGGCCACTACGACCTCCAGGTCGGCCTGACCGCACTCGGCCACTTCGCGAAGCCCGAGGACATGGCCGCGATGGTCGCCTTCCTCGCCGGCGAGACCGGCCGCAACATCACCGGCGCGATCTTCACCGTCGACGGCGGCACGAACGCTTAGTCCGCACGTCCCACAGGGCGTGTTGCTCCTGTGGAAGGTTTACGGGCTCTGTGGAACTCGCCATGAACGGGTGGGTCAGGCCGGTGCCAGGTCTTCGAAGTAGTTGGCCGGATCGAAGGTATTGAGCGGCACCCAGCGCGGTACCTTCACGGGGGTTGGCGAATCATCCTGTGCTGCTTGGAAATAGCCCTGCACTTCCAGGGCGAGACGGGGATTCGCGTCCACTCGCTGCGCCAGGTCGTAGAAGGTCGCCAGCACATGCAGGCATCGCGCTGTGCGCGCCTTGCACGAGCAGTCTGTGCCTGCGAGTACCGGTGCGATGGTGAGACCGGCCGCGACCACGGCTTGATGCATATCGTCGGTGAGCACGGTGGTATCCGGGATGATCTCGCCGATCGCGGTGATCGCGGCGCGGCTCAGCGGCGCCACCTCCAGATGAATCACCGACGCCTCGCTGCCTCGGTGGATGGTGGCCCGCACGACCCGTCCGTCGATCGTGGCCTGCACCCCGTAGTTGCGCGCGATCGAGCGCGCGCGGGGGAGCAGCGGCTCGGGCCGCGTCTGCCGGAGCGGTTCGGCGAGGCGAACCCAGTCCCTGCCCCACTTGCTGTATCCGAATTCGTTGTCCGGCATCAGTTCGCCCTCCCGTCGCCCAACCGCCACCCCGCACCGAATCGCTGCGCGCTGCAGCTTCTGCGGCGGCGCAGGACCTCGACGAGTTGGTCGTCGTCGAGGCGGGCGAGTGCGGCGATGCCCGCCGAGTCGCCGAGGTCGGAGAGCGCGGACTTGCGGTCGTGCATGCGCGCGATGTGCTCTTCGACGGAGGTGGTCGAGGTGAGGGTGGTGACGGTGACCGTGCGGGTTTGGCCGATGCGGTGGGCCCGATCCGAGGCCTGCGCCTCTACCGCGGGGTTCCACCAGCGGTCGAAGTGGATCACGTCCGCGGCGCGGGTCAGGGTGAGGCCGGTGCCCGCGGCGCGCAGGCTCAGAATGAGCACGGGCGGTCCGTCCTCGGCTTGAAATCCGGTCACGATCGCGGCGCGTTCGGCCTGGTTCAACCCGCCGTGGAAGAACGGCGCGGTGACCCCGAACTGCTCGGCGAGATGCCGGACCAGCAGCTCACCGGTCTGCCGGTACTGGGTGAAAATCAGGGTGGGCGAGTGCGTTTCGAGGTTGTTGGCCAGGATGTCGGTGCACAGGTCCAGCTTGCCGGAGCGGCCCGCGAGCTCGGTGAGGTCGCCGGTGACCAGCCCGGGATGGTTGCAGACCTGTTTGAGCGCGGTCAGCGCCGCGAGCACCCGGCTCTGGCGGTCGAAGCCGGTGCCGAATCCGTCGTCGACGGCGCGATCGAGCAGCTTGTCGTACAGCTGTTCCTGTTCGTCGGTGAGGTCGCACAGCAGGTCGGTGTGGATCTTCGCCGGCAGCGACGCGGCGACCTGCGCCTTCTTGCGGGCGAGCACGACGGGCTCGATGGCGTCCCGCAGCCGTGCCGCCGCGGCCGAGGAACCCTCCTGGATCGGCCGGACGAAGCGCCGCCGGAACTGCGTCTTGTGCCCGAACAGCTTGGGCGTCACCAGGTTCAGCAGCGCCCACAGTTCCTCGAGGTGGTTCTCCACCGGCGTGCCGGTCAGCGCGACGCGCACCTCGGCGTCGAGCGCCCGCGCGGCCTTGGCCAGCTGCGTGCTCGGATTCTTCAACGCCTGCGCCTCATCGAAAACCGCTGTCGCCCAGCGCCGTTCGTCCAGGTGCTGCTTGTGCAGTCGCACCGTGGGATATCCGGCGACGACGACAGTTCCCGCGCCCGCGTCGATCGCACCCCCGCGCCACACGACTACCCGCAGTCCCGGCGCGAACCGATCGATCTCATGGGCCCAGTTGCCCACCAGCGACGTCGGGCATACGACGAGCTGCGGACCGCCAGGAGCCCGTGCGAGCAGAAAACCGATGGTCTGCACCGTCTTTCCGAGCCCCATCTCGTCGGCGAGCACGGCCCCGCCATGCGCCGCGGTCGTCTCCCGCAGCCAACTGACCCCACGCACCTGATAGGGCCGCAGCTCGGCCTGCAGCGCCGACCGCAATTCCGTGGTCACGGCCTGGGTCTCGCGCAGCACCCGGACCGCGCGTGCGGCGGACACGATCGAGGTGCCCGCCGCGTTGGGCACCGCGTGCGCCGCGATCGGCAGTGGCACGTCCGCGGGATCTCCCTGTGGGGTGGGGGATTCGTCATGGAGCGTGGTCTGCCAGACGCGCACGGACGCCCCCGCGTCCGCGAGCTCGAGCGCGGCGAACGCCGCGGGGTCGATCATTGCGCAGTCGACCTCGCCGACCTCGATCGCCCCGTCGAAGCCGGTCGGCACGGCGAGGGCGAGGGTCTCCCGATCACCGAGTTCGGCGGGTGCCGACCCGGTGTGCTGCCCGGTCCATGTCCACAGCGCGAACATGTGCCGGTCGGGCAGATAAGTGGCCTGTGTGCTGGGCAGAGCGAACCCCTTCATCGGCGTATGGTGTACGAAGTATCTGAATAACGTACAGAGTACCGAGTTTGTTCCGAGGAGTCCCGTGGCCGACGAATCCGCCGCCGAGCAGGCCAAACAGCTGGTGAACCTGCTGTGGCGGCACGAGCTGCCGCCGCGCCAGGGTGGGCGCGGACCGAAGCCGGCGGTCAGTGTGGACGCCGTGATCGACGCCGCGGTGGCGCTCGCCGATCGGGACGGCTACGCGAAGGTGTCCATTCGCGCGGTGGCCGCCGAACTGGGCTTGCGCCCGATGAGCCTGTACACCTACGTGCCGAGCAAGGACGCGTTGACCGTGCTGATGGCCGACGCCGTTGCCTGCGAGGACGCGCCGATCCCCGCGACGCTGCCGGTGCGCGCGCGGATGGCCGCCATTGCCCGCCAGACGCGCGCTGAGCTGATCGCCCATCCGTGGCTGCTGGAAGTATCGCCGTGGCGGCTGGTGATCGGCCCCGGTCGAATGCGCCGCTACGAACGGCAGCTTGCCGCGATCGACGGCATCGGCCTTTCGGATGTCGAGCTGGATCGGGTGATCGCCGTTTTGTCCGAATTCGCCACCGGCAACGCGCGTGTCGCGGTAGGGGCGCAGCGCGACGCGCGGGAAATGACCGACGTCGAGTGGTGGGAGGTGCACGGCCCCTTGCTCGCTCAGGCCATGCCGTCCAGTCTGTTTCCGTTGTCGGCTCGCGTCGGTGCGACGGTCGGCGAGCTCTATCAGGCCCCCGCAGACCCGGACGGCGCCTTCGACTACGGCCTGAACCGACTCCTGGACGGGATCCTCGACCGAAATCCCCCCGAACACACCGACAGCGGGCGATCCGAGGATCGCCCGCTGCGGTAAACGGTTTTCTGTTGTCGGATGTTGTTATCTCAGGACGCGAGGAGTTGGTCAGATAGCGGGAGCGGATTCCGTGTCGATCACGGCTTCCAGCTCACGCAGTCGATCCATGTGTTCGTTCGCGTGGTGCTGGCAGAAGAGCAACTCTCCACCTGCGGGCAGAACGGCACGCACTCGTGCTGCCGCCCCGCAGCGGTCGCAACGATCGACCGCGGTCAGTGGGGTGCTAGTCAGGGTTCCTGGCATGACTCCTCCGTCCTGGCTCCCGGTTTCAGAGACCGTTCGCCTGGTGTGGGGCCCGTGGTCACTCCGCGGGCTCGCAACCGCTACTTCCCAGCAGTGGTATGACTACTCTGTCAGACGTTCGGGACGGGGGCTTTGTTCCCGTGAGTGATTCTGTGTGTTTTCGATAACACGACCAGGGATTTCGCTACTGGCGAACATCCCAGGTCACGCTACGAACTACGTTTGGTCACCACCTCGAACAGGCCGATCCAGTTGTCTACCGGGAGATTACCCGTGACCCATGACACTCACACGCTTGTTCACATATGCACTTTGAGCGAGTGGCTTTCCGCCCGGCAAACCGGCGAGTATCGCGCGCCGTCGCTCGACGAGGTGGGGTTCATCCATCTGTCCGCGCCGCAGCAGGCCCACCTGCCCGCCAACCGGCTCTTCGCCGGTCGCCGCGACCTGGTGCTGCTCCGCCTCGATCCGGCCCGTCTCGGCTCGCCGGTGAAGTGGGAGCCCGGCGTGCCGACCGACCCGGCGTCGATGCTGTTCCCGCACCTGTACGGGCCGCTGCCGACGGGCGCGGTGATCGCCGTCGAGGAGTTTCAGCCCGGTCCGGACGGCGTGTTCGCGCCACTGGCCACCTGAGCTAGCGGTCGCGGACCTCGCGCGCCACGATGGCGGCCTGAACCCGCGACCGCACACCGAGTTTCGTCAGCACCCGGGACACGTGGGTCTTCACCGTGGTTTCGCCGATGAACAGGCGACCGGCGATTTGGGCGTTGGACAGCCCGTCGCCGAGACAGTCGAGCACCTCGCGTTCGCGCTCGGTGAGGTCGCCGAATCCGCTCGGCTCCGGTTCGGCCGCATCGGTATTCGTCGCGGCGAAGGCGGTGATCACGGCCCTGGTCACCTCCGGGGCGAGCACGCCGTCGCCCGCCGCCACCGCGCGGACCGCATCGATCAGCGACTGCCCCGACGCCGACTTCAGCACGAAACCCGACGCGCCGGCGCGCAACGTCCGGAAGACGTACTCGTCCAGATCGAACGTCGTCAGGATCAGCACCTTGGCCGGCCCGTCGGCGGTGACCCGTTCGGTCGCGGTGATCCCGTCCACGCCGGGCATCCGTACGTCCATCAGCACCACGTGCGGCCGCAACGCCTTGGCCTGGGCGACCGCGACATCGCCGTCGGCCGCCTCGCCGACCACCTCGATGTCGTCCTCGGCGTCCAGGATCATCCGCAATCCCGCGCGGATCGCGGCATGGTCGTCGGCGATCAATACCCGGATCGTCATGACGCGCTCGCCGTGGACAGCGGCAGGTGGGCGAGCACTTCCCAGCGTCCGGAATCCGGTCCGGCGGTGAAGTTTCCGCCGAGCGCGGCGGTCCGCTCGCGCATGTTGATCAGACCGCGGTGCGGGTCGCCGTTCTCGGTGCGCCGCAGCGCGACCGCGGACAGGGGGTTGCGTACCAGCACCCGTAGCTCGCCGTCGCGCGGGCCAACCTCGATCTCGACCTCTTGTCCCGGTGCGTGTTTCATGGCGTTGGTCAATGCCTCCTGAACGATGCGGTACGCGGCCTGATCGACCGCGCTGGGAAGTTCGGTCCCGTCGAGGGTTTCGCGCACCCGCACGGTGATCCCGGCCGCGCGGGCGGCATCGACCAGCATGGACAGCTGCGCCAGCCTGCGTGGCGCGGCCACCTCGTCGGCGCCGCCGTCGCTGCGCAGCAGCCCGATCATGGTGCGCATCTCCTGCAGCGCGCTGACGCTGTTGGTCCGGATCGACCGCATGATCCCGGTGACCGCCGGGTCGACCTCCTTGCGGCCCATCACCCCGAGCGCGGCCTCGGACTGGATCGCGATGGCCGACAGGTGTCCGGCGATCACGTCGTGCAGATCGCGCGCCATGGTGGTGCGCTCATCCGCGATGGCGGCGCGCCGGTCGAGCTCGGCGACCAGGGTGAGCGCCTGTGCCCTGGCCCGTTCGGCACCGGCGATCTCCTTGTGGGTGCGCACCGAATTCGCCCACCACAGCGGCGTTGCGATGAACGCGACCACGACGACCAGGGCGATCGAGACGGCGCGCAGGTCGCCGGTGCGGACCAGCGTCAGGATCACCACCAGTCCCGAGAACACCGACCAGGCCATCATCGTGATCCGCGACGCCTGCCGCTTCGAATACAGCACCGACGCGTAGATCAGGTCGCCGTACAGGATCCACACCGGCACCGACGGGCCGAGATGCATGTCCACCAGCAGCGGCACCAGCCCGACGATCATGGCCAGCACCGGCATTCGACGACGGCACATCGTCAACAGGCACAGCGGCGCGAACACCGCGAGCCGCGTCGTCAGCGGCACGTCGATGCCGCGTTCGATCAGGGCGTACAGATTCGCGGCATAGAGCCCGGCGCCGCCGGCGAACGAGAGCACCGCGCCAAGCGCGTCGCGCGCCGTACCGGGGACGTCCGACCACTGCCTCACCCCACCATCTCAGCACAAGCCTGACCAGGCGCCATCGGCCGAAGTGAGGACCGCACCGAGGAGTGAATCGGACATCCGTCTAATCTGGACACGTGAATGTCGACGTGACTGCCCTCCCCGGGATTGGAGTCCGCAAAGACTTCGAGGTGCGCTCCGGCCGCCGGATCGGCGTGGTCGCGCATCGCGACGGCGATATCGATCTCATCATCTCCAAGACGGACGATCCCGACGCCTGCGCCGCGCAGATCCCGCTGAGCACCGACGAAGCCGCCGTGCTCGCCAACCTGCTCGGCGCGCCGCAGCTGGTCGCGAAGCTGAACGACGAACACAGCGACCTGCCCGGCATCACCACCCGGCAGCTGCCGATCGCCGACGAATCGCCCTACGAGGGACGAACTCTCGGCGAGACCGCGATGCGCACCCGCACCAAGGTGTCGATCGTCGCGGTGATGCGGGCCGGCCAGTTGCATCCCTCACCCGGTCCTGACTTCACCTTCACCTCAGGCGATGTGCTCGTCGTCGTCGGTACCCCGGACGGCCTGGACAGCGCCGCCAAGATCCTCACGCACGGCTGAAATCAGTGACTGGAACCGCGCTCGCCTTGGTCGAGCTCGGAGCGATTCTGTTTGTCCTCGGCACCTTCGGGCGAGTGGCTGGTCGCTTCGGCATGTCTCCCATTCCGCTCTACCTGATCGGTGGCCTCGCCTTCGGCCAGGGTGGCTTCGTCCAACTCACCGCCGCCAACGAATTCGGCCATGTGGCAGGCGAAATCGGGGTCGTGCTGCTGTTGTTGCTGCTCGGCCTCGAGTACACCGCGCCGGAACTGATGACCGGCCTGCGTCGGTCCTGGGCGGCCGGCCTGGTCGATATCGTGGCGAACGCGACGCCAGGTGTGATCGTGGCGCTGGTCCTCGGCTGGGGTGCGGTCGGCGCGGTCACCATGGGCGGTGTCACCTACATCTCGTCCTCGGGCATCGTCGCGAAGGTGCTCAACGACCTCGGGCGGCTCGGTAACCGCGAGACGCCGGTGATCCTGTCCATCCTGGTGTTCGAGGATCTGGCGATGGCGGTATATCTGCCGATCCTGACCACTATTTTGGCGGGGCTGAGTTTCGCCAGCGGCGCGAAATCCCTTGCTATCGCCCTCACCGCGATCACGGTGGTGCTGGTGGTCGCGCTGCGCTACGGCCGCTACGTCTCGGCCATCGTGGACAGCTCGGACAACGAAGTCTTCCTGCTGAAGCTGCTCGGCGCGGCACTGCTGGTGGCCGGTGTGGCCTCGGCGTTGAACGTGTCCGCGGCGGTCGGGGCGTTCCTGCTCGGCATCGCCATCTCCGGCTCGACCGCACACGAGGCGGCGAAACTCCTGGAACCGCTGCGTGATCTGTTCGCGGCGATCTTCTTCGTGGCCTTCGGGCTCACCACCGACCCACAGGCCATTCCGCCGGTGCTCGGCTGGGCGATCGCCTTGGCGGTGGTGACCACGCTGACCAAGATCGCCACCGGCTGGTGGGCGGCGAGCAGGCAGGGCATCCGGCCGATGGGTCGCGCGCGGGCGGGCGCGGCGCTGGTCGCGCGCGGCGAATTCTCCATCGTCATCGCGGGATTGGCGGTGACCATGGGCGGCGTCGACGGTCAACTGGCCGCGCTCGCCTCGGCCTACGTGCTGCTGATGGCGATCGTTGGCCCGATCGCGGCGCGCGTCGTCGAGCCGGTCGTCGGGCTGGTGCAGCGGCGCGTGAAGCCGGCCGCCATTACCCCGTAACCGTTTACGGCGCTCACCCGCTCGCGGAGGGAGCCGCCGCGCCCGCGGGTGCCTCCGCGATCACCGTGGTGCCCGTCGTGGCGGGCGTGGGGTCTGCCGATTCACGCGCCCGGCGTCGCGCCGTGGTGCGATCGATCCAGCGCCAAAAGGTGGTCGCCATGATGGCGACCACGAAGCCGATCAGGGTCGCACACAGGTGCCCGTAGTCGGTGAACGTCGGCCCGGTACATGCCGCGGCGACCATCACCGCGATCAGCGTTCCGGCCCAGACCAGCCGCGTCAGCCCGCGGAATCGGAAGGCCATCGCGGCGAGCACCGCGGAGAAGCCGTAGCTGGTACCGACGTCGGTGGCGTGGGCGACCCGGTACGGGATCAGACCGTGGTCGATGGCGTGCGAGATGCCGGTGACCGTGAGCAACGTGGCGCCGATGTGCCCGGCGGCGAACAGCAGGATCCAGCGGCTGGTGCCGAGCCAGCGTTCGGCGGCGGCCATGACGATCAGGAAGCAGCCGATGGTGGTCCACGGGAAGCCGCCGTCGGTCCAGAAGGCGGAGGCGACCAGCACCTGAACGGGATTGTGTCGCATGTTGATCAGATTGGTGGACGCGGACAGGATCAGCCGATGTTCGGTCGAGTCACCGAGCCCGCGCAGCGTCCACCAGGTGACGAACAGGGTGAAGGCATAGGCGGTGCTGGCCGGTGCGGCCGACAGATGCGCGCGAATCGCCGGCAGCACCCGACGCCACAGCCGCGGGCGGCGTAACCACGCCCAGGCCGCTCGCAGCTCCGCGACTAGATCGACGGTCTGCGTCCAGGGTGTCTCGAGCCTGCTCGAGGGAGAGGCAACCACTCACCTAGTCTGCCGTGTCCGGATCGGGAAGCGCCGACCGGCTGGCGGATGACTCCTGGCTGTTACCCGACGTGCGGCCCGGGCCATCGGAGCCTTCGCCGCGCTGGTGCAAGCGTCGGTTACGGAAACCCGGCCCGGTCTGCTGTGTTCCGGGTCACCCGAGCCGGCACCGCGTCCGTAACGTCGTTTCACACCCGGGCAACAAACGCTCCCAAGAATTGGTCCACCGACCAAACGGTATGTGGATGAGGAGTGCGTAGCGCCTATGACTATCGAGGACGTGCAGGTGACCGATACCGCGACCGCGGACTATCTGGCCAAGCGGACGTTGCGCTCCGGCTCCGCGGGGTGGGTGCTGCTCGCCGGACTGGGTGTCAGCTATGTGATATCCGGTGACTACGCGGGCTGGAACAGCGGCATCGCCCAGGGCGGCTTCGGTGGCCTGCTCATCGCGACGGTGGTGATCGCGGGCATGTACCTGGCGATGGTTCTCGGCATGGCCGAGTTGTCGGCGGCACTGCCCGCGGCAGGCGGCGGCTACACCTTTGCCAGGCGGGCACTCGGACCGTGGGGTGGATTCGCCACCGGCACAGCGATATTGCTGGAATACGCGATCGCGCCCGCAGCCATCGCCACGTTCATCGGCGGGTATGTCGAATCGTTGAACCTGTTCGGGATCACCGACGGCTGGTGGGTGTATCTCGTCGTGTACGCGCTGTTCATCGGGGTGCATCTGACCGGGGCGGGGGAGGCGCTCAAGGCGATGTTCGTGATCACCGCGATCGCGCTCGTCGGCCTCGCGGTGTTCGCGGTTTCGGGTTGGGGACTGTTCGAGGCGGGCAATCTCACCGATATCCCCGCCGACCCGAATGCTGTTGGTAGTTCATCGTTCCTGCCGTTCGGCGTGTTCGGGATCTGGGCGGCGGTGCCGTTCGCGATCTGGTTCTTCCTGGCCGTCGAGGGGGTGCCACTGGCCGCCGAGGAGGCGCGGGAGCCGGCGAAGAACGTGCCGAAGGGGATCATCAGCGCGATGCTCGTGCTGATCGTCACCGGTGCCGCAGTGCTGTTCCTGGCCACCGGAGCACTTGGCGCGCAAGCCATTTCGACCTCGGGCAATCCGCTGGTCGAGGCGCTCGGTGACAGTGGGTCCGCGAAACTGGTGAACTACATCGGACTGGCCGGCCTGGTCGCCAGCTTCTTCTCCATCGTCTACGCCTACTCCCGGCAGACGTTCGCGCTGTCGCGGGCGGGTTATCTGCCGACGAGCCTGTCGGTGACCAACGCACGCAAGGCGCCGGTCCTCGCCCTGATCGTGCCCGGCGCAGTCGGTTTCGCGCTGTCACTCACCGGCAAGGGCGCGATGCTGCTGAACATGGCGGTGTTCGGCGCGGCGCTCAGCTATGTGCTGATGATGGTCAGCCACATCGCGCTCCGGGTGCGTGAACCGAATATGCCGCGCCCGTACCGCACGCCCGGCGGCATCGCGACCACCGCGTTCGCGCTCGTGATCGCCTGTGCCGCAGTGATTGCCACGTTCCTTGTCGATCCGGCGGCGGCGACCTGGACGCTCGTCGCGTTCTGCGCCTTCATGGCCTACTTCGGTCTGTACAGCAGGCATCGGCTGGTGGCCAACTCGCCGGACGAGGAATTCGCGATGCTGGCCGAGGCCGAGCGGGGCCTGGAATGACCTGCTACACACAGCGACTCGGCGGCACTACCTATCAATTCGACGGCCTCGTCGAGTTGCTCGCCAAGGCCACCCCGCTGCGCAGCGGCGACGAACTGGCGGGCTGCGCCGCGCATTCGGACGCCGAGCGAGCCGCCGCCCAGTGGGCGCTGGCCGAGGTGCCGCTGACCCGGTTCCTCGACGAGCCGGTGGTGCCGTACGAGACCGACGAGGTCACCCGGCTGATCATCGATACCCACGATCGCGCTGCGTTCCAACCGATTTCGCAGCTCACCGTTGGCGGTCTGCGGGACTGGCTGCTGGCTGTCGCGGCCGGTGCCGATGCCGCGGCGATCCTGGGCGCGGTGGCGGCCGGTCTCACGCCGGAGATGGCGGCCGCGGTCAGCAAGATCATGCGCAACCAAGACCTGATCGCGGTCGCCCGTGCCACCGTGGTCACCGCCGGATTTCGGACCACCGTCGGCCTACCTGGCACGCTGGCCACCCGGTTACAGCCGAACCACCCCACCGATGACCCGCGCGGCATCGCCGCCGCCACGCTCGACGGGCTGCTGCTCGGCTGCGGCGACGCGGTGATCGGGATCAATCCGGCGACCGATTCGCCGCGGGCGACCGCCGACCTGCTGAGCCTGCTCGACGAGGTGCGGGTCCGCTTCGACATCCCGACGCAGTCCTGTGTGCTCTCGCACGTCACCACGACCATCGGCCTGATCGAGGCGGGCGCTCCGGTCGATCTGGTGTTCCAGTCGGTCGCGGGCACCGAGGGCGCCAATGCCGGTTTCGGCGTTGATATTTCGCTGCTGCGGGAGGGCAACGAGGCGGGCAGGTCGCTGCGCCGTGGCACCGTCGGCGACAACGTGATGTACCTGGAAACCGGTCAGGGCTCGGCGCTGTCGGCGGGCGCGCACCTCGGCACCGGCGGCAAGCCCGTCGATCAGCAGACCCTGGAGGCCAGGGCCTACGCGGTGGCCCGCGACCTGGACCCGCTGCTGGTCAACACCGTCGTCGGCTTCATCGGCCCGGAATACCTCTACGACGGCAAACAGATCATCCGCGCCGGACTGGAAGACCACTTCTGCGGCAAGTTGCTCGGCCTGCCGATGGGCGTGGACGTCTGCTACACCAACCACGCCGAAGCCGACCAGGACGACATGGACACACTGCTGACCCTGTTGGGTGCGGCGGGCTGCGCCTTCGTCATCGCCGTCCCCGGCGCCGACGACGTCATGCTCGGCTATCAGAGCCTCAGCTTCCACGATGCCCTGTATGCCCGGCGCGTGCTGAACCTGCGTCCCGCACCGGAATTCGAGGCGTGGCTGTCCGGGCTCGGCATGATCGACGGCGCGGGCCGGGTACTCCCGGTGGAGCCGCTCGCCTCGCCATTGCGCGCGTTGGCGGGTGCCTGATGAAACGCCGGAACCCAAGGCTGGAAGTTGTTGCGCCGCTGTATGACGGGGCGTGGACCGACGCCGAGCGCATGTCGTCAAAATCGGAAAGCGTTGCGGCACAACTTTTCTGGCAGGACCTCCGGCGCAGTACCCAATCCAGGATCGGCCTGGGTCGCACCGGTGACGCACTGCCCACCGCACGGGTGCTGGAATTCCGCGCGGCGCATGCGGCGGCGCGCGACGCGGTGCACATGCCATTGGACGTGGCCGCGCTGGGGGAGCGGATCGCCGCGCTCGGCATCGGCGAACCCGTGCACGTGCGCAGCCGAGCGGGCGACCGCGCGGAGTACCTGCGCAGACCGGACCTCGGCCGGTTACCCGCCGGATCTCCCGATCCCGCAATCGGGTCTGATTTGTCCGGCGTGCCGCGCGGCAACGCCGACATCGGATTCGTCCTGGCCGATGGATTGTCACCGCGCGCGCTGACCGACCACGGCCCCGCGACTGTTGCCGCGCTGATCGAAGGACTGGCACCGCACTACTCGATCGCCGCGCCCGTGCTCGCCACCCAGGCCCGCGTCGCCCTCGGCGACCATATCGCCGAGGCGATGGGCGTGGCGACGGTCGTGGTGCTGATCGGGGAGCGCCCTGGCCTCTCGGTAGCCGACAGCCTCGGCATCTACCTGACCCATTTGCCCCACCCAGGTCGCACGGACGCCGACCGCAACTGCGTTTCCAACATTCACCCGCCGGAAGGCCTCGGCTACCGGCAGGCGGCAAAGGTGGTCGCGGGCTTGGTCTCCGGCGCGCGCGTCCTCGGCCGCTCCGGTGTCGACCTCAAGGACACCTCACGCGCCGACGCGCTCGGCGCCGGCGAGATCATCTCGATCGCGAGCGATCGCGACTGACCCGCTCGGCAGGGTCACAACCCTTTAATGGCGGCGTCGGCCCGTGCGGCAGCGCTTTTCGCGCGCGCGGCGGCCTGCTTGACGAGCTTGTGCTCGGTATCGGTGACCTCGACCTGGCTGACGCCGGGTGTCGGCGCGGGCGCGGCCTGGGCACGAACGACAAAACCGACCACGGCCAGCACGGCAGTGATCGCGACGGCGACGAACAGGGAACGCAGAACACGCACTTGTCCTCCAAGAATGATCAGGGTGGAGCCGGACCAAGCGAGAGACGAGACGATGTGGCACAGCCACCATAGCGGCCGTTGTGCTGCTCGTTTGCTCAGGCCCGCCGGAGATCATCACGGGAACGACAAAGCCCGCATCCGCCGGACCGCTGAAAAGAAAAGCGGCACAACGAATGCGGGCGTCGAAACGGACTAATCCAGGTAGTCGCGCAGGACCTGCGAGCGGCTGGGGTGGCGCAGCTTGCTCATGGTCTTGGACTCGATCTGCCGGATGCGCTCACGGGTGACCCCGTACACCTGACCGATCTCGTCGAGGGTGCGCGGCTGGCCGTCGGTGAGGCCGAAACGCAGCCGGACCACGCCCGCCTCGCGCTCGGACAGCGTCTCCAGTACCGACTGCAGCTGATCCTGCAGCAGCGTGAAGCTCACCGCGTCCACGGCGACAACGGCTTCGGAGTCCTCGATGAAGTCACCGAGCTGGCTGTCGCCCTCGTCGCCGATGGTCTGGTCCAGCGAGATGGGCTCACGCGCGTACTGCTGGATTTCCAGCACCTTTTCCGGCGTGATGTCCATTTCCTTGGCGAGCTCCTCCGGGGTGGGCTCGCGGCCCAGGTCCTGGAGCAGTTCGCGCTGGATGCGACCGAGCTTGTTGATGACCTCGACCATGTGCACCGGGATACGGATGGTGCGGGCCTGGTCGGCCATGGCGCGGGTGATGGCCTGCCGGATCCACCAGGTGGCGTACGTGGAGAACTTGTAGCCCTTGGTGTAATCGAACTTCTCGACGGCGCGGATCAGACCCAGGTTGCCCTCCTGGATCAGATCGAGGAACGCCATGCCGCGGCCGGTGTAGCGCTTGGCCAGCGAGACGACCAGTCGCAGGTTGGCTTCCAGCAGATGGTTCTTGGCGCGGTTGCCGTCGCGGACGATCCAGGTGTAATCGCGACGCATCGCGACCGGCAGCTTCTCGCCCTGCTCGGTGAACTCACGCACCTTCTCCGCCGCGTAGAGGCCGGCCTCGATCCGCTTGGCGAGTTCGACCTCCTCTTCGGCGTTGAGGAGCGCGACCTTGCCGATCTGCTTGAGGTAGGCGCGCACCGAGTCGGCCGACGCGGTGAGCTCGGCGTCCTTGCGGGCCTGTCGTAGCGCCTCGGATTCCTCTTCGTCCCAGACGAAGTCGCCCGATGCCTTGTCGGCGGCGGTCGGCTCGACCTCCTCCTCCGCGGCCTCGGCGACCTCCTCGACGACCAGGTCCTCGGCCTCTTCGGTCAGGTCGTCCTCGGAGACCTCGAGATCGCCGAGATCGGCGACGTCGAGCGACTCGTCGTCGCCTGCGTCCTCGGGGCCTGGCTCGCCGTCGGCTCCCACCTTCTTGGTGGCAGCCTTCTTGGCGGGCGCCTTGGCACCGGCTTTCTTCGCAGGCGCCTTCTTGGCAGCGGCCTTCTTCGCCGGAGCCTTCTTCGCGGCAGCCGCCTTACGGACCGGCCGTGCTTCGGTTACATCTGCGGAATCGGCCTCGGCCGAATCGGCGGTCTGACGGGTATTCGTGGCTACCACGTACGCCCTTTCGTGACGGTCTCGTGCGGCGTCACGCCAGAGTGGTCTTCCGGCGGAGCGGTCTGTCGGGTTTCACCGGCGGAACACCGGGCACGTTCCATTGTAACGATCTAACCAGGGTACCTATGGCCACCATGCATGAGGCGGCGCTTCGCAAGCTCAGCTTCACTCGATGTCAGCAACGGTAAAGCCTTGGTTCGCTGCGCTACACCCACGGTATACCGTCCGAAGACGCCACGTCGCGGGGTTGCCACACCCGGTCTACGGCGCGATGCCCGCGTCGATCGCCATCGCAGCGCCGACGATGCCCGCGGTGTTCCGCAGATGCGCGGGAATCACCTGAGTTCGGTTGGTGAGCAACGGAATCCATTGATCGGCGTCGCGGCTGATGCCGCCGCCCGCGACGAACACCTTCGGCCAGAAAAGGTTCTCCAGACCGCTCAGTACGGTGCTCACCTCGGCGGCCCACTGCTCGAAGCTCAACCCGTCGCGATCCTTGATCGAGGCGGCGGCGCGATGCTCGGTCTCCATGCCGCCGATCTCGAGATGGCCGAGTTCGCTGTTGGCCACCAGGGTGCCGTGGTACAGCAGGGCCGAGCCGATGCCGGTGCCGAAGGTCAGCAGCAGTACCAGCCCGGCGAAATCCTTTGCCGCGCCGTAGCGGTCCTCGGCCAGGCCCGCCGCGTCCGCGTCGTTGAGCACGGTCACCTCGCGCCCGTCCAGCGTGTCCGAGAACAGTGCCCGTGCGTCGGTGCCGACCCAGGCCTTGTCGATATTGGCCGCGGTGCGCGCGACGCCGTCGAGGATGACCGAGGGCAGGGTGATGCCGACCGGCCCGTCCCAATCGGCTTGTGCGACCAGCTTTGCCACCGCGTCGGCGACGGCCTGCGGGGTGGACGGATGCGGTGTCGCGATCTTGATGCGTTCGTGGACCAGCTCACCGGTCGCCAGATCCACCGCGCCACCCTTGACGCCGCTGCCGCCGATATCGATGCCGAATGCGTGCCCCCGAGCGGACATGACTGAGCCCTCGTTCCTGTGCTGGCCGGTGTGGAGCACAACACCGATGCACAAGGCTGCACCCCGGCCGTGAGCGGCGCTGCGGTGGTGTGCCCGACGACGGCGTTGTGTCGTGCACGACAAGAGTAATGCGCGATCGATGCTGCGCGTGCCCGAGGATCTGTGATGCGATGGGGAGCGTGCCGGAAACCTCATCGCCCGTGTCCGACTACACCTCCGAGATCATCGTCGCCCGCGGCGACGAGGCTGAACTGCGCAGAGTCGCGGTCGACCTCGCCGAAACCGCCGCGGCGCACGTCCGCGCCCGCCGCCCCGAGGTCTTCGGTCTGGCGGGTGGACCCGCCCAAGACGCGGTGCAGTCCAAAAGCCATCCGACCGATCCGGTGACCATCGTGGACACCGAAACCGAAGAACTCATCCGCGGCCTGCTCGCCGAGCAACGCCCCGGCGACCCCATCCTCGGCGAGGAGGGCGGCGGCAGCCTCGCCGACTCCGCCGCCGACGTCGTGCACTGGGTAGTAGACCCAATCGACGGCACGGTGAATTTCCTGTATGGCATCCCCAGCTACGCGGTCTCGGTGGCCGCGATGCGCGGCGGCAGGCCAGTCGCCGGCGCGGTGGTGGACGTCGCCAGGCGGGCCACCTACAGCGCCGGTCTCGGGCTCGGCGCGATCCGGGTGGACGCCGAGGGCGCGGTGGAACATCTGCGCTGCACGCCGGTCGAGACGGTGTCGATGTCGTTGGTGGCCACCGGTTTCGCCTACGGCAAGCACCGGCGGACCAGACAGGCTCAACTCATCGCCGAGATCCTGCCGCGGGTGCGTGACATTCGTCGCTTCGGCTCGGCCGCGCTCGACCTGTGCCACGTCGCGGCGGGCCGGGTGGACGCCTACTTCGAGCACGGCCTCAACGCCTGGGACTGGGGTGCGGGCGCGCTGATCGCGGCCGAGGCGGGCGCCCGGCTCACCCTGCCGCCCGCCACCAATCCGGGCGAGGCGGGCGATCTGGTGATCGCCGCGGCGCCCGGCATCGCCGACGAGCTGTTCGAGCTGCTCGACCGCGTGGGTGCCACTGAGGCGATCCTGGACCGCTGACTTGCGCCAGACCCATGTGCCCAGGGGACAGCTGATTTCGTGGGCACATGGGTAACTCACCGGGTACGGGCCGACGCTGCCGCCGACCTGACCGCCGGTCGCCGATGTCACCGCATAGACGCCTGAATCTGGCCTGAATTCGCGGAGAGGCGGGTCAGCAGCGGGCCTGTCTGGCGGCTTCCAAGAGCTTGATGTCGATCGAGGTGCTGTTGCCCGGCGCCGGGTTCTTCAGCGACCGCAGCACCTCCTCGGCGTCGTTGCTGGGCCGGATGTCGCGGAACAGCGACCCGAGCACCATGTCGACCGTCTCGTCGGACCGCTGGTCCTCGATCAGCTCGGCGCACGGCACCACCAGCTGGACCGACGCGGCGGCCGGTCGGCCGTTGACGCCGAACCGGATCTGGCCGGTGCATTCCAGGTCGCCGTTGACGTATACCGAATCGTTGCCATATTGCGTTCCCGGCGCGCTGGCGAACCCGAGGTCACCGAACTGCGCCGCGACGTGCGCGGCCTGGCCACGCTGGTTGTTCGCGTTGAGCACGCGCACCCGGCTTGCCGCCAGCGGCGCCGGTTCCACGTCCTGCAGCCGGCTCGAGCCGACCCGCTGGCCGAGCGTCGCCGCTGGTTGAGCGCCCGGCTCGGTGGCCGGGCTCGGCGAATTGCACGCCATCGCGCTGGTGTCGTGCTCGGTCGTCGTCAACGCCTTGACCCACACAATCGTGCAGATCAGCGTGACGATGCCGAGCATGATGAGCCAGGGCTGCGGGCGCCGTCGGAGGAAGGGCCTGCCCTGGGAATCCACGGGGCGGCCTTCGGTGATCAGTGAAACCACCAGCACACTCTACGAAAGTGTCACGCCTGCCGGGCACGGCAGGCCGACGGGAGACGGCCGGGGTGCGGAAATATCCCCGCAAGGTCTCGGGAAGTTCGACGGACGGTGTCGATTACCCGTCGGTTTCGAATCGTCTGTGTTTTGATTGCGACTTTTGTGCTGGGGTCCGCTATTGTCTGGCGGCCCAGATCGAATCGCCGGTGGCGAAATTGGTGGTCGGTCGCGGGAACAAGTAGGGCATGTCCTGCGTTTACCGAGCGCTATCCGGAGTGGATCAGCCCGATCCGACCTGATGGGTGACCGGTGTACGTGTGACGTGCACCACCGGCGGGGCGGTGCGAGTCGCGGCGGTTCCAGCAGGAATCGGTGTGAGCAATCCGGTCCGGGATATATGAAGTAAGGACGAGGGGAAGACGACATGGCAACCGACTATGACGCACCGAGGCGTACCGAAACCGACGATGTGTCGGAAGATTCGCTGGAGGAGCTGAAGGCTCGTCGTAACGAGGCACAGTCCGCCGTCGTGGATATCGACGAATCCGATACCGCGGAGTCGTTCGAGCTTCCCGGCGCGGACCTGTCCGACGAGGTGCTGAGCGTTCGGGTGATCCCGAAGCAGGCCGACGAGTTCACCTGTTCCAGCTGCTTTCTGGTGCACCACCGGAGCAGGCTGGCCAGCGAGAAGGGTGGACAGCTGATCTGCATGGACTGCGGCGCTTGAGTTAGCTCGAGGTGATCAGCCCGCGCTGGGCAGCCCCAGCGCGGCTAGGACCCGATCGGGATGACGCGTGCTGACCAACCAGTACGGTGTCGGATCGTCCGGGTCGTCGAGTACGAGAAGCACCATCGGCCCGATCCACGGCCGATGCTGCACATAGGCGGCGGGGTCGAGCTGTCGACCCAGCGCCGCGCTCTTCGCCGTGCGGGCGACGACGGCCGCGCGGGCGACGAAATTCACCGGCAGGTGGGCGCGGTCGGCGCGCAGCTCCGACGTGCCCGACGCGTCCGGCGAGACCTCCACCCGGTGCCTGCTCAGCCACACCAGCACCCACACCGGAATCGGGAACAGCAGCACGTAGGGCAGCCACGCCCGCAATCCCGGTGCGCCCATGTGGATTTCGGCCGCCAGCAGCCCCGTGATGGCGAACGCCACCGGCCACCACCACAGCGGCACCCAGAGGCGCTCGCGGTAGGGCTTGGGGGTTTGCTGTTTCTGGTCCATCGTCACTGGGGTTGGCTGGTCCGACACGAGTCAACACTAATTCACGACTGCGGCTGGTCAACGCGTAGGCTCGACCAACGTGAGGGAGCGAAGCGAGCGAACCATGGACACAGCAGCCACGCTCATGACGGAGCCGAGCGCTAGCGAGGTGGAGTCGTGAGCGCACTTTCACCCATACCCTTGCTGCGGCTGGATCCCGGCATCCCCATGCCCGCGCGCGCCCATCAGGGCGACGCAGGCGTGGACCTGTGCACCACGGAAGACGTCATCCTGGAACCGGGGGAGCGAGTGCTGGTCGGCACCGGCGTCGCGGTCGCGCTACCCGTCGGCACGGTCGGCCTGATCCATCCCCGATCGGGGCTGGCCGCCAAGACCGGTCTGTCGGTGGTGAACACCCCCGGCACGGTCGATGCCGGATATCGCGGCGAGATCAAGGTGTGCCTGATCAACCACGATCTGCGCACGCCCATCGAATTGCGCCGGGGCGACCGGATCGCGCAGCTGCTGGTGCAGCGGGTGGAATTGGTCGACTTCGTTGAGGTCGACACGCTCGACGAAACTGCGCGCGGTGCGGGCGGTTACGGCTCGAGCGGCGGTCACGCGAGTCTGACCGGTGCGGGCCAGGCCACCGTCAAGGAGGCGTGATGGGCATGTTCGGCAAGAAGAAGAGATCCTCGGACGACGACCGGTATCCGGCCGACGACTACGACGAGATCGACGAGTTCGACGACGAAGACCAGTACGACACCGACGAACACCCGGTGGTCGCCGGAAACTACGGCGCCGCTGGGGCTGCGGGTTCGGGTCCGTACGACTTCACCGAGGTTTCCGACCTGCTGGAGAAGGTCACCGATCAGCGGCTCGACCTCGGCTCGGTGATCCTGCCGGTGCCGCAGGGCGGCCAACTGCAGGTCGAGATGACTCCCGACGGCACGCCGCAGGCCGTGCACCTGGCCACCGAGCACGGCAGGCTCACCGTCGCCGCGTACGCCGCGCCGAAGTCGGCGGGCCAATGGCGCACGGTGGCCGCCGATCTCGCCGATTCGCTGCGCAACGACGGCGCGCGGGTCGCGGTGGAGACCGGCCCGTGGGGTCGCGAGCTGCTCGCCATCACCGAGGGCGCGGACCTGCGATTCATCGGTGTCGACGGGCCACGCTGGATGGTTCGGCTGGTCGCGGCGGGACCGTCGGGTGCGTCCAACGACGGCAGTCCGCTGGTCGCGGCGGCCCGGGCGATCTTGCGCGAGACCGTGATTCGGCGCGGCGACGATCCGCTGCCGGTGCGCGAGCCACTACCCGTGGTGCTGCCGCAGGAACTGGCCGAACAACTGGCCGCGGCGCACCAAGCACAGGCCGACGCCCAGCAACAGCAGGCGGCGGCGCAGGCCGCGGCCGCGCAGGCGGGCCCGCAGGGCGTGGTGCCGCCACGGATGCCGGAGGGGCCGCGCCGTGGTGCGGACGGTTCGGCCATGCAGCAGCTGGGCCTGAATTAACGAGTCGCTCGGCCTGAGCTGAGTCGGCTGTATGTCAGCGATCAGCTCGGCCGCGCGTCGGCTCAGCTGGCGCGATCGTAGTCAGCCCAGCCAGGGGCAGCAGCTGGCCAGCCGCTCGTCGGCGATCAGCTCGGCCATGCATCGACAGTTGGCTCAGTTGCGACAATGATCCACTCACCTGTGCGATCCCCGGCAGCCCATCCGGGCGCAGCGGCCGACTCAGTCGAGTGCCAGCGCGGCAAATCCCTTGTGCCCCAGGATCGCTGGATCCGCGCCGAGCTCGGCGAGCGTGATCCGGTGAATCGTCGACCGAGGGATGAGCGCCGCCCACTCCTCGGCGATCGCGAACGGATGCACCGGATCGTCCACGGCCGTCACCACCGCGACCGGCACCTCGATGGTGCCGAGCCGTTCGGTCCCCGGCCACTTGTAATCGGCCGCTTCCTCAAGTGCCGCAGGCAGATTCGGCCACTGTGACCGCCACGATCGCGTCAGCGCGTCGGCGAGCCACTGCGGGCTGCTTGCCTGCATCCGCTCCACCACCGCGTCCAATCCGTCGGCCCGCAACTGTGCCGCCGTCGCCGACGCGCTCAACGCGGCGGGGCAGGCGGCGGTGTCCGGTCCGGTCCAGCCCGGCAGCGCCGCGACCACCCCGACCGTCCGTTCCGGATGCTCGGCCGCCCACTCGATCGCCACCGCGGCGCCCAACGAGATTCCCGCCACAACAATCGGTCCCGCCGCGGCCGCCGCGTCGAGCGCGGCCCGGTAACTCGCGACCACCGCCCTCGGATCCGGCTCCACCGCGACCACGTCGAGACGGCGCGCTGTGCAGGCGGGTTCGAACGCGCGACGCGCGAAATCCGCGTCGGATCCGGTTCCTGGCAGCGCCACGACGACGTGGGCGGCCGACGCGGAGTGTGGGGAGTCGAACACCGGTCCGAGCGTAGCGGGGGTGTGCTGGTGCATCTACAGTGGCGGGTGTACGTCCACCGCCGGTCGTGCTGAGAATCCACGATGGTGTGCGATCCACACTGTCTGCTCTATGCAGGAGAGCGTGCGAAATGTCATCCGCTGCCTCAGGGTATTTTCGACGTCTGGGCCGCAGACTGACCGAGGATCTCGACCAGTTGGACGCCGAGGAGCTTGCCGAGAAATCGGAGGCTTCTGGAGCGTGCCGTGCGTCGGAGTGTCGCCGCGGCGACGAGGCCACGATGCTCGGTAAGCTGCGCAGTGTCGAAGCGTGTTCGAAGTCCGCGGGCGCTACTGTGCAGGCGGAATTCTTCGACGGAACCGATGCCATCACCCTGGTCTGGATCGGCCGTCGGCGCATTCCCGGTATCGAGCCGGGGCGGCGTATCTTGGTTCGCGGCCGCGTCGGTGATCGAGACGGCCGCAAGGTGATCTACAACCCCTACTACGAACTGCGCGGGAACAGCTGACGTATGCCATCGAGCAACGACAACGCCCCCTCGGGCGAACAGACCCCCTCGACCGAACAGCTCGAGCCGAACCCGGCTCTCGACCTTGACGAGGAAGAGGAAGCGGCCGAACAGACGTTGCTCGAGCAGTTGGGCGGCTTCAGCGGCCTGATCTATTCGACCGTCCCCGTAGTCGTGTTCGTTCCTGTGAACAGCTTCGCCGGACTGACCTGGGCGATCTGGGCCGCACTCGGCGTTGCCGCGCTCATCCTGGTCTGGCGCCTGATCCGGCGCAGCCCCATCCAGCCCGCCATCTCCGGCTTCCTCGGCGTCGGCATCTGCGCGTTCATCGCCTACCGGATGGGTGAGGCCAAGGGCTTCTTCCTTTTCGGCATCTACACGAGCCTGGTCTACGCGGGCGTCTTCCTGATCTCGATGCTGGTGCGCTGGCCACTGGTCGGCGTGATCTGGGGCGTGCTGAACGGCCACGGCACCGAGTGGCGCGGCGATCAGCGGGTGCAGCGGCTCTACTACCTCGCGACCACCACCTGGGTGCTGGTCTTCGGCGCCCGCTATCTGGTGCAGTCACAGCTCTACGACACCGACCGCACCGGCTGGCTCGCGTTCACCCGCATCGCCATGGGCTGGCCGCTCACCGCGGTCGCGCTGGCGGTCACGGTCTGGGCGGTGCGCCGCGCGGGGCATATGCCCACCAAGACGGCGGTAGCCGAGCCCGCGTAGGACGTTAACTCGACGGCCCTTCGCCGCGAAAACCCTCCGGGGTGGTGTAGTCCCACCGCAGAGGTGGGGGGTTACCCACCCTGGGGTGCCTGGAGGCAAGCCCGAGTTCATCAGACGATCGTTGCGTACAGAAAACAACGCACGATCGAAGGAAGGACTCGGACGTGGCTACCGAGCACAACACCGCGGCATTGTCGAAGAACCACAATCCGGCCCTGTCGGAGAGTCGCCGGGTGGCGGCCGAACTTGACAAGTTGATCGGCCCCGCGGCAGCGGGCGACCGCAACGCCGTCACCGAGATCGTCCGCATCGTGCATCCGCTGGTCCGCCGGTATTGCGGTGCCCGCCTTGGTAATACGGCGCACCTGCAGGTCACCGCCGACGACGTGGTGCAGGAGATCCTGATCGCCACCGTCAAGGCGATCCCGCGCTACCGCGATCAGGGCAAGTCCTTCCTCGCCTTCGTCTACGGCATCGCCGCGAACAAGGTCGCCGACGCGTTCCGCCGGTCCCAGCAGCACCCCACCTACCCGATGGCCGAGATGCCGGACACCGCGTCCACCGAGGCCGGGCCCGAGGAGTGGGCGCTCGCGCTCGAACGGCGCGCGGCCACCAAGGAACTCATGAAGATCCTGGCGCCCGCGCATCGCGAGGTGCTGGTGATGCGCATCGTGCTCGGCTGGTCGGCGGCGCAGACCGCCGAGGCCATCGGCACCAGCCCCGGCGTGGTCCGGGTGATGCAGCACCGCGCGCTGAACAAGCTGCGCGCGGAACTGAAGGTCGCCTGATCGAAGTCGCGACCGCCGCGCATCAGCCCTGTCGGGGAGTCAAGGCTTGATGCCATGGTTGGCGAGTTCGACCCTGAGGTCCTCTTCGGCCTCCACCGAGGTCACGAACAGCAGTTCGTCGTCGCCCTCGAACGGATCATCGGGTTGCGGCACGATCACCCGGCCGCCGCGCAGAATCGTCACCAGGGCGGCGTCACGCGGCAGGGTGAGCGTGCGCACCGGCTTGCCCGCCAGCCCGGTGTCGGCGGGCAGCGTGATCTCGACCAGGTTGGCCTGACCCTGCCGCAGCGTCATCAGGCGCACCAGATCGCCGACCGTGACCGCCTCTTCGACGAGCGAGGCGAGCAGGCGCGGCGTCGACACCGCGACGTCCACACCCCATGACGAATCGAACAGCCACTCGTTGCGCGGATCGTTCACCCGCGCCACCACCCGGCGCACGCCGAACTCGGTCTTGGCGAGCAGGCTGTGTACCAGGTTGGCTTTGTCGTCGCCGGTGGCCGCGATGACCACCTCATAGGTTTCCAGTCCCGCGTCCTCGAGCAGCGCGAGCTCGCAGGCGTCGGCGTGCACCCAGACCGCGTCCGGGATCGCCTCCGGCTCGATGTGGTCGAGTTGCCGCTCGAGCAACATGACGTTGTGCCCGCCGCGCAGCAATTCCCTGGCGATGGATCGGCCGACGGCGCCTGCCCCGGCGATGGCCACTTTCATGTTCAGTCCTCGCTCACGGGGGGCTTGCCTGCCAACGCGATGGCCTCACCCACAGAACCGGAGGTGGCGGCGACATAGACGACATCATCGGCCTGCACGATGGTCTTGCTGTCGGGCAGCAGGCCCTGACCGAATCGGATGATGAACGCGACGCGCACGTTCACATCGCGTTCCAGGTCGCGCACCGTCCGGCCATACCAATTCTCGTGCAACGTCAGCTGCGTCACAGCTACCGTTCCGGTCGGGTCGCGCCAGGTGGTGGTGCTGCTGTCGCCGATGAGGGCGCGCAGGAACCGGTCGGTGGTCCACGGCACGGTGGCGATAGTCGGGATGCCGAGCCGCTCGTAGACCGCGGCGCGCTTGGCGTCATAGATGCGCGCGACCACGCGCTCGACGCCGAACATCTCGCGGGCCACCCGCGCGGAGATGATGTTGGAATTGTCGCCCGAGGAGACCGCGGCGAACGCGTCGGCCCGCTCGATTCCGGCCCGTACCAGCACATCTCGATCGAAACCGACGCCGGTCACCCGCTCACCGGTGAAGTCCTGGCCCAGGCGAAGGAAGGCGGCCGGGTCCCGATCGATCACGGTGACCTCGTGGCCGACCCGGACCAGGGCACGGGCCAGCGCCGATCCGACGCGCCCGCAACCCATGATCACTACGTACACCCGTGCACCCTCGTTCCTGGAACCAAGCGTTCGGTCTGCTAATTATGTGGTCGAACGGTACCTGTCGAATCATTCCATCGGCCACGTTCCCCCTCCGCCGCGTGGCCAAACCTGTCCGCCGCGTGGCCGAACCCGCGTGCCACGCGCGCGACCACCCTCGCATGCGCTGGGTCCGACCTGCGGCATTCGCGGGCCCCGCGTGCTTGCGCGGCGCCGCCGCCTCCTGGCCTGACGCTCGTGCCGCTATGCTCCCTCCAGTGTCCAAGTTGACGACGGCAGCGAAACGAATGCTGCTGGGCAGGCCTTTCCGTAGTGATTCGCTTGGCCATACCCTGCTGCCGAAGCGCATCGCCCTCCCGGTGTTCGCCTCCGATGCCATGTCCTCGGTCGCCTACGCGCCGGAAGAAATTTTTCTGGTGTTATCCGCCGCCGGGATCTCGGCCTATGTCTATGCCCCCTGGGTCGGTCTTGCCGTCGCCTTGGTGATGGCGGTGGTCGTAGCAAGCTATCGGCAAAACGTGCACGCCTACCCGTCCGGCGGCGGCGACTACGAGGTCGCGACGACGAACCTCGGGCCGAACGCCGGTCTGACCGTCGGCAGCGCGCTGCTGGTCGACTATGTGCTCACGGTGGCCGTCTCGATTTCCTCGGCCGCCTCCAACATCGGCTCGGCGATTCCGTTCGTCGCCACGCACAAGGTGTTGTTCGCGGTGGTCGCGATCGCCATCCTGACCGCGATCAACCTGCGCGGCATCCGCGAGTCGGGCACCACCTTCGCCATCCCCACCTACGCGTTCATCGTCGGCATGTTCATCATGCTCGGCTGGGGACTGTTCCGGATCTTCATTCTCGGCGACAACCTGCAGGCGGAATCGGCCGGTTTCGGCTTGAAGGCGGAGGACGAGCACCTATACGGGGTCGCCTTCGCCTTTTTGATCGCCCGCTCGTTCTCCTCCGGTTGCGCCGCGCTGACCGGTGTCGAGGCGATCAGCAACGGGGTGCCCGCGTTCCGGAAACCGAAGTCGCGCAATGCCGCGACCACCCTGCTGATGCTCGGCACCATCGCGATCGTGCTGCTGCTCGGCATCATCATCCTGGCCCAGAAGATCGGGATCGTGTACGCGCACAACGACGCCGATCTGATCGGCGCGCCGCCCGGATACCACCAGAAGACGCTGATCGCGCAGCTCGCCGAGACGGTGTTCCACGGGTTCCCGGTCGGGTTCTTCTTCATCACGACGGTGACCGCGCTGATCCTCGTGCTCGCCGCGAACACCGCGTTCAACGGATTCCCGGTGCTCGGTTCGATTCTGGCGCAGGACCGTTACCTGCCCCGGCAGCTGCACACCCGCGGCGACCGGCTGGCGTTCAGCAACGGCATTCTGTTCCTGTCCGGTGCGGCGATCGCGTTCGTTGTGCTGTTCGGCGCCGAGGTCACCAAGCTCATCCAGCTCTACATCGTCGGCGTGTTCGTATCCTTCGTGCTCAGCCAGACCGGCATGCTGCGGCACTGGACCCGATTGCTGCGCACCGAAACCGATCCGGCGCAGCGGTCGCGGATGATGCGGTCCAGGGTGATCAACGCGGTCGGCCTCACCGCGACCGGCGCGGTGCTGATCATCGTGCTCATCACCAAGTTCTTCGCGGGCGCCTACATCGCCATCTGCACCATGGTTGCGATCTTCATCGTGATGAAAATGATTCGCAGGCACTACGATTCGGTGTCGCGCGAGCTGGAAGAGCAGGAGTGGGACGGCGTGCTGCCCAGCCGCTCACACTCGATCGTGCTGGTGTCCAAGCTGCATCTGCCCACCCGGCGCGCGCTGGCCTATGCCCGCGCCACCCGGCCGGACACCCTGGAGGCGATCACCGTGAACGTCGACGAGGCCGACACCAGGGCGCTGGTGCGCGAGTGGGAGCAGAGCGATGTCACCGTGCCGCTCAAGGTGATCGAATCGCCCTACCGCGAAATCACCAAGCCCGTCCTCGATTACGTGAAGCGGGTGCGCAAGGATTCGCCGCGCGATGTGGTGACCGTGTTCATCCCCGAGTACGTGGTCGGGCACTGGTGGGAACAGGTGCTGCACAACCAGAGTGCGTTGCGGCTCAAGGGGCGACTGCTCTTCGAGCCGGGTGTGATGGTCACCAGCGTGCCGTGGCAGTTGAGTTCGTCCACCCGGGCCCGCACGCCCGGCATGGTGAACGCGCCGGGAGCGGTGCGCCGCGGTTACGACGATCGCTCATGACCGATTGGCGCGACACGACTTTCGAGGTGCGCCTCGGCCCGCCGGGACACGGTGGGTTCTGCGTCGGCAGGCACGAGGGCCGCGTGGTGTTCGTGCGGCACGGGCTGCCAGGTGAACTGGTGCGGGTGCGGGTCACCGAGGATCGCGGCGGGTCCTTTTGCCGCGCGGACGCGGTGCAGATCCTCGAGGCATCCCCGGACCGCGTCCCCGCCACCTGCCCGGTCTCCGGCCCCGGTGGCGCGGGTTGCTGCGATTTCTCCTACGCCACGCCGAAAGCCCAACGGGCGCTGAAGGCTTCGGTGGTCGCCGAACAGTTGCGCCGGCTCGCCGGCATCGATCGTGAGATCGTCGTCGAACCGATCACCGGCTCCGGCGACAGCACCGGCGGCTGGCGCACCCGCATACGGCTGGCCGTCGACGCCGAAGGGCGAGCGGGCGTGCACGGCTACCGCAGCACCGAGGTGATCACGGATCTGCGCTGTCCCCAACCGGTTCCGGGTGCGCTGGACGGGATCGCGGATCGATTGTGGACGCCGGGAGCGGATTTGGTGATCGCCGTCGACGGTGACGGCGTGCGCCACCTCATCGAGCTCGCCCCGGCCGCCGACGGGGATCGACGGAAATCACGCGGCGGCGAGTGGCAGCGAGCCGAGCCCGGTGAGCGTCGGGCGGATCAGCGCGGCCGTGACCGCCGTGGGCGCGCCGAGCGCACTGATCGCCGTCGTTCCGGTGCCGAGCGGGCCGACGACCAGGGCGGGCGTGGGCGCGACGACCGTGCCGGTGCGGGGCGCGGCGGCGGAACCGAGCGCGACAACCGTCGCCGTCCGACCGGTAAACCGGGCAGCGAACTGCGCGGCGACGATGCGCCGGGCGGCACCGGGCGCGGACATCGTCGCCGACCTGGTGAGATCGGCGGCGTCTGGAGCGGGGGCACCATTCGACCCGATATCGAGAACGATGAGCACGCCGCCGGTCGCCGCGGCTCCGCCAAACACAACCGCAACCGACACGGCGGGCTCGATCGCCCGGCCGGCGATGACCGAGCCGTCGACGGCCGCGACGAGTTGCGCGGGGTCGATGGACGCCGCGGTGAGGACGCTGGTCGGCGCGGTGACGATGATCGCAGCAAGTCGCCTGGTCGTGACGGCCTGGACGCTGATGGGCGCACCGGTCGGGACGATCGTCGCGACCTCGATGAGTCTGGTGGCGTGGATGATACGCAGGGCAGCTCGCGCGGTCGCGATGAGTCGCGCGGTACTGATGAGCGCCGCGGTCGGCACGGAAGTCGCGCCCCGCGCGATGACGGTGCCGACAGGAATGGTCGGGACGGGCCGCGTGGTACCGACGATCGCGCCGAGGCGCGGTACGACGATGACGGTCGGCTGGAGGCACCGCAGGCTGGGGAACGGCGCAATGCTTCTGCTCGGCGGGCGGCTACGCATGCGGCGCGCGATGAGTGGGTGATCGCTGGGACCGGGCGTGCGGTCGAGTATGTCGCTGGTCGTCGCTGGGAGGTTTCCGCGACCGGCTTCTGGCAGGCGCATCAGGGTGCCGCGCAATGCTATTCGGACCTGGTAGCGGAATGGTCTGGGCTGCACCCCGGCGCCCTGGCCTGGGATTTGTACAGCGGCGCAGGCGTTTTCGCCGCCCGCCTGGCCGACCAGGTCGGCCAGACCGGCGCGGTACTCGCGATAGAGTCCGCCCGCCCGGCGGTCGCCGACGGCACCGCGGCCCTGCGCGACCTGCCATGGCTCGATCTGCACGCCCAGCGAGTAGAGCGCTGGGTCACCGAACGCGTAGGCGGTGCATCCCCCGACGTCATCGTCCTCGACCCGCCCCGCGCGGGCGCGGGCAAGGACGTGATCGCCGCGATCACCACCACCGGCCCCCTCCGCATCATCCACATCGGCTGCGACCCAGCCGCTTTCGCCCGCGACCTAGGCCTCTACCAAGCCGCCGGTTACCGCCTGACCAACCTGCGCGCCTTCGACGCCTTCCCCGGCACCCACCACGTCGAATGCATCGCCCTGCTCGAACCCGCACCCTCGGAGACCTAGCAACGCACGCCCAGCGCCACGCCAGACCTCGGCCGCACACCGGTTGTGTCAGCCGCTCACTGGTTGTGTCAGCCGCACACTAAGTACACGTGGTGTGCGGTTCGCACAAACGGTGAGCATTCTCCAACCTGCCACGCGGACTACAGAATCCGCACTCACACTCGGGTCGCGGTCAGTCGTCGTAGACCGGGGGGCGGCGGTCGCGGCGGGCGCGGATGGCTTCGTCGAAGTTGTCGGTGGTGAGGCGGACGTAGAGTTGGGCCATGCCCTCGTGTTGCATGTGGGATTCGAAGCCGCCCGCTTCCATGCCGCTCCACAGCATGCGTTTGGTGAGTTCGGTGCCGACCCGGCTGAAGCTGATGATGCGGTCGGCCAGGTCGTAGCAGGTTTCGAGGAGTTTGGCGGCGGGCACGGTGCGCGAGACGAGGCCGATGCGTTCGGCCTCGGTGGCGTCGACGTCGCGGCCGGACAGCATGATCTCGAAGGCGCGGGAGGCGCCGATGGCGCGCGGCAGCAGGTAGCTGATGCCGAGTTCGGTGGACGTGAGGCCGTTGTTGATGCCTGCGGCGCGAAAGTAGGCTTCCTCGGCCGCGATTCGGATGTCGGTGGCGACGCTGAGGCAGAATCCGCCGCCGATGGCGGCACCGTTGATCGCGCCGATCACCGGCTGGTTCATCCGCCGCAGCGTGATCATCACATCGTTGAGCAGGTCCATCGACCGGCGCGCGACGCTGGTGAGGGTGAGTCCTTCGACATTGGGCACCTTGCCCGCGCTCTGCAGGTCGGCGCCGGAGCAGAAGCCCTGCCCCGCGCCGGTGAGCACGACGACCCGAATGTCGTTGTCGGCGCTGACTTCTTCCAGCGCCTCGCGCAGCGGGATCATCACGTCGAACGCCATGGCGTTCATCCGATCGGGGCGGTTGAGCGTGACCAGGGCGACGTGCGGTCGCGGTGTGTCGATGAGCACGAACGACATACGAACCCCTAACCAGCGACGGCCTGTCACCGACTTCTCAATATAGGTGGTCCGCGAACCACACTCGTCCGATCGTGATCAAGACGGCGACGCACTTGGTGTCAGCCGAATGACGGCCAGGAGTTTGCCGGTGCCACAAAGGTTTCCGATCGGACGGCGACCCGGTGCACCGGGAACCAGGTGAACAGCACCGCCGCGATGACGGTGAGCACGCCCCAGCCGACGAACCCGCACCCGGCGTACAGCGGATTCGCCTGGTGTGCGGAGGAGTTGAACAGGCCGAACAGCATTGCGCTGCCGTTGATCGCGGCGTGCGCGACGACGCACGGCCAGATGCTGCCGGTGTACATCCGGAGCCAGCCGAGGATGGCGCCGAGCGGCACGCAGAATCCGATGAACGCGACGACGGCCCAGGCGCCGAGGTTCGGATAGTTGTAGCCGAGCAGCGTGAGCGGCGCGTGCCACAGCGCCCAGATCACCCCGGTGGCAATGATTCCGCCGGTGCTGCCGAGGCGGCCGGTGAGCTGCGGCATCAGCCAGCCGCGCCAGCCGAGTTCCTCGCCGAGCGCGAACGGCACGGTGCCGAGGGTCGACACGGTGACCGCGTCGACGACGACGGCCGCCACGATCGCGGGGCTCGGGAAGTCGAAGACGTACACGCCGAACAGCACGCTCAGTCCGAACGCCGCCCAGAGGAACAGTGGCGCGCCGAGCCAGGCGATCACCGTCAGCCAGGCTGTCCGCCGTGGTCGCGCGCCGAGCCGTAACCCGTTCTGCGAGAACAGCGCGGACCAGGGCAGCCGCCGGTAGCGCCACACCGCGAGCACGCCGAGCGCGGGTGCGAACATCATCATCGCGGCACCCGTGTGCAGCCACAAACCGGATTGCAGGCCCTGACCGTCGAGCCATGGTCCGCAGGCGAGCACCCAGGCCGCACCGAACGCGACGAGCAGGAACAGAGCGAAATCCTTGCGACGAGCGATCATCCGACATCCTTAGGACGGCGTGCTGCCTTACCTACTCTGACGCAGCGCGAACACATTCGGTTCCATCGATGTCGAAAGTTCGCATCCAGCCGGATCTGTTCGCGCACATCACCACCGAGACGAACCGATGAACATCCGGACGAACAGCCGCACCGCCGTCGCCGCCCAGCAGAGCGGACGGCTGAGCGGCGCACTCGTCTGCACGGCGTTGGCGGGGGCGGTGGTCGGCAGCGTCGGCGCGCCCCTCATCACGCCGGTCGCCACGGGAATGCACGTGTCCATGGCCGCCGCGCAGTGGACCTTGACGGTGACCCTGTTCAGCGGCGCGATCGCGGGCCCGGTGCTCGGCAGGCTCGGCAGCGGCCCGTACCGCCGCGGCACGATCCTGGCCACCCTCGCCCTGGTCACCGTGGGTGGGTTGCTGACGGTGCTGCCACTTCCGTTCGCGGCGTTGCTGATCGGTCGCGGATTTCAGGGGCTCGCGGTCGCGGTCGGGGCGTTGTTGATGAGTGTCGCCCGCGCACACCTGCCGCCGGAGCGCGCCGCGTCGACGATCGCCGCGTTGTCGGTCGCCTCGACGGTGGGTATCGGGGTCGGCTATCCGGCGATCAGCCTGCTCGACCAACTCGCGGGCCTGCGCGCCGCGTACGGACTCGGGCTCGTCCTCTCGGTAGCCGCGCTGGTCATCGCCTGGCGGACACTGCCCGTCGAGGCGCCGGGGGAGTTGCCCCGGATCGACGTCACCGGCGCGCTGCTGCTCGCGCTCGGCACGCTCGGGCTGCTGCTCGTCGTCGCCGAACCCGCGACATGGGCGACCGCGTGGCTGGCAGGTGGCATCCTCGCCGGTGCTGTCGCGGTCTTGGCCGGGTGGGCGTTGCTCGAACTGCGCACCGACACACCGTTGGTGGACCTGCGGCTACTCGGTCACCGGCCCGTCCTGCGCGCGAACCTGGCGGTACTCGTGGCCGGGACAGGTCTGTACCTGCTGTTCAGCCTATTCACCCGCTATGTGCAGACGCCCACCGCCGCCCGCTACGGATTCGCGCTGCCCGGCGTCGCCGCGGGTGCGGCACTGATCCCGTTCTCGCTGCTCGGGTTCGTCGCCGGAAAGGCGGTGCCGCGTCTCGTCGCGCGCATCACCGAACGGTGGACGTACGCGCTCTCGGCCGGGATCGCCGTTGCCAGCGCACTGCTGTTCGCCGCCGCGGTCCAGTCACTGCTCGCGGTCCTCGCCGCGATCGCGCTGCTCGGCTTCGCCGTCGGCGGCGTCTTCGCGGTGATGCCCAAGCTGGTGCTCGTCGGCGTGCCCCAAGCGGAGACAGCCAGCGTGCTCTCGATCAACCAGATCGCCCGCAGCATTGGCATGAGCATCGGCAGTGCGTTCGCGGGGTTCCTGCTCGCCGCCAGCACCC
Organism: Nocardia sp. NPDC051321; assembly: GCF_044455225.1. Taxonomy (NCBI): domain Bacteria; kingdom Bacillati; phylum Actinomycetota; class Actinomycetes; order Mycobacteriales; family Nocardiaceae; genus Nocardia; species Nocardia sp. NPDC051321. The sequence continues at coordinate 279,441 of NZ_JBITEM010000007.1, read as the reverse complement.
CGAACGGCGCGCTGCTGCCCACCCAAAACGGGTACCTCACCGCGGCGCTGTGGGCGCTACCGCCGCTGGCCGTCAGCGCAGTGGTCGTCGCGACACACCGACCTAGTCCAGCTGCCAGGTGACCCGGATCCCCGCCGAGATCTCGCTCTCGCCGAGCTCGACCGGAACCGGCGCGGCACCGTAAGCGTCCATCGCGATCGACATCGCCTTCACCCGCGGGATGGAAGGCGGTGCGGCGGAAGTGTTCTCGGTGATCTCGAGCACCGCGCCGAGCGCCCGGCCCGCCCGCGCCGCGAACTGTTCAGCCTTGGCGACCGCGTTCTCCCACGCCGCGTCCCGTGCTTGGACGAGCAGCGACTCCTGGTCGGCGAAGGTGAGGGTCAGCCCACCGAGCCGAACGTCATCGCCGCCCGCGTCGACGGCGTTGGCGATGATCGTCGCGGGACCCGGATCGGCGTCGTCGCCGAGGTTGCGCAACGCGATGGTCAGCGATGTGCTCGCGAGATAGCCGGTGATCCGATTGCCCTGGCCCTCGGTCCACACCGTCTCGGTGTGCACCGACAAGCCACTGGTCGCGATGTCCTTGCCCTCGACACCATCGGACCGCAGCGACCGGGTGACCCCGGCGACCCGCTCGCCGGCCTTGCTGTAGGCGAGCGCTACCTTGCCCGCCCGGCATTCGACGGAAATCGTGACGCGCATCAAATCCGGTGTGGCACGCGCGGTGCCGCTACCGAAAATCGTGACGGTGCCCGCACCGGCGGAATCGGACTTCTCGCTCACGGCATACTCCTCGATCGGTCGGCGGATCAGTCTCACTTCATGTGGTCAACGGCGGAGACAACACAATCGTTCGCGGAGGTGCTCAATAATCGCCGCCGCGCACCGCGATCGCGCGCACCGCCGCGTCCATTTGCGCATACGCCCCCGCCGCCAATCGCTCGAGCAATGCCAGCTTCAACTGCGGCGCGCGCGAGGCGAGTTGATCGAATCGCGCAGGACTCAACACCGCAACCCGCACTCCGGTCTCGGCCCGCGCCTCGTTCACGAACGGCGTCCCCACCAGCATCGGAATCTCCCCGAACGACATCCCGGCCGACAAACTCACCAGCCGGTGTGTCCGATTGTCGCTGCCTTCGAAGGTGATGCGCACCCGGCCCTCGAGGATCAGATACAGCCCGGACCGCGCACTCCCGCGCCGCGCGATCACCTCGCCGCGCGCGAAAGTGCGCACCTCGAACTCCTTGGCCAGCTGCACCCGATCATCGGACTCGAGCGCCGCGAGCGCCTGATGATCCTCGATCGAGATCGACGTGCACACCGGCTCGTCGCCGGGCCGATGCCGCTCGAGCACGATGTCCTCACACCATTCGGTCGCCGTGTCGCGATCGATGAACACCCGGCCGCGCGGATCGTTTGGATCCAGGCTGGACACCAGGTGCCCGAGCTTGGCGTCGGGATCGACCAGCGCCACCCGCACGCCGATCGCCGCGAGCTCGGTCTGCAGATCATCGATCATCCGCACCGCGATCTCGCTCACCTCACCGACCCGGCGCAGATCGACCACCAGCGCTTCGAGCTCACCCGCCTGCGTCTCGATGGTCCGCACCGCACTCTCCGCGCCCGCGAACAACAGATCGCCGTGCAACTCGTACACCCGCGCCCGATGCCCGTGTTCGGCGAGCACCGCGATCTCCTCGGTCGTCCTGCGCAGCCGCGACGGCACCTCGGCCACCGAGTATCCGGCCCGGATCGCCGTCCGCGCCGCCCGCGTGACGTGCAGAAAGTGCAGCTCCAGCCGCTGCGACAGCTCACGGCAGGCCGCGACACCGCGCACGCTGTTGCCGTGCTTGTCCAGCCGGGGGGAGTAGACCGCGATGCCGATCTGCCCCGGCAGCACCGCGACGATGCCACCGCCGACCCCGCTCTTCGCGGGCAGCCCGACGCTGGTCACCCAGTCGCCCGCCGCGTTGTACATGCCGCAGGTGGTCATCACGCTGAGCACCCGCTCGCTCAGCGCCGTCGACAGTGCGCGTTCGCCGGTCACCGGGTTGCGCCCGTTGTTGGCCAGCGTCGCCGCCATCTGCGCGAGGTCGCGGCAGGTCACGTCGAGCGAGCACTGCCGGAAGTAGCGGTCAACCGCCTCGTCCGGATCGGAGTCGATGATGCCGAACGAGCGCAGCATGTAGCCGATCGCGCGATTACGGAAACCGGTGCGCGCTTCGGACGCGTACACCGCCTCGTTCATGCTCAGTTCGCGCCCGGCGAAGCGCGAATAGCAGCGCCGGATGCGCTCGAATCGCTCGACCGGATCCGAGCCGGTGATCAGCGACGCGGCGGTGATCGCGCCCGCGTTGATCATCGGATTGCGCGGTCGCTCGGTCACCGGATCCAAGCTGATCTCGTTGAACGCCTCCCCGGAGGGCTCGACGTCGATGCGCTCGTCCACGAACTCGGTGCCGCGATCGGCAAGCGCGAGCGCGTAGGTGAACGGCTTGGAGATGGACTGGATGGTGAACGAGGTGTCCAGGTCGCCGGTGCCGTAGACCCGTCCGTCGGCGGTGGCCAGGCACAACGCGAACGAATCCGGCTGCGCCGCAGCGAGTTCCGGAATGTAGTCGGCCAGTGTACCGGAATCGTCGGGGCGGCAGAGGTGAAAGACGTCGGTGACGATCCTGGACACCACGCCCGGTTCGATTGTCCGCTGGATCGCCTCTTCGGGCTGGGCCACACGAACACTGTATGCCGAGTACGGTATGCCGAGGCTCACATTTCACCCCTGATGTCGGCAGGTGGGGGTCGTTGCCAGGTGTGGCAGTTGGGTTCTCGTTCGGAAGCACTGCCCGCCGCTCCGTAGACTGATCGGATCAGAAGCGCTATCCGGAGGGAGCGAGTTCAGGTGGGAGTGCTTTCCCGGGTCGACACGCCCGAAGATCTTCGTCCGCTCACCGCACCGCAATTGCGTGAGCTGGCGGACGAGATCCGCGATTTCCTCGTGCAGAAGGTTGCCGCGACCGGTGGGCATCTCGGCCCGAACCTAGGCGTGGTCGAGCTGACCATCGCGCTACACCGGATCTTCGACTCGCCGGCCGACCCGTTGATCTTCGACACCGGGCACCAGGCCTACGTGCACAAGATCCTGACCGGCCGCAAGGGCGATTTCGACACGCTGCGCAAGCAGGGCGGCCTGTCCGGCTACCCGAGCCGCGCCGAGAGCGCGCACGACTGGGTGGAGTCCTCGCACGCCTCCGCGTCGCTGTCCTACGCCGACGGCCTGGCCAAGGCGTTCGCGCTGACCGGGCAGGACCGGCACGTGGTCGCCGTGGTCGGCGACGGCGCGCTCACCGGCGGCATGTGCTGGGAGGCGCTCAACAACATCGCGGGCGCGCCGGACCGGCCGGTGGTGATCGTGGTCAACGACAACGGCCGCTCCTACGCGCCAACCATCGGCGGCCTGGCCGACCGGCTCACCGCGCTGCGCACCCAGCCCGCCTACGAGCACGCCCTCGACGCCGGGAAGCGGATCCTGAAGAGCATCCCGCGGGTCGGCGAGTCCGCGTACTCGATGATGCACGCGGTGAAGGCCGGGATAAAAGACGCGGTGAGCCCGCAGGAGCTGTTCAGCGACCTCGGGATGAAGTACGTCGGCCCGGTCGACGGGCACGACATCGTCGCGCTGGAATCGGCGCTGCGCCGGGCCAAGGACTTCGGCGGCCCGGTCGTGGTGCACGCGGTGACGCAGAAGGGGCACGGGTACGCGCCCGCCGAGAACCACATCGCCGACCAGATGCACGCCTGCGATCCGATCGATCCGCTCACCGGCGTGCCGGTGGGCGGCCCGAAGGCGCTCGGCTGGACGTCGGTGTTCTCCGAGGAGCTCGTCGCGCACGCCGAGCGGCGCGACGACATCGTCGCGATCACCGCGGCCATGCCAGGTCCGACCGGCCTCGCGGCGTTCGGTGAGCGGTTTCCGGAGCGGATGTTCGATGTCGGCATCGCCGAACAGCACGCGATGGCGTCGGCGGCCGGGCTCGCGCTCGGCGGCATGCATCCGGTGGTGGCGATCTATTCGACCTTCCTCAACCGTGCGTTCGATCAGTTGCTGATGGACGTCGCGCTGTTGAAGCAGCCGGTCACCGTGGTGCTGGATCGCTCCGGCATCACCGGACCCGACGGTGCCAGCCACAACGGCATGTGGGATCTGTCCGTGCTCGGCATCGTCCCGGGGATCCGGGTGGCGGCGCCGCGCGATGCGGCGACCCTGCGCGAGGAATTGGCGGAGGCGCTCGCCGTCAACGACGGACCTACCGCGATCCGCTTCCCCAAAGGCAGTGTCGCTGACGATATTTCGGCGGTCGAGCGGCTCGACGGGGTCGATGTGCTCCGGCTTGCCGCCGGCGACCGCACCGCGCTGGACGGCGGCGGATCGGTCCAGGCGGTCCGTGGTGATGTGCTGCTGGTGGCCGTCGGCTCCTTCGCCGAGACCGCCCTGCAAGCCGCGGATCTGCTGGAGGCCGAAGGTGTTTCGGTCACCGTGATCGATCCGCGCTGGGTACTTCCGGTCTCCGACACCCTGGTCAAACTTGCCGAGAACTACCGGCTCGTCGTGACCGTGGAAGACGGCGGGCTACACGGCGGCATCGGCTCGACCCTGTCGGCGCGGTTGCGGAACTCCGGACTGGACATCCCGACCCGCGATCTCGGTGTGCCACAGCAGTTCCTGGATCACGCGTCGCGCGGTGCGGTGCACGCGGAGCTCGGATTGACCGCGCCGGACATCGCCCGACGGATCGGTGGGTGGCTCGCCTCACGGTGAGTCAGGCTCGGTCGCGGTAGATCGAATCACTCGTCCGTCGCGCACGGTTGCGTCCGTGGCGCCTGCCGCGCACGGAATCGCTAGCAATTCGATGCGCGGCTGCACAATTCATGCGCGGCAGGCTCGGCTATCGTTCGATCATCGTGAGCCTTCGCGGCTGTCGTCAAGCGGATCCGCCGCGCCGCCATCGCGTTCGTTGGCGCGAGTTAGTACTCGGCCTTCGCCTTTTTCCTTACACGTCCCCCTACTTCGATCAGGCCGTCCGATCGCGGGGAAGTCTCGATCTGCGAGCCGCGGCCCTGCGAAATGTGCAGGGGGCGACCGAGACTGGCGGTGAGGAGCAGCGCAGCGGCGCCCGTCGCCTCGTCCTCATCGATGCCGTCGCCCCGGCCGGGGAAGGCGCGGGCTCTGATCCGACCGGCCTGCTCGTCCTGCCAGGCCCAGGCGTAGATCCACTCGCCAGGCTCCGGCACCACCAGTGCGTCCACCGCTGCCGCGGAGTCGTACTGGCGCAGGGTGCGCGGCGGTGCCCAGTCGGCTTGCGCCGCAATCCAAGTGAACTCGCCATCGACCCGAGTGCTCACCACGCCTGCTGGCGTGACCAGAGCGGGGACGCCGAGCAGCCAGGCCGTGCCGACGCACGGGTGCCCGGCGAAAGGAAGCCGAAGTGTCGGCGTGTAGATATCGATAACGCCACGCTCAACATCATCGACGAACACGGTCTCGCTGAACCCCAGCTGCCCGGCAAAGGCTTGCCGCTCGCCTTCCGTAGCGACGGCAACACCATCACGCACGACCCCGAGCTCATTGCCGTACCGGCCGTCAGCCCCGCAGAAGACACACAACACGTCGTACTCAGTCACCCCCGTAGTCAACCATTTCCATCACCCACCAAGCTCGAGCCTCCCCTGACGAGGAGGCATCCCTCGTTACGCCAAACCTGGCGAATCCACATTCAGTGGCACATAGTGGCGGCAAACGCCCGAGAAGGGTCTGCCGTGGTGTGCCACTGAATGTGGATTCAGATCTGATAACGCCGTAACGGGATTCGGCCGGTCGGCTACGTTACGGCGAGGACGATGTTTTCCGTGTCGCGGTGATCCTGCGCGCCAAGGAAGCCGGTTTCGCCCTCGATGACATCCGCACGATGTTCACCACGCTCAACCGCTCGACGGTGCTCAGCAGGCAGCGGGACGAATTGCGGGCAGGCATCGCCACCGCACAAGCTTCGCTGGACATGATCGAGCACGCTACGGCCTGCGAGCACGCCGACTTCACCATCTGCCCACACTTCCAAGCGGCCATGTCCGGGCGCCTGCTTCGGCAATAATGCCAAGGATGGACGAGCATACGGTCGAGAATCTGTTCGCCGAACGCCCCGACGCGCTGCGCCTGTTCCGCAGTCTGGCGCCGCGGATCGAAGCGCTCGGTGCGGTCACCACGGCGGTCACCAAGAGCCAGGTCTCCTTCGGCGCGGACCGAAAGTTCGCGTGGCTGTGGCCGACTCCGCGCGCCGAACAGGTGCCCGAGGATGTCCTCATGCTCACCCTCGACCTGCATAAGCCGGTATCGGATCCACTGATCCTCGGTGTGCAGGAGACCTATCCGGGCAAGTGGACCCATCAGATTCGGATCCTCGACGATGCGGTCATCGAGCACGTAGTAAACCAGGGTTGGCTCGAGGCCGCCCACGACTTCGGTATCAAGGACCCGGGATAGAGTCGGGAGTCGCTGCCGCCAAGCGTGTTTCGGCGCGTGCGACTTGACGTCGGCGGAAGTGGCTGCTGCCGATTGTGGTTCAACGGTGCGGCGATGAGGCCCGCCGCCGTTGCGAGGCACGGACTTTCACGCGATTGCCACACACGTTCATCGAGCACCAGGTGCGACCGTGATTGCGGGAGTGATCGTAGAAAGCCCAGCGGCAGCTCGGCTCTCGGCAGGCTTTGAGGCGCGGCCAAGTGCCTGCGGCGACGGCACGACAACGCGACCATGCAGGTCTTCCCGCACGGCGACGGGCACAGTCGCTTCGTCTGGATTCACGACGTGCTGTCGCGGACGCCTTCAGCGGCGGCATGGACGAGCGGCTGCGCATCTTCGAGCAGGTACAGGAAGACGCGGTGACGAGCCCGTCCTGAGCTACTCGGCCGGTTTCGGGGTCAGCGCCGCCGTCAGGTGCGGCACGGCCAGCTCGCGCTGCCAAGGCCTCGCGCCGCCCGACTTCAGGAAGCCGTCGATGGCGGCGGCCAGGTCGTCGGGTGAGTCGGGGACGCGGTCGTAATCGGGCAGTCCGTCCCAGCACAGGCGGCGGACCAGGTCGGGCGAGAGCAGGTTCTCGACGGGGATCGAATGCTCGGTGGACAGCTCACCCATCGCGGTGCGCGCGCGGGTCAACCGGGCCGCAGCGGCCGGGTCGCGGCGCTCCCAGCGGTTCACCGGGGGCGGGCCGTCGAACGGTTGGGTCAGCGGGGGTAGGTCGCTGTCCGCCAGGGTCCTGCCGCGATCGACGGCGGCCAGCCACTCCCGGGAGTACCGGCGCTGGCGCGGTCCGCCGAATATCGGCAGCGCGCGCAGTTGCGCGATGGTCTTCGGGTCGGCGGTCACCGCCGCGACGATCGCGGCGTCCGGCAGGATGCGCGCGGGCGCGACGTCGCGGGCGCGAGCCAGGCTGTCCCGGGTGGTCCACAGTTCGCGGACAACGGCCAGTTGCCTGGTCCGGCGCAGGTTGTGGATGCCTGAGGTGCGCCGCCACCGGTCGGCCTTCGGCGGGGCAGGCTCCGCGGTCCTGACGTGCTCGAATTCCTGTGCCGCCCAGTCGGTTTTGCCTTGCGCCTCGAGGTCGGCGGCGACCGCGTCGCGCAACTCGAGGAGTAGTTCGACGTCGAGCGCCGCGTAATTGAGCCATTCGTCGGGCAGCGGTCGGGTCGACCAGTCGGCCGCGCCGTGCCCCTTGCGTAGCGCGTGGCCGAGCAGGTTCTCGACCATCGCGGCCAGGCCGACGCGTTCGAAACCGGCCAGCCGCCCGCCCAATTCGGTATCGAAGAGGCGCTTGGGACGCAGGCCGAGCTCGGCGAGACCCGGCAGATCCTGGTCCGCCGAATGCAATACCCATTCGAGATCGTTGATCGCGTCGGCCAGCGGCGCGAGCGCGTCGGCGACCGGGATCGGATCGATCAGGAAGGTGCCCGCGCCGTTGCGGCGGAGCTGAATCAGGTAGGCGCGTGCCGAATATCGGAAACCAGAAGCACGTTCGGCGTCGACGGCGAGCGGGCCGGTGCCCGCGGCGAGACGAGCGGCGGCCGCGGTGATTTGAGCGGCGGTGTCCAGTACCGGAGGCACGCCATCCACCGGCGCAAGCAGGGGTGGCGCGCCGGTGGGTTCGGATTCGTCGGGTACGGACATGTTGTTGAACTTTACGTGCAGTGCCGCAGCGGTCGTCGTCCTATCGGGCTTCCGTGTGTCGGGAGCGTTTACTTCAACGCCGCGTCGGCCGCTGGTCTTCCCGGCTACCGGTGATCGTTCGAGAGGTCCGGTCGCATCTGCAACTCGGTGATACCGGCCGGCGGTAGGCCGGCCGCGTAGGCGAGTACCTCGCAGAAACCTTCCACGTGCGGGCGCATGTCGTTGCTGATCGCGGTCCAGGAGGCGCGCAACTCGAGCTGGTGGGCCCGCGGCGGACCTGCGATATCGCCGTAGCGCACCGAACTGGTCGAGGTCACAGTCCCGCCCAGTGCGGTGAACGGTTCCGAGCGCGACTCCAGCGCGTCGACCAGCCAGCTCCACGCCACCTCCGGTAACAGTGGATCGTTGGCGAGCGCGGCATCGATGTCGGCCTGGATATAGGCGACCAGCCGCAGCGTGCCATGCCAGGCGTCGTCACCGTCCGGATCGTGCAACAGGATCAACCTGCCGAACGCGTCGCCTTCCGAATCGACCGGCACCACACCGGTTTCGGGGTGTTTTACCTCAGCACCGAGTGCGTAAGAATAGGGCGCCAGACGTTGCGGCGGGCGGATCGGCGCCAGCTCGATCCGAGGGTGCACGGTAGCGGTGCCCATCGCATCGACCGCGGCGCGAAATTGAGCTGGCTCGCCATGGGGTCCCTCGGTCGCTGCGGCGCCGTCGCGGAAGTCGAGCGGTGTCACGAAGGGGACGGTAGACCTTGTGCACCCGGCACAGTCGGAGGCGCGCCGCTGTATCGACGCCGCGTCCGCGGGCCATTCCGTGCTTCCGCGCGTTGCGCCCTTCGGCGTGTCGCGTTCGGTCGGTGCGGGCGGACGCGGGCGGTGGCGGTGCACCTGCGGGCTTTCGCTTGATGGATGGGATGCGGCGATTGTGCATCGGGTACTGCGGAAAGTGGTCTTCCGGGGAGGTGGCTCGGCGGAGTCGGGTGCGGGTCGATGAACAGGTGCGGTCAGTTCGTGTCACGCCGTATAACGGTCTCAGCGGCGAGCGTCACTTCCGTCGATCTGCCGACTGGAGAGCCGTCGAGGCAGGTGGATGCAGCGGTCACGATTAAGCGGTTCGGTCGCGTCGTTGGTCGGCTGGGTGCGGGCCGCCCGATCTGGGAGCTCGGCTGAGCCGGGAACTGGTGGGGGAGTTCGGCTGAGTCAGGCGGCGGTGTGGGGTGGCTCGACGTAGTCCATTTCACGTCCACGCATGGCACGGCAGGGGCGGGGGCGCGGCCCTTTACGATGAACATTGATGAGCACTCATACTCGCCGCCGCCTGACCGATGCCCCGTTCCTTGCCGCCGCTACCGGGGCGACGCCGAGCAGGCGTCCGGTGTGGTTCATGCGGCAAGCCGGACGGTCGTTGCCCGAGTACCGCGAGCTGCGCAAGGGCGTCGGCATGCTCGAGTCCTGCTTCGATCCGGAGCTGGTGTGCGAGATCACGCTGCAGCCGGTTCGCAGGCACGGTGTGGACGCGGCGATCCTGTTCTCCGACATCGTCGTTCCGCTGAAGGCCGCCGGGATCGATCTCGATATCGTGCCCGGCGTCGGGCCGGTCATCGCGTCGCCGGTGCGCACCGTCGACGATGTGCGCGCGTTGCCGCGGCTGCGGCCGGAGGAAGTTGGCGCGGTCGCCGACGGCGTGCGGCTGCTGGTCGACGCGCTCGGCGAGACGCCGCTGATCGGATTCGCGGGCGCGCCGTTCACGCTCGCGTCGTACCTGGTCGAGGGCGGCCCGAGCAAGAACCACGAGCGCACCAAGGCGATGATGTACGCCGACCCGCAGACCTGGCACGCGTTGCTCGGTGCGCTCACCGACATCACCATCGCCTTTTTGCGGGCCCAACTCGACGCCGGCGTCGACGCCGTCCAGTTGTTCGACTCTTGGGCCGGCGCGCTTTCCCTCGCCGACTACCGGCGCTTCGTGCTGCCGCACTCCGAACGTGTCTTCGCCGAGGTTGCCGACGCGGGTGTGCCGCGCATCCATTTCGGTGTCGGCACCGGCGAGCTGCTCGGTGCGATGGGTGAGGCGGGCGCCGATGTGGTCGGCGTCGACTGGCGGGTGCCGCTCACCGACGCCGTGCGCCGCGTCGGACCCGGAAAAGCGTTGCAGGGCAACCTCGATCCCGCCGTGCTCTTCGCGGGCTCGGCCGCGGTCGACACCGAAGCGCGCCGCATCGCGGCCGAAGCGGACGAGGCGATCACGTTGGGCGCCAAGGGACACATCTTCAACCTCGGCCACGGCGTGCTGCCCGACACCGACCCCGGCGTACTCACGGCATTGGTCGAATTGGTGCACGCACTGTAGTGCTCGCGGAGATAGTCGCGAGCGAACCGCGGCTCGGTTCGACAACGGAACAGCCTGACCCCCGCCCGCCGACTGTGCACCTCGCGGACCCACTTGCCGATACCTGCACCAGCTCCCCTTGATCTTGATCCCGCACCCCACAGGGTCCCTCGTTCATGATCAACGGGACACGGTGGCGGGGTTTCTCGCGTTTCGCCGCCATCATGTCCCGTTGGTCGCGGAACCTGGGGGTTGGACCGGTGGAGGGTGGGGAGGGGGCGGGGGATACCGTCGATGGCATGAGGATCGCGGTGGTCGGTGGTGGGATCAGCGGGTTGGTTGCTGCTTATCGGTTGCGAGTGTTGCTCGGGGGCAAGGCGGAGATTCTGGTGTTGGATCGGGCTGAGCGGGTGGGGGGGATTCTTTATACCGGTGAAGTGGCCGGGGGGCCTTTGGATCTCGGGGCGGAGGCGTTTGTCGGGCGGCGGCCCGAGGTGCCGGAATTGCTGCGGGAGGTGGGGCTCGAGACGCAGTTGGTGACGCCTGCTGGGTTGCGGCCGCTGGTGTGGTCGGGTGGGGTTGCGCACGCATTGCCGGAGCGGACGTTGATGGGGATTCCGACGGATGCCGAGTCGATGCGCGGGTTGGTCGACGCGGAGACGGTGCAGCGGATCGCGGGGGAATCACGGCAGCCGCTGGCCTGGGAGCCCGGCTCGGATATCGACGTGTACTCGTTGGTCGCCGACCGGTTCGGTACGCAAGTGGCTGAGCGGAGTGTGGATCCGTTGCTCGGTGGGGTGTATGCGGGAAGTTCCCGCTCGATCGGGGTGCGTGCGTCGCTGCCGACCCTGGCCGCCGCGTTGGACGACGGTGCGCCCAGCCTCACCCATGCGGTGTCCGTCGCGCTGCCGCCGCCGTCGAATGCCCCGGTGTTCGGAGGCCTCCGTGACGGATATCGAGTGCTGTTGGAAGCGTTGGCGGCGCGCTCCGGTGCGAAGTTCGTCACCGCGACACCGGCCACCCGACTTGCTCGTGGGTTGCGCGGCTGGGTCGTCGACCCGATCGGCGCCGTCGACGCGGTGGTGCTCGCCACGCCTGCCCCGGTGACCGCCCGCCTGCTCGGCACGGTCGCGCCCGACGTCGCCGCACCGCTGGCTGGTATCGAGCTTTCCTCGTCGATCGTTGTCGCCCTTGCCCTTCCACGCGACACCGCACTTCCCCAGAACTCCGGCATCCTGGTAGCCACCGGCGAACCGTTGCGCGCCAAGGCATTCACCCTGTCCAGCCGCAAATGGACCCACCTCGCCGAGCGCGAAACGGCTTTGGTCCGAGTCTCATTCGGCAAATTCGGCGACGACTCCACCCTGTCCTGGTCCGACGCCGACCTGATCACCGCCGCCACCGAGGACTTGTCCACCGTCACCGGCGTCCCCATCAACCCCCTCTCCGCCGTGGTCCAACGCTGGCGCGGCGGCCTCGCCCAATACGCCCCCGGCCACACCGACCGCATCGCCGCCATCGAATCAGCAGTCGCCCCCGTGGACGGCCTCGCCCTCGCGGGCGCCTACCTGCATGGCGTCGGCGTCCCCGCCTGCGTCGCCTCCGGCAACACCGCCGCCCACCGCATCGCCACTGCCGCAAGCTAATTGGGACTGTCCAGGCCGATCTGGTCGTCACGGTGTCACATCGGGTGGGCACCATATCGTTCCGTCACGGCTGCAAGCTGATTCGGTCGCGGTCCAACGCTGGCGCGGTGTCCGCCCCCGCTCGCGCCCGGCCATATGACCGCATCGCCGCCGGCGATTCGGCAGTCGCCCTCTCGCTGGCCTCGCCCTCGCGGGCTTCCTACCTCCACGACGTCGCGTCCGCGCCTGCGTCGCCTTCGCTCACCGCATCGCCTCTGTCGCAAACTGATTCGGCCTTTCTGGCGGCTATCTGGCTGTCGATGTGTTGCCTGGGCGGCGTCGGCACATCGTTTCGCCGCTGGCTGCAAGCTGATTCGGTCATGGTCCAACGCTGGTGTGGCGGGCGCGCCCAGTACGCCTCCCCGGTCACACCGGCCGCGTCGCCGCAATCGAATCTGCAGTAGCTCCCCCGCGACGCCGACCTCCGCGGTGTCGGCGTCCCCGCCTGAGTCACCTCCGCTCGCCGCATCGCCACTGCCGCAAGCTGATTCGGACTCATCGCCGCCTATCGGCCGTTACCACGTTGCGCAGGAAGGCTCGTCGACGTCTGGCGTCGGGAGGTGTCGCGACACCGTTTCGTCGGCGCCGCGCCCCGGCCACCGCAAGCACGTTAGTGATAAGTCGAACCGCCGTTGAGGTTGTTGGCAGGCAGGTGGCGCTGTGCCGGATCAGTCGCTGTCGCATTGCCGGTGGGCCGATGATTCGCGAGCCCTCCGCCCCGCGTGTGCTCGACCCGGACCGAGAAACGTCGCTCACCCGGCGAGTGGCACGATAGGCGGTATGGCGCGACTCGATTATCAGGAACTCAACTCGACTATTCGCTACCTGATGTTCTCCGTGTTTCAGGTGCAGCCGGGGGTGCTCGGTGAGGATCGGGCGGCGGCGATCAAGGAGGCGCGGGCGTTCTTCGAGGGGCTGGCGGATCGTGACGTGGTGGTTCGTGGTGTGTACGACGTCGCGGGGATGCGCGCGGACGCCGATTTCATGATCTGGACGCACGCTGAACGCATCGAGGACCTGCAGGCCGCCTACGCGGATTTCCGTCGCACCACGGAGTTGGGTCGCGCGAGCGCTCCGGTGTGGAGCAACGCCGCGCTGCATCGGCCCGCGGAATTCAACAAGAGCCATCTGCCTGCGTTCTTGACCGGTGAGGAGCCGGGCAATTACATCTGCGTGTACCCGTTCGTTCGGTCCTACGAGTGGTACCTGCTGCCCGACGAGGAGCGCCGCAAGATGCTCGCCGATCACGGCAAGGAGGCCCGCGGCTATCCGGACGTGCGCGCCAACACGGTCAGCTCCTTCGCTCTCGGCGACTACGAATGGATCCTGGCCTTCGAGGCTCCCGAACTGCACCGCATCGTCGACTTGATGCGCGACCTGCGCGCCACCGAGGCCCGCCTGCACGTCCGCGAAGAGGTCCCCTTCTTCACCGGCCCCCGTGTAAAGCTCGACAAGCTCATCAACGCCCTGCCCTGAGCGAGCACACCATGACTGAACTCATCATTGTCGCGCGCGTATCGGCGGCCCCCGAGGACGCCGACGAACTGGAGCGCCGCTTGCGCCTGCTCTCCGACGCCAGCAAAACCGAACCGGGCTGTCTCGAATACGAGGTGTTCCGTTCATCGGAGCGCCCCGAGCAATTCGTCAGCATCGAAAAGTATGCCGACGCAGACGCTTTCGCCGCCCACCGCGCGGCCGAACACTTTCAGAGCATCGGTGTCGCCCAGGTGGTCCCGATGCTGGCAAGCCGCGACATTCAGGTGTATCCCGCCGACGCCCGCATCACCAGCTAGCAATTGGCACGCCCCGGGGTTTCGGGACTTGCCAGCCGATTGCGGGAAACGTACCCTCCGGTCCAGTGCTGAACGCGGATCACTCCGCTGGACTGTCCGAGGGGTGCAGTAACAGCTGGACAGTGCGGCGTCGTTCAACGCTGTGATCGGAATCCCGCGGGCGTCACCCCAGTTGGCCGCGGCGGCGGGTCAGGTACGCGGTCTCGGCGGTGTTGCCCGCCAGCTCGATCGCTTTGTCGTACGCCGCCCGCGACTGCTGACTGCGGCCGAGCCTGCGCAGCAGGTCGGCGCGGGTGGCGTGGTAGGCGTGATAGTCGGCCAGTTTGTTTTCGAGGCGGTCGACGGTCGCGAGTGCCACCTCGGGGCCGTCGAGTTCGGCGAGGGCGATAGCCCGGTTGAGGGCGATGATCGGCGACGGGTCGAGCCGGACGAGCTGGTCGTAGAGGGCGAGGACCTGGGACCAGTCGGTGTCGCGCATGTCGCGGGCGGAGGTGTGCACGGCGTTGATCGCGGCGAGGATCTGGTAGCGACCCGGCGGCACTCCGGTGGCGGCAGCGGCCAGGCGCTCGCGCACCAGCCGGTGGCCCTCCGCGATCAGTGCCTGATCCCAGGCCCCGCGGTCCTGCTCGTCGAGGGCGACGAGTTCGCCGCTGGCCGAGACCCGGGCGGGGCGGCGGGCCTCGATCAGGAGCATCAGTGCGAGCAGCCCGGCCACCTCGCCGTCCTCCGGTAGGAGGGCACGGATCAGGCGGGTGAGCCGGATCGCCTCGGCGGTCAGGTCGTGCCGTACGGGGTCGGTGTCGGAGCCGGTCGCCAGATAGCCCTCGTTGAAGACGAGATAGAGCACGACGAGCACGCCTGCGACACGGGCAGGCAGATCCGCGGCGGACGGCATTCGATAGGGGATGCCTGCCGCTTTGATCTTGGCTTTTGCACGCGTAATCCGTTGCCCCATGGCACTTTCGGTCGCCAGGAAGGCGCGAGCGATCTCGGGCACGGTCAAACCGGCGACCATGCGCAGCGTCAGCGCCAGGCGAGTTTCCATCGCCAGCGCCGGGTGACAGCAGGTGAAGATCAGCCGCAGCCGGTCGTCGTCGATGACGCCGAGAGGCTCGGGCGGGTCGTCGTCGTACACCATCTGAGCCTCCTTGTGTTTGTCGTCGCGCTTGTTCTCGCGCCGGATCCGGTCGATGGCCTTGCGGTTGGCGGTGGTGGTCAGCCAGGCGCCGGGGTTGGGCGGCACGCCGTCGGCAGGCCACCGCTCGACGGCGGTCGCGAACGCCTCGGCCGCCGCCTCCTCTGCGATGTCTAGGTCGCCGAAACGCCTGGTCAGGCTGGCGACTATCCGGGCCCACTCGTCGTGGTGGGCCCGGGTGATCGATGCGTCGACGTCGCTCACCGGAACGGCCGCACCTCGATCTTGCGATCGCAGACCTTGGACGCCTCAGCGGCAAGCGCGAGCGCCACGTCCAGATCGGGCGCCTCCCACACCCAGACACCGGCCAGGTACTCCTTCGACTCGATGAACGGCCCGTCGGTGAATACCGCCTGCTCGCCCCGGTTGTCGATGACCGTGGCCGTGTCGGTGTCGGCGAGTCCGCCCGCGAAAACCCAGTAGCCGTCGGCGATCAGTCGTTCGTTGAACGCGCTGATGGCAGGCTGCCTGTCGGTGCTGCCGGGAGTGCTCTTGTCATCGATTACGGAAACCAGATACTGCATTTGAAGATCATCTCCTGTGGTGTCGAAGTGCAATGGCCCTAGTCCGCGTTCCGGCGCCGCGGCCCGGCGCCCTCGGGAATGTCGCCGTGCAGGTGCGGGATGTACACGAGCTTGTGCGTCTGACCGTCGAGCACGGTCGACTCGACGAGTTCCAGGTCGAACTCCGCCCCGCCGTGCAAAAGAGCCGAATCGCCTGCGCGGCCGGAGATCGCGGGGAACATGATGACCTCGAGCCGGTCGACGAGGCCGGCGGCGAGCAGCGCCCGGTTCAGCGAGATGCTGCCGTGCGAACGCATCGGCACGTCCGTCGTGCGCTTCAGGCGCTCGATCGCCGTCACCGCGTCCTCGTTGAGAACCGTCGAGTTCTGCCACCCGAGCGCCTCTTCGAGCGTGCTGGAGAACACGAGCTTCGGCAGCTTGTTCAGGCTTTCGTAGTAGGGCTCGTCGAACGCGGTTACGAAGTGCCGGAACTGCCGGAACGTCGTCGCGCCGAAGACGAGCACCTGGTCCTGCGCGAAGGTGCGCACCCGGTCCGCGATGATCTCGGGGCCTTCCTTACCCCAGTATCCGGGCCAGCCATTGGCCATGCCGTAACCGTCGAGGCTGCAGAAGAAGTCGACGGTGAAGGTGGTGCTCATGGTGTTATCCCTTGCTCGCGCCGCCCCATTGGGCGGCCTCACCATTGCTACGAACACCATCACCCCGATCCGACACCCCCTCGCAGATTTCTTCGAAGACTTTTCCTGCCGAGGAGCGGGCGGCTCAGCCCTGGCGAGTCGGCCGAATCGTCAGGTCGCCGATTTCCACGTCGTCGGGTTGGTCGATGGCGAAGGCGATCGCCCGAGCCACCGCCGTGGGATCGATACCGAGATCGGCCATGTTCTGCTTGACCTGCTCGCGCACGGCCGGGTCGTCGATGGCGTTGTCGACGAGTTCGGTGCGGACATAACCCGGCGAGATCGAGGTCGTGCGCAGCACCCCGTCGGTGCTTTCCTGTCGCAGGCCCTCGAGGAGGGTGCGCACCGCGTTTTTCGTGCCCGCGTACACCGCTTGGGTGGGGACGATCTTCAGGCCGGCGGTCGAGACGACGGTGACGAGGTGTCCGCTGCCCTGGCGACGGAATACCGGCAGGGCAGCGGCGATCCCGTGCAGGATGCCCTTGACGTTCACGTCGACCATCGCCGACCAGCCCTCGACGTCCAAGTCGGCGACGGGGCTGATTTTGCTGATCCCGGCGTTGCCAACCAGGACGTCCAGACGTCCGAAACGGTCGACGGCGACGGTAACGAGCGACCGGAGGTCTTCGGGATCGGTGACGTCGACGCGCGTGGCGGCCGCTCGCCCACCGGCGGCTTCGATTTCGGCGACCAGCTGGTCGAGCCGGTCGGTGCGGCGGGCGCCGAGTACGACGGCCGCGCCGAGTGCGGCGAGGTGGCGGGCGGTCGCTTCGCCGATTCCGCTGCTGGCGCCGGTGATGGCGACGACCTTGCCGTGAATGGTCACAAGGATCCTCCGTCTAGAGTGGACATATGTCCGGTTACCCAGAAGACCTTAGCGGACAGGTGTCCGCTTCTGTCAAGAGTCGTGGCACGCGGCGTGCGGACGCGCAACGCAACCGCGAACTGATCCTGCGAGCGGCCCGCGATCTCGTGCGCGAGCCGGGAGAGCTGAAACTCAACGCGGTCGCGAAGGCCTGCGGTATCGGGCAGGGCACGCTCTACCGGCACTTTCCGACCCGCGAGGACCTGCTCGCCGAGGTGTATCGCCATGAGGTGGAAGAGCTGGTTGCCGCTGCTCCGCGCCTGCTGGCGACGCACCGGCCGCTGGACGCGCTGGCCGCGTGGTTCGACCGTGTCGCCGCCTACGCCCGGGTCAAGCGTGACGTGTTCGCCGCCGTCGAGGCGGCGACGTGGCGTGACCTCACCGCGCACAGCCTCGGCCCGATCGGCGGGGTGGTGGAATTATTGCTGGCGGCCGGCCGCTCGGACGGCAGCATCCGCGCCGACGCAGAAGCCCGCGACATCATCGTGCTCATCAGCTGGTTGTCGCGGCTGGACGACACCGAACTCGACGTACGAGGGCCGCGGTTGCTGTCGATCCTCGTCGACGGCCTGCGCGCATGCCGTCGCTGAGGCGGATGCACGCGCCGAGGTGTGTGCGACCCGATCAGCCGACAATCTTCGGCGATGTACCCGAAAACGCTCTTCTCTGAACAACTCTCGGTGATCGATCGGGACGATGGGATGATCTGGGCCAGCCCCAGGCGATGTCGTCGACGGCGAGGAAGGGCTCGTTGACCACGGTCGCCGGAGTCAATCCCGTGTACGCCATGACATCACGATGGAGGTGGGACTGGTCGGTGTAGCCGCCCTCGGCGGCAACCGCGGCCGGGAGCCGACCCGCGACCAAACTGTGCACGGCATGGTCGAAGCGGATCAGCTTCGCCGCGCGCTTGGGTGGCAGGCCCAGCTGGGACTGGAATCGGGACCACAGGCGTTTGCGGCTCCAGCCGAGCTCGGCCGCCAACTCCTCGATCCGATCCATTCCGCGACCGGCGACCATTCGATGCCAGGCCCACGCCACCTCGGGGTACACGGGCGCCGCCGTCGCGTATTGCCGGGCGAGCCACGCGTCGGTCCACGCGAAACGATCGCTCCAGGACGGGAGCTCGTCCAATTGCTCGCAGAGTCGGGTCGCCGCACGGCCCAGCAGATCGTCGAGGGCCACCACCGAATTGCCCAGTTCAGCCGCCGCTGGACCCAGCACCGCGTGCGCGACCACCGGCGACAGGCGCACCTGCAGGCAGTCGAAGGCCTCCACCCGCAGCGCGTGCAACACCTCGCCGAAACCAGGCGCGATGGCCAAGCTGCCCCGGCGCTGCCGTCCGGCCGGATCTTGCAGGGCGATGGTGCCGCCGAACACGAGCACCAGCGTCACGGCCGGGTGCGGGATCAGCCGGAGATCGGGCGGGGTGATACCGCGGTCGCCGAACCCGGCCATGGTGACGCCGGGCACGCGACTCGACTGCCTCGGGCAGGCGATGTCCCACAGCACGCCGCGCCCGGCAACATCGGACCTCATGCCGTCATGCTACGCACGCCGACGAGCCGGAACATTTATCCAATCCACCGGCAACCAGCGGCAGCGATAGTGCAGGTATGACTATTTCCAACAACGAGTTACGCGGCGTCGACAAGTCGATCGGTAGTGAGATCTACGTGAGGCAAGACGGCCCGCGCGACGCCCCGGCACTGCTGCTCATCCACGGCACCGCCGCGTCGGGGCGGTCGTGGGATCCGATGGTCCCGCTGCTGACCGGATCCCATCGCGTCATCCGGGTCGACCTGCTCGGGTGCGGCCAGTCGGCCGGACTGGGGGACGCGAACTACACGGTTTCCGACCAAGCGCGCCGAGTCGGTGCCGCGCTGGATCCGCTCGGCGTCGAACGCGTCATCGCGGTCGGCCATTCCAGCGGCGGGGCGGTCGCCACCGCGCTCGCCGAGCAACGCCCTGACCTCGTGACCGCGGTCGTCATCATCGATTTCGGACCCCATATGGGCGCCTATATAGCGCAGGAGAGCTCCGCCCGGCCGCCGGTGAAGTGGGCGGATCTGACCGATGAGCAGTTCCGCGAGATGATGCGCTCCGGGTTCAGCGCGGACTATACGATTCCCCAGGAGTATGTGGACCAGTTCCGCGCCATCGACCCCGCCGTCTTCGTCGCTGCCTCGCAGGCGAATTGCGGCTACCTTGACGAGCGGTCGCTTCCGGAACGGCTTGCGCCCCTTGGTAAACCGCTGCTGGTCATCTTCGGTGCGAACGACAGCAGGTGGCGTCCCTCGGCCGCGGCGGAGTACCGCGCCGTGCCCGGCGCGACAGTGGTGCTGTTGCCCGGGGTCGGGCACTCGCCCAACCTCGAGGATCCGCCGAGGACCGCCGAATCGCTGCTGGCATTCGCCGCGAAATGCGCTGCCGCAGAGCGCAACTGAAGCGAGCGATCATCCTCCGTTCGAGCTCCGGTGCGATAGCCCTGGACGGGGGCGGCCGCAGCTCCGAATCGGAGCGACCCCGATACCGCAACCGTCCGGGCCGTTTGCGCGTCCGTCGCTTGGCTAACCCAACTCCGACCGCCACCGATACCTCGGCTGCCGGTTCCAGAAAGGGACGGTTCATGCACGACAACGCGCCACGCTCCGGCACTGGAGCAAACACGATGCCTTCGCAGGTGAGCGGCAAGCTGACGATCTTCGACCGCTTTGCCACCGGTGCGGCCGCACTCACCGCCAAAGCCGGGTTTTTCGTATTCTGCGTGCTCCTGGTCGTGGTGTGGGCGCCGACGTTCCTGGTCTTACCCAGCGTCGACACCTGGCAGCTGGTGATCAACACCGCGACCACGATCATCACCTTCTTGCTGGTGGCGTTGCTGCAGAACACGCAGTCCCGCTCCGACGAGGCGGTCCAGCAGAAACTCAACGCCATCGCCGACGCACTGGCCGACTTCATGGGCGAACTCAGCGTCGATCACCCAGAACTCCTGCGCCACCGCCAGGAACTAGCCGACGCGGTCGGCCTTGAACGACGCGAGTCAGCTTAATTGTGACCGCATAGCTCGCGCGTCACCTGGCTTGGGTAGGACCTTACGTTGATGACGCAGGAAGGCAGGCAACGCCGGCCACCGCGTAGGTAGTTTTGCCGCTTTCGGTCTGCGAGTGGACGATCGATTTCAGCCATGGCAGTTCGATCGTGCCGCGAATCTTTTGGCCGGTGATGAGGTCGTACTCGTCGTATGTCGGTGTGTTGTGGGTGTCGATGTGTGCGACCGTGGTGCCGGTCACCGTGGCTTGATGCCCGAATCCTGTCGCGGCGAGGTCCCACTCTTTGCGGACTTCGGATGGCTGATTCAGCGGTATGGAAAGTACTGCCCCGTCGTCGCCGTTGATCCAGTACAGCCGATCCCCGATCCGGGTCAGTGTGTTCGGCCGGGCCCATGCGGTATGCCCGGCCATACCCACGTGCGACGGGGTGCGCGCACCGGTAGCGGTATCGAGTTGTACCAACTCGAGTCCGAGCGCGCTGGTCTCGTTGCGGCGCGCCTCGACCGAGCCGTAGAGGTTGAACAGTGCCGAGCCGTCCGCCGAGCATGCCGAGGCCCGTGACTCGCTGCGGAACCCGTTGGGCCACTCCCATTCACCGCGCAGGACGGGTTCGCCACCGTCGATGGGGAGTTCGAACAGTCGGTGTTTGATCATCGGTTGGGGTGCGGTGAGGTCGTCGAACGTGACGACGACCCCGAACGCGCGCTTGCCGCAGTGCGCTGCCGAGAGCATGAGCCCGGGGACCGAACCCCGCAGTGGTGCTGTGTCCGGGGAGGTCAGGACGTAGTCATGCCGGTACTGTGCCGCTGGTCCGCCGCCGGTGCCGGTGTTGAACCAGACCAGGCTTCGGCCAGACGTGAAATCTTGTGCGATGCCTTCGACCCCGTCCTCGTCGTTCGCGAGCACGTTGCGGCCGGATTGGCTGACGGTTGTCACGGAATCAGCTGTGGCTAGGGTGAATCCGCGATTCCAGCCCACAATGCTCGCCGAGTCGATCGCGCCGCCCTGGAGCTTGCCGACGACGTTGCCATCTGCGTCGATGGCGAAGGCTGAGGTGTGATCGGCCTTGGTCATGATCGGAGGTTGCGACGGACCGACCGTGACCACAGCGATCGCCTGGCTCGGCACAGTCGCCATCTCGGCCGCAGTGATCGGAACAGGATCTTGCCCGCAGGCCGACGCGGCGAGCACGATCGCCGTCAACGCCGCGAGGGCGGGTACGGACGGCCGAAGCAAGGTCACTCTCCTTCGGCGTGTGGCGGAATGGACCCAGGGGGGTTTGCGCGTGTACGGCAATGGACACGTCCCGCCACGTCCGAGATCATCCCAGCAATCAATATCGGCTCACCCAGTTGGAGTCGCGGACGTCTTTTGGCTACACGCCCCACCCGCCATCCTTGTCCAGATCGATGCCGGGTTGGAAGCGGCGCACCCGACACCAGTCAGGAGTCAACTTCGGCGATGCTCTCGGTCTACTCCCATGCTTGCGAACAAGGTCTCTGCGTCGGCTCTATACCGGGAGGCAGTGTTGTCGTCGCCGAGAGCCTCCATGGTCTCGGCCATCCCGGCCAGGGCATACGCTTCCTCCGGCCGGTAGTTGACCGCCTTGGCAAGCTGGTAGGCACTCGTATGCATTTTCAGAGCCGAGGTGTGTTGCCCAGTCTTTCGGAGGACGCGTCCGGCGATGTTCTCAACCTTTGCTCTACGAAGTGGTGACGACGTCGAGTGAATGAGCGACAGCGAGCGTTCGAGGAACGCCGATGCTTGTTCGTGGCACCCCACGCAGTATGCGACGTCAGCGGCGGCGGCCATCGCAATCGCCGCTTGGCCGGGTTCCTTGCTCTCCGCACACAACTCTCGCACCTGGACCAGATGCTCGGCAGCGACCGCATGTTCGCCCAATCCCAGGTACGCGAATAACAAATCGGTGAGTGCAACCAACTCGTTGTCGTGCTGACCGAGCTGACGCCCAAGCGCCAGCGCCCTGAGCGCCGCCTGCTTTGCTTCTTGATAGTGCCCCCACTGCTCGTACAATGTGCTCAGGACAGTGAGACTTTCCGCCTCGGCGCGGACCGCACCGATTTCTCGTTCGTGGGTGATCGCACGTTCGAGGTACGCCAACGCCTCCGGAAAACGGCCGAGAACGCTGTTGAAAAGCCCTAGAGTGCTTTCGCAGTGAGCCTCGGTGTAGCGGTCGCCGATCCGCACTGCCACCGTGCGCCCCTCCGTGACAACCTCGATGCCTTCGGCAAAGAGACCGAGTGACCAGCACGCCACGCCCAGATTCGACAAACTTATCCCAAGCAGGTAGGGCTCGCCGAGTTGCCGGGCGGCGGTAACCATGACACGGCCGATGCCGGCGAATTCCTCTAGGTATCCGTGTGTATAGAGATGGAATACGACGTTGCGTCCCAAGCACACCGCATGACGTTGGTATCCGGACCGCTCCGCGATAGTGACGGCCGACAGCAGCGCAGTATGCTCACAGGTAAACCACTCTCGTACTCGATTCACGTCCTGTAGATCCGGCAGCTCAGCTTTCGATTTCAGGATGCTCGGGGTGGGCTGACGCCGACCGGGAAAAAGTATCTCGCAGGCCGTTTCGGTTGCGCTGAGATAGTAGTCCAGCAGGCGCACCACTGCCGCTTCGTCGGTTTGTCGGGTCGATCGATTGTGCAAACTCTGCGCGAAACTGAGAACCAGATCATGGAAGACGTAAAGACCTACCTCCGGCTGCTGGACAAAGTGGACATCCAGTAGCAGTTCAAGGACTTTCTCCGCCTCTCGGGTGCCAATACCCAACAGGGCGGCGGTCGAATGTACGTCGATTGTCCGACCGGGGTGCAAGGCGAGGAGCCGGAACCCGAGGCGGCAGTCTTCATCCAGTGTTTGGTAAGTGAGGCGTAGGGTCATGGCGACGCTTCGCTCGCCGATCTCGAGTTCGCCTAATCTTCGTGTCTCATCGCGAAGCCGGCCGACCAGATATTGCAGAGTCCACCGCGGGCGGTTGCGCAGTCGTGCGGTAGCGATTCGTATCGCGAGGGGGAGCTGACCACATAGGCTCGCAAGCTCGACAGCTGCCTCGGGCTCGGCCGCGATGCGCGCCGCGCCCAGAGTTTCCGCCAACAGGCACGAACTCTCTTCTGGTGACATCACATCCATCGAGATCCACTCTGCGCCATCGAGATCGACCAGCCGCGCCCGGCTAGTGATCAACACCAGGCAGCCAGGTGTGGTCGGCAGGAGCGCACTGACGCCGACAGCGTCCACAGTGTTGTCCAAAACGAGCAGCAGTCGTTTGCCGGTTACGGCGGCTCTCCACATAGCGATACGGCCGGCCATGTCTTCGGGTATTGCATCGCCAGGCAGACCGAGCGCCCTCAGCAAACTATCGAGCGCGGTCCCGACGGTGATCGGCTGCTCGCCGACTGTGAAGCCGTGCAGATTGATATAGAGCTGTCCGTCCGGATAGTCATCGGATAACAGGTGTGCCGCCCGCACAGCTAACGCAGTCTTGCCACAGCCACCCATGCCGTCGATCACGACTGTCCGGGTGTGACCTTCGCCTGACCCCTGACTGTGGACAAGCAGTTCTCGGAGTTCTTTGTCGCGGCCGGTGAAGTCCGCGAGATCGTAAGGCAAAGTGCAGGGCGGATTTGTGGTCACCAGCCGATGATCGGGAGACGGTGGGACAACGCTCACCAGGAGGCCGGGCGACGAACGCATTCCAAACGAGGCGAGTTCAGGACTTTCTCTGAGGATTCCCTCGTATACCTGGGTGAGTTGGAGGGTCGGATTGATGCCGAGTTCATCGACCAGGAGGTCACGGGCTCGAATATATTCTTCCAGCGCCTCTGCCTGACGCCCAGAGTGGTATAGCGCCAGCATCAACTGGCACCGCAGGGTTTCCCGTAACGGATGCTGATCGACCAGCTTTCGCAGTTCACCGACAACCTCGGTCGCTTCGCCGAAACTCATTCGCAGTTCGAATAACTGCTCGGCCGCCATCAAATAGCGCTCATCGAGTGCGGTCACCGCCGCCTCGATCACCGCTCCGCCTTCGCCGCTGAGGATCGGGCCGCGCCAGAGCATCAGCGCCGTGCGTAGCGACTGGGCGGCTCCTGCTAGATTTCCTGCCTCGGTACGGAGCTTGGCCTGTTGAATGAGCGCCTCGAACTCAGACAGGTCCAATTCCGTGTCGGCGATCTGGGCCCGATACCCATGGCCGTCGGTAACGATTACCTCGTTGCCGTTCGGAATACGCTGACGGAGATCAGCAATCGCTTTGCGCACCTGGTGAGATGCGCTCGACGGCGGCTCCTCACCCCACGCTGCGGTGACCAGTCGGTTAACCGGTAGCACCTTGCCGGTCTCCAACAGCAACATGACCAGGACCCGCTCGCGGATCGCGCCGCCGAGCCGAAGTCTGGCCCCAGCGCTCCACCCTTCCAGCGAACCAAGAATGTTGAAGCGTAGCTGTCGATCAGCCTCTCGTGCCGTCACTTTCCCCCCTTGCTCAAAGCCAGGCCATACAGCCTTCACATGATCGTAACCAGCACCGCGCAAAGAACGGATGGTTTTGGAACCATGATCGAGACCTCTGGATGTTCGCCGACGCCCGTCGGATACATCCCAGATAGCTTGCAATGCAACAGATTTAGATCTACAACCACATAAACGCCGGCGCGGATGTGCCGCCACCGCACCGAACGGCAGGTCCGCGTGAACGGGCCTGCCGTCGGTCATCATCACTGTGCCGCGCCCACCTCCGGGTCTGTCGGATAGGAGTAGGCGGATATCGATGGCGGATCACACCGATCGCCACGACTGCGGCGACTCCACCCGACACACTGCCCACCGTGCCAACCGGCCCGGTGGCGCAGGCTCAATCCGTGCACATAGCCTCGCGGAGGCTCCGCGGCCGCATATCTGCCCAGGCTGCTTCGATGAACGTTAAGCAATCATGTCGCGACGCCTTATCGACGATAGCTCGCCATCCCTCCGGAACACCCGCGAACGAAGGCCAGAGAGAATGCTGCCCTTCCGCGTTGACCAGGACGCAAAACGTTCCCATTTCGTCATCGAACGGGTTGATATTCATTTCATTTCTCCCAGCTGATCTCAAATGATGTGAAGCACGTCGCTCACGACTTCGGCCTGCCACGAGCGACCGCGGCTCAGACTTGTGCGATCGACTCGACCCGGGGGTTGGCGATCCTCCGATAGTCAGTACTGTTGAGCGCCACCGATTGGTCCAATCGCGCGGCATTGAAGTAGATCTCTTTGTGTGAGAGGAGATTTCGATCGACAATCAGGTCGAGTTCATCCGCAAAGGCAAACGGTACAACGGTGCCGCTCACGCTGCCTGCCAGGTTTTCCGCAACGGTTACCGGGGCGAAGTACGTTCGAATTCCATCATATAGACGTCGGATGATGTCGAGATTCACCCTGTGCTCGCCCGAGACAACAGCCAGCACGTGTGCTGGCGTTTGCCCTCTGCGCTTGACCACGAGCACGATACTCTTGGCAGCTTCACTCAGCGTGTGACCGCGGTATTCGCTGGCAACCGCGGTCACACCCTCGGGCCGGTGATTGATGATCCTATATCGCGCGTTCTGCTGGTTCAGCAGATCCATGAGTTTTTGATGTGCACCGATACATTCAGTCAATTCTTCCATCTTCTTCTCCACTTTGAGGTGAATTTGGCAAGGAAACGTTTCCGCATCGCGCCTGTCATTGACGAGATTCGCAGCCGCCTCGTACCACGCGATAACCGACGGTAAGCGCAATGAGAGAAAGGAGTCCGAACGCACTCGGGACGGTGTAACCGAACCTTGTGCCAATATTGTCCAGGGTCCAGCCGCCCACCACACTACCGAGGGTGATGCCGAGTCCGATACCCCCTGAGTTCAACGCCAATCCTTCGGTGATAGAAGCAGCGGGAATCACACGCTCAATGATCTCGACGCCGATGACAAGCACAAGCGACATCGCCAGGCCCGCGATAATGAGCAGGAATGCCAAACTCAGTAGGCTGTGCGCAAGCATCAGAGGCAAGAGTCCTATCGCAAAGGCTGCCACCGACCACGCGTACCTGCGATGTAGGGTCCATTGAACTGCCCGTGCTCCATACATCAATCCTGCGATAAGGCTGGCTGCGCTCCAGATGCCAAGTAGAACTCCGCCCGCGGTACGGTTGCCCGCAGCGGTCACGAACCCGATGGTCACGATATCCATTGAGCCGAAGACGCCTCCGATGCCCAATGCAATGACGAATAGCACGCGCATGGCAGGGAGCTGTATCGCATTCGTGGTGCGCCGCCCAGCGGCGAGGCCGCTGGGCGGCTGTGTACTCTTCTGCAGGGCGAGAGAAAGGGCGCCGACGACTGCACAGCTGATGACGGCGATCAGTCCGGCAATTGGTCCTATTCCGGTGGCAAGCACCGTCACCAGCAGCGGACCGATGATATAAACCATCTCATCCGTCGCCCCTTCGAAAGCATAGCAAGTACGCAATTGTGGCGTACCCCGATACAAATTTGTCCATCGCGCACGGATAAGCGGCCCAGCCAACGGCAATGTCGCGCCTCCCAGCATCGCCATGGGTACGAGTATCCATACAGACCAGACCTCACGAATCGCAATGGCAATGAGAAACA
Organism: Nocardia sp. NPDC051321; assembly: GCF_044455225.1. Taxonomy (NCBI): domain Bacteria; kingdom Bacillati; phylum Actinomycetota; class Actinomycetes; order Mycobacteriales; family Nocardiaceae; genus Nocardia; species Nocardia sp. NPDC051321. The sequence goes on along the minus strand of NZ_JBITEM010000007.1, from coordinate 252,438 downwards.
TGGTGCCGCCGAAGGTCAAGGCAAGTGGCGGCAGCACTCGCGCCTGCCCGTATCGATCGTGTAGCCGACCTATTCGAGGAGCAACGATCGCTGCGGTAAGCGAGAAGGCGCCGGCAACGGCGCCTGCCGCCGCATATCCCCCTGTCTCCGAGGACAGGGCCAACACCAATCCTAGACTAGCCATGGAAACGGTTAGCCTCGCGATGAACCCTGCCGTAACAAAGCGTCGGGCGCCGGGGTTGCCGAACAACTCCGCATATCGGACGATCGGATTCATCCTGCTGCGGTCGGGCCGCGCGCTCCCAATCGTATTGTTCTGGACCGATGAGTCCGTCCCCCGGTGCCCGCCATTGGTCATCTGAACTCCTTAAGGAAGTCTTCTCAAACACAGGTCGGCGGCGGGACCTGGCCGTCGAGCACACATCGGTCGAGAAACCGATGCAGCAACGAACCCATTGCGGCAGAATCGCTATCGAGTCGGGGACCGAGAAGGGCAGTCACATTTCGGTGATCAAATGGATTATGCTGGCTGCGATACGGGGACTTCCCGTCCCCGGACGATGAGGACAGCACACTGATAACCGGATACGCAGGGTTGGCTACCTGGTTCGCTATGCGGGAAGTCCACGTGGCGACCGGCTCGATCTCCATCGCGTACCCGTAGTGGCGCAGCCAGGTCGTGACGTGGTTGAAATCTACCATCGGGCCATCGGTCAGGTGGAATATTTGACCGAAGGCATCGGGCTTCGACGCTATTTCGAGCACGTTCGCCACCGCCTGGTCGACAGGAACCCAGGGCTCGGCGATATTGCGTTCCGGCAGTTTACCGACTGCAATCCCGCCTCGAATCAGTCGGCTGATGAAATCTTCGCGCGGCCACATGCCAGTTTCTTTATTGCCGACAATTCGCCCGAATCGAAGTACAGTGGCAGGAATGCCGTAATGACGGGCTGCTCTGACGAGCGACTCGCCGACCCATTTGCTCTGCGCATAGCCGTAGGTCAGGCCTTGTGGCGAAGCCACATCCTTCTCTCGCCAAACATCGTCACCTGTCTGCGTTTTCCACGGCATAACGGAGATAGTAGAGCTGAAATGGACCGACTTTACGCGTCCCTGCGTGGCGAAGCGAAGCACCTCCCGAGTTCCGGTTACGTTGGTAGCGCGCAACGCCGAGTAAGGTCGGGCGAGATTATTTTGTGCTCCATTATGAAACACGACATCAACCGAGCTTGCCAGCGCATTATAGGCGTCAGCACTTAGTCCCAGATGAGGGAGTCGTAGATCTCCTGGCACCACTCGTACATCGACACCCTCAGCGAGCTTTATCTCATAGGTATGCAACGCTTGATGCAGCTTGGTCCAAGCGATTGCTTGATTCTCGGCATGCACCAAGCAAGTTATGCGGGATATCGCGCAGTTCGACAGCCGCTGCAACAGGTTGATGCCGATGAAATCGGTGGCCCCCGTGATCAGGATGTGCTCTGGTCGACACAGGCGCAGTTCCGAGGTGTGCGCCACGCCTTCCTGTACAGGTTCAGCCACCGCCTCCGCGAGCAGTAGATCATGGAGACCGCGCTCCAATTCATCGTTGCCCCTGTCGGTCTCGGAGCGCTCGATGACCGACGATAGGGTGGCAATGGTCGGGTGCTCGAAGACGACGGGGAGAGCAAGCTCTACCGCGAACTGTGCATTGATACGACCGACGACTTGGATTGCGAGTAGTGAAGTGCCACCAAGGTGGAAGAAATCATCGTCGATTCCCATCGATCCGATCCCGAGAATCTCACTCCACAGGCGGACGATTTCGTGCTGTACCGCTGTCTGCGGCGGTCGATATGAGACGGCGAGGTCTGGCCGAGCCGCGTCAGGCGACGGCAGCAGCCGGTAGTCGACCTTGCCGTTCCCATTGAGCGGCAGCTCGTCCAAGGTGATAAAGCGCCCTGGCATCATGTGGCCGGGGAGCCGGACGGTGAGATGATCACGCAGACTTGGGACGTCGATCGGCTGGTCGGCGAAGCCCGTAAGGTAGGCGACCAGTAATTGCGGGCCTTCCCCGGCAGCCGCCATGCGGACCGCAGATGATCGAACAGTCGGGTGCTTCGTGAGTGCGGCTTCGATCTCCTCGGGCTCGACCCGGAAACCTCCGATACTGAGCTGGCGGTCAGCGCGCCCATGGAACTCGATCGCGCCATCTGATCGGCGGCGGCCCAGGTCGCCGGTGCGATACATTCGGTCTGCTGGGTTATCGGAATTCGGATCCTGAAGGAAACGTTGCCGGGTCGTGTCAGGTTGACCTCGATAGCCACGTGACACCGCCGCACCAGTTATGTATATCTCACCCACCGTGCCGTCCAGGATCGTCTTTCCATCGGGACCCAAGATGTGTATTTCAGTGCCCTGGACCGGGTGCCCGATCGGCACGATGGCCTCAGCCCAACCGGGCACGCACCGCCAGATAGTATTATCATTCGTGGTCTCGGTCGGCCCGTAGTGGTTCTCCAAAACCGCGTTCGGCAGTACGTCGTAGAACAAGTTGGCGAGTTCGGTTGACAGAACATCACCACCTGAAATGACCAGCCGCAACGACAGGAGTTCCCGCGCAGTATTCGGCTGTCTCAGCAATTCGGCCAAAAGGGCAGGCACGATGTCCAGTTGCGTGACACGGTGAGTTCGGACCAGCCGGGCAAGCTCAGCAGGGTCCCGTCGTTGATTTTCTGCAGCGACGATCAGTCGAGCGCCCACTGTGAGCGGGGCAAACATCTCGACAACGGAAGAATCGAAGCCGAGCGAATATTTCAACAGGCCGACATCGTTCGCCTGCCAGTCACTGCTTGCATGGATCACCCGCAGAGTCGACGCGATATTTTTGTGAGTAACCTCGACGCCTTTTGGCCTGCCGGTGGTGCCGGACGTGTAAATGACGTAGGCGAGAGTGTCGAGTTCTGGCATGAATTGCCACTCCGGCTCTACCGCTGGAGAATCTTCACCGATAGCTCTCAGGGTTACCGCGGGCGCTGTACAGCCCACGAAACGGTGCACTGACTCTTTTTCCGCCAAGACCAAAGTCGCCGCCGAGTCGTTCACGAGATAGTCGAGCCGATCCTGCGGATACGTATGATCCAAGGGGACATAGGCAGCGCCACACTTCATGATGCCAAGGATTCCGACGATAATCTCCAGACCTGGTCGAGCCAGGATGGCAACGGCCGATCCCGGCAACACCCCCAGTCGACGCAGTTGCCGTGCTAGAGAATCGGACCGTCGAGCCAGTTCCCCATACGTCAGGTGCCGCTCGCCGAAGCTGACAGCGATGCGGTCCGGGGCGACATCTGCCTGTGCGGCGAAGAGGGGAACGATTCCCTGGGTTTTATCGAAATCAAAGGACATCATCATTACTTTCCTCATTTACGTTCGGATCCGTGCTACGCATGTCGACTACTGGGACCGGGCTATTTCCCGCACCAGGGCAGGAATGGACAGGTCAGGGTTGAGGATGGCCTGTTCCACAATCGCGGTGAAGTCCGAGGCCATGCGGACAATGCTTGCGCGCTCGAAAAGGTCGGTCGAGTACGTCCACAGCATGAGGACGTCTGCATTCTGGTCACCTCCCGACTCCACAGAAAGCTGTTCGCTGCGTGGGATAACGATGACGTCCAGATCATGCTTCGCCGTACCGTTCGTCAGGTAGTGAACTTCGGCTGTGGCATCGCCGAGCGACATCTGCGGCACGCGCGCATCGTGATAGGAGAAGGCCACTTGGTATAGCGGATTATACGAAAGATCCCGTTTGGGGTTCAGCTGCTCAACCAGTTTCGGAAATGGCAGATCCTGATTGCGATACGCACCAATGGCTGTTTTAGCTGTCTGTTGCAGTAAGTCCCTGAAGGTATATCCGTCCTCAATCTTGACCCGCATCACTACATTATTTATCAACATACCGAGGAGTGGTTCGGTGGTGCGGTACCGACGGTTGGCGATCGACGACGCCACACAGATATCTTCACTGCCTGACCAGGTATGCATGAGCGCGAAGAAGACTGCGAGCATTGTCATGAATCCGGTCGACTGCTCCTCGGCGCCGATCTTACGGAGTCTTCTGTACGTATCGCCAGCAATGTGTATGCGGACAGTGTCGCCATGAGATGTTTGCCGACCAGGACGGGGCTGATCGGTGGGCAACGGAAGCAGTTCCGGCGCACCACGCAGAGTATCTTGCCAGTACGCCAGTTGTCTGCGCTGCTCGTCGCCCTGCAACCAGCGGCGCTGCCAGAGCGCATAGTCGGCGAACTGAATAGGGAGCTCCGGTAGTGCGTGGCGCTCACCTTTGGCGAAGGCGCTATAGATGTCTTGGAGCTCACCGAGCAGCCTGCCAAAGGACCACCCGTCGTGAATGAAATGATGCTCGATGAGCAGGAGCAAGTGGCGAGCGGGTGCCAGCGTGAACAACACCCAGCGAAACAGCGGCGGCGACGTCACGTCGATGCTCTGGGTGATGTAATCCTCCATGAGACTCAATGCGAGCGACTCGCGGATGAGCTCGGGCTCGCCTGCGAGATCCACCACCGGGACAGTGACTTGAAAAGGCGGTCGAACGACATGACTCGGTTTGCCATCGATCTCCAAGAATGCCGTCCGCAGGTGCTCGTGACGCCGCACGATCTCCGTGAGCGAGTCTTCGAGTACCGCGGGTGACAGCTGCCCGTTCACCTCGAGATATGCCTGAGTCTGATAAGCGATACTCGATGGCTGGATCTTGCTGAGTATCCACGTCTGCTCCTGTGCGGTAGACAGTGGAATTCGCTCGTGCCGATTTCGTTTCTCGCACACCGGGCCTCGGTCGTCTGGTGAATGCTCATGGTGGTTGTAATTTTCGATCCAGGTCGTGAGGCCCGCGATAGTGGGTTGTTCGAATATCGCCGCCACCGGCACGTCGATATCCAGCATGCTGTTTATATTTGCTATTATTCTTGTCGCCAAAAGAGAATGACCCCCGAGCTCGAAAATATTGTCGTATAGCCCTATCGGATCGACGTTGAGAATTTCTGAGCACAGCGCAGCGAGCGTCCCCTGAAGGGCAGTAATAGGAGCCGCAAACGCACTATCCAGGTCCCGATTTCCCCTCCCGGGCTCAGGCAATGCCGCATAGTCGATCTTGCCATTTGTAGTCAATGGAATCTGATCTACCACAACAATGCGGCCAGGGACCATGTACGGAGGTATCGTGCTGAACAGGTGCTCACGCAATTCCGCTGCAGTGCATTGCGATTGCGGCGCGAGGCCGACCCAGGCAATCAGGACCTGTGACATCATGGCGTCGCCTCGGACAGCCACTGCGGCGCCTCGCACCTCGGGATGAGCGAGTAGCGCGGCCTGAATATCGCCAGGCTCCACCCGATAGCCGCGAATCTTGACCTGGTTATCAGCGCGTCCGCAGAACTCTAGGTCACCACTCGGTAGTGCTCGAGCCACATCACCCGTTCGGTACATGCGGGCACCTGGCTGAGCGTAGGGGTCAGCGACAAATCGTTCGGCCGTCAATGCCGAGCGGTGCGCATATCCTCGCGCCAGCCCTACTCCTCCGATGTAGAGCTCACCAAACGCTCCTTCGGGTACGGATCGCAAATCAGAGTCCAAGATGTACGCGCTGGTGCCGGCGATCGGGCGGCCAATCGGGACCGTGGTGCCCGCGCTCGCTCCGTGGTGGTCTGCGACCTGAAAAACGGCGTTTCCTACGGTGACCTCCGTTGGGCCGTACTCATTGAATACCCTGGCCACCTTGCTCCAGCGCTCGGCGATTTCTGTTCGCAGTGCCTCTCCGCCGACCACCAGTGTCGACGCCAAACCGCTGATCGCGGTTCGGCTTATCTGGGAAGTGAGCATTTCGAGATGACTTGGCGTCAGTTTGATGAAGTCGAAAGGCCCATGATCCAATAGCCATTGCCCAAGTTTGTCGGGCTGGAGGCCGGACGGAGCCACGTGCACGGGATGCCCCATCAGCAGGGGGACATAGAGCGTCGGCACGACCATATCGAAGGCTACCGATGAGAACAGCGGTGCCCCCAAACCTTCAGAAGGATAGCTGGCGGTAGCCATCGATAGATAGTTCGCCAACCCAGCATGGGTGATCTGCACGCCCTTGGGAACTCCCGTAGATCCTGACGTGAAGATGATGTACGCGAGCCCATTCAGATTTACTTCCGAAACGAGAGGTTCTACCGGTTGAGAAGAAATCGATTCATCGTCCTGACCCATGACTACTGTGCTGACCCCGGCGGGCATGGCATTCAGATAGTTCTTTTCAGTAAGAATCAACTGAGCTCTTGCGTTGTCGACGAGGTTGGCTACCCTGGCAGGGGGGCTCGTCGGATCGATAGGCAAGTAGGCGCCGCCGGATTTCCAGACGCCGAGGAAGGCGGCGATCATGGTGATGCTTCGGTCCAAAAGGACTGCGACCACAGTCTCGGGTCCGACTCCAACAGATTTGAAGTAGTGCGCAAATTGATTGGCGTATGCATCCAGTTCGGCATACGTGACGTCAGCGTCGTAGGTCCTGATGGCAATAGAATTGGGCGATCGGAGTACTTGTTGCTCAAAGCTCATATGTGCGCAATGAGGGCGGGTTGTCGCATGCGTCGCGGACACTTCATGCGGCATCGAGTTTCGACATTCTTGCGATTCGCTCATTGTTCTCTATCTCTTTGTGTGCGATATCGAAATGCGACAGAAGGCTGATCGTTTTTGGCGTTGGCTTCTTGGCATTTCTCGGAGAAATGGCGGGTGGCAGATTCACCTCGGTAGAGCGTAAATCAGGTAGTATTGCTTCCGCGCCCCGGCCACAGACCCAGACTGCGCGCTACCAATCCCTATCCGTTCCCAAAGCGGTCCCCTTCCGTGCCCGAAGCGGCGCATCGTGTTTCGTGGCGCGTGCACGTGTTGACGGAACTCGTCGAACGCCGCGTCCGCCACATGCACCGCCGGCGATGTGGTACGGAGGCCGACGAGGCTGCGACGCACGGTGATTCACCGCTGGCAGCCCTACACGGGCTGCTGACACCGCCCACAGCGACGAAAGCTGACTACCGTTTCAGTGAGCGTCTGAAATCTCGGCTATCGGGTTGTCGGGCGTGCCAGTCGCCGTGACATGGTCATGATGGTGGCGATGTAGACCATGGCTTTGTGGTGGTCGGGGCGGGTTTCGCAGTCGCGGACGCAGCAAGCCGCACCTGACGGCCAGGTGTCATGGGCGAGCTTCAAAAATTGCACAACTGCAGCACACGGATGTTCCCGTCCCGACTTACCCCACCCATCCGGAACGATCGTTGATTGCTCGCTGCGGGTCTGTCAGGTTCGTAAGGTCATCGACGACTACGAGCTCGCAAAACACGAGATCCATTGTGCGTGGCGGCTGGCCTGAGCCTGACGATGAGGCCGTGGTGACGATGGCCTTTCGCCAACCATCAGCCAAGACGCGTCGCTCGATGCGGACGATCAAGGTCGATGCGGATTGTCTCGCGATGTTGCGAAGGCGGAAGCTGGCAGCGGCGCCGGGCCAAGCGTTGGTCTCTCCGAGCCGGGTCGGCGGGATTCTGCGCACGAACAAGATGTCGCCTGTGGGGCAGCGCCCGCGCGACCCGTGTCGCGGAGGTCCACGGGATCGGGGCCGCACGGCTGATCCTGAGCCACGAGGAGAACTCCGCTGTCACCACGCAGGCGTACGTGAACCTGGAACGGCCGGTGGTCGACTTCGCGGACGCCCGGTGAAAACGTTCGAAAAACGTTCACTCGGCCCCTGCGAGCGACCGACCCCCGGTGTTCTAGCTGCTAGAACCCTCCGCGGGCTGCAACTTCAGCGAGATGGAGTTGATGCAGTAGCGCTTGTCGGTGGGCGTGTTGTATCCCTCGCCCTCGAACACGTGGCCGAGGTGGCTGTGGCAATTCGCGCACAGTACTTCGACCCGGTGCATGCCGAGGGTGTCGTCGGTTTTGAGGATTACCGCGTCGGACTTGGTCGGGTCGAAGAACGACGGCCAGCCGCAGTGTGAGTCGAATTTTTCGGTGCTGCGGAACAATTCGGCGCCGCAGGCCCGGCATTCGTAGACGCCGTCGGTCTTGGTGTCGGTGTATTCACCGACGAAGGGACGTTCGGTGGCGGCCTCGCGCAGCACCGCGTACTCCTCGGGGTTCAGCTTGGCGCGCCATTCCTGGGGCGTCAGCTGGATCCGCGGCGCGGGCAGGGAGGTATCGGCTTCGGAACTCATCACTCCACGCTAATAGGTTTCGCCACCGCCGTCGCGGAACCATCGGCCGGCCTGGGCGAATCGGGCGCGGCAGGCAGCGGCTCGAGCCAGGTGGGGTCGATGCCGAACTGCAGCCGGCCCTCGCGTTTCGCGGCCAGATACCGATCACCGAGTACACAGAACACCACGACCAGCAGTAACCCCCAGCCGAAGGTGACCCGCAGATAATCGAGATCGCGGCCGAAATGCTGCCAGCCGGGTCGGTCCGACAGCCACTTGTCGTAACTCATGAACCCGAAGATCGCCAGCCACGCGGGCCAATTGCGCAGCACCGAATTGCGCAGCACCACTGTCAACAGGAACGGGAACAGCATCATCGAGTAATACATCTGCCCAAGCGACGGCAGCAGGAAATACGCGGTGAGCAGCACGCCGGACGAGGTGCACACGAAGAACAGCTCGTCCTGGCGGTAGTAGCGCCACAGCAACCACAGCGAGATGGCGACGAGCACACCCATCCCGAGCCGGATGAACCAGATCAGCCACGGCGACAGCCCGTAATACTCACCGTTGCCAGGGATCGAGCTGTTGAAGTAGTCACGGGTCTCGAAGAGGTACGGCGCGGTGTGGCTGAAGAACTTCTCCGGGTCCTTCGACATCGGCCAGGCGATCGCGGTGAGCACAATCGGCACGCCGAGCGCGGTGATGAATACCTTCCACTGCCCGCGGACCAGCGCGATCAAAAGCAGCGGTGCCAGCGTCGGTTTCACCGCGATACTGAGGCCGAGCGCGACACCGGCCCACAGGTCTCGTCGCTTGAGCAGCAGATGCAGGAAGAGCAGCTCGGCCAGCAGAATACAGCCGTTGACGTTGGTGAAGACCAGCGTATTGGTGACCGTCTCCGACATGAACATCGCGAGCAGCAGCACCGGCGCGACAACGGAATTCACCGTAAAACGGAACAGCCGAAGCATCAGATACCAGGCGAGAATGATCGCGGCCGCGTTCAGCAGGATGAACAGCCAGCGCGCCTTTTCGTAGTCGTGCACCCAGGCCACCGGCGCGATGAGCAGCGTGCCGCTCGGGTAGTACAGGTAATGCGGATCGACCGAGTCGAAGTTGGCCGTGTACACCGGTCGCCCGTTGAGAAAATCTAGCGACGCCTGGTAAACCGGCCGGAAGTCGTCGGTGATGAAACCGTTGACAGCCTTGATGAAAACCCGGTTCAGCACAGTCATGACCGCGAACGGCCAGAGCGCGAACTTGATCACCTCGGCGGTGGTGCGAGCACTGCGGGGCTCGAGCTGTCGAAGTAACACTGGGGCACGGTACACCGGATCAGCTTCCGGCGGTTGTCCGGACCTCTTCGACGCGCCGCTAGAAGCGCTATTCGGCAGCCGGTCAGGCCGGGCAGGCGGTTCCGTCGGAGGGCAGTTTCGTGTCCTTCAAATAGTCGACCATGATGCGCTGCGCGCAACTCGAATGCGTGGACACCGGGTGACCCCAGCCCTGCCAGGTGACGCCCGCCTTCCGCGCACCGGCCGCACCGAGGGCTCCCGCGACCGACGCCTGCCCCGCATTGCCGACTACCGGGTCGGCGACGCCGCCGAGCACCAGCACCGGGATGTTGAGCTTGTCCGGCATCGCGGGCGCGGTGGACACCGGCCACGCCGCGCATTCCATCAGCCCGATCGCCATGTTCTTGCCGAACACCGGGTACTTGGCGCCCCACGTACCCATCAGTTCCTTGGCCTTGGTCGGCGTCGGCGGCTGCTGAGTGTCGGTGCAGCGGTTCACGAATTGGCCGTCGCCGCTGATGGCCGCGGACTCGCGCTGGATCAGATTGCCGAGCGCGCCGCGGTCGCCGCGCCCCGCCGCCGACAGCGCGTCGGCGAGTTCGCGGACCCGGGTGGCCTGGTCGGCGCGCGGGCTGCCGAGGAAACCGGAGACCGCGGTGAGCAGCGCGTTGGCCGAGATGTCGCCGAGGCCACCGGAACCGGCGCGGTGCACCAGATCGGTGATCGCGGCCCGCGGATCCGCGCCCAGTGAACAGCTGAGCCCGGTGCAGCGCTGAGCGAAGGCGGTCAACGCCGCCTCTGCGCCTTCCAGTTGCTGCTCGGCCCGGGTGATCGCGTCCGCACCGACCGCCTCTGGGGAGTCGACGACGAGCCTGGCCAGGTGATCGCCGTACTTGCGGGCGTAGCTGAGCGCGACCTTCGCGCCGTTGCCCGAGCCGAGCAGCGCGATGTGGTCGACCTGCCACTGCTTGCGCAGCTGCTCGATGTCGTCGGCGGCGTGCTGTGCGTCGAAGGCGCCCTCGTAGGGCTGCAGGAAGTCGCGGCAGGCGATGGTGCCGTCCTGGCTGAACGTGGTCATCGCCTCGACGGGATCGTTTGCGTCAGGCCCGAATTGGGCGTTGTCGAGCAGTCCCTTGCGAACCTCGGGCGGCAGGCAGTCGATCGGCTGCGAGCTGCCGATGCCGCGCCGGTCCACCGCGACGATCGGGCGCGCGGCCAGCAGCGCGCTCGCCGGACCGACGGCCAGGCCCGCGAGGGTGGCGGTGGAGGAGCGGTCCGCGCCGGAGGTGAGCAGCAGCGGGGCGGCGTCGGCCGGGGTTTGGTGCAGCCGGGCCCGGATCGCCGCGGTGCGGAAGTTGCCGAGCACGGCGCCGCCCCCGTCGATGGGCGTCGTGTACTCCGCGCAGTCGAGCACCAGCCCGGCGGGCGCGGGACCGAGGCCGAGCAGATCGAGCGTCGGCGCGGTGCAGTCCTTCCACGCCAGGTCGGTCTTCGGCAGCTCAGCGTTCGGCGGCGGGGCCGGGGCGACCGAGGTCGGGGCGACGCCGCCGACCCGTTGGCGCTCGACGGCGACGCCGGGACGGTCAGAGGGTCCCGCCCCGCATCCGGCGATCATGATCGAGAGTGTCGCGGCCAGCACGACGGCCCGAGTCCAGCGCATGCGCTACAGCCTGCCAGGTTCGGGCAGTTGTTTCATGCACGGGCCCATCGGGTCAGCATCGTGCCGTCGTTGTCGAGCAAGATATGCGCGCGCGCCATGGGGCGGTGGAACTCGTGCGCGGACAGCGAAATTCGCCGGGCCGTGCCGCCGACCAGCACGGGTGCGGTGGTCAGGCAGAGCTCGTCGACCGCGTCGGCGGCCAGCAGCTCGCCGAACAGGTGGGGTCCGCCCTCACACAGCACGCGATGTAGTCGGCGCTCGGCGAGCACCCGCAGCAGCGCCTTCGGGGTCACCGCGAGGTCGCCCGCCTCGATGACGTCCGCGCCCGCGTCGGTCAGTTGCTGTTTGCGGTCGGCGGGGGCGGTGGTCGTGGTGATGATCAACGGCGCGACGGTCGTGTCGGTGAGCAACCGGGCGCCGAGGTCGATCGCCGCGCTCGCGGTGACCACCGCGATCGGCGGCGCCGCACCGTCCGGATGACCGCCCATACCGCGCTCGTGCAGCGCGCGCCGGCGCCGCGGATCGGTCCTGGCGCCACCGTAATTCTCCGAGCGGACGGTGCCCGCGCCGACGAGCACCACGTCGGCCAGTTCTCGCAGCATCAGGAACACCGCTTTGTCGGCGGGCGTGCCGAGGCCCGCGGATTGACCGTCGCTGGTCGCGCCGCCGTCGATGCTTGCCACGAAATTCGCGCGGACGAACGGCTCGCGAAGGTCGGCGGGGTACGCGTACAACTGCGCGAGATCGTCCGGTGTCAGGTCTGTGAGCTGGATCGCATTGTGGATACGCTGCATGAAGGTGATCTCACCACGTCATTACGCTCTACACATGCAAGAACGCCTCGTCGACCGCCACCCAGAGGTTCCGGCCGACCAGCTCGTCGCCCAGATGGTGCCCCCGCCGATGTTCGACGAGGTCAGCTTCGGCTCCTACATTCCCGACCCCAAGGAGCCGAGCCAGGCGGCGGCGGTGCGCAAGGCCGAGGAGTTTGCCGGCGAGGTCGCCAAGATCCATCAGGCGGTGAACAAGAAGAGCCTGTTCGGCAAGAAGAAGCAGGTGTCCGGGGCCGGGCTGTATCTGGACGGTGGCTTCGGTGTCGGCAAGACCCACCTGCTCGCCTCCATCTTCCACAGCGCGCCTGCGCCGAAATCGTTCGGCACCTTCGGTGAGCTCACCAATCTCGTTGGTGCCCTTGGCTTCACCAATGCGGTGGAGCGGTTGTCGGCGAACAGTGTGCTGTGCATCGACGAATTCGAGCTCGACGATCCCGGCGACACCATGCTGGTCTCGCGGCTGCTGACCGAGCTGTCCGCGAAGGGTGTTTCGATCGCGGCCACCTCCAACACGCTGCCGGGCCAGCTGGGCGAAGGTCGTTTCGCCGCACAGGATTTCCTGCGGGAGATCAAGAAGCTCGGCTCGATCTTCCAGCCTGTCCGGGTCGACGGCCCGGACTACCGGCATCGCGATCTGCCGCCGGCGCCGGAGCCGACCTCGTCGGCGTTGCTCACCGAACGGGCCGCTGCCACAACGGGTTCCACGCTCGACGACTTCGACGAGCTGCTGCGGCATCTGAGCACGTTGCATCCGTCGAAGTTCGGCGCGCTGATCGCCGGGGTGTCGTCGGTGTTCATCGCGAACGTGCACCCGGTCACCGACCAGGCCGTGGCGTTGCGCATCGTGGTGCTGGCCGACCGGCTCTACGACGCGAGCATTCCGGTCACCGTTTCCGGTGCCAAGCTGGACCAGATCTTCTCGCAGGAGATGCTCGACGGCGGGTACCGCAAGAAGTATCTGCGCGCGGTGTCGCGGTTGCTCGCGCTGTCGCGGTTCGAGGTTCCGGCGTAAACCCCCCTGATTTGAACAACCAATGTTTCATTTGGTTTGCTGGCGTCTCGGGGGAACCGATGATTGGAGCACCCGCATGACCCGTTCGCTTCGTACCCCGATCGCGCTGGCGGCCGGACTGGCCGTCGCCTTCGGGCCGGTGACCGGTGCCGCACTCGCCGAGCCGCCCGTCGCGTCGGCGGTCGCGTTCGACCGTTCGCTGAACCTGCAGGGTGTGCAGAACGCTCGGGACATCGGCGGATACCGGACCGCCACCGGCAAGACCGTCCGCACCGGCCTCGTCTACCGCACCGGTCAACTGAACAACGCCACCCCGGCCGACCTCACCGAGCTGTCCAGTCGTCAGGTCCGCGTCGTCGACGATCTGCGCACCGTCTACGAACGCGCGATCGGCCCCGACAAGGTGCCCGCGGGCGCGACCGCAAACTGGGACGACGTTATCGGCCAGGCCCCGCCCGAGGTCATGGCCAGCACCCTCACCGGCGGCGACAGCCTCTACCGCGCGTTCATCACCGCGCCCGGTGCCAATGAGGCCTTCGCCTCGGTGCTGCGCGACATCATCGACACCGACGGCTCGGTGCTGTTCCACTGCACCGCGGGCAAAGACCGCACCGGCTGGACCGCCGCCGTCCTGCTCACCGTCCTCGGCGTCGACCGCGACACCGTCAACCAGGACTACCTGCTGTCCAACCAGTACCGCAACGCCAACCCGAACGACCCGATCAACGGCGTCCAACAGCCCTGGCTCGACGCCGCTTTCGACCAGGCGAACCAGACCTACGGCAGCTTCGACAACTACGTCCGCGCGGGTCTGAAGCTCTCCGACGCCGACATCGCCGCACTGAAGACCAAGCTGCTCGCCTGACTTTCGATGTCCGCCCACACCCGGCGCCTTCGGTCGGGGATCTTGTGGACGGCGGAAAAAGGACCGAACGGTATCGAATGGCCCGCCGCTACGATCCGGGCATGACGAAGTTCAAGACGTGGGACGGCCTGGAACTCAACTATCGGGTGTGGGAGGGCGAGGGTGTTCCCGTCGTTTTGCAGCACGGCGTGGTCGCGGATACCAACGCGAACTGGATGAGCACCGGGGTGGTCGGGGCGCTGCAGGCGGCTGGGCGCACGGTGGTTTCGCTGGACGCGCGTGGGCATGGGCGCTCGGACAAACCGCACGATCCGGCGCAGTACTCGTGGGAGTTCATGGCCAAGGATGTGCGCGCGCTGTACGACGAACTCGGCTTCGATCGTGTTGTGCAGGTGGGATATTCGATGGGCGCGATCATCTCGCTGCTGGTCACCGCCGCCGATGAGCGGGTCGAGCGGCTGGCCATCGGCGGTGTCGGTTCGGGGGTGCTCGATTGTGGTGGCGTCGATCGCCGGGTTGTCGAGCTGACCGATCTCCAGGTCGCGATGGGTGACGACAACGCGGGAGCGCCGCCGACCGCGATGATGTTCCGGATTCTCGCGGACGCGGTGCATGCCGACCGGCACGCCATCCAGGCGGTCGCGACCGGCCTCGATTCCCGGCCGATCAACGGACTGTCCGACATCACCGTGCCGACGCTGGTGCTCGCGGGCGACAACGATCCGTTCGCCGCCGAGCCCGAACGCCTCGCCGACGCGCTGCCCAACGGGACGTTGCACGTGGTGCCCGGCGATCACCTGATGGCCGTGGTGGCGCCGGGGTTCCACAGTGCTTTGGTCGATTTCGTGAAATAACCACAGCGTGAAATGACTTCAGCGTGAGATGAATTGACTTAGAAGGCCAACCGCATCACGAAGTCATCGTGCCGTTGATTGCCGACGGTGTTGGTCTTGGTGCCGACCGACTGGAATCCGTGCTTCTCGTAGAACCGCCGAGCCCGCGCATTCTCCTGGCTGACACCGAGCCACACCCCGGCAAACTGACCCTCGCGCGCCCGCTCCAGACACGCGTGCATCAGCGCCGTCGACACCCCGCTGCCGTGATGACCGGGCACCACATACATCTTGTTGATCTCCACCACCGGCCGCAGATCCACCGCCTCGGCCACCGCCGGATCCGTCGGGTCGCCCGCGATGAGCATCGCGTAGCCGACGATCTCGTCGCCCGCGACGGCCTTGAGCACGGTCCGGTCCGGATCGCTCAGGTACTCGCCGAACCGTTCGCCGGACAGCGCCTCGGTGATGAAGATGTCGATATCGTCGGTGCTCGCCTCGGGTGGGCAGGCGAGGGGAAAGGTCGCGGCCGCAACGTCACTGAGTTCTTCGGCGTCCCACAGACCAGCCCGGTCGACAGTGACTGGGATGTTGCTCATGACTCCAGTAGAGCATGACCACCCGAAGAGGTGGGATGTTTGTCTGCTTCAGGTCGCGAGTGGAACACCCGCGCCAGCCCGATCAGCGCCGCCGCGAAGACCAGCGGGATCACGAATCCGATCCGATGCCCGAAGCCCGCCGCGACCGCGCCGACCACCCCGCCACCCACCAAAGTGCCTGCGTAATTGAACAGATTCAGCCGCGCGATGAGCGCGTCCAGGCCACGACCACTGGTCAACTGCCCGGCCTCGCTGAAGCACAGCGGCGCGATCACCGGCATGCCGACGCCCGCGATCAGGAATCCTGCGATCGCGACGATCGGCCCGGGCGCGGCGATCACGATCGCCAAGCCGACCACGCCGATGGCGGCCGCCGTCCGCACCACGCGGCGCGGTCCGAATCGGCGCACGAACAGGTCACCGGTGAGCCGCGCGACCAGCGACGTGCCTTGGTACGCGGCCAGCCCCAAGGCCGCGGTCGCCGAACTGGCGAGCAGGTCGTCGGTCAGATACAGCGCCGACCAGTTACCAACGGCCAAATCGATGGCAAACACCAACGCCATCGCGATACCGAACACCAGATACGCACGGAAAGCGACCGGCGCGGGTTCCACCACCTCCTCGGCCGGGCCCGCCTCCGCCTCCTGCGTTCCGAGCAGCCGCGGTCCGAGCACCAGCCCGATGACGAGCACGATGCCCGCCGCGCCGAGCAGTGACTCGCGCAGCGTCACCGCCAGCGCCTCACACCCGGACACGAACAACGCGCCGGTAATCGACCCCGCACTCCACGCCGCGTAAAACGACGACAACACGAACTTCCCATACCCGTGCTGGATGAACACCGCCTGCATATTGGTGCTCGCGTCGACGATGCCGACCGCGATCCCGTAGCAGCTCAGCGTGCTCAGCAGCACCGCCGTGTTCGGCGCGAACGCCACCCCGACCCCGGTGATCGTGATGAGCAGCAGCCCGATCCGCACCGTCGCCCGGCTCGACCACCGCAGCGCCAACCGCTCCGCCGCCACACTCCCGCCACCCGCGAGCAGCGACACCAACACCACCGAGCCGACAATCAACCCATCGGACAGCCCGAACTTGTCCTTCTGCTGCGGCAACTGCGTCAGCACCACGGCAAAGAAGAAACCCTGCAGCCCGAACGCGAACGAGTTCGCGATCCGGGCGCCCCGCAGGATGGGCGCGATCGAACTCATCTGCGCAGGGTAGCGGGGCAACCGGGGTCGCGCGCGCGGAATGAATCGGGCGCGCGAGGCTGCGCTACACCACCGCCCCGATCACCCTCGGCGAGACCGAAATCCGCGCAGGCGAACTCGTCTTGGTCGCGGTTGGTTCGGCCAATCGTGACGAACGTCATCTCGCGGACCCGACGGCCTTCGATCCGGACCGCGCCAGCAATCACATCGCCTTCGGTTACGGCATCCACTACTGCCTCGGCGCCGGCCTGGCCCGCATGGAGGCTCGCATCGCCGTCACCCACCTGGTCACCCGCTTCCCCGAGCTGCACCTGGCCGTCGATGACGACGAACTGCGCTGGCGTGAGAGCATTCTGATCCGCGGCGTCCAGGATTTGCCGGTGGATCTGGCCGGTGCCCCGGCGCTGCCTTGAATCGCCGATTAGGGCAACCGACTTTGCTGCGCGCCGTAAGCGACGTAATCTCCTGCGCATGACGAGCGGAAACCGCATCGCGATCGTTGGTGCGGGTATCGCAGGTCTTGCCTGCGCGAAAGTGCTGATCCAGAAGGGTTTTCCGGTCGAGATTTTCGACCGGGCACCCGATGTCGGTGGCGTGTGGAGTGCGACCCGCAGGTACCCGGGGCTGCGAACCCAGAATTCCAAGAACACCTATCACTTCTCCGACTTCCCGATGCCCTCGGATTACCCGAAGGTGCTCGACGGCGAGCAGATGCAGGCGTATCTGGCCGCCTATGCCGACCACTTCGGTCTGCGTGAGCACCTGCGGCTCAACACCGAGGTCGTCGCCGCTGATCCGGTGGACAGCGGCTGGCTGCTGGAGATTCGTGACCAGGGCGGTATACATCGGACCTCCTGCGATCATCTGGTAATCGCCAACGGGGTGTTCAGCGAGCCCGCCGTCCCGGACTTCCGCGGTATCGAGCTGTTCCGTGCCGCGGGCGGCCAGATGGGTCACGTGTCGGAATTCCTGGATGTCGAGGCGGTGCGCGGCAAGTCCGTCGTTGTCGTCGGCTACGGCAAGTCGGCCTGCGACATCGCCGAGGCGGTGAGCGACGTCGCCGCTTCGACCACCGTGGTGGCGCGGCGACTGCTGTGGAAGATGCCGCGCAAGCTGGCTCGGGTGCTCGACTACGAGCGACTGATGCTGACCCGCTTCGGCGAGGCACACTTCCATCACCTGGAACCCGGCCGGATGGACCGCTACCTGGACGGCCCCGGCGTTTCGTTCCGGACCGCCAATCTCGACCTGATCCAGGAACTCGCCACCAAGCACATGAACCTGCGCGAGCTCGGTCTGCTGCCGGAGGGCCGGTTCGAGCAGATCGCCGAGAGCACCGTCAGCCTCGCCACCGAGAACTTCTACGAGCAGGTCGCGAACGGCCGCATCGTGGTGCAGCGCGACACCACTATCACCGAAATGCGCGGTGGCGGCGGCGAAACGCCCGCGGTGCAGCTGTCCAACGGGCACCTCGTCCCTGCCGATATCGTCGTCTGCGCCACCGGATTCCAGCAGTGCGTGCCGTTCCTCACGCCGTATGTCCAGCGCAGGCTCACCGACGAGCACGGCAACTTCCGCCTGCACCGCCAGATCCTGCCGCTCGACGTGCCGAACCTGACCTTCGCCGGCTACAACTCGTCGGTGATCAGCACCCTCAACGCCGAGGTCGGCGCGCACTGGACGGCCGCACTGCTCACCAACCAGCTCGACCTGCCGCCGCGCGACGAAGTGAGCGAGCAGATCGACGCCAGGCTGCGCTGGATGGAGGAACGCACCCACGGCCACCACGCGCGCGGCACCGCGATCACCCCCTTCTCCATCCGCAACGTCGACGAAATGCTGGCCGACCTGAAGTTCCGTCTCCCCTTGCGAACCCGTGCGTCCCAATGGTTCCGCACGGTCCGCCCGGAGTCCTACCGCGGCCTGACCACCAAGCACGAGCCCGTGCCCTCCGCACCCCCCGAACATCCGATCGAGCACGCCGATGTCGCGGCCCCAGGCCCCAGCCTCGGCGCACCCCGAACCCCCGACCTGGGAATGCCGCAGCCAATCGATCTCAACGCGCAAGTGCCCGAGTCATACGGTGCGCCAACGGGCCACAACCTGAACGCCGGCGCACCCACACCACATGGTGTGCCGCACAACCCGAGCGCACATGACGTACCAAGAACACACGATCTGAGCATCGGCGCCCCCACCGACCTCCTACACGGCTCCCAAGGCAAGTAACCCTCGCGCGCGGACCGCTATCGGTAACGCCTGCACCTGGTGCCGTTGATCGCGCGGCTGGGACGCTATCGGCAACAGCCGCATTCTTTCTTGGGATCGGCACTCGCTTTAGGGCCCTACTCCGGGTGCGGATCCCGAGGCAGGGTGCGGATTTCGATGTCGTGAGGTCTGTGCCCTGCTGAGTGCCCGTGTTGGATCGGCACGGGCTATGGGGTTGTTTGGGGTGCGGGCGGCGGGGTTGGCGCGTGGCATCGAGACTCGCCGGGGGTTATCAATAGCGCAATGTTGGTAAAGCTGCATTTCGCTGGTGATAATCCTGGGGTGGAGGCGCTGGACATGAATCTGCTGGTGGCGCTGGATGCGCTGTTGGAAACGAACAGCGTCACCCGGGCGGCCGAACGGCTGCGTACCTCGGCTCCGGCGATGAGCCGGACGCTGGCCAAGCTGCGTCGGGTGCTCGGTGATCCGCTGCTGGTGCGGGCCGGTCGCCACCTGGTGCCGACGCCGCGGGCGCTGGAATTGCGTTACGAGGTCGGCACTCTGGTCGAGCAGGGGCGGGCCTTGCTGACGCCGCGGGGCGCGATCGATCCTGGTGTGCTGAAGCGGAACTTCGCTGTGCAGGCGGGGGACGCGGTGCTCACCGAGTTGGCCGCGCCGCTGCTGGCCGCCGTGCGCGCGCAGGCGCCGGGCGTGACGCTGCGCTTCCTGCCGGACCTCGAAGGCACCGCGGCACTGCGCGACGGCCGGGTCGATATCGAGGTCGGGGTGATCGACCATGCCGATCCGGAGACGACGGTGCGCCGAGTGTACGGCGACCGGGTCATCGGGATCGCCGCCGCCGATCATCCGCTGGTCACCGAGCGGGTGACGGTCGCGCGGTTCGCGGCGGCCGCGCACCTGAGCATTTCGCGCAACGGCCACGCGCGTGGGCCGATCGACGACCGGTTGGCATTGCACGGTCGCACCCGCCGCGTAGTCGCCACGGTGCCGAATCTGACCACCGCGCTGTTCGCGGTGCCCGGCAGCGACCTGATCTGCTCGGCACCGGCGTTGCTGAGCCGCTCGGCCCTGCCCCCGCTCGGGTTGTGCGCGTTCGAGATTCCGCTACCGCTGCCCGAGGTCGCGATCGGCATGGCCTGGCATCCGCGCAACACCGCCGACAGCGGTCATCGCTGGCTGCGCGAGCTGATCGAGAAGACCCTGACCAGGTCGGTGGACCCTACTTAGGCGGACTCGACAATCGGTAGTCGCGCGGCGTTTCGGTGCTGCGCTCGGGCTGGTAGCTGTTCGAGTTCAGGTCTGTCGCAGGCGGTCCGAAGACGTCGGAGCGGCCGAGCGGGGCGGCCGCGGTCTTCTTCAGCTCGTCCAGCATCGCCTGCAGCTTGTCGACGTGGGAGTTGTCGACCGGGATCAGGTCTTCGTCGGCGCGGTGCGCACCGGTCAGCGCGGTGCCGTTCGTCTCGATGGCGGTGCCGTTCGTACCGCGGCTGTAGTCGCCGCTGTCCGGCGCCGAGGGAATCATGCTCTCGTACGAATTCTCGTGCGGGCTGGTGAAGTTCTGATACGACGAGGCGACCGGTTCGCGCGGTGCGGTGAAGCTGGACTGACGGACGGGCAGCGGTTCGCGTGGCGTGGGTGCGGTGAAGTTCGTCGATGGCGCCGGGCTGGGTTCGCGTGGCGTGGGTGCGGTGAAGTTCTGCGACGGCGCCGGCCTCGGCTCGGGCGCCGCGGGTGCGCTGAAACTGCGTTGCGGCACCGAGTTCGCCTCGTGCGCCGCGGAGTCGCGTCCCGGTGGCGTGTCGCGTGGGCTGGGGGAGCCCTCGTAGCGGCGGGACACGCTCTCCCTGGTCGCCGCGGCGTTCTCGCGGGCCGCCGTGGTGTTGTCGCGGACGGTCTTGGCGATCTCGTGCGAGTTGCCGATGCTTTCCCGCGCGGTGGGAGTGGTCGCGGCGGAGACGGATTCGCGTTGCGGCGCAACACTCTGCTCGACCGTCGCGGAGTTCCTGCGGGACGCGGCGCGCGGTAGGGGACGCTCGGCGCGCTCGGCATCCGGCGCGGCATGCGACGGGCCACCGCCGGATTCGACCTTCTCCAGTCGCCCGTCGATGCCTGAAATGTCCTGCCCGGCACGGAAAGCCCACGCCTCGAGCTTGGCCAGGCGCGCCTCGACGCTGCGATCAGCGGGAACCACGGTGGCAACGCTGACCCCATCGACACCGTCGACCCGGGCCGCGACGGCGTCCAGTTTGTCGCTGACCTCACGCAGAACCGCCGCGATGCTCGACAGCATCGCGCCGATCGACTCGCCGGTCTCTTGGCCGTGCTCCATCCAGTAACCCACTTCCCCGTATCGGCCCAGCTCGCACTCGGCCGGACGATTCTATCCGTCCAGTTGGAAATACGCGGTGCGCGACCGTGCCTCGCGCACGCGCGCGGCTCGGTCGTGTACCGACGCTGTTGTCGGTTCGCGGACCGGCTCTGACACCGGCCCCATGGATCTGATCGAAGCAGCGTAGGCGGGCCGTCCCGCGCCGGTGCAGGCGGAGGTCGACGCGATCCGGTTTGTCCGGAACAGATCTGCTTCCCATCGGCAACCAGCCGAGGCGCACCCCGACGTAGCCTAAGCGCTTTCTCGCTCCGACGGCAGTCCGAAGTGCGTGCGACAGCGCGCATGGGCGCGTGGCGCGGCGACGTCGCAGGATGGCGGTTACTGTCAATCCACCGACATATGCGTGTCGTTGGAGCCACCTGCTACGGCGAAATTCCTTGTGCCGCAGCCTACACCAGGCGTTCGACCGGAAATCTGACAATGTGGCGCACCCGGGCGCGGGGTAAAGGGGACTGGCGAGGTCGGCGAGTCTGACGCACTCTTGATCTATGGCGTAGGTCGCCAGACCTGCGGTGGTTTGGGCAGGGGAGTGGTCGCGTGAGAACGAAGCAGCGGGCGGAGATCGCCTGCGGTCGCCAGGCGATGCTCGCCGAGTTGGGTATAGCGGGCGGTCCGGGCAGAGCCCGCAAGCTGTCCGGCGGATACGGCTGTCAGTGTCCGGAATGTGACGCCGCGCAATGGGATATGCGGCGGTTGAAATATTGGGTGTGCGGCCGGTTGCTGGCATATGGCGCCGACGTGGCCGAGGTGGATCGACGGGTGGATGGGCTGCCGGTCGACATTTACTGGCGCAAGGGCGACCGCGAGTTCGTCATCGAGGTGCGCAGCGGTGCGCTGGAACGCTCTCTCGCGCAGGAACATACGGATCGGTTGCGCGCGGCGGGCATCGAGGACGTGCTGTGGCTGTGCCCGCCGGGCTATTGGGTCGATCATCTGCACGCGCTCGGCGTCGCCGATTTCGCCCCGCCCGCATGCGATTACCAGACGGTGACCGGTGTGCTGGACACCGTGCACAGCGCGGTGGCTTCGCCGCGCAAGCACCCACTCGAGCTGCGCGACTTCATCCACGGCTGGGTCAGCGGCGACATCGTCTGGGGATATCGTGATGTGACGACAGGAGGTTGGGCCACCGTGGCCGACTGGGAGCACCACACGAAAACGCAGGCGATGATCATCGCCCGGCAGCGTCAGGAGCTGGTCAACCAGCGCACGACGCTGGCCCTGTCCCGGAAAACCGTGCGCGACAAGCAGAAACACCTGATGAAGCTCACCACTCGGCTGGAGCGGGCGGAGCAGGAGGCGCAGGAACGGGCCGATTCACTCGCGCAGGCGCGGCGCAAACTCGACGACCATCACCGGCTCGACACGTCGCTGCGCAACACCATCAAGCACCTGCAGCAGACCATCAATCACTGGCAGCTGGTGACCTGCTGCGCGATGATGCTGATCGTCACGTTCCTTGCGGGCGCGATGGTGGTGCGCTGAGCCGGAACGGGCCACGGTCCCACCGCCATTCGTTGCGCAACACCAGCGCGATGAAGTCGAGTAGCTCCAGGCCGGTCTCGTCGCGGACCTGCCGGATGGCGGACCACGGTGCCGGTCCGTGCTCGACGATCTCGGCCAGCCTCGCCGCGCTGTTCGCGTCGACCTTCCTGGCGAGCAGATCGGGGAGGCCGAGCAGGCTGCCGGTCCAGACCAGCCAGCCCCACCCCTTGCCGTGCGCGTAGGCGCGTCCCGCGGCGGCCTTCGTTCGATTGACGTGGAAGGCAACGTGTCCGAGCGGTTGCACATCGATCAGCACGACCCGGCCGTCGGTGAGCCGGGCGGCGATGCTCGGATAGCCGAGTTGCTCCGTGCCGTTCAGGTCGAAGCCGACCGCGGCCGGTTGCTCCTGGAATGAGTCGACGAGATCGCTTGCGTTGAGGATCCACAGCAGCCGCGCCGCCAACCCGGAGTCGAACGGCACATCGCGCCCGACCTTGTCCAGGTAGAAGTGTCCGCGGCCGTCGTCGTCGCTGTCGACGGTGCGGGCGGAGGTCACCGGTAGCGCGTCCGGGGTCTTGGATCCTGGCCAATCCACTTGCCCCAGCCACGGATTCAGCTGACTCGTCGCGCGCGGTTCCGCGTCGCGTAGTTTGGCAAGCCGCCGATTGGTCTTCTTTTGCCAGGCCGCGATCCGCTGCGTCACGAATCCCGCGATCCGCTTGGCGTCCTCGGAGGCGTGTCCGGCCAGCCGCAACTTCAAGTACGACAACTCGTTTGCCGCGATATCGGTGTCGGTGGCGTAGGTCTCCACCAGCAACGCGCGGACCAGCTGCTGGTCGCGCGCGCCGATCGGATAGCGCTCGGCGAACACACTCGCCGCCCGATGGCCGCTCAGTTGGGCGTTGCGAATCAGCTGAGCCACGGCCTTGGTGTGCAGCTGCCGGATTCGGTCGCGGGACAGGTCGTAGCGCGCGCCGATCTTGGCCAGCGTCTCGGGTTGCGCACCGGTGACGCCAAGCCGATAGGACAGGATCTCCCCGTCCTTGGCCTTGCGATCCGCCTGCAGCGCGATCAATTCGGCCAGCAGCTCGTTGACTTCCTCGAGCCCGAATGAAATATCGTCCTGCAGATCGAGTAGCTCGGGGTCGGTCCCGTCGGGCGCCTCGACCTGCTGGCTTGCCGTCACGCTGTGACCCCCTGGCTCGGTTTCCTGTGCGGCTCAGCCTAATGCCGACCACCGACAATTCCGGCGTACCGACCTCGGCCAGGGGGTCGGTACGTGTCAGGCTCCCGGCTGCTCAGCGTGCTCAACCCGGCGATCGGATACGTGACAACGCTCGGTTTGCTCTGCTCGCCGTCAGTGACGACCGGTGACCCTAGCGTCTTCTAATCGGTGGACAGTGTCACTGACAGCCCTTTGCCGGGGCGGGTCGAGCGGTCAGGTCTGAGCTACGGCGATGGGGTCCTCGGCTTCACTGCGTGCCGCGGCGATCAGCGAATCGAGCAGTCCGGGGAACCTGGCGTCGAGGTCTTCGCGGCGCAACGACTGCAGCGTCTCGCGGCCGGATACCCGTTGCCAGATGATGCCCGCGTCGCGCAGCACCCGGTAGTGGTGGGTCAGGTTCGACTTGGGCACGCCGTCCACGATCGAGCCGCAGGTGTGCTCACCCCCGTCGGCCAGCACTCGAACGATGCACAGTCGCAGGGGGTTTCCCACGGCGGAAAGCACGTTCGCCAACTGGATCTGTGCCCGTTCGGGATGTGCCGTCATCACGAGATCGAGGATAGCTCCATTGTTGACAAACAGTCGAACTGTACGTAAGTCTTTGAACAGTTCAACTGTCTTGAAAGGTCGCCCCAGATGCGTAGTTCCCGATTCGACGACAAGATCGCCCTCATCACCGGCGGCACCAGCGGCATGGGGTTGGCGACCGCGCGCCGCCTGCTCGACGAGGGTGCGCGGGTGGTCATCACGGGTCGCGACAAAGGTCGTCTCGCGGCCGCGGTCGAGGAGCTGGACGATGCGGATCGGGTGCTCGCGGTGGCAGGCGACGCCGCGAACCTCGCCGACCTCGACGCGCTGACGGCCGCCATCGAGGACCGGTTCGGGCGACTGGACGTGGTGTTCGCGAACGCGGGAATCGGTGCGTTCCAGCAGATTACGGACGTGACCGAGGACGAGTTCTACCGAGTGGTGGACATCAACTTCAAAGCGGCGTTCTTCACCATCCAGAAGACCCTGCCGCTGCTGGCCGACCACGGCGCGATCGTGATCAACGCGTCGTTCGCGCTGCACCGGGGTAGTCCCGGCGCCGCCCTCTACTCGGCAACCAAAGCGGCCGTGCACAATCTGGCCCGTACGTTGGCGGCTGAACTGGCCCCCAGGCGAATTCGGGTCAACTCCGTGAGTCCGGGTTATACGGCGACACCGGCGTTGGAGGCCGAAGCGTCGGCGGAGATCAAGGAGGCCGCCGCCGCCATGGTGGCCGCGGGCCGCATCGGCACGTCCGAAGAGGTCGCGGCCGCGGTCGCGTTCCTGGCCTCGGATGAGGGAGCCTACATCAACGGTCACGACCTGCTCATCGATGGAGGACTGGTCTCCGCCACCCCCGCGGCCATGATCTAGGCACGCGTTCGATCTCGAGCTGTCATAGGCATATTCGCCCGCTGTCGACGATCTGCGCGATCGTCGGTAGAGGGCGATGGCTTTTCGGGGCTGAACGTCGCCAACACTTGGATCTGGCGGGCTCTATGTCCGCCGGTTTCTGGTGCCGCTGTCCTAGGCCCTGCTGTATTTGATGACGCGTCATGTATGGCTGTTGTTCGTCGAATCAGCAGATTCCCCCCTTTGGTGTCTAGCGCGCCCGTAGAGCGTCTGGTAGTGAAGTTCGAATAGGGGGGATCGACTGAGCCAGTTCTGATGGATCTGCGAAGAGACTGGCCGTGTCAAATGGACATGCGTAGACCGCTTATGGCTATGATGGAAAGGTAACTAGCGGCGAACCCTTCGGCGCGTAGCGCGCAGCACGCGCGAGGACCCGTACTTCTCGGCAACACCCCCCTGGGCCTTTTGTGTGCGCTCTCCGCTGCGTCGGAGATCAACAAGTGGGGAGGTCTACCGACCAGTGGCTACCAGAAATTCCGCCTCGACCGGTTCGAGGAACAAGACGTCCAAGCAGGACTACGACGCGGCGTCCATCACGATCCTCGAGGGCCTCGAGGCAGTCCGTAAGCGTCCGAGCATGTACATCGGCTCCACCAACGAGCGCGGCCTGCACCACCTGGTCCGGGAAATTGTCGACAACTCGGTCGATGAGGCGATGGCCGGATATGCCACCCGGATCGACGTCACGCTGCTGGCCGACGGCGGCGTCGAGGTGGCCGACGACGGCCGCGGCATTCCGGTCGAGATGCACGAGACGGGGATACCGACGGTCGAAGTCGTCATGACCCAACTGCACGCAGGAGGCAAGTTCGACTCCGACACCTATGCGGTGGCCGGCGGTCTGCACGGCGTCGGGTTATCGGTGGTGAACGCGCTGTCGACCCGGATCGAGTTGGAGATCGACCGCGACGGCTATCACTGGACCCAGAACTATCTGCGCGCCAAGCCGGAAGAGCTGGTCCGCGGTGCGCCGACCGCGCGCACCGGCAACACCACGCGGTTCTGGCCGGATCCGGAAATCTTCGAGACGACCACGTTCAACTTCGAGACCGTCGCTCGTCGCATGCAGGAGATGGCGTTCCTGAACAAGGGCCTGACCATCGTCCTCACCGATGAGCGGGCCGCCGCCGATGCGGTCGCCGAGGAGGCGCAGCCCGACGCCCGGACACGTACCTACCACTACCCGGGTGGCCTGGAAGACTTTGTGCGCCACCTCAATCGGACCAAGCAGCCGATCCACCACGCAGTCGTCTCGTTCACCGGCGCGGGCCCCGGCCACGACCTCGAGGTCGCCATGCAGTGGAACGCGGGCTATTCCGAGTCGGTGCACAGCTTCGCCAACACCATCAACACCCATGACGGCGGCACCCACGAAGAGGGCTTTCGCGCGGCCTTGACCTCGGTGGTCAACAAGTACGCCAGAGACAAGAAGCTGCTCAAGGAGAAAGACAGCAACCTCACCGGCGACGACATCCGCGAGGGCCTCACCGCCATCGTGAGCGTGCGACTCGCCGAACCGCAATTCGAAGCCCAGACCAAGATCAAGCTGGGCAACACCGAGGTCAGGTCATTCGTGCAGCGAACCTGCAACGAGCATCTCGCACACTGGCTGGAAGCCAACCCCGCCGACGCCAAAACCATTGTCACCAAGGCTGTCTCGTCCGCGCAGGCGCGCACCGCCGCCCGCAAAGCCCGCGAGCTCGTCCGCCGCAAGAGCGTCAACGACCTCGGTGGGCTGCCCGGCAAGCTGGCCGACTGCCGCTCCAAAGAGCCACGCAAGTCCGAGATCTACATCGTCGAGGGTGATTCCGCCGGCGGCTCGGCCAAATCCGGCCGCGACTCGATGTACCAAGCGATCCTGCCGCTGCGCGGAAAGATCATCAACGTCGAAAAGGCCCGCATCGACCGGGTTTTGAAGAACACCGAAGTCCAGGCGATCATCACCGCCTTCGGCACCGGCATCCACGAAGAGTTCGACATCGCCAAACTGCGCTATCACAAGATCGTCCTGATGGCCGACGCCGACGTCGACGGCCAGCACATCGCGACGCTGCTGTTGACGCTGCTCTTCCGATTCATGCGCCCCCTCATCGAAAACGGGCACGTGTACCTGGCCCAGCCGCCCCTCTACAAACTCAAGTGGCAGCGCAGCGATCCCGACTTCGCCTACTCCGACCGCGAACGCGACGCCCTGCTCGCCGAAGGCCTGGCCGCAGGCAAGAAAATCAACCGCGACGACGGCGTCCAACGCTACAAAGGCCTCGGCGAAATGAACCCCAAAGAACTCTGGGAAACCACCATGGACCCT
Organism: Nocardia sp. NPDC051321; assembly: GCF_044455225.1. Taxonomy (NCBI): domain Bacteria; kingdom Bacillati; phylum Actinomycetota; class Actinomycetes; order Mycobacteriales; family Nocardiaceae; genus Nocardia; species Nocardia sp. NPDC051321. Next base: position 224,814 of record NZ_JBITEM010000007.1, on the reverse strand, counting down.
TCGGTCCGCGTGCTACGCCAAGTGACCTTGGACGACGCCGCCGCAGCCGACGAACTCTTCAGCATCCTGATGGGCGAAGACGTAGAAGCCCGCCGCACCTTCATCACCCACAACGCCAAAGACGTCCGCTTCCTAGACGTCTGACCCGTCAACCGCAGCAGAACGGGTCATCGCAGGGCCGTCCCACTTCACTGCCATACGCCACGAAACCCGCGATGGGCGCCAATATCTCCTCCGCAATACCGGACTCCAGCGTCGGAGCGGACCGATCGAGCGGCCGTCCCCAAGTAGACGGCAGATCATCGATATCGAACCGCACCACCCCATCGACGAACAACGTCCACAGCGCATGATCGGGAAAACCGTTCATCCGCAACACCCACCAGTGCCCCGCCACTAGCGCGGCGACCAGAAAGTGCGAGTCCCCAGTCCATCGCCACTGGGGCCGGGCGTCCAACTCGCGCGGTGCCATTATCCCAGTCTCCTCGATCCCGCCTTTCCAACAGATTCGAGCGCAGGCCGGGGCCTCGGCGGCACCTGCGAAGGCTCATCGGTGCGGTGAGACGACGCGAATCCGACCACCTGGATGGAAGCGGTGATCTGGCACGGATTTGGCACAAACAAGAAAGGCCCCCTCGAAAGGGGGCCTGACCTGGTACTACGGTGGTGCGCGATACTGGGATTGAACCAGTGACCTCTTCCGTGTCAGGGAAGCGCTCTCCCGCTGAGCTAATCGCGCGAGGTGGAGACGGGAATCGAACCCGTGTGCACGGCTTTGCAGGCCGTTGCCTCACCACTCGGCCACTCCACCGTGCGAAGGGGGACGGCTAAACTAATTGCCTGGCCCTACCTCTTCGAGCGGATGACGGGATTCGAACCCGCGACCCTCACCTTGGCAAGGTGATGCGCTACCACTGCGCTACATCCGCATGTGCATCTCGGTGACCGTTCTGGCCTCCGTGGTGCGAGACAGAACATTAGCGGACGCCCGGTGAAAGCTACAAATCCGCTGGTAGAACGGGGGAAATCGGCAAGGTTGCCAGAGTGGCGGAGGTGGCCGATGTGGTTTGGGAGGATTCAGCCGCCCGATGTGACTGCCGAGACCGGGCGAGTGGGCCCAGTCACGACCTCACCGAGACGAACTGCCGCCCAGCACGTTCCGCCCCTGGCCGGGTGGCGATTTGGTGAACCGCCGGTGCCGCATGCTAATGTTCCATCTCGTTCGGAAGGTGCTTCCCACGCCCTCCGGCCCGCCACCATGTGGCATGAGTTCAGGTCCCATAGCTCAGCGGGAGAGCGTCCGCCTCACACGCGGAAGGTCGCTGGTTCGAAACCAGCTGGGACCACCATAGAGGGCTTATTCGAAACACCGTCCGCTCGTCGGTCGGTGTTTCGTTGTTTCTGGGTGTGCTTCGACCTCGGCCTCGCCTGAGGTCGGTGGCAGGTTCGGGCCGCCTCGTGGAAATCAGCGAATACTTGGGTCTTCTCGCCCATTACGGCGGGCTGTGTGTCTTCCAGATCATCGACGTAGAAGCATCGGTAGAACGTCTCGTTCAGCAGCCGACGCACCTCGTGGCCGGCATCGTGGTAGAGGGTGTATGGATCGGCGATGAGGTCCAGCGCATGCCGGAGCACACTAATGCCGATAGCGAGTTCCTCGGATGTGTGGCTGATCCGGCGAGGCATCAAGGAGGCCATATTGCGGGTTTCGTCGCGGCGGCCTGCGGGAGATCGAGAGAACGAACGCGAGAGACGTGCATGGTCGACGCGATACGTGGCATGACGAAGCGAGTTGGTCGGTACTGACGGAGAAGGTGAGTCGACACATGACGGAGCTCGGAATGCCCTCGGTGCAGGGATATGCGCAGCTGGCACAGGATCTGCGGGCAGTGGTCCAAGGGGAGGTGCGGTTCGATGCCGGTTCTCGGGCGGCGTATTCGACCGACGGGTCGAATTATCGGCGGGTGCCGATCGGTGTCGTGCTACCGCGGACGCCCGAGGACGCCGTGGCCGCGATCGAGGTTTGCCGAGAGCACGGTGTCCCTGTGCTGTCGCGGGGCGGCGGGACGAGCTTGGCGGGCCAATGCTGCAATGTCGCGGTGGTGCTCGACTGGAGCAAGTACTGTCACCGGCTCCTCTCCGTCGACGCGCAGGCACGGACCGCGGTGGTGGAGCCGGGGATCGCCCTGGATCCGCTGAACGATCAACTGGCGGCGTACGGACTACAGGTCGGTCCTCGGCCATCGACGCACGTATCCTGCACGATCGGCGGCATGCTCGGCAACAATTCGTGCGGGGCCACCGCCCAGGCGTACGGCAAGATGGTCGACTCGGTCCGGCGCCTGGAAATCCTCACCTACGACGGTCTGCGGACCTGGGTCGGACAGACCGGCGACGAGCAGGCCGAGGCGATCATCGGCGAGGGCGGCCGGCTGGGCGAGATCGTCGAAGGCCTGCGCGGCATCCGTGATCGCTACGCCGACGACATCCGCAAGCGGTACCCCGACATTCCACGCCGGGTGTCGGGCTACAACCTGGATTCGCTGTTGCCGGAGAACGGCTTCCACTTGGCCAAGCTGCTCGTCGGGAGCGAGTGCACGCTGGTGACGGTGCTGCGGGCCGAGCTCGAATTGGTGCCGCGTCCGAAAGCGGTCGCTTTGGCGGTGCTCGGGTTCCAGAATGTCTACGCGGCCGCCGACGCGGTGCCGGAAGTCTTGCGGCACAATCCGAAAGCCTTGGAGGGCCTGGACGACCGGCTCGTCGCGCTCGAGCACAGCCGCCATCTGGCCGAGCAGGCGATCCGTCAGCTGCCTGATGGAAACGGCTGGCTGATGGTGCAATTCGACGGCGCCGACCAGGACGACGCCGACCGCAAGGCGCACGCGATGATGGACGAACTGTACGACCGTACCGGCGCCACCACGACACTGCTCGATGACCCGCGTCGCCAAAAGGAGATTTGGGCAGCGCGTGAGGCAGGTCTTGGTGCCACCGCCTACCCGCCGGACGGCCCGGAAACCCATGAGGGCTGGGAGGACGCGGCCGTGCCACCGGACCGGCTCGGCGACTACCTGCGCGATTTCGACGAATTGTTGCGCAGATACGGGTACGGATCGGCCTCGCTGTACGGGCATTTCGGCCAGGGTTGCGTGCACACGCGGATTCCGTTCGATCTGCGCACGGCCGAGGGCATCGCTCGCTACCGCGAGTTCATCGACGACTCGGCGCAATTGGTGGTGAGCTACGGTGGCTCGCTATCCGGTGAGCACGGAGATGGCCAATCCCGCAGCGCGCTGCTTCCGATTATGTTCGGAGACCGGGTGATCGAGGCGTTCGCCGAATTGAAGGCGCTGTTCGACCCCGAAGACCGGATGAATCCGGGCGATATCGTGCGGCCCAAGCAGCCGACCCAAGATCTTCGCCTCGGCACCGACTACCGGCCGACGGAGCCCAAGACCTATTTCGCGTTTCCCGAGGACGACCACCGATTCAGCAAGGCGGCGGCTCGCTGTGTGGGCGTAGGCAAATGCCGTGGTGACGAGACGGGCGTGATGTGCCCGAGTTATCGGGCCACCCGGGAAGAAGAGCACTCGACGCGCGGGCGCGCGCGCCTGTTGTTCGAGATGCTCGAGGGGGAGGTCGTCACCGACGGGTGGCGCTCGGACGAGGTGCGCGATGCGCTGGATTTGTGCCTGGCGTGCAAAGGGTGCCGCAGCGATTGCCCGGTCAATGTCGATATGGCCACCTATAAGGCCGAATTCCTCTCGCATTACTACGACAAGCGCTTGCGTCCCATGGCGCACTACTCGATGGGCTGGATCCCGCTTTGGGCGCGCCTGGCCACCAGCATGAGTGCCCTGGCCAACGGGGTGACCCAGGCTCCGGGCATCGGCCGGGTACTCAAACGGGCCGGCGGTCTCGCCGAGAAACGAGACTTGCCGCGCTTCGCCAAGACCCGCTTTCAGAAAGCATTCCGCAAACAACGCCGTGCCAGCCCTGGTGCACGCGGCCAGGTCGTACTCTGGCCGGACACCTTCACCAATAACTTCGAACCCGATATCGCGCACGCCGCGGTGGCGGTGCTCGAAGACGCCGGTTTCGACGTGCGGGTCCCGGCACAGGCCGTGTGCTGTGGGCTGACGTGGATTTCGACCGGGCAGCTGGCCACCGCGCAGCGTGCGCTGCGGCGGACCCTGCGCATACTGCAGCCTTACCTGCGAGCAGGCACACCGTTGGTGGTGCTGGAACCCAGTTGCGCTGCGGTGTTCCGTTCCGATCTACCGCAACTGCTCTACGGCGACGAGGACGCCCAACGGCTCGCCGAGCAGACTTACACGCTGGCCGAACTGCTGAGCAAACGAGCCGACGGATGGCAGCCACCGAAGCTCGACGCCAAGGTGATGGCGCAACCGCATTGCCACCATCACGCGATCCTGCACTACGCCACCGACCAAGAGCTACTGAAGTCCACCGGGGCCGATGTCGACGTGCTCGACGCCGGATGTTGTGGTCTGGCAGGCAATTTCGGCTTCGAGGACGGACACTACGATGTCTCGGTCGCGTGCGCGGAAGACAAACTGCTGCCCGCCATCCGGCAGCGCGACACCGGCGCCCAGGTCCTGGCCGACGGCTTCAGCTGCCGCACCCAGGTCCGCCAGCTCGCCCCGGGCACCCAGCCGATCCACCTGGCCCAGCTGCTCGCCGCCGGATTGGATGCTGCCGGGGCGCGGACACCGGCCGATCCCGATGCTACGAGTTAACGGGGACCCTTGAACCTTGGCGACCTGTGCAGACGTGCCGTGCAGGCGCTCACGAACCAGCAGATCGCTGCGACTGTTCCGCCAAGATAGGCTGCGGCAATATCGCGATGTGACGGGACAGTGCGTGCGGGCAGCGAAGCTAGCCAGGCCAGCGCCTCGTCGTGTTGGGCGACGGTGAATACCCGTACTGGGCACGGCATTTGGGCGCCGATCCGGCTTGTCGAGTCGCGCAGCCAAGCCCGGTCACTGACGACGGCACAGCCATCGAGCAGTCGCAGATAGCGTGCGCCGAGTCCAGCGTCGGCCACGAGCGCCGCGGGTGTCAGGCGATCGAACTGCGGGCCGAATTCATACAGCAGCCGCATCCGGTCCCCGGCCTGCCATGCGTCCTCGACCAGTGGTGCGAAGGCATTGTCGTAGTCGCGTTTGGATACCGTACCTATCGCACGCAACCCCTGCACTCCGGACGGTACGTCGGTGAGCTGCTCGAGCACGACTATGGCCTCCTTGCTACCTGAGCACCACCCTTGCCGAAAATGCTACGTTCCGGGCCGGAATGGCGTCAGTTAGCGCGACCGTTACCCGCTTATGGCCGGAATTCCTGGGCCTTGGTCTTGGCGCCCTGCAGCATGAGGTGCCAGGCGTCGGGCTCGCCGCGCAGGATCGCCATGCTCATTTCCTTGATCTGTTCGTAGGTGGCATGGGGCGGGATGGGCGGGACCTCTGGGTCGGTGCGCACGTCGAGCACGGTGGGACGGTCGGCGGACAGGGCTTCACGCCAGGCGTCGGCCAGTTGGTCCGGATCGTCGACGGCGATGGCGTGCAGGCCGAAGCAGCGGGCGATGTCAGCGTAGGAGATATCGGGAAGTGACTGGGATTCTTCGAATTTCGGTGCTCCGCCCATGGCGCGCAGTTCCCAGGTGACCTGATTGAGGTCGTTGTTGTGCAGTACACACACTACCAATCGTGGGTCCGACCACAGCCGATGGTAGCGGGCGATGGTCATCAGTTCGGCCAGGCCGTTCATTTGCATCGCGCCGTCACCGACGAGCGCGATGGCGGGACGGTTCGGGTGGGCGAACTTCGCGCCGATCGCATATGGAACGCCGGGGCCCATGGTGGCCAGCGTGCCCGACAGTGAGCCGCGGATCTGCCCGCGGAAGCGCAGGCATCGGGCATACCAGTTGGCCGCGGAGCCGGAATCGGCTGTCACAATGGCGTTTTCGGGGATCTGCTTGGACAGCTCCCAGGCCACCCGCATGGGGTTCACCGGCTTGGCCTCGAGCATGGATTGGTGCTCGATGGTCTGCCACCAGTGCTCGATATGCTTCTCCACGGTATTCCGCCAGGACCGGTCATCCTTGCGCCGCAGCAGCGGAATCATCTGCTGAAGAACATCTTTGGAGTTACCGATCAGGTTGACCTCGGTGGGGTAGCGCATGCCGATCATGGCGCCGTCCAGATCGATCTGGACCGCGCGCGCCTGCCCGAACTCCGGAAGGAACTGAGCGTAGGGAAAATTCGAGCCCACGATGAGCAAAGTGTCGCAGTCGCGCATCATTTCATAGCTCGGCCGGCTGCCGAGCAGGCCGATGGGGCCGGTGACGAACGGCAGATCATCGGGCAGCACGTCCTTGCCCAGCAACGCCTTCGCCACGCCTGCGCCGGTGAGCTCGGCCACCTGCACAACTTCCTCGGCCGCCTCGCGGGCGCCCTGGCCGATCAAGATCGCGACCTTGCTGCCCGCGTTGAGCACCTCTGCCGCGCGCTGGATCTCCTCGGTCGGTGGCGTCGTGGTGGATGGCAGTAGGCCGGGTGGGCTCGATGGCACCTCTTTGAAGGCATGCTGCGGTGGCTGGTAGTTCTCCTCCTGCAGGTCTGAGGGGATGATCACCGCGGTCGGCGCATGCCGCGTCATCGCCGTGCGGAAGGCGCGGTCGAGAGCGTTGGGCAGCTGGCTGGGGACGTTCACCTCGACCAGGTAATCCGAGGCCACATCCTTGTACAGCGTTTGCAGGTCGACCTCCTGCTGGTAGCTGCCGCCCATCGCACTGCGGGCGGTCTGGCCGACGATGGCCACCACCGGGACGTGGTCGAGTTTGGCGTCGTAGAGACCATTGAGCAGATGAATCGCGCCCGGGCCCGAGGTCGCGGTACACACACCGACCTTGCCGCTGAACTTGGCGTAACCGGTCGCCTCGAAGGCGGCCATCTCCTCGTGGCGGGCCTGCACGAAGCGCGGCTGATTGTCCGCGCGCCCGAAGGCGGCGACCAGTCCGTTGATGCCGTCGCCGGGATAGCCGAAGACCTGTTCGACACCCCATTCCCGCAATCGTTGCAGTACGTAGTCGCCAACCGTTTTCGCCATCGATTCCTCCGATCAGACTGAAACTTCGACGTCCGCGTCCTACCCCCAGATCTCGCGCTCAATCGCGCCAGCGCCGCGCGGTTCGATCAGCCCGAAATACTGAAGGACGTACGCCGGTTGAGCGGCGATTTCCGGGGTAGGACACCGACGTGGACCATAAGGCCAAGATCGACGAAGACATCGCGGTGGCTGTCTACCGCTTCCCGACCCCGCAACCTGAAGCGGACGGTACCTTCGAATGGGACTGGACCAATGCGGTGGTGGTACGCGTCGGCGCCGGTGGCCAGTTCGGATTGGGATGGACTTACAGCTCCCCGGCGACGGCCGAGGTGATCTCCACGCACCTCGCAGGAGTGCTCAGCAGCCGATCGCCGTTGGACACCGCCGACTGCTGGGCGGCGATGCACCGAGCATGCCGCAATATCGGCACGAAAGGTGTTGCCGCCCATGCCCTCAGTGCCGTCGACATCGCGCTATGGGATTTGAAGGCCCGTCTGCTCGAGGTGCCCCTCGCGCAGCTGTTCGGCAGGGTTCGCACCGAGGTACCCGTCTATGGTTCGGGTGGTTTCGTCTCCCTCGACGACCGCGGTCTGGCCGAGCAGGTCAACCTATGGCATGCGGCGGGCTGTCGGGCCATGAAGATCAAAATCGGCGAGGACCACGGAAGCAGGGTGGCGTGTGATCTCGCGCGGGTGGACCGGCTACGTGAACTCGCCGGTGCCGATGTGCAATTGATGGTGGACGCGAACGGTGGTTATCTACCCGGGCAGGCGAGGCGGGTCGGTGCCGAGTTGGACGAGCGCGGCGTTGTGTGGTTCGAGGAACCGGTCACCAGCGACGACCGAGTCGGTCTGGCCACCGTGCGGGATGCGGTGCGCTGCGATGTCGCCGCGGGCGAGTACGCCTATGACGTATATGACGCGGCGGCGCTGCTCGACGCCGTGGACTGCCTCCAACTCGACGCCACCCGGTGCGGTGGATACACCGGCTTCTTGCGCGGCGCCGCCGTCGCCGCGAGCCGAGGACTGGATGTGTCGGGCCATTGTGCCCCGGCGCTGAGCGCTCCGGTCGCGGCGGCGATCCCCAATCTTCGCCACGTCGAGTGGTTCGTCGACCATGTGCGTCTGGAACCTCTGCTGGTGCAGGGCGTTCCCGAGGTGAAGAACGGAGCCCTGCAGATTCGCGAGGACGAAGCTGGGCACGGCATGAGTATCAGCGCGAACGCCGCGGATTACCGGATCAAATAGCGCGGCGACAAAATGAACCGCCGATACTCCGCTGGTTGTGGTTGACACGCGATTGCGGATGAAATAACGAGAAGTGTGCTTGCCATGCCGGGACAGGGGTATCTGCCTTGATATGTCTTGGGCAAAATCGAGACGCGAAGGTGGGCTGCGGTGAGAATCGAGGACTACGGCTTACTGGGAGATCTGCAGACTGCCGCATTGGTGGGCCGCAACGGATCTATCGACTGGCTGTGTCTACCGCGGTTCGATTCGCCCGCCTGCTTTGCCGCCCTGCTCGGCGACGAGCGGGCGGGCTACTGGCGATTAGCCCCTACGAGGGGCGGGGTGTGCAGCCGGCGACGATACCGCGGGGACACCCTGATCCTCGAGACGGAGTGGGACACACCCGACGGGAGTGTCCGACTGATCGACACGATGCCACCACGAGGGCAAGCGGCCGATGTTGTGCGTGTGGTGGAAGGCCTCAATGGACGGGTACCGATGCGCATGGCGTTGCGACTGCGCTTCGACTACGGGCGCATCGTGCCGTGGATCCGCCACCGCGACGAGTACCTGAGCGCGATTGCCGGGCCCGACGCGGCGTGGCTGCGCACGCCCGTCCCGCTCCACGATCATGAACTGACGACTTGCGCAGATTTCACTGTGGCCGCCGGGCAACGAGTGCCATTCGTGTTGACCTACCAGCCTTCGCACCAACCGCGCCCGCGGTTCGCGGACGCGGAAGAGGCGTTGCGAGATACCGAATCGTTCTGGTCGGAGTGGGTCAGCCAACTGCGTTATCAAGGCAAATGGGACGAAGCGGTGCGCCGGTCGCTGGTGACAGTGAAGGCGCTGACCTACGCACCGACCGGTGGCATTCTCGCGGCCCCGACCACCTCGCTGCCCGAACAGCTGGGCGGAGCACGTAATTGGGACTACCGCTTCTGCTGGTTACGCGACGCGACGTTCGTGCTGCAGGCGCTCCTGGGTACCGGGTTCGTCACCGAGGCCAAGGCGTGGCGGGAGTGGTTGCTGCGCGCCGTCGCCGGCGATCCGGCGGACCTGCAGACGGTGTACGCCCTCGACGGAACCCGTCGGCTGCCCGAATCCACCTTGGACTGGCTCGGTGGCTACGAAGGCTCGCGGCCGGTCCGAGTCGGCAACGACGCATCGGGACAGTTCCAGCTCGACGTGTGGGGCGAGGTGCTGGATGGATTGCATCTGGCCCGACAGGCGGGAATCGAGGCGGAGGAGGCGGTGTGGGACATGCAGCGCGCCTTGCTCGATTTTCTCGAAAGCCATTGGGACTCACCGGGCAACGGCCTGTGGGAGGTACGCGGGGAGCGGCACGATTTCGTGCACTCGAAGGTCATGGCATGGGCAGGAGTCGATCGCGCCATCGAAGCGGTAGAACGATTCGGCTTGGACGGACCCGCCGAGGATTGGAAGGCATTGCGGGCACGCATCCACGCCGATGTCTGTGCGAAGGGTTTCGATGGCGACCGCAACACCTTTACCCAGTTCTACGGTTCGCACGGTGTGGACGCGGCACTGCTGTTGATTCCGCGGGTCGGCTTCCTGCCGTGGCATGACAGCCGCGTCGTAGGGACCATCGAAGCGGTGCAACAGGAGCTGTGCCGCGACGGCCTGCTGCTGCGCTACCAGCCGCAGGCCGGCGGTGGGAGCGCCGGGCTTACTGATTCCGGGGGAGCGTTTTTAGCCTGCTCATTCTGGCTTGCGGACGCGCTGTACGAAATCGATCGTGCAGGAGAGGCCGTCGAGTTGTTCGAGAGGTTGCTGGCTCTGCGAAACGACCTCGGCTTGCTCAGCGAGGAATACGACACCTCCGTCGGGCGTCAGGTAGGGAACATGCCGCAGGCCTACAGCCACGTCGGATTGATCAACACGGCCCGTCGTCTCAGCGGCGCCCTGGCGACCGAAGGCCCTACCTCGGGCGCTATAGGAAACCCCGCCTGAGCGCACGATCGCGCCGGGGCCGTCGGTACGAACAACCGACTCCCCGCTGACCACCGCGCCATTGACCAGCACGTGATGGACACAGTCTCGGCGGGCCCGGACGCGACGATCGTGCCCGCAGCGTGCACACCATAGGTAATCGGTATCGCGAGGCGTGGCGTACTGACGAAACCCATAGCGGTGCAACCTCTTTCACGAAGGCAGCGGAGCAGGCGCAATCTTCAGAGGTCGGCGCTCGCCCGCACCCGGAGACGAACCATCGGCAGTGCGTCGACGGGCTTGCCGGTGGCGTATTCGATGCTGGCGCGCAGCTTTTCCCATGCGGTCGGGTGGTTGCGCATGTAGTGCGCGAGGGCGTCGGCGGATTCGTCGCGGGTCATCGCAATCGCGAGGGCGGGTCGATTTCTCGTGGTTCCGGTGGAGATCCGCACGTCTGGGTTCGCCTGAATATTGCGGTACCACTGGGCTCGGGTGCCGAAGCCGGACACGATGACGTACTCGCCGGGCGCGGGCCGGTCGACGACTTCGAGCACGACATACCTGGCTTCGCCGGACTTTCGCCCGATGTGCCGCAGCAGCATCATGCGTGAGCCGAACAGGAAACCGAGCCCCGCCCGGTAGAGCCAGATCGGCGCGCGAACCAGCCATCGCGTGCGTAATGCGCGGGCGCCGAGCTTGGCGGTGAAACTTATCGCGGCCATTTCTGTACTCCTTCAACGAGATTGACGGGCAGCGGGACCGCGGTCACTGGGCCCGCTCGCGGACGACGTGCGCGATATCGATTCGTTCGACGAGGCGCACAGCCGGTAGTTGCGACAGTGCGGCGGCGGCCAGCACCGCGACGACGGCGAGTAGCGGGGGTAGCACGCCGAGGGAGAGGTGCAGGCTGAACATGTCGCTGTTGAACGAGCGCAGAAATGCCCATGCCGCGGCGATTCCGGCAGCCAGCCCGAGCGGAACGGCCAGCAGTGTCGCGGCGAGGTTTTCAGTGGCCAGTGCCGCGGTGAGCCGGCGGACCGGTACGCCCGCGGCCCGCAGCGTCGCCAGTTCGGTGGTGCGTTCGGCGAGGTTGACGGTCATCGTCACGTAGATGACAGTGAAGGCGAGAATGGCGCCGAGGATCAGCATGACGATGATGAAAACCCAGAACAGGCCGAGGAATTGGTTTGCCTGATCTTCGAGCGCATGGGTGTCGGTGTACGCGACGACGCCGGGGAGCGAGGTGATCGCCGCGCGCAGCGCGTCGTGATCGGCGTCGGTGTCGAACCGGGCCAGATAGCCACGCAGGCCCAGACCACCGAGGTGGCCGGCCGTGGCGTCGCTGGCGTAGAGGAATGTTCCGAGGGGTTCATCGACGAAACCGGCTATGCGCTGCTGCCGCGAGGCGCCGAAAGCTGGAGTGACAGTGACGGTATCGCCCACCGCCACGCCCAGCCGGTCGGCCAATGGCGCACCGGCGAGGAGCCCTTCGGCGGACAGCGTCCGGGTTCCGCCGTCGGGTGTCCGGAATCCGTGCATCGTCGTGTCCGTGGCGAGACCGTTGAGCATCGTCGAGTAGGAACGATCGCCGGCGGCGACGGTGACCGGTGTGGCCGAGGCAGGTTCGACGGCGGTGACGCCGGGCAGCGCGCGCAGTCGGGTGGCGAGATCCCCGGCGCCGGGGGAGAGGTAGACGGTGACATCTTCGCGTTCGATCTGATGGAACTGGATGTCGAGCACGCTGCGCATGCTGGTGAGCATGCCGACCGAGGCGAGGATCAGGGTCAACGAGAGCACCGTGCCCACCATGGTCGCGATCGTGCGGCGACGGCCCCTGGTCAGGGAACGCAAGGCCATCCGCGCGACGACGGGCATTCGGTGCAGACGAGCCGACCATCGGGTGAGCGGTCCTGCTTCGGCGGCGCGGATGCCGTCGCCGCGCATGGCTTCGGCGGGAGCGAGCCGGGCCGCGGCGACAGCGGGCGCCAGACCGGCGATGAGCCCGGTGAGCAGGCCGAGGGCGAATCCGACAAGGGCGGTGGGGATTCGGTGGTCGATCACGGTGTCGGGGATGCCGAGCGCGGAAGTGTAGGCCGAGGTGACCACGGAGGTGGCGACGAACCCGCCGAGGACTCCGAGTAGCGCACCGACGGCGGCGATGCCGACGCCGTAGCTCACATAGTGCCCGACCACGCTGCGCCGCCGCGCGCCCATCGCCAGCAGGGTCCCGATGATCGGGCGTTCGGTGTGCACCAGCCTGGTGATCAGCACGTACTCGGCGATCGCCGCGGCGGCCAGGAACAGGGCGGGGAAGCCGACGGCGATTTCGGAGAAACCGTTGAGGTCTTCGCGCAGGATCGCGTTCGAGGGCTGCTCGGCCTGGGGCACGACATCGAGCGCACCCGCGGCGCGCAGTGCCCCCATTACCCTGCCGCGATCGGCTTGCGTTGCCGTGTCGGCCATTTCAACCAGTGTCTGGTTCGGGCGCGGATCTCCGGTGAGTCGCAGCGCCTCGGGTTGTGGCGCGAAGGCGACGGCGAAGGCATGCGGATCACCGAGGGCTTCCTGGCGGTTGCGGGCAGGCCAGAGGTATTCCGCGGATCGAGCGATGCCGCAGATCGTGACGGTGTGCGGGCGGGCGCCGTCGAAGATCTGGAGAAAATCACCGGTCTCGAGGTGGAAGGTGTCGGCGGCGTGTTGTTCGACGACCACCTGATCCGGATGCGCGGAATCCGGCAATTGCCCTGCGGTCAACTGGATTTCGTTCACCCACGAGGCGCCGGGCTGCGGCAACCCGACCACGCGTCCGAGTAATTTGGTGTCCCCGATCGAGAACGGGACATCAGTTTGGGTGCGTTCCGCGACCGAGGCGACGCCGTCGGCGGCCCGGACCGCCGCGGCGATGGCCGCGGGATCGCCTCCGGTAGCGGTGAAGTCGGCCAGGTGCAGGCGATCGTAGGTGCGCTGGTAGGACGTCTCGAGGTTGCGGAACGAGTCATAGCTGGCGATGAACAGCAACACCCCGAGCAGCACCGTAGTGGCGATGGCGGCGACCGGCGCGGTTCGCCTGCGCATGTCACGCAGAATCTTGTTGGCCAGCACCCGTTTCGAGGACATGAACATCGACCTCACCACCTGACGTTCGCGGCGTCGAGGGGGCTGGCGTTGGTGTCGGCGGAGACGACGCGGCCGTCGCGCATCCGGATGACCCGGTCGGCGATCTGGGCGGTCACCTCGTTGTGGGTCACCATCACCACCCCGCGTCCGGCGCGACTGGTCCGTTGCAGCAGCTCGAGCACGCTGCGTCCGGTAGCGACATCCAGTGCGCCGGTGGGCTCATCGGCCAACAGCAGATCCGGGTCGGTCGCCAGGGCCCGGGCGATCGATACCCGCTGCTGTTGCCCGCCCGACAGCTGTGCGGGGAAATGGTCGGCCCGGTCGGACAATCCGACCGCGGTCAGCAGCTCCGGTGCCCGGCGGTGGTCGCCGCGTCCGGTCAACTCGATGATGACTTCGACGTTTTCCCGCGCGGTCAGGCTCGGTATGAGATTGAAGAATTGGAAGACGAAGCCGACGTGGTCGCGCCGGAACGCGCCGAGGGCCGCCGGTTTCGTGGTCGAAATATCCTGCCCAGCAACGACTATGGTGCCGGTATCGGCGGATTCGATGCCGCCGATGATGTTGAGCAGGGTGGTTTTCCCTGAGCCGCTGGCACCGAGGATCGTGACGAGTTCGCCCGGCGCGATGTCGAGGTCGACGTCGGTGAGCGCGTGCACGGCGGCCTCGCCCTCGCCGTAGGTCTTGCCGACGCCGTGCAGGCGGATTCCGCCGCGCGGCCGCTCAATCGCCGGAGCGTGTGCCGTCTGGTGTTCGGTCACTGGAATATCCTTCGCTGTTTGGGTTTTGGGGTATTCCCGCCGCGCGCAACAGTGGGCCGGTCACCTCGACTGCGGCCAGGCTGGGATCGATCATCCGGTGCAGGATCAGGCCGTCGATGAGCGCGAGCACCACCGCCGCGGTGGCCTCGGGATCGGCCGTGCCTTGCTCGTGGAACCACGCGGTCATCGTGGCGCGGGCGCGAGCGACGAAGTGGGCCAGCTCCGTTCGCAACCTCGGCAGCCTGGTGGCGGCCAGCATCATCTCGCTCATCGCGACCGTCGCGGTGTCGGTTCCGGTGTAGGAGCCGATCGCGGTGAGCATCTGGGTCATCGCGGCCGGGCCGGGCAGCGCGAGCGCGCCTGCCAGCACGCTGTCGTATTCGGTCCGAGCCGTCTGCAAGGAGGCGTCGATGAGCAAGTCGGTCACCGAGGAGAAGTGATAGTGCACCAGCCCCGGCCGGACGTCAGCCCGCTGGGCGACCATCCGGGTGGTCACCGCACCCCAGCCGTGCTCAGCGATCAACTCGACCGCCGCCGTCATCAGCTTGGCGCGCGTTTCCTCGCCCTGCTCGGCTGCCGTGACCACGGATCCTCCTGTCGTCCTGTCGTCATTGAGGTTGGTCGATCGCTTTGGGCGTCCGCCCAACCCTCATGGTAATGGCATACTGCAACAGTTGCTATAGGCAATTAGAAGTTCAGGGTGTGGTGCCGAAGAATCCGGTTCGTGAGGAACCGGCTCGGGCAACCACGTCGCCCGCGCCTGCGGTTTCGAGGCGGGGGCGCCGGGTATCGCGATTTTGGCTTCGCAGGCGGCTCTCCCGGTGCCGATCAGAGCACCAGCCACTGGGAGCCACCGTGGAGGTACTGATGAAGACCATTGGTCAGCTACTCGACACCTATCCAGTCGATCTCGGCCACGTCGACCGCAAGGCCCTCGAAGCGTGTATCGAGCAATGTTTCGAATGCGCCCAGGCCTGTACCGCCTGCGCCGATGCCTGCCTGAGCGAACAGGAAGTCGCGCAGATGGTGAAGTGCATCAGAACCGATCTCGACTGCGCCGACATGTGCGAAACCGCCGGACGTGTGCTGTCGCGGCACACCGGCTACGACGCGAACGTCACCCGCGCGACGCTCGAAGCCTGTGCCGCCGTGTGCAAAGCCTGCGCCGACGAATGCGAACGGCACACCGCACACCAGCACTGCCAGATCTGCGCGCAGGCCTGCCGGCGCTGCGAGACAGCCTGCCGGGAACTCATTGCGGCTCTTGGCTGACCCATCGGGACGTCCGCGCGCGGGAGGGACGTCGCGGCCTCTAGGGTCCCACCGACCCGCCGCCGATGCACAACGCCGAGGCGAAGGCTTTGACCAGCGTTATCTGTAAGGCGATTCGGCCGCCGTGCGCAGAGACGGCGCGCATCACCGTCCCGTGGATTCGCGGCGTGGCAGCGGAATCGCTGCCCAGGTTCGTCTGTCTACTTCCGCATTGCTCATTGTGGCGGTACGCAACAGTTGTTATAGGCAAACTTCGGTGGGCAGTAAAATAACTTTGGTTACACTCACTGAGGAGGATGATGGTGTCGCCAGCCCGCTCAATCACCCCGGACTCGGTTGACGAAGTGACCGATGCACTACTCACCGCATCACGGTTGCTGGTGGCGATATCTGCCCGATCGATCGCGCACGTCGACGAAACGATCACCCTCCCGCAATTCCGCACCTTGGTGATTCTCGCCACCCAGGGGCCGGTGAAACTGGCTACGCTGGCTCAACAATTGGACGTGCAGCCCTCGACCGCCACCCGCATGGTGGAGCGGCTGCTGACCGCCGAATTGATCACCAGGCAACCGAATCCGCAGACCCGCCGTGAATTGATCATTGACCTCACGTCGCATGGCAGAGAGGTCGTCGAAGAGGTCACCGCGAGCCGCCGTCGCGAAATCGCCCGTGTCGTGCAGTCCATGCCCGCCGCGCAGCGGCAGGGTTTGGTGGCCGCGCTCAACGCCTTCACCGCCGCCGGCGGCGAGTTCGCGGCCGACGGCAGTCAGGCGTATCCGCTGTAGCGCGTTGGGTTCACGAGCCGACAGTCGCGAGGGACCGTCCCGAGTCTTGCCCGGATGTCAATGTCTCCGTAGCGATGTCGGTATCGCGGCGGCGGGACCGGGCGCCGGCCCATTGGAGTAGAGCCAACCCGGCCAATCCCGCCGCAGCCGTCCCGATGCCGATCTGCCAGCCCGGCGGTCGCCAGCTCAGCATCAGTTCGGCATTGTCGATGCCCGCCGGAATGTCAACGGCGACGAACGTACCCGCCACCGTCGTGACCGGTATGTCCCTGCCCTGCAGGCTGGCTCGGTAGCCGGGCCACGCGAGCCGGGCGAAGACGACCCGTCCGCCCTCGGTGGAGCTCACCCGAACCCGGCTGGTGACGTCCGCCCGTGAGGTCGAGACCGCCGTCACCCCTGCGGAATCGGCGATCAGGCCGTTGCTGGTCGAGATCGGGCCGTCGGTGCGTTCCAGAACCCAGATGTAACGCTCGTGTCCTGGATAGTCGACCCATTTCCAGCCCGGCGGCGCGGGACGGTTACGTGCGTCGGGGAACTGGGCTCGCTGCAGCACGACTCGGTCGACCTTCATCAGGTCGACAATCGTTCGGCCGGTGGACGATTCGACCGCGAAGGCGCGCCGGAACGCATCCGGGCACGTGCTGCCGTCCCAGCCCATGCACAGCATGGCGCTGAAGGCGGCGTGACCTATCGGGGTGTAGGCGTTGACGTAGTCCAACCCGAGATTCTTGGCATAGTTGCCGAACGCGAGCGAACTGTACGCACCCGCCAAGCTCTCGTCCGCCGGTTGCAGCAGGCCACGGTCGGCTAATTGCAGAGTGACACCGCCGAAATGGGGAAAGGCACCGGTCATCTCCGAGCGCCGTTCGGGAAAGTTGTAAGACAGCGGTGTCGGCGGCGCGGAGTGCACCTGAAGGTAGGCGATCGGGAACATCGACCCGATGATCAACAGGCACACCGCCACCGTCCCCCGGGTCCGGCCGAGCCACACCGCGACAGCGCCGAGCCCGACCACGGCCCCGACCGCGACGAGATGCCGCACCAGGTGCTGCGGGTCGGCCGAGAACGACCGCGCGAGCAACAGGCCGATCAACACCACGGCGGCCGCGCCTCTGCTGCGCGCCCGCGTGAAAGTCCCATGGCGACTGAGCAATACACACATCAGCACCAGCAACGCGAGCGCGACCATCGGCAGCACCCTGGCAGGCCAGCGCAGCGGCCCGATCCGCCCGGGCCCCGCAGTCCACATCAATACCGCCACCGCGAACAGTCCGACTCCGCTCAGCTCCCTGACCGACCGCACCGCCGCACGCCAATCGATGAACGCCAGTGCCGGAATCAAGAACCACGCGATGTACACCATGGGTAGCGGCTGGACATATCCCCACCACCCGGTGAACGCGGGCACCGTACTGGGCAGACTCGCGTTGAGCGACTCCGACCACGGCACCGTCAGAAAAGGGTCATTGAGAACCCGTTCGTTGCCACGCCAGGTCGTCGCCGAGGACAACATTCCGGGCAGATAGGTTTCCAGCCCCACCAGTCCGGCGCACCCCGCAGCCGCGAGCAACCGCCACGTCGGCGCCCACTGCCGCTGGTATACGACTTCGCCGACCGCCACCGCGGCGATCATCAGCGCCGATTCCACTGCGGGAAAGATGTATTGGACCGAGATCGCCAGATACAAGAACACGAAAGCCGGAATCGGCCCGCTTCGCCCCCTCGCATAACGGACCCCCGACGCCCAGGCGTGGACCAGCCACGCGGTACCGGTCAGCGAGGTCGCCCAACTCGCTTCATCGAAGAACAGGAACCATCCGCTGAGCGTGAAGCCGATCCCGGCGACCGCCGCCCAGGGCGCCCGCGCGCCGTACTCGCGGCAGATCCGGAACACCCCGAGCGCGGCGATGATCGAGAACACCAGCTTCACGACGGTCGCGTAGATCGCGAGATTGTCCACCGACGGCGCGATCAGATCGATGAGCAACTGCGGCGGGTTGTACAGTCCCGCCTCTTCCATCGCGTAGTTGCCCGACATCCACTCCCATGGCACCAGCGCCGGAAAATGGCCTGCCCGCAACTGGCGTCCCAGCATCACCCACAGTGCGGCGTACTGGGATTCGGTGTCATCGGTGTAGTAATGCCGCGCGTTCGCCAGCAGCACCGCCGCGTAGCCGATCACCACGCCTGCCGCGGTGACAGCCCCCCACCGATACACCTCGTCGCGCGATGTCGTTGCCGCAGTTGCCACCACGAGTGCCAGACCCTACCCGATAGCGGCAGCCTGCAACAGTTGCCATACGCAAGCGTAGTTGAAGTGTCTACGGCTCGGCGGTGGACATTCAGTCGACAGAACGATTGAGGCGACGTATGAGCAGGGCGAGGCTGACGAATAGCCCGATCAATGCAACCGCGACGACTTCAGTCATGGCGGGCCCCCTTTCCGTGAGCGAGTGGGCAGAGTACCGGGGCAGTGTTCGGCGCGGCAGGCTTTTGCCAATTACGCCCGGGCGCTTCAGGAGCCACCACGGCGGCATTTGCCTGTAGGCACCCTGTACGGGTTGTGCCATCTCACGCACGCCAATCCGTACCTGGCGGCGTTTGCGGCGGGTTCCACGCGGGCCACGCTGGACCGGGTAGCCGCCGAGCAGTACGAGAGCCGTTCAGGCGCAACGTTGTCG
Source organism: Nocardia sp. NPDC051321 (assembly GCF_044455225.1). NCBI lineage: Bacteria > Bacillati > Actinomycetota > Actinomycetes > Mycobacteriales > Nocardiaceae > Nocardia > Nocardia sp. NPDC051321. Next base: position 205,885 of record NZ_JBITEM010000007.1, on the reverse strand, counting down.
ACAACTCCTCGCCGACACAGTCCGACCAGCGTTGTTACGGTGCTGGTGTTCGCGTGTCTGACCATCAGCGCGCTAGCCGGTGGGCAACGGCCCTACTTATGACAGTGCGCCGAACGAACTGCGCGAGCGCCGGAAACCGTTGCGGTGACCATCTTCGCGGTGAACCGCTCGGTTGCTCCCGGCACCGACGCGTGCTTTCATGAGGCGCCGATGCCGGGCGTGCTCGGCGGGGAGAGGCGCTGGTGTCAAGCCCGCCAGCGGGGGAATCTAGCGGCGATAATCCGTCTTGTACTCTTGCACTTCTTTGCGGGTCGGGTCTGGATCGAGCAGCCCGCCGCGATGATGATAGGCGCGAATTAGTATCGTCGCCCCGCCGCTCAGCAACGCGAGCGCCGCGACGACGGCAACGATCGCCCGGATCGGCAGCGCGAGGCCGACGGCTACCAAGAACAAGCCCGCGGCAACAGTGCCGGTGATCAACAGAGCAAAGCCGGCGAACATAGTCTTGTCGCTACTCCAACCAGATCCTGTCCTGCGCATATTGTTGCACTACCCCGCCAAGATCATGCAAACCTGTCGCCGTACCGAGAGTTCGGTCAAACGCTGGTGTACTGCTCACCGAGCACCTGGTTGCGCAGGTCCTGGAGAGTCTTGGCGAGGATGCGAGAAACCTGCATCTGGGACAGGCCGACTATTCGGGCAATTTGTGCCTGGGTGAGATTGTGTCCGAAGCGCAGGATGAGGACGGAGCGTTCGCGTTCGGGTAAGGCTTGCAGTAATGGCGCGACGCTGATCACCTGTTCGGTGAAGTCGTAGCCGGGTTCGTCGGTGCCGAGAGGCGCGGTCCATTCCAGTTCACCGTCGTCTTTTTCGTCCTCGATGCACTTATCCAGCGGATTGGTGTGGTACGCGTTGGCTGCGACGAGCGCGTGGGTGAGCTCGGTGAGTTCGACGTCCAGTTCGTGCGCCAGTTCGCGGGCGGTGGGCATGCGGTGCAGACGCTGGGCCAATTGCTCGGTGGCCGGCCCGATACGGCCTTGAAGCTCCTTGATCGGGCGCGGCACGTGGGTAGCCCAGGTGTGGTCACGAAAGAAGCGGCGGACTTCGCCGGTCACGGTGGGGATAGCGAACGATAGGAACGACGGTCCGCGGTCGACGTCGAACCGGTCCACCGCGAGCACCAGTCCGACGCGTGCCGCTTGGAGCAGGTCGTCGTAGTCCTGGCCGCGGCCGGTGAAGCGGCGTGCGATGTGTTCGGCCAGCGGCAGGCACAGCCGCAGAATGTGTTCGCGGAGCCGCGCGCGCTCGCAGCGGTCCTCTGACGTCGCGGCCAGCTTTTCGAACCAGACTTCGATATGGTCGTAGCTGTCGGCGCCGGTGCCACGGTAGGCGCGACCTGATGGGGTAGGGCTCGTTGTCGCCTCGTGCGTCATCAGCGTGCCTTTCATGCCGGGCCGGTCGGTCGGCCGGCTGTGTCCCGCTGCGGCGGTACGTGCAGGTGCGCGGTGAGCAGGAGGTGATCGAACCGACTCTGGGTGTGCGGGGGAGTTGCTGGGACCGTGTCCAGTTCGTCGATGATCTGCTGGGCGAGCAGCCGGAGCTTGACGTTCGTTTCCTGGGACCGCCACCGCAGAATGCGGAACGCCTGCTCTGCATCGACGCGGTACATCCGCATCAGCACGCCTTTGGCTTGTTCGATCACCGCACGGGAGGCGAAGACGTCCGGCACTGTGGCATCGAGGATTTCGCGTCGATGTACGGCCAGGGCGTCGGTGACATCGATGTAGTAGCCCCTGGTACCGACGACGCGTCCGGTGTCGTCGACCATCCGATCGCCGACCACGATGACGTGGTGCTCACGACCCTGTGTGTCGATGATGCGGTGTCGACTCGAGAACGGTGCGCCGTTCTCCACCGAGCGAGCCAGGGTATCGGCGACCATGGCTCGATCGGCGGGATGTTTATGCGACAAAAGAAGTTTCGTTGTCGGGCGCACCGACTCGGGCACGTAGCCGTGCATGCGGGCTACCTCGTCTGACCACTCCCAGCGCTCGTCGGCGAACCAGAAGCGAAATGCGCCGACCGGCTGGGGAACATCGGTGAGCGGGGAGTACCTCGGTTCGGCGGACGTGATCGGCTGGTCCTCGGAGGAATCGGCATCGGTTCTTGTTTCCATCAACAACAAACCTCGTCACTAGTGCTCTCGTGGGTGCGAGCGCGTTCGGTTGAACGCCGCTCATACCGTGCATGCATTGGTGCTCAGTTAGCGGGCAACGTCCGGCAGCGACGGGTCGCCGCCGGCGTCGATCTGGATGTCGGCATGACCGAGACCTCTCATTGCGCAGTCGGCGCACAGGGGCCGACTGCAGCTGTGGCAGGGCGGTGGTGTAGTTATTCGGTCCGCCGCAGACGGCGGAACCTGGTGCGCGGCGGGGTGGCTGGGGCTGGCCAGCCGTACACCCTGGTGCCTACCCTTGCACACTGCAATAAAACCGGATGACGCAAATTTGACGATTTTCACAGAGCGTGGTCGCGGGCGATCGAACAGTCATATACCGCGATCGCGGGTATCAGCCCTACGGAACGTCCTGCTGCGATAACCGGGTCGTCAGAAGGTGCTTAAAGCTGCGGGAGCGAGCTCGATCGAGGTCCGCGCCGACTACCGCTGCTTGCTGACGACCACGACGAGCGCGTTCACCGTCGCTGACCTGAGCGCCGATGGGGGCAGCGCGGTCATCGTCCATACCGGCACCGACGATCCCGGGCAGGGGGACGAAAGCGGTGCCAGGATAAGCGTGTGCGCGCTGCGCTGAGGAGTTCGAGCTGCGTTGGTTCTAGCGTGCGAGAGTCGTTGTGCTGAACCATCTCCGACACGATTCGGCCCCGGTAGACGCGGAACGTTCGATTCTCATCGGGCGGACGAGGTGATCCGGTTCCGCAACGCCCAAGCGCCTACGGCCGCCGCCGTGGCCGCGGCGAGCGCGCCGCCCCGATGCCTCGACAGCCACAGTTGCGGACTGAACTTCACCGCTTTGGCATCGAACCGGCCGTGCGCGCCGAAGTCATGACCGTCGGCGTCATCGAGCGGCTCCCACAGGTTCGCCGGTCGGTGCGGATTCTCCGGTCGCGGGGTCTGCTGGGAACCGAATCCTGTGCGCGCAAGATAGCGGTCCAGCAGGCCAGGAGCGATTTTGTTGGCAAGCAAGGTCGCGACCGTGCTCGCGCCGACCCAGTATTCGCGTCGACCGGGATGATCGGCCGCGTACAGCACCGCCTCGGCCGCGACCTCGGGCTGATAGATCGGCGGTACCGGCTGTGCCTGGTCGGGCATGCGGCTGAGCGCCCATTGGAACTGGGGGGTGTTCAACGCGGGCATCTGCACCATCGTGATGTGGATGGAGCTGCGCTCGTGCAGCAGCTCGCAGCGCAGCGCCTCGGTGAATCCCTGGATGGCATGCTTGGCCCCGCAGTAGGCGGACTGCAGCGGAATACCGCGGTAGGCCAGGGCCGAACCGACCTGGACGATGGTGCCGCGCCGGCGCTCGCGCATGCGAGACAGGGCGGCTCGGGTGCCGTTGACGCAGCCGAGATAGGTCACGGCGGTAACCTGTTCGAACTCTTTCGGGCCGATCTGGTCGAACGGCCCGAAGACGCCGACGAACGCGTTGTTGACCCACACGTCGATCGGTCCCAGCTCTTGCTCGATGCGGTCCGTGGCTTGTTCGACCGCCTCGGGTTGGGACATGTCGACGGGCACGGCGACGGCGGTGCCGCCGCGTTCGGTGATTTCCCGGCAGGCATGGGCCAGCCCCTGCTCGCCGCGGGCGCACAGGGCGACCCGGTCACCGCGCGCGGCGAAGGCCCGGGCGCAGGCACGTCCCACGCCCGCACTGGCCCCTGTTACTACTACGACTCGGGTTTTCGGGGTAGGGGATCCGCCGGTCATGGAATCACTCCTCGGAGCTCGTTGGACATCGGCCATCTCATTGACCCGTTGTAGTTTTGGCCCTGCCCCCGAAAAGGGTGCTGAAACATCGTCGACCCGGCTGGGTTTACCAGCGAGAACGCACGTCGAGTGGCACCACTATTTCGTGGTCGGCCGACCATTCGGCGGCTGGACGACGGCGGCCAACTCCGTGCGCTCCTCGCTATGTGCTGCGCGATGACCGTGCTGTATTCAATGGGGTGCCGGCGGGGGTTGGCATGGCCGGTGTGACGGTTGAGCACGACGAGCAGGCTGCCGTGCACACCACCGAGGAGGTCGACGAGGACCCGATGGCTGTAGGTTCGACATCCATGTCCGATGAAGTTCTCCGAATCTCGCGACCACCACTCAAATACGCAGAGTTCGCTTCAGGGGCGAGCGTGTGGGTACCTCCTCGACTATGAGGTAGCCGACTCTCGACTTTGTGAGGAAAGCGCATGCGCCGTACCGTGCTCGCCATCGTCTGCGCCGCCGTACTGCCGACTCCGGCGTGCGACTTCGTCGGTGGCCAAGACACCGCACCACCATCGGCGTCGACGTCGCTGACAACCTCGGCCTCCCGCCCTACCACCCCAGAGGTCCTGCTGCCGCCGGACAACTCTCGCCCGGTATCGGTGCCCTCTGGCAGCACACCCGCACAACTGCGCCACAAAACCTGCGAGGATCTGCTGCCCCGCTTCGAATCTGTGCGCAAGACCTCGGGCCAAAGCGGCGTCGACCAGGCAGCAGACGCCGCGATCGCCAACTTCACCGATACCCCGGACTGGCCGGTGCTCAGCGAACCACAACACCATGCCGTCATCGACGGTGCCCGTGATGCCGCAACCGGTAGCTGCCCGTGACCCGAGCACTCGAAGCGCGTGGCACAATCCCTTCCAAAGTTGTGCCTGGTCGCCGTGCAGCGCGGTGGGTCCGCCGCCGAGTACGCAGGCCAGCAGCCGTCCCCGACTGCTGGCCGATGGCTTGCCTGCGAAACTTGTTGATGCTCCGGCATGTCGACACGCCGGAGCGACATCACGGGCCGCGGTGCCGTCCTCCTGGCGGTCGCATAGGAGTGCCGCGCTGGCGGAAGGCATCTCTGATTGTGCTGGCGGGGCAGCCGGTGTGCCTGGCGCAGCTGGCGTGAACGATGGACCTCTGACTCCCGACTGAGCACGCCCGCCTCGTCACCGGGCGAGTTCGGCGAGCGAGAGCAGGAGGTGCGCTGATTCGGGATACCAGATGTCGGAGTGCGCCCCGGCGGGGTTCCGCCAACGGCCCTGGCGGAAAAGCCATCCCGCGTCGACATTGACGATGCGTTGATCGAGTTCCGCGTGGCGGTAGCGCTCGTCGATGCTGTGCAGGGTGGCGTTGGCAATGTGGTTGGCGGGTGATCGTGCGCCAACGTGTCCGATTCCGGGTGTGCCCTCGGCCAGGCGATGCCACAGGCCGGTGGCTCGATCCGCGCGCGAGTGAGTCAGGACGATGGGCCCGTTGATAGGCGCGTCGTCGTTCAGTATGCGGGCGAAGGGGCCGGTGAAAATGTCTGGGCGAGCGGCCATCTGGAAGATCAGCAGGGTATCGACGGTGTAAGGGTAGCGAGAGTTGGCGCGGTTCCAGGCTAGGGCCGGCGGGTCCTTGTCGGCCGCGGCCTGGACCGCTTCGACGAGGAATCGGCCGCCGAAGGAGTGCCCAACGCAATGCAGATACTGGCCGCTGGCATTGCGCAGCGCGGATGGGCCTGGAAGTTGGCGTTCGGTATTCAGGTATCCGAGGAGCTGGCCGAGGGCCTGGGCGGCGCGACCCTCGGTGGTCATCGCGTGCGCGCGATCACGGATGCGCCGATATCCGCTGGGCCGGGGATTGCTCATGGACGGCCATCGGACGATCACGTAGTAGCCGTGCCAGGCTTTCAATCGGGGGTAGGAGTCGCGCTCGCTGCGATAGCGGTCCTCCACAAGTGTGAAGAACTGCCTGGCTCGTTGCTCGGCAGTGGTGCGAGTGTTCCGCCAGCCGTGCGCGAATACGACGATGTCCGTGGCGGTTCGAGGGATGGCGAGCCGGTTGGTCAAGAAGTTGGGGACAGCCGCGGCGCGGACGGGTGAGCCGTCGTCGGGCCGCAGCAGGTTCCCGTCTTCGCCCAGATCGAGAGTCGTCAGCGCTGTCATTGGTCGTTCCCCTCCGGCCAGAGATGGACGTCGATCCCTCGGTAGAGGGCGAACATGAGACCCAGCGGATTCTTGTGCACATCGATGAATTTTTGGGCAAGGTTCTGCATGAGATCGCCCAATTTGGTTTCCGGCCGGAGGAATTCGGTGAACAACTGGCGCGAGTACTCGGCCGCGAACACTGGCGGCAGGTTCAGTTGTGGGCCGACGAGACATCGCCCGCCGTTCTTATCGAGCATGGCGCCGCCGAATGAAGAGTAGAAGGTTGAATCGACCAGGCCACCTTGGCAGGCGCCGATGTAAATGAGTGGGCGGGTCGCCAAGCCGGGTTCCTTCAGCCAATCGCTGATCTCTTGGCCGTGGATGCGTTCGTCCTCGTCGAGTTCGACGTAGGACAACATGAATAGACCGTTCTGGCCCGTCACTCGAGCGTGACAGCCGAAGTACGTGATGTTGTCTGTGAAGTCCTTGTTCCGGAACGCCTCCTCCACCTCGCGCTTCGTGGTTCGCACAACGACTTTGGATTTGTCGCGGAAGAACGCGATGGTAGGACCGATGTACGGGGTATCGGGGAACTCGTCATCGATCCGGTGATCCACGTTTATGCCGACGGCGAGCCCGGTGTCAGGGATGAGGATTCGTGGATCGAAGTCGGTCATGCGTCCGAAGGTGTGCTCGATGATGTGCTGGTAGCCCAAGAATCCCTCGTAGGACCAGCGACTTTCGGACGGAATAGGGTGATCCGCGTAGGGCGAGGTGTAGAGCATTCCCCATGGCATGCAGAGTTTTTCGGACTCGAAGGTGATGACCTGCGTTCCACTGCGCAACGCGTTCTCCAGGAGTGTGCGGATCTGTCGCAGGCCCTCATCGTTGCCGTCGAACAGGCTTCGGAAGGTGGTCGCACCGATGTGGACGAGCTCAAACGCTTTGCGCTCCAACAGGTGTGGCTTGTGCGACAGATTGCACAGATCGGAGAACGGGAACCGAGTACCTTCACTACCGGGTTCGTACTGGAGGATGTGTTTTTCCCACTCCCAACGCAGAAACTCACGTAGCGAGATCACCCCCAGCGCATCGCGGCCTAGCCAGCCCTGGTAGGTGCCGCCGCCGTCCTCGGGGAATGCCGAACCCCACGCTTCGACGAGATAGCGACGATCTCCGGTCCGCTCGACGAACCGCAGATGAATCGTCCTGGGCCGATCGTAGTCTCGTGGAGCGAGGGGACCGAAGACTCCGGTGACCGCGGCAGGTAGTGCCTGGGTCATCTCGCCGTCTCCCTAGTGCCGACCAGCAGGCCCGATCTTATTTCGAGCACAGGATGATTGTCGGGGTCCCGGTAGAAGCGGAAAATCATTGGCAAAGAGCCGGACAGCGTCGGCATGACCTCGAAGTCGACGGGCTCCGTCCGCCGGTCCGGCCCCATCCGCGTCCTTCGAGTGACTGGGGCGACGATGCTCGGGGGAGCATCCAATACGACGCGGAGCAGGACAAGCTCCGGATTCGGAACGAGCGGTTCGGCGGCTTCTATCCACACCGAGACTCTGAACGGACGCCCTACCAGAGCCGACTCGTCCGCCAGATATTCGACATGTGCCAGTACCGAGTCCGGCGAAACAGTGGGAGTCCGAGTATGAGAGGTGTCTGATGGTCGGTCGTCCTCGCGGAGAATCATGTCATTCGCATCGGCCATGTGTTGCCTCAGCTGATTCGCTTCGTCGCGATCCGCTGCCGACCCGGTGCGTGCGAACCGAACGTGAAGGTTCGCAGCCAGATTGGTCAGACAGGCGGCTTGATCGTTGGGGTTCGTGCGCGCGATGTGGGCGGCCTGTCGGAACAGGAGGATGGCATCGTCCAGTTCGGCGAGTGACCCGGTGTACTCGGACTTGACGGACAGTGCGCCACCGAGATTCGACAGCGCGGTGGTCAGCTCGGGGTGGCTGTCGCGCGCAGCGAACAGTGCGTATCGGAAGAACTCGATCGCCTCGTTGAGATCGAGAATCTTCCCTGTGCTTTCGAAATCGGACAGCAGCGCTCTGCCGCGATCAGTCATGAGCTCGGCGAGATATGCCGTAGCGGTGTCGGATTCGCGAACGCCTAAACACCGGTAGGTATCGATGGCTTGGAGAAGGCCCGCGATGGCGGCGACGATATCGTTCTGCTCGGCGTTACACCGTGCCAGGAGTTCCACGGACCGAGCATGTTCGAGGCGACTCCCGATCCTGTCGGTGATGTCGTGAGCCTTCGTGAATTCGTCCAGTGCTCGGCGTGGTTTACCGGTTGCCAGCAGGACCTTCCCGATCCCGTTGCGCGCCTCGGCTTCGCCGAGCAATTCGCCGAGTCCTTGATAGAGGTCGAGGGCCTGCCGATGCAGCGCCTCGGCTTCCTGGTATTCCCCGGTCAGGCATCGTACGGTGCCGCAGTTGTTGAGCGCGTCGGACTTCCCGGAGCGGTCGCCGAGTTCTTCGTAGAGAGTGAGGGCCTGCCGATGCAGGGTCTCCGCCTCCTCGAGGTCGTCTGTCAGGCGACGCACGATGCCAAGGGTGTTGAGGGCGTCAGCCTCTCCATGGCGGTAGCCCAATTCACGGTAGAGCGTCAGCGCTCTGTTGTGCAGGTCGCCGGCGTTGACGTCGTCACCGGTCAACCAATGCACGATGCCGAGATTGTTGAGTGCGCTGGCTATTCCGAGGCGGTCATCGATGCTTTCGTTGAGCGCCAGAGCTTTCCACAGCAGCTCCTCGACTTTGTCGTAGTCGCCGTTCAATCGGCGGACGACCCGGAGGTCGGTGACGGTATTGGCCTCCCACCGGACAACCGCGAGTTCCTCATAAAGCCGAAGTGCCTGTTCCAGTAGGTCGCCGACTTGCTGGTAATCCCCGGCTATCCAGCGCACGATGCCGAGGTCGGTCAGTGCGTTGGCTTTGCCGCGAGGACTTTCTACGTCGATATAAAGCTCGAGTGCCTGCTCCTGCATTGTCGCGGCCTGCCGGTAATCCCAGGTCAGCCAGTGCACAACGCCGAGGTCGTTGAGAGCGTTGGCCTTGCCCAATTGGTCGCCTAGATCATCGAAGAGATCCCGCGCTTGCTCGAAGGCTTCGCCGGCCGGGCCGTATTCCCGGGCCAGCCGGCGCACGATGCCGATGTGATCGAGTGCGTTGGCCTCGCCATGCCGGTCGTGCTTCGCGCGGTAGATGCCTAGGGCTCGCTCGATCACTTCGGTGGCGTGGGCGTAGTCGCCGGTTAGCGTGCGTACAGCACCGAGGTTGACAAGGGCGTTGGCTTCTTCGAGCATGTCGCCATGGTTGCGCGCGGTGGTGATCGCACGCTCATGTAACTGAACCGCCAGCGGCGAGGGGCCGTCCTGGTACAGGAGCATCGCCAAAACGGCTGTCAGCGTGACCATTCGAGCGGTATCGCGGGTGGCGTTGTGTTCCAGGCAGGCCAGCAGGTTGTCACGTTCGGTGCGCATCCATGCGAGTGCCTCCTTGGGAATGCCGAACGTTTGGATTGGGATGTCCGCGGAAGCGGTGGATTGCGAGGACGCGGAGGGCCGGACGTAGCGTGCCAGCAGCCGGTCCGCGTTTGCGGCACTGTCCTGGTAGTAGTTCAGCAGTCGCTCGACGACGCGGGTGCGGTCCGAGGCGGGTTCACGGCTGGTGAGGTAGCAGGCGTACTCGAGCAGCCCGTCGTGTAGCCGGTACCTGCCGCGAGCGGTTTCCTCGAGCAGATGGTCGGTGCATAAGGCGCTCAGTTCGCACTCGGCCGTGGCGTGGTCCACCTCGCTGAGCATCGCGGCCGCGTATGCGTCGAAGTCCGGGCCAGGATTGAGGCTCAGACGGCGAAACAGTCGCTGCCGCTGGGGTGTGAGGTCGTCATACGACAGCGTGAACACCGCGAATGCGGAGGGGTCCTTGATGTCGAGCCCGGCCAGCCGTTTGGCTGTCGCGGCCAAGTCGTCGGCCTGACCGGTGAGGCTCCGGCCGGGGTGACGCGCGAGCCGCCCCGCCGAAACCTTGATAGTCAAAGGCAGATACCCGCAGGACCGCACGATCTTGGTGACCGCACGGTCGTCCTGGCGAGTGGCGGGATGCTGGTGGGACAGGTCGGTGAGCAGTTTGATGGCGGAGCCCTCCTTCAGCCTGTGTAGCGCGAGAGGGACGGCCTCACCCCGTGCGAACAGGTGTCGGCGGCTGGTCACCAAGGTCAAGCACAGCTCGCTGTTCGGCAGCAGTGGTTCGATCGTGGCGAGGTCCTGGGCATCGTCCAGCACCAGCAGTACCCGCTTGTCCGCCAGCCGATGTCGCCACAGGTTCCTGGACTCGTCGACGGTGTCGGGCAGGCATCGAGGGTCGACGCCGAGACCGACCAGGAGATCGGCCAACACGTCCGGGGGCGTGGCGCGCGGCTGTCCGTGGGTGTTCGCGTGCAGCATCACGAAGTACTGCCCGTCCGGGTACTCAGGTTTCAGCTGGTGAGCAGCGCGGGTCGCCAGCGCGGTCTTCCCGGACCCGCTGTGCTCGTTGTGAATCGACAACACCCGTCCTGGTTTCGCGGCCGCCAGGATCCGCCGCAAATCGTCGTCGCGGCCGACGAGCGTGACCGTGTCGGGTGGAAGCATGGCCGTCACCGCTGGCGTTGGCTGTGCGAGCACGGCGTCATGGACTTTCCCCCTCGGGTATTCGGTCGGAAACCGCCGATTGAAGACCTTTCAGAGTAGGCTCCGCAGGTCTCGGCGCGAGGGGTAATCTAGTCCTCTATTCGACCGACATGAACGTGATCGAATATGTTGTGGGAAAAGAGCATTCGCTGATGCGCCGGGGTCAAACCAGACTGGGCATTCGACTTGTATCGACAAGTGCCGAATACTGAATCAGATGAAATTCCGCCTATTTGTGTGGTCGTGTGCACAGCCACTCAGGGGCACGTGGAGGGCGCGGCGACACCGTTGAATCGGTCGTTGAGCCAACGCTGCCCATCAGCGAGCCCGACGATCGGCGAGTTGACAGTGTGTCCGATGATCGAGCCGGGCAACACCATTGGGAGCGGCAGATCAACCAGGTCGACCGTGGCACCTGTGCCGCACCAGGTGCGGGCGAGTTGCCGGGGATCAGCAGGGGGTACCAGGTCGTCATTGCTTCCGGTCACCAGCATTATCGGTGCGGTGGGTCCGGTGCGGCCGAGCGTCATCTTCTCGAGCACCTGAGCTGTCCGCGGGTCGGCTTCGAGGACCTGCGCCATCGAGCGGCCGTCCTTTGTCAGCGAATTGGACGGCTGGAGGCCGTAACTCAGCATCGCCCCGGCCACGCATTGGGCGGCGGCCGTCTCGAGGAACTGCCGACCCTTATCGCTGAGCATCTCGTCGACTGCGGATTCCACCTCTGGGTAGGAGCTGATCAGCGACTTCAGGAAGAACCCACCGGCGCCCAGCGACATCCCGCCCTCGGCGTACCTGAACAAATTCAGATGCGATACCACTGGTGCGCCGACGTAAGAGCCTTTGAGATCGAGTTCAGGTGCATAAGATCCGGCCTGCTCAGCGGCGGCACCCACCGCGTGCCCGCCCTGTGAGTAACCCCAGAACACGATTGGCCCGTGTGCTGGAATACCGGCGTCGGGCAGCCGCTGCGCGGCCCGCGCCGCGTCGATCACGGCATTTCCTTCGGCTTCAGTGATGAGATAGGTGTTGGAAATGTAATCGGTGACTACCACGGCGATCCCCTGCATCAGCATCGCACCGATGAACGTCACCTCGTATTCGGTCGCAATATCCAACGGCGGATCATAGGTCAGCATGTGTTGAACCAATTCCGAAGTGCGGCAATGCGGCGCGATCCCATGGGTGCCGACCGCGAAGCTCACCAGTGGCCGCTCGCCGGAGCCGCGCCACGGCGGAATCGGGCTGAGCACCGTTGCGGTCGCGGTTGTCGGCTCACCCTTGGCGGCGGTCGTGTGATAGACGATTCGGTGAGCGTTGGCTGGAAATGATCCAGGGTCGAGCGGCACCGACAGCGCCATCCGTAGCGGCTCACTGTTGATTATGTCGCCCGGTGTCGGCGGGGTGGAGAAATCGTCGGCGACCGCGGATGTCGGCGCCCTAGCTGAGAGGCTCACCAATACCAGGGCCGTCAACCCAGCCGACACCGCGACAATTCGTCGGACCCTGCCAGCCATGGGCAACTCGTTTCACTCGGAAAGGAAACGCCTGACCGGAGGGAGGGTAGTCCACCTAGGTCGGCAGAGGACCACGAACGCGCCGACATTCGAATGCAATCTCGGCTGGACAGCGCGAACGCGAGATGTGATACCGAACGCCGTTACGGCGCTGGCGGGGGCTATGGCGATGAACCACCAGCCGTGCTGGAAGGACGTCAGTATCTGATCGGATGCGACGTTGAGCGACCCGAGAATGGCGATCAGAATGGCGACACCGAGCACGTAGCCGAGCTGGCGGGCGGTGTTCACCACGGCGCTTCCGGTGGCGGACTGGTCCGGCGCCAGGTCGAGGGCGTCGGAGGCGATCATTCTTGGCACGGCAAGGCCGATTCCGATTCCGATTCCGATTCCGATTCCGGAGAGCATCCAACCGGGCAGGACCTGAGTCGCGTACTGCACATGGGTAGCGGCGCTGGTGATGACCAGGACTGTGCCGATGGCGAACAGTAGATTCCCAAGGGCGACAACGAAAGCCACCGGGATCCGTTTGCTCAGTCGCTGACTGAGGATCGCGAAGATCGGCACCGGACCGTGCTCCTCGCGCTCGCCAACGATGGCCCGTTGCCAACGATGAACCGTCGCGTGATTCGGAAGTGCCTCCCGCGTTTTGCAGGGATGATCCGCTCACGCGTCGACAGATCGAAGATCTGCTCGAGTTCTCTGCGCGCACGCGCGGATGATCCGATGTCGTGCCAGACATGTCTCATACCGTGTTCGGCAGCCGCGTTCAATGCCGACAACGTTTACGTCGACCTGATGCGGTTACGCAGGGCTCGGCGGCGTCACCTGTGTCGTTGGCGGCTCTACCGGGGCCCACCGCTGGCGGTCGAAATCCCAGCCCAAGATCTTTCCCTGCCACGCGGGTTCGGTTGGGTCGAGGTCGAGCAGGGCCAATCGCGCTTCGTCTGGGAGGTCAGCGGTTACCAGAATGGCCGCAGCACTTCCGTTCTCGATGTCGAGCACAGCGGAAAGTTCGTTGTTGCCGGAGCCTTGGCGTCCATGCCGGAACCAGCGCTGGCGCAGCTTGCCCGGAAGTCCTGCCACTCCGTCGGCCGCCCGCTCGGCAAGCGATTCCAGGAACGCTTTGCCGAAGATTGTCGCTGCCGGCGCGACGGCACCGACCGCGGCCGACCACTGGAGTAGATCGTCCGGCAGCGACCCTGGAGCATTCTTCCGCAGCCGCTCTAGCTGCTCCGGCGAAACAGGTTGTGGTGCATGAGTATTGACCCGTGTCGAGGTCGGCAGTGTTGGTTCCATGGTGGACCTATCCCCCAATCGATATCGCGTGCGACATGATCGCACGCTGGCAGCCGAGCGAGGCGCGCGCCTGCTAGCCCGGACAGAATCACGCGGACTCGTGATTTTGAACCTAGCTCGCGGCGGAGTAGGCGGCTAGGCCGACACGCGTGCGCCGGAAGGTTGGCAGCTGAAGGCATGCAACTGCGGATCGGAGATCGAGACCGCCGCCGCACCCGCGAGACCGCACCATGCGCGAGCAAGATCGACCCAGATGGCTCTTCGGGCACTGCGCCGGCGAGTGCATCGATCTCGGTCCAGGCCTGCCCAGCGGCCATACCCACCTGAACTACGGATGCTTCGGCTCCCAGATGACGCCGATCACGCGGATTGCGGCGGCGGTGGTATCGCGGCCCTTTTTCCAGAAGAACTGCACTCGGCCGACGCGTGTGTCTTCCGTTCTGATGCACAAGGTGGTCCCGGTCGGTAGCTCTGTCCATGCTCGCGACGTGAGGTTGTAGTTCGCGGCGGCGCATGCTGAATAGCCCGGGGTTGTGACTGTCGCGAAGATCGCGCCTTTCGATGCGGAGATCCCGACGTCAGGATCGATGACGATGGTGGCGGCGCTCACGGGGTTGTCGGTCCAGCCGCCGCCCCAGTCGAAAATCGAGACGCCCCATGGGCTGCTCGAATTGGGTATCACGACGCTGCCGCTGCTGTATGGCGGTGGTTCGTTCTCCGCGGGCGGCGTTGTGGGCGCGGACGTGGTGGTGGTGGAAGCGGCGCTGGGCTGGGTGGAGGTCGGTGTCGAACTCGGGATCGTTGTCAGCGGCGGCGATGTCTGGCTCGTCGTGTTCGAGCCCGGCGAGCATTGCGCGATCCCGAAGATCAAGGTGACCAGCACTCCAAGGACACCGGCAACGCTGCCGACGACCGTCCAGAATTCCGCTCGGGTGTGGCCGAAGATGCGACGCCGCTTTCGACTACGGACGGCCGCGACGGTAACCCGGGCTTGGCTAGCCCCGAAGGACTGTCTGGGGAGGCAACTCATTACGAGTCGGTACGTTTGATTCGTAGTCACATCGAGCGGGAGGATTCAAATGATGGCACCGGGTGCTGGACAAGCGATGGGAGCGGTCCGGCGCACGGTGGAGCCGTCCGCACCGCTCGCCGATTCACTGCCGTGCGTGATTCTGTTGCGTGCGTGCGGGTTTGACAGTCCAGTGACTGAGGGCGAGTCCAGATCAAAGGCGGTCTAGGTGTTCACCTGGTGGGGCGATCTGGTTTATCGGCTGCGATTCGGGGTCATCGGTGTCGCGGTGGCGGGCCTGTTGGCTTTGGGCGCTTATGGATTCGGGTTGGAGGATCATCTCAGCTCCGGTGGCCTGTTCGATCCGGGATCGGAGTCATCCCAAGCCGGGCGCCTGGCGGATGAGGCGTTCGGCCGTAACCATGATGTCGACGTAGCCCTGCTCTATACCGCGCCTGAAGGCAAGACAGTCGATGATCCGGAGTTCTCCCGTACGGTCACCGATCACCTCAACAGCCTGCCGCGCGACTATCCCGACCAGATCGCCGGGATCAACGCGGCGTATTGGCGGACCGAGACCGGTAAGGCCAGTGGCTCGGTCGCGGCGACCAAGGATCGGAAGCACGCGATCGCGTTGGTGGCCATTCGTGGTGACAGCGACACCGAGATGGTGCGCAATTACCGCAAGGTAAAAGATGTTTTCGCCATCCCCGGGGTGGATGTGCAGGTCAGCGGGGTGCAAGCGATCGCGGGCACTTTGAACGACCGGATGTCTGACGATATCCGCCGGATGGAAGTTATCGCGCTGCCCGCGGTGGGGTTGTTGCTGTTCTTCATCTTCGGTGGGGTAGTCGCGGCGGCATTGCCCTTGGCTGTCGGAGGTCTGACGATGATCGGTTCGTTGGGCGTCATGCGGATCTTTACCAACTTCACCGAGGTGAACTCCTTCGTTTCCCCGGTGGTGACGATGATCGGCCTGGGTCTGGCGATCGACTACGGGCTGTTCATCGTGAGCAGATTCCGCGAGGAGATCGCCGAAGGTTATGACACCCGCGCGGCGGTCCGTCGCTCGGTGATGACCGCGGGCCGCACCGTAGTGTTCTCCGCGACGATGATCATCGCCAGCCTCGGCGGCATGCTGCTGTTCCCGCAGGGCTTCCTGAAAACCATGGCGTACGGCGCGATCACCACGGCGGCGCTGGCCGCGCTCACCTCGATCACCGTGCTGCCCGCGATGCTGGCCGTCCTCGGTAAACGAGTGGACGCGTTGGGGCTCAAAGGGTTCCGCAAAACCAAGACCGCCGAGGAGATCGAGAACGGGTTCTGGGGCCGGACGACGGTCTGGGTAATGAAGCACCCGATAAAGATCGCCGTCTCGCTGTGTCTCGCACTGGTTGTACTGATCCTGCCGATGCAGCATCTGCTCTTCGGTGGGCTCAGCGAGAAGTACCTGCCCCCGGGCGACGAGGTCCGCCAGGCCAAGGAACAGATCGACACCTACTTCCCGCTGCGCAGATCCGACCCGCTCGAGCTGGTTTTCGTCGCGGACGACAGCACCGCGGTCGGGGCGGTGTGGAAACAGGCCAACCAGGCTCCCGGCCTGACCACGCCTTTCGAAGTGCCCTCGCGCGCCAGCGATCGCCCCGAGGTTTACCGCACCAAGGCGAGCGTGGTCGACATCAACGACGCGGGCAAGACGATCGACTACCTGCGATCCCTGGAGTTGCCTGCGGGGGTGAGCATGCTGGTCGGTGGGCTGCCCGCGATGCAGAAAGACAGCATCGACGCACTGCTGGTTCGTATTCCGTTGATGGTGGTCCTGGTCCTGTTCGTCACCGCCGTGCTGATGTTTCTGACCTTCGGCTCCCTGGTCTTGCCGATCAAGGCTGCCTTGATGAGCGCGCTCGGATTGGGTTCGACGCTAGGGATTTTGACCTGGATCTTCATCGACGGGCACGGCGCGGACCTGCTCAACTTCACCCCGCAACCGATCATGGCACCGGTTTTGGTGCTGATCATCGCAATCATCTACGGCCTGTCCATCGACTATGAGGTCTTGCTGCTGTCGAGAATTGTCGAAGCACGAGCGCAAGGCGCCTCGACCACCGAGGCGGTGCGTGTCGGGACCGCGCACACCGGACGCATCATCACCGCGGCCGCGCTGATCCTGCTCGTGGTGACCGGCGCGTTCGCGTTCTCGGATCTGGTGATGATGCAGTACATGGCCTACGGCATGATCGCCGCACTGTTCATCGACGCCACGATTCTGCGCATGCTGCTCGTGCCTGCCACGATGAAGCTGCTCGGCGACGACTGCTGGTGGGCACCGGCCTGGATGACCAAGATCCAGCAGAAGATCGGCCTCGGCGAACCCATACTCGAACACGAACACCCCGGCGGCGAACTCATCGACCTGGTGAAAACCACCCCCATCACCGACCCGATCACCGAACAACTCACCGCAATCAGCGACCCGCGACGCATACGGTCCTGAGCAGCGCTACTGAGCTCACCGGCCGATCTCACAGACCCCTCATACCTCTCGCAAGGCCCCCGATGCCTGTGGAAGGTATTGCGGCTCAGTGAATCCACGTGTATACCAACAGGTTTCACGGACGGCACGGAGACCAACGCGACGCAGCGCCTCCTGCTGACCACCATTCAGCGTGTCGGGTTAGAGGTGCCGTCCCACTGCCAGCCGCAGCCCCGCTCGAGGGTGAGGTCATGATTCTTCGGCGATGAGGAGGCGAGGGGAGTGTCCGGTGGTGTCACCGGGTTCGGCGGGAACCACCGCGTGGTTGGTGGCGTCGAAGTTGGTATGACGGACCAGAAGATGTCACACCGCCGGTTGTCGTGTGCTCCTCGATGTGGGCTGGAACTCGACCGCGACGATGGACCACGGCGGAGCCGTAGCGATGTCGACTGGCCGGAGCGACATGACAAACCGTAAGGGTGGCGGTGCGGCGTTCTCGGTTCGCGGCAGTGCCGGGAGGCGTCGGGTGTGCGGGGACCACCTTCGCGGATGCCGGATTGCTGAGGATCGGCGGACGCGCGGGTGTGAAGGGCCACAGCGAGTTTCCGGACTGGTTCGACGATTGAGCACGGAAATCTTCTCGACGTAACACCCGGTCGGGGGGATATTTCGGGTTGTCTTCCGTGGGAACATGGGGGAGTGAGGGACCGCCGACTGGTCGGCCAAGTTTGCGGTCGTGACGGGAGCTGATCGCGGGTTGGGCGATGTGGGCAATGGGGTGCGCAATAGCGGCGGGTATCGGCTGGTGTAGTGAGTCCCCAAATTTCCCCAAAACCGTTCGGAGTAGGTCGAATTCGAGAATGTGGGTCGAGTCTGCTTGTTAGGATCGGCGGATGAATCGAGCGTGGCGAGTTTCCTGCGGCCACGGCGGCTTGCGCGAGTCGTACTGCTGAGGGAATCGACGCGATGATCGTTGTCAGAAGTACCGCGGAGTTACAGCGCGCCTTGGCGGAACCTCGAGCGCAGGGTAAGAGCATCGGCTATGTGCCGACGATGGGTGCCCTGCATGAAGGGCACCTTGCGCTGGTTCGCGAGGCGAAGGTGCGCGATGACGTGGTGGTGGCGTCGATCTTTGTGAATCCGTTGCAGTTCGGGCCGGATGAGGACTTCGATACCTACCCGCGCGACGAGGAGCGCGATCTGGGCCTGTGCGAGAAAGCGGAGGCGGATATCGCGTGGTTGCCGACGGCGCAGGAGTTGTTCCCGCCGAGCTTCGGGCTGACCGTAGCGGTGCCGCGGCTTTCGGCCGTGCTGTGTGGGGAGCGGCGGCCTACCCACTTCGCCGGAGTCACCACCGAGATGTCGAAGATTTTGATTCTGCTGGCGCCGACCGCGGTGTATCTCGGGGAGAAGGACTTTCAGCAGTTGGTGGTGCTGCGGGCCGTCGTCCGCGACCTCGGGTTGCCGCTCGAGGTCCGGTCGGTGCCGACGGTGCGGGAGGTGGACGGCCTGGCTCTCTCGTCCAGAAATGCCTACCTTGCCGTGGCTGAGCGGCCGATCGCGGCATCGCTGTTCCGCATCTTGTCCGAGCTCGCCACGCAGCTGCGGGCGGAAACCGGGTCGGTCGCCACCGTGCTCGACGCGGGTCGCGCGGCGTTGACCCAGGCCGGTGCGCACCGGATCGACTATGTGGAACTTGTCGACAGCGAGACGCTGGACCCGGTCGCCGCGGCCACCGCGGGCAACCGGCTGGTGGCCGCCATCTGGGTCGGAAGTACCCGTCTGATCGACAACGTGGAGGTCTAGCTCCAGGGAGCTGGACGGTAAGTGAAGCGTCGGGGGGCGCGGGAGGCGACGATGGACATGATGACCGAACTGCTGGAGGCGGTTTCGGCCGACGTAGCAGCGCGCCGAATACCGGGCGCGGTCCTCGCGATCACGGACAACGGGTCGCTGATCGACTTCCAAACCGTCGGCACCCTCGACCCGCACGGCGCGCGGCCGATGCCCGGCGACGCGATCTTCCGCGTCTACTCCATGACGAAGGTCTTCACCGCGCTGGCAACGTTACTGATGGTGGCCGACAATCGGCTTCGACTGGCCGATCCCGTCACCAGGTGGCTGCCGTACTTCACCGGCACCCGCGTCGAGGACAGCGGCGCGCTGCGACCACCGACCCGCCCCCTTCTGGTCGAGGACTTGATGCGACAGACCGCGGGCATCGGCGGCGGCTACCACACCTCGGCGAACATCAAGCCGTACTACGAGCAAGCTGAGCTGCGGAAATACGACCACAAAGCCGAGCTGCCGACCCTCGACGACGTCGTACGGAAAATGGCGAGGCAGCCCCTGGCCACCGATCCCGGGACCGTGTGGGAATACGGCATGGCCATGGACGTCCTCGGCCGCATCCTCGAATTAGCGGACAACCGGCCACTCGACGGAATCATCGAACAGCGAGTCTGCCGCCCACTTGGCTTGCGCGACACCGGATTCAGCGTTCCGGCCGAAGACATGGATCGCGTCGCGGAACCATTCGTCACCCCACCCGGACTGGTGACACACCGGGAACGACCGCCCTGGTTGTCGGCCGGATCAGGCGGCTATTCCACCGCCATCGACTTCGCAAAGCTGTTGTGCGCGATAGCTTCCGACCACGACGGCCAACTGGCCATCCCGGCGCTGGGGCCTATCACCCGGCAACTCTTTACCGATCAGATCGGACCGCTGGCCGGCGGCGGCCCCGACTACATTCCAGGGCCTGGCTACGGCTTCTCCTACGGCCTCCACGTACCGAGCAACGATCCGACCTGGGCGGCGCTGGATCCGAACGCGCAGACCGTCGGGTGGCTTGGACGTGCCGCCACCAGCTTCGTCCACCACATTCCCAGTGGCGTGGGTGTGGTCCTGATGACCCAGTGCTACGGGCGAGCAGTCCACTATCGAGATCAGGTCCGCTCCATAGTGGCGCGACACCAGGCCACGTCATGGATTTAGCCGATGAGCCGGTTGTTCGCGTGGCGAGCCTTCGAAAAACGTACGGCTCGGTCGTCGCCCTGAACGGGGTCGACCTGGCGATCGGTCGCGGCGAGATCTTCGGTCTACTCGGCCGCAACGGCGCGGGCAAATCCACGACTCTCGACATCATCTGCGGGCTCGTCAAGCCGACCGCGGGCCGGGTGGAGGTATTCGCCACCGACGTGCGCAGGCACGGCCGCCGGCTGCGCCGCCGCATCGGCTATGTGCCGCAAGACAATACGGTCTACCTGGCGATGACCGTCTGGCAGAACCTGCACTTCGCCGCGATCGTGCGCGGGATGCCGAGCGCCACCGCGCAACGCAGGGCAGCCGAGGTGATGGAGCGCCTGGGTCTGAGCGGGATAGCGAACCGCGGCGGCGCGAACCTGTCCGGCGGTGAGCGCCGCAGGCTGACGATCGGCATGGGAATCGTGCATTCGCCGCCGCTGATGGTCCTCGATGAACCGAGCACCGGCGTCGACATCGACTCCCGCCACGCCATCCACCACCTACTCAGAGAACTCCGTGGCGAAGGCTCGACGATCCTCTACACGACTCATCACCTGGACGAAGCCGAAATTCTTTGCGACCGAATCGGTGTGCTCGACGCGGGATCGATCCTGGTCACCGCCGACGTGAAAAGCTTTGTCGCGGAACACGCCAGCCCCTACTGCGAGATCGTCAGCGACGAGGCGGCGGCGGTGGCGACGTTACTGCAAGGCGCACTACCGGAGAACGGTATTACCGTGCACGGCAGGCGAATCAGGGTCGGCACCCACAACGCGGAACTCCTCCCCACGATTGTCCGGCTACTCGACGAGAGCAACCTCCCCATCAAGGACGTGCGAGCGGTTCCGGTCTCCCTGGAAAACGCGTTCCTGCAGGTGATCGGGCAGGCGCTATGACGATCACCTGGGCCTTCATCCGAAAAGAACTGGCAACCTGGCGCCAGGACCCCACCCTGTTCGTCTTCCTCTTCGCCGCCCCACTACTGATGCAGGCCCTGCTCAGCGACGCTTTCTCCGGAATAACCGGCGGCGCGGGGGCAAATCAGACCGTCCCAGGCTTCACGATCATGTTCGGCTTCTACGTGATGATGTTCATGGGTACCTCGCACTACCGCGAACACGCCTCGGGGGCATGGAGTTTGGTGAAAACCAGCGGCCTGTCCAGAGGGATGATGGCGATCCAGCTCGCGATCCCGTACTTCCTTCTCTCCGCGGCGCAGATGGCGCTGTTGATCGTCACCGGACGAGTGCTGTTCGGCGGCAGCGTCAATGGATCACTGCTCGCCCTGGTGGTGCTGATCCTGACCATCGCCTGGACGGCCATTGCCCTTGGGCTGGTGCTGATCTCGCTCACTCGCAATGTCTCGGCGATGCAAAACCTGTGCCAGCTGGTCGTACTCGGCATGGGCGCGGTGGGTGGTGCCGTCGTACCGGTGCGGCTGATGCCCGCCTGGAATCGTCCGCTTGCCCCGCTGACCCCGCAGTATTGGGCGGTGGACGGGATGAAAAGTGTGCTCGCGCAGCACGGTGGGTTTGTCAGCATCGTGCCGAACCTGCTCGTGCTCACCGGCTGGGCCAGCGTCCTATCGATCATCGCGACGTTCGCCTTCGATCCGGGGAGTCAGCGTCGCGTCGCCATTCGCTGAGGCCGGAATCGCCGCAGTGCCAACGTAATCGGAGGTGTCTCACATGGGAGAGTCAAGGGGACGGGTCATCCAGTCATGGTCGAGACAGGGGGCGCAACCGCCACCGAGAATCGTCGGCGGCGACGGATGCCGGTTCTTCGACGCCGCCGGGCGCTCCTATCTCGACTTCAGCTCCCAACTCGTCAATGCCAACTTGGGACACAGCCGCACCGAGGTCCAGGAGGCGGTGCAAAAGCAGGTGGCCACCGCGGCGACGCTGGGTCGCCCGTGGGACATCGAGGTCGTCGACGAGTTGGCGGATCGACTCGCCGAGGTCACGCCGGGCGACCTGAACTCGTTCTTCTTCGCCTGCAGCGGAACCGAGGCTAACGAGGCCGCGATCCGGCTGGCCCGGGCGTACACCGGCCGAAGCAAAATTATCGCCCGCTACCGCTCGTACCACGGCAGCACGGCAGGTGCCCTCACGCTGACCGGTGAGCCACGCCGGTGGGTGGGCGAACCCGGAATGCCGGGTGTCGTAAGGATGCTCGACCCGTACACCTACCGCTGTCCGGCCGGTCATCCCTCGCCGTGCCCGGTCTGCTCGGGCGCACCCCATCTCCGGGAGTTGCTCCAGTACGAGGGGGCCGAGAACGTGGCCGCGGTGTTCATCGAGCCCATCACCGGCATCAACGGGGTGATCGTCCCACCCGACGGTTACCTGCGGGCGATCCGCGAGGTCTGCACCGAACACGGCATCCTGCTGATCTTCGATGAGGTGATGACCGGATTCGGCCGCACCGGAAGCTGGTTCGCCTGCGACCGCTGGGGCGTTGTCCCCGACCTGATCACCTGCGCGAAGGGCTTGACCGCCGGTTATCTGCCGCTGGCGGCCGTCGCCGTGAGCGACCGACTGTCCAGCTGGCTGCAAGAGTCGGTGTTCCCCTACGGATTGACCTACAGCGCCCACCCCGTCGCCTGCGCGGCGGCCGTCGCCGCGTTGGGCGTCTACCAGAAGGAACGGCTTATCGAACGCGCGGACCGCATGGGTCCGCTGATCGAAGCAGAACTGCATCGGCTGGCCGAACGGCATCCATCCATCGGCGACATCCGAGGCAGTGGCTGTTTCTGGGGCATCGAACTGGTCGTCGACCGCGAGACCAGAGAACCACTCGTCCCGTTCAATCCGGACGGCGCGGCCGCCGAGCCGATGACGAGGCTGACCGCCGAAGCCTTCCGCAAGGGCCTGTACCTGCTCACCCACTGGAACATGATCCTGGTGTGCCCGCCGCTGATCATCGACGAGGCGGAGATCCGGGAGGGCATGGCCTTGCTGGACGAAACCTTGTGCATCGCCGACGAATACGTCCTCGGCAACGGATGATCCGGATGGACAACGTCTCGATCTGTGCGCTCGTCGCGAAAACGGCGACGGACCGGCCGCGGGACTGCGCCGTGCAGGTCCGCGGCTTCACCGACGCCACCAGCGACGACATCACCTGGCGCGCACTCGTCATCAGCATGCTCGAACGAGCCGATACTTACCGGAAGAGCGGATTGCGCGCGGGAGATGTTGCCGCGGTGGCACTTCCACCGGGAATCGGCCACGTCGTGGCGACGCTGGCGCTCTGGGAGGTCGGCGCGACCGTTATCCCGGTGGACCATCGATGGTCGGCTGCGGCCAAGCGTGACATCGTCGACCGGTATCCCCGAGGCTGGGTGGTCGAAGGAAACGACCTCGACTTGATTTCCTACCATCAACGGGAAGAACCGATTTCGGGCCTACCGGCCGACGGATTACCGAGATCGGTGTCGCTCTCCGGCGGCACGACCGGGGTTCCCAAGCTCATCATCAGAAACCGCCCGTGGGCCTACGCCGACTCGAAACCGCTCAGCAGCAAGGAAAGCGAGCGGGGGATGGCGTACGGACAGACCCAAATCGTCGGACTTCCGCTGTACCACGCGGGTTTCGGCGCGCTCTACCACGGCCTCGCACTGGGCCATCGCATCGTCATCCCCGGCAATGCCTCGCCCAAGCTGTTCCTGGAACTGCTCAAATCCGAACGCGTAGAGGTTTTTCGGACCGTGCCCGCCCAGATGGGCACGCTCATCGAAGCGTCCGGTATGGACGGCGGCTGGTTCGCCTCGCTCAGGCTGGTCGTGCACACCGCCGCCCGGTGTTCGGAGTCGGTGAAACGTCGTTGGCTGGAATTGATCGAGCCGACCAAGGTGTACGAGGAATACGGCAGCGTGGAACGGATCGGCGTCCTCAGCATCCGCGGCGACGACTGGCTCCAGCATCCCGGCTCCGTCGGACGTCCGATTCACTGTTCGATTCGTATTCTCGACGAGTTCCGGCATGAGGTCCCGGTAGGCACGACAGGGGAGCTGTTCATGGCCGACGAGAATGCCAGACAGCCAACCTATCTCGGCGCCGGACCGAAACTGGCGGAGGTGGCTGGCCATTTCAGCGTCGGCGACCTCGCCTGGATGGACGACGAAGGCTATGTCACCCTGGTGGGACGCAAGGACGACGCCATCAATGTCGGCGGCGTCAAGGTCTTTCCCCGCGACATCGAGCGAGTCCTGGAATGCAATGCCGCGGTGCGCGATGTCCGTGTCCGGGCAATGCCCGATCCCGCGCTTGGCGAGGTGGTGCACGCCGAGGTGAGCTTGAATGGTGGTGACACAGAGCAGGTCTCGGCCGAACTCTGGCGCAGCTGCCGCGCCGAACTGACCAGAGCCCAGATACCGAGGACGATCGAGATCGTGCCCGACGTGCGCCGGACGCCCTCCGGCAAGCTGCGGCGAAAGGACTGAGCGTGCGGGAACGACTATGGGTCGTCGTCGGCCGGGTATGCGGTACCGGCTACACCGAGCCGACCGCGAACTTCTACGAACTCGGCGGCGACTCGCTCCTGGCAGGCGAGCTGATGTCGGCCCTGCGTGCGGAATTCGGCACCGAGCTGCCGATGAACCTCCTCTTCGAGGCACCCGACATGGGCACCTTCGTCGAAGACGCGGTAGCGCTCGTCGATTCGTCAGCTCAACGCGGCGGATCGTAGCGACCGTCGATGGCCGTCCAGCCGCCATCGACATACAACATCGTCCCGGTGACGAAGCTCGCTGCGTCGGCCGCCAAAAACGCGACGGCCCCGGCGATTTCGCTCGGCTGAGCCCACCGGCCGAGCGCGCTCTTCGACGCGTACGCCTGCTGCCACTCCGGCACCGCGAAGATCGGATCGGTCAGCGGCGTCCGCACCACCCCGGGCGCGACCGCGTTCACCCGAACGCCAGCCGGGCCGAACTCCGCCGCCGCCCCGCGAATCAGTTGGAGCAGCGCCGCTTTCGTCGCCGCGTAAACCGCCTGCCCGGGTTCCACGGTGATCGCCCGGATCGATGACATGCCGATGATCGAACCGCCCCCGCGCGCGACCATTCCCCGGCCGAACGCACGGAGAATGTGGAAGGCGCCACGAAGATTCAGATCGACGACGGTGTCGAATTCCGCCACCTCGTAGTCGAGCAGACGCTTGCGGACATTCCGCCCGGTGGTGAACACCAGCACATCCAGCTCCGGCAATGCCGCGGCCGCCGTGTCGACGGCGGCCGCGTCCCGCACATCCAACTGGATGGCCGCGGCAAGTCCGCCCAGCTTCGCGGTCTCCTCGGCCCGCTCGAGGTCGATATCGGCACACACCACCTCCGCGCCGAGCGCACCGAGGGCGAGGGCCGATTCGCGCCCGATGCCGCTGCCCGCGCCGATCACGATGGCGCGTTTCCCGGCGAGGTGAAACAGCGCCTGATAGTCGGGGGTAGCGGGATTGGCATCCGGTTCCGCGGTCATCGGTTCGTCCTAACCTTGCTGGAGTGGGTAGGGGAGCGTGACGGTCTTGATGGTGCACATCTCCCGGATCGAATAGGGGATGCCCTCGCGGCCGATACCGCTGGACTTTACGCCGCCGAACGGGATGTGCGGCGAATCGAAATGCGGTCCGGCATTGAGGTTTACGGCACCGACCCGCAGCGCGTGCGCGATCTCGGTGAACGCGGCGACATCGGAGGTGACCACACCGGCCTGCAACCCGTACCGCGTCCCGTTGGCGACCCTGATCGCCTCGGCCGTGTCGGCGACCCGGATCACCGGCGCCACCGGGCCGAACGTCTCCTCGACCACCAGCTCGGCATCGGCGGGTACGTGATCGAGTACGGCGGGCGTGATGAGCGAACCGCGCCGATCCCCGCCGTGTAGCAGTTTCGCGTCCGCGGCGACCGCGTCGGCGATTCGCCGCTGCACGGTGACCGCGGCTTCCTCGCTGATGAGCGGCCCGACATCGGTCGCCGGATCCAGTGGATCCCCCGCCTGTTTGCGCCGGGCCTGCTCGACCAGCCCGGCAACGAGATCGTCGGCTACCTCGCCGACGACGATCACCCGCTTGATCCCTCGACAGGACTGTCCGGCGGTGGCGAAGGCGCCTTGGCCCGCCAATTGCACCGCGAGCCCGAGATCGGCATCGGGCAGGACGATCAGGGGATCGTTTCCGCCCAACTCCAGCAGGACCTTCTTGCCTGCGGCCGCCCTCGATACCGCCACCCCCGTGCGCACCGAGCCGGTGAAGGTGACCATGTCGACGTCCGGGTGGCCGGCGAGCGCCGAACCGATGACGCCGGGCTCACCCGTTGTGACAACCAGGTTTTCGGGCGGAAACCCGGCCTCGAGCAGGATCTCGGCGAAGGCAAGCGCGGTGAGTGGCGTCTTCTCCGACGGTTTCAGCACGACCGCGCATCCGGCGGCCACGGCCGGTGCCACCTTCACGACCACCTGGTTGAGCGGCCGATTGAACGGCGTGATCGCCGCGACGATCCCGATCGGCTCGAAGAGGGTGAGCGCCAACCGATCCTGGCCAGGCACCGGAATGCTCTCACCCCGCAGCCGCTCGGTCTCCGTCGCGGCGACAACGAGATTCGCCGCGGCCCGCTCGGTCTCCTTGCGCGTCTCGGCAATACACACGCCGGACTCGCGAGAGATCAATTCGGCCAGCTCCCCGGCGCGTTCCCGGATCAGGCCGGCGGCCGCACTCAGGATGGTCGCCCGCCGGTCCGGGCGCAGCGGTCGCCATGCGGCGCGCAATCCCCGCACCGCCTCGTCCATTTGGGTAACGGTGTCGCGGGCTACCTCGCCGACGCTTTCCCCGTTCCAGGGATTGCGCACGGCGAGTTGGTCGACCGAAGGCTGTAATGCGCCGTCACGAAACATGATTCACGTCCTCGACCTTCGTGCTCACGAAATCCCTGAACCGCCTTGCCACCTCCGACGGGCCAACCGTCGGCCGGCCGAGCCCGGCGATCGAGCCCGGCCGGATCATCAGATAGATGAATGTCGGCCCATGCTCGACCTGCGCGGCTTTGACGGCGTCGGCGAATTCGGCAAGGTCGGCGCAGTCGTGCACGCGGGCATATCCGCACGCCCGCGCCAAAGCCGGGAAGTCGACCTGTCCGGCCAGGCTCTGCTGCCCGCCCGTGGAGTCGTGAACCCTGTTGTCCAGCAGCACATGTACCAGGTTGGCGCCGCCGTGCGCACCGACGGTTGCCAGCGTGCCGAGCCGCATGAGCGCCGCACCGTCTCCGTCGATCACGACCACCGGCCGTGGCGTATGCCGCGCAACGCCGAGCCCCACCGCGCTGGCCGATCCCATCGCGCCGACCAGATAGAAGTGCTGCGGCCGGTCGTCCAGCACGTACAGCTCACGGCTGGTCTTACCGGTGGTGGACAGCACGGCCGCCGAATCGTCGAGCGTCCCGATCAGGCACTCCAGCGCCGCCATCCGCGCGGGCGCGTCCCGGCCCTTGTGCGACCGGGTGACTGCCGGCACCACCGGCTTAGCGAGCGGAGGCTCCGCGAGCCGCTCGGAATTCAGCACGCCCTCGCGCAGAACGAACGCGAAAGGCTGTTGCTCCCGGTCCATTTCGGCCCAACCGGCGTCCAGGCACGCTGCTAGTCCCTCGGTATCGGCAGGCACCACCGCGTGGCCGACGCGCATGAGATCCAACAGCCCAGGCGTGATCGCCCCCATCAGCTCGTGCTGCGGCTCGTCCTGGCGTCCCGGTTCCCCGCGCCAGCTGACGATCAGCGGAACCGGAATGCGGCTGGGGTACGTGAGCGATGTCAGCGGGTTGACCATATTGCCGAGGCCCGAATTCTGCGCGATGACACCCGCGGTGGCGCCGGCCAGCCAGCAGCCCGCGGCGATCGCCACCGCCTCACCCTCCTGCGTCACCGGCAGATAGCGTGCGGCCGACCCGGACGCCACCCTGTTGATCAACGGGGTCAGATAGGAGCACGGCACGCCGACAACATCGACCACCCCGCGGCCGACGAGCCCGCCGACCAGTTCGCCGGCGTCGATCACGAATCCACCCACTTCTTCGCCAACGCGCTGTAGTGCGCCTCATCGACTTCCAGATCCTGATAGCCCATGAGCGCGAACACTTCCGCCAGCGAGGCGATGCTCGGCTCCACGGCCGCGGCCCCGTCGGCGAGCAGCGTCCGGCACACCTGTCGCATCGCGGCCACCGCCGCCCGCATGGCCTGGTTGGCCCAGATCACCGCGGCGATACCGAGTTCGGCGAACGTCTCCCTTGGGACCGTGTGATAGGTGGTCGGCGCGATCACCAACGGCAGCCGCGCCGCCCACTCCCTGGTGAACTCGGCGATCTCCTCGATGGTTCGTTGCCGCGAGTGAATGAAGATGGCGTCGGCACCGGCCTGCCGATACGCCTCGGCACGACGCAGCGCCTCGGCCAAACCGGCACCCGCGATCAATGCCTCAGTCCGTGCCACGAGGACGAATTCGGCGTCCACCCGGTCCCGGCAGGCCGCGATCTTGGTGCACATCTCGCCGATCGGTGCCAGCGGATGGCTGTCCCCGAAGTAGGAGTTCATCTTGGGAAAGACCTTGTCCTCCATGCAGATTCCGGCCGCGCCGAGCTGCTGGGCGCGGGCGGCGACCCGCCGTGCGGTGTTGAAGTTGCCGTAGCCGGTGTCGGCATCGACGAGCACCGGTAACCCGCCGCCCTCGACCACCCGCGCGGTGAGATCGAGGAGTTCTCCCCAGGACACCTCGTCGCTGTCCCGCGCGCCGAGCGCGGTCGACATACACAGGCCGGACGCCCATATCCCGGTGAACCCGGCCTCGGCCGCGATCCGGGCACTCAGCCCGTCGTGCGCCCCCATGAGGTAACACGGCTCGGGTTCGGCAAGAAGCTTGCGCAACCGCAGACCGGCCGCGAACTCGGCTGGAGATCCTGTCTGAACAGGGAAGTTCTCTATCACGCGCACTGCCTCTCGGATCAGGTCACTCTGCCTTCGGCGGGTGGTGGCCCGCCGGCCAGAACGTTGGCGACTCCCTCGGCGATCCGGCGTCGGCTGCTGCGCTCGGATTCCACCGACAGAAACGCGCGGTGCGACGACACCACCACGTCGTCTCGGGTGAGCAGCTTGCGCGCGGTCGGATCGTCATTGGGATCCTCGGGTGTGAAAACGTCCGAGGCGAAACCGCCGAGCCGCCCCGCGTCGAGCGCGTCGAGCACGGCGGCCGGGTCTACTAGGCGACCCCTGGCGGTGTTGACGAGGAAGGCTCCAGGCCGGACGTCGGCCAGTGCCGCGGCGTCGACGATCCGTTCGGTCTCGGGGGTCAATGCCGCGTGGATCACGACAGCGTCTGCGGCAGCGAACAATTCGGCCAGACCGGTGGTGGCGGTGACGCCGTATCCGGCCATCAGGTCGGCCGACACGTAGGGGTCGTAGGCGATGATCTTGGTGTAGAACGCCTGCAGTTTCCGAGCGGTCGCGCGGCCGATGCGGCCGAATCCGATGATGCCCGCGGTCCGCGTCCCCACCCGTCGTGGCACGCCGCCCGCGTGGATATTCCACTGGCCGGACTTGACGAGGCGGTCCTGCGTGCAAACGCTGCGTTCCAGCGCAAGCAGCAGGGCGAGGGTGTGGGTGCTGACCTCGTCGACGCAGTAGTCGGGCACGTTGAACGACACGATGCCGGTGCCTGCCAGCAGCGGCGCGTTCAGGTTGTCGATGCCGACACCGCTGCGGGCGATGACCCGGCAGGTCGGCGCGACCGCGTCGAGCAGCTCGGGGGTGACCTGACAGCGATAGATCACCAGCGCGTCGGCGCCGCGCACGTGATCGTGAAAGTCCTGGCCCGCCACCAGGTATCGGCCGTCGAACAGCCCTAGGCGCAGTTCGATGTCGCTGCCGAATGCCGTGCGTTCGATATCGGCCCTGGCGAGGTCCGGCTGTCCCGAATCATCCAGGGCCCAGGCGGGATCGGTGTAGACGACGCGCAATCTTCTCTCCCCTGGTGACGCGAAATGGATCTCAAGAGTCGTAACCCCAGCCGCGGTTGTCCCGGCGGCCGCGCCGCAAAGTCGACACCGCGGCATAGGTATTGGTGAGTTCGTACAGGTCGAGGTAGTCGAGATGCCGGCCGGAACCCAGCTTGATCAGCGCACCGTCGCCGGACCATCGATGCGTCACGAAGGGGGCCACCCAGGCTGACGCGTCGACACCCAGCTCCGCCTGTTCGTCGCTTCCGTAGGAACCGGTCCAATGCAGCGTGAGTGACCCGGCGGACACGAGGTAGTGGGTCTCGGCGGGTTCGCACAGACTCGCACCGCTGTCTCCGGCTACGCGCAGGAACAATCCGGTGAGGTCGGGCAGGTGTGGGGCCGACGCCATCGAAGTGACCTGGTAACCCTGGAAGTTCCGTGTCTCCGCACGACATTCCGCGATGTCCTTGAATGTCTTGCCCACCGCGTCGTGCCTGGTCGCGGGTTGGATCAGCAGCCGGTAGTCGAAGCCGAGCGTCGTCCCCAGCGCACGCAACAGCTCGGCAGTGCCCTGGTCGAGCGCCGCGACGAGATCGGTTTCGCGCACGCCGAGCCGCACCGCGGCCGACTCGAGGGTGTGCCCGCGGCGGGCCAGCAGCAGGACGGCGACCTGCTGTGGAGTCAGGCTCTCGTCGAGCCAGCCGAGCATGGCCCGCGCTGCGGGATCCGACCAGTCGTTGACGTCCTCCATGAGCCCGGCAAGCGCGGATTGTCCTGTGTAGGAGACGATTCGGGCCGGAGCGTCCGAGGCGAGCGAGTAGCTGTGCGGACAGTACGACGGCTCGACGTAGGAGTCGCCGACGATCCAATTGTCGGCCTCGGCGTTGGCCTTGATCACCTGCCAGGTCGCCTCGCCGAGCTCCTCGCCCCATCGCCCGTGAATATCGCCGGGGCCGAGGTTGATGGTGATGGCGGGTTCCAGATGGCCGTTGTTCAGCTGGGGAACGCGGTCGGCGGGGCACAGAATGTCGAGAATGACCGGCGCGACCGCGCCTTGGGGTGCCGCCATTGTGTAGTAGTTGTAGAAGTGAATGCCGTCGCGCTGAATGGCACGCCGGGTGTCGCGCAGTTCCTGTGCGGTGCGGACCAGCACGGTCGCCTCGGATCGGCCGCTGGCGACGAGCTGCTCGGGCGTGATCTGTAGCGCGCGGGCCAGCGCGGCGGCCACCTCGTCGGGCCACTCGTCCTCGCTGGCCAGCAACTTCTCGAGTTGCGCGTGGTCCATGCCGATGGTTTCCGCTACCTGGCCGGTCGTGACTTTCCTGGTGTTCAGCCAGTGCACGACCTTGTAATTGTCAACGCGCATAATCTCTCTCCGCGGTCCCGGCCAATAAACGCGTCAGTGCCGCCACATCCACGCGGCGAGGGTTATTGCCCGCGCGGTCGTAGGCGAGTGCTTCGGTAGCGATCCGAGTCGCGTCGTGGCGAATGTCGGGGGCCGGCGGCAGCGCGGGTGATCGCACCAGCTCCTCGACCTTTCGGGCCAAAGCCTCGACGCTGTCCAGACCCGCGGCCCGCACGACCCCGGTGATAGCGCCGCGGACTCGCGCGGCGCCGCGCGGATCGGTGCAGTCGTCGTCGACCAGGGCGTTGTACCGCAGCACCGACCCGAGCGTGAGCCCGCACGCGTGACCGTGGCTGAGCCCGTGGCGCAACGTCAAGGAGTACGACATCGCGTGGCACACAGTGGTTCCCGCGATGGCGATCGCTCGCCCGGCGAGGTGTCCGGCGAGCAGCGCGGCCTGGCGCTGCGCCGATCCCAGGCGGTCGTGCGGCCGGTCGAGCAGATCGGCCGACAGCTCCCACGCGGTGGCTCCCAGCCATTCGGATCGCTCGTCGGCGCGAATCGACCACGCGCCCTCCAAGCCCTGCGCAAGGGTGTCCAGCAGGCAACTCACGAAATGCGCTGGGGGAAGGCCGATGAGGAGGTCCGGGTCGAGCACCGCCGTCACCGGTAGGAGGGCTGATCCACGCAGCGACAGCTTGCGGCCCTGGTCCCGGTGCCAGATCGTGGCGAACGGTGTCGCCTCGGCACCGGTTCCCGGAGTCGTCGGCAGCGCGATGATCGGCGGAACACCCTCGGCGCGTGCGCCTTCTTCGCACGCGCGCACCACCGATTCTGGCGTGGGATCATGGGTGATCGACAGCGCCGCAGCGGCTTTGCCCGCGTCCATGACGCTGCCGCCGCCGACCGTGACGACCACGTCGGCTCGATGCGCCCGCATCTGGCGGGCCAGCAGTGCCACGGATTCCGGTGTCGGCAAACCTGATTGGATCGTCAGGCGCAGCGGAAACTTCCGCAGTGCCACCAGTAGCGGTTCGGACCAGCTACGGAGTGCGAAACCACTGCCCGCTACGACGATTACGCGCGGAGCCATGGCCCCCGCCGCGGCGGTCACCACCTCTTCGGCGACCTCGGCGGCCCGCACCCCGACCATCGTGTGAGGCGAGTCCAGCAGCACGGTGCCGCGCCGAACGTCGGCGGCGTCCATCGAACCACCTGCCTCCATCGAGATCCCAGTTACTGCCGCTAGGCACCTCGATACGGACGCCGGCAGCACGTCGGGCACCCTGCGCTGGCCGGCGTGCCGACCACGAAACAGGCGGTCCCGATGATCTCCCCCCGGAGCTCGGACGCGGTGTTTTGCGTGAATACACGGTACCGTAGGGCCGATGAATATCGGCGAATATCAGAGTTCGTCATCTCCCCGGTTGCCCGGGGTAGCAGGTACCCGCACGGCGCCGAAGGTGTGACAGATGACTGATGGCTACCGCGCGCAGGTTTCCCGAAACCAGTTGAGGTTCGCGACGATTGCGCAGTCGTACGCGGGCGGACAGGCGCGCCGCCTCGATGTGGAACTGCTGGCCGAGATGATCCGCCCGCTGGCCTTCGAGCGCGTCCTCGACGTGGCCACCGGAACCGGCGCCGCGGCCGCCGTTGCCGCGAAAGTCGGTGTGCGCGCGACGATCGTCGGCGTCGACTCCTCGGTACAGATGCTTCGACAGGCACGCGCCGATGACGGTGGGAGCCAGGCGAATCTGGTCGTCGCCCTCATCGAGGAGCTGCCGTTTCCGGACGGTGCGTTCGATCTCGTCATGTGCACGCGTGCACTGCATCATGTCCAACGCCCGGACATCGTCGTCGCCGAAATGGCGCGGGTGGCCCGGCCCGGCGGTCAGGTCATTGTGGCCGACAACGTCACCGGGCTTTCCGGTGCGGCGCACGATCGACTCGAGGCGATCCAGCGGGTCCGAGATCCTGGGCATGCCACGACACTCACCGAGAGCCGGCTCGTCGAGTTGTTGCACGACAACGCCTTGTCAGTGGTCGAAGGCCACCGAACCACCAGCTTCCGGCCACTGGATGAATGGCTCGTCGACGGCGGTGCGGGGGCGGCGGAGTCGGTCGAGATCCGCCGACAGTTGTTGGCACTCGGGCAGATTGACGACAACGGCACGTTCGGCACGAGCGTGGTGACGGAGGCGGGCGCGGTCACCGGACTCCGGCAGGCGATGTCGTGGCTCAGGGCGGAACGAAGCAGCGCGATATAGCACGGGACACCAGCGAGCGTCGTAGCATGGACAGACTTGACGCCTGGGGGTCACATCGTGGACATCTCTTCATTGGATGCCGGAATAGACGAGCAGGAGCTCATCGAGTTCACGCAGCAGCTCGTGCGGACCCACACCCCGCACGAGGAGGGCAGAGGCGAGCGCGCCGTCGCGGCCTTCCTCCTCGACAAGATCGAGGACTGGGGCTGGCGCGCCGAGGTTTTCGACGCCGGTGGCCGCCCGAATATCGTGGTGACCCTCGCCGGTGGCAGTGGCGACGGACCAACACTGGCGTTCGAGGGTCATCTGGACGTGGTGGCCGAGGGCGACCTCGACCAGTGGACGGTCGACCCGTTCGGCGGCGAGATCCGCGACGGGAAGCTCTACGGACGTGGCTCCGCCGACATGAAATCCGGTGTCGCGGCAATGCTTTACGGGACAAGGGCATTGCAGCTGGCTGGCTCGTTTCCCGGTCGGGTCCGGCTGTTGCTGCTCGCCGACGAAGAGGGGATGATGACCGGGGCCAAGACGGCGGTGGCCAACGGATTCGTCCGCGACGTCGACGGGGTGATCTGCTGCGAACCCGAAGGTGACGAGGTGTGCCCGATATCGAAGGGCGCGATCCGGCTCCGGGTGGATTTCACCGGCGTGATGAGTCACGGCGCGATGCCATGGCAGGGCCGGAACACGTTGCCCGCGTTGGCCCGTGTGCTGCTCGGCCTGGAGACCCTAGAAGGCGCGTTGATACAGGAAGTGGGCTCCCGGCCGCCGCTCGGCGCGCCCTCGATCACGCCGACGGTGGTGCGGGCGGGGACCGCGGATCAGCTGAACACGATCACCGGGACGAGCGCGCTCTACCTGGATGTGCGCACCGTCCCGGGAATCGACCACGAGACGCTGTTGAAGCGGATCGGCGAGTGCGTCGACACGGCCGCACGCGACTGCGCGATCGGTTCGGCCGTCACGGTGATCGATGATCGGCCGTGGGTCGAAACAGGCTCGGACACACCACTTGTCACCGCTTTGATGCGAGCGCACGAGATGGTCAACGGTGTCCGGCCCAGCCTCGGCGGGGTGCCGGGCACCACCGACGGCACCATCCTGACCCATTACGGGAAAGTCCCGAGCGTGGTGTACGGGCCGGGTGGAAAATGGATCGCGCACATGGCCGACGAGTGGGTGGCGGTGCGTGACCTCAAGCGTTATGCGCTGACGTATGCCGTTGCGGCGCATGACTTCCTGCACGAGGGTTCGCGATGACGAGCCCGCCGGGGGAGACCAGGCTGCCGTTGACGCCGGGGCAGCATCTGCTGGACTTCCTGGAATCGATCCGGCCCGGCGGCGCGGCGGCGGCGTTCAATATCTCGTTCCGGCTCACGATCGACGGGCCGCTCGACCGGAATCGACTGTTCGACGCCATCATTCAGTGCGTCGACCGACATGAGGCGCTGCGCACCGCCGTGATTCGCGGCCGCGGGATGGCCGAGCAGGTCATCGGTTCCGCCACCGAACCCGAGCTGACCGTGACACCGGCCCCATCGCGGACCTGGGACGAGCCGGAGATCGAAGAGCTACTGGTCAAGTACAACAACGCGCCGTTCGACCTCACGCGGGCGCCATTGGTCCGCGGGCTCCTGCTCGAGTACGAACCGGAGCAGCGTCGTCTGCTCCAGGTGACGGTGCACCACAGCGTGTCCGACGCGTGGTCGCTGGAGGTGCTGAAAAGCGATATCGGACGGTGCTATCGCGCGGCCGCCGGGCTGGAACCGCGGCCCGCGGCACCGGAAGTGCCCTATCGCCAGATCGTCGTCGACGAACTGGCCGCACTGGAAACGCCGGAGGCGGACGCGGCCCGCGCCTTTTGGCCGGAATACGTTGGCTCCCTGGAGATATTGCAGATTCCCGGATCGGTGCAGCCGCAGGCGCACCAGGCGATCACCTCCCGCGGGGACCATCGATTGACGGCACCGGAAATCGCCGCGGTGCGCGGATTGTCGGGCCAGCTCCGCGCGACCCCGTTCATGGTGATCGCCGCGGCTTACGGCCTTACCCTGGGGCACCTCGGTGGGTGCGACGCATACCTCATGCCGACCTTCAGCCACGGCCGCCGGGATCCGCGGTTCCATCAATCGGTGGCCATGCTTTTCAATCCCTTTATGCTCGAATTCCGCTGGTCGCCGGAGATGTCGTTCGCCGACCTCGTCGCGACGTTCAAGCAGAGCTGCCTGAAGGCCTACCAATTCCAGTGGTACCCCTTCATCGAGGTGCTCGAGCTCTGTCCGGAACTGTCCGTCGCGATGATCGATCCGAACAGCGCGCTTTTCCCGGTACAGATGCTGAATGTCCCGAAGACTCAGGTCGGTGCGGCACTATTCGGCCCCGATTGCGTCGCAGCGGATTACGCACTGCACCGGACCTCGGTGGGAAACGTGCTCCCGATCGACGGCCTGCTCACGATCAAGGCAACCCAGGAGGCGATGGCGATGACTTTCAACGCGGCACAGCGGTTATGGAACGACGAATCAGCCGCCGCCATGTGCGCGACCATCGTCGACCTATGCCTCGACGCCGCGCAGCGTCCCGGTGTCCCACTGCGGCAGCTCGTCGGCACCGTCGACCGCCGGTTCGGCAGCACCCGGTGGAGCGCCTGATGGATGCGCGAGTAGCCGTCGTCGACGGCGCCAACGGATACGTTGCCAGCAACACGATCTGCGAGCTGCTCAAGCGTGGCGTCCGGGTGAAAGCCCTTGCCAGAGGGGCGCGTACCCGCGTTCCCGAGTCGCTCGAGTCGGCCACCCTCAACGAGGGGCAGATGCCACCCGACCTCACCGGCCTCGAAACCTTTGACTGCGAACTGACCCAGGAGTACCTGGGCATCGCTGACTTCCAAGCAGCCACGATCTTCTCGGAACCCTGTGATTTCTGGCATTTCGCGGCAGCGGTCGACCTCTCGCCGAACCGGCCCGCCTTACTCCAGGACGTGAATACCAACGGCACCGAACGGGCGTTGCGGTTATTCGTCAAACACTCCAGGCCGGGCTCCCGGTTCTTTCTGATCAGCACCGCCTACGTCGGCGGCATATCGGACACAGCCACCGAAGAGAACTGGCTACCGCTCACCGACGACACCCAATTCCGGACGGTGTACGAGGCAACCAAACGCGGGGGCGAGCTGGTCTTCCGTGATTTCGTCCGGGAGCACGGCGTCAACGGCGCGGTATTCCGGCTCGGGCAGGTCGTCGGCTCTTCCAAGACCGCCCACACGACATCGGATTTCGGCATCTACAACTTCATGTCGAACATGCGGCGCGTGTCGCGACGTTTCCCCGGCGGCGAGGCCGCGGTGCAAGTGCGCGACGACGCGACACTCAACCTCGTCCCGATCGATACGTGCGTGGAGTGGCTGCTGGCCTTGGCCGAAGTCGATGAGCTACCGCAGATCGTCAACCTGACCGACCGCGTCGGCGTCTCGGCGGCGGCAACGATCGAACTGATCGGCACCGGCATCGGCATGACCCTGCGCCCCGTTTCGCCAGAGCATTGGGACGACGCCGCCCTCACCGTCCTCGACCGAGCGGTCGCTACCCGCATGGCGTACACCGGGAAATACCTCTTGGAACGCATCGAGTTCGACCGTCGCAATCTCGAATCGGCGATACCTGTCCCCGACTCGGCCTGCGATCTGGGGCTCGTCGAACGATTGGTCACCTGGTATCTGAAGTAGACCGGCAGGTTGGCGCGTTCGAGCAGACTGTCTGCCCGTCATGCTGTGGATCGAAGACATCGACCCGCAGGTTCGAGCTGCGCAGGCTGACCGGAAGAACTGGACAGTGATCTGGATCACAATTCGATGACGATGGGGCCGATTCCACCTGAAAGCTTTCCAAATGCTTTGCGAAGTCTTTACTATTAGCCAGATCTTCGCATCACCCGGGTCGCCGCTCTCGAGCGGTTGAGTCACGCCCGCCGCTCGTTTTCGATGCCAGTACATGTTCCACCGATGAACCGGGACGGTCCACGTCCGCCCGGCGAAGGAGAAATATGTCCACCGACACCGATTCCGCACCACGGACGTCGCTGCGCCACTTCGCTTTTCCGGAACGTCTGGCCGCAATAGGCCGCCACGATCTGCCAGCCTCGATCGTGGTTTTCCTGGTCGCGCTGCCGCTTTCCCTCGGTGTCGCGGTCGCCTCCGGCGCACCCGTCGCCGCGGGGCTGATCGCGGCGGTGGTCGGCGGGGTGGTCGCGGGACTGGTCGGTGGGTCGGGCGTGCAGGTGACCGGGCCGACCGCGAGCCTCACCGTGATCGTCGCCGCGAGCGTGCACCAATTCGGCTGGGCCGCGACGTGTTTCATCACCGCCGGGGCCGGGGCGTTGCAGATTCTGTTCGGCCTGAGCCGGATCGCGCGGGGTGCGCTGGCGATCGCGCCGGTGGTGGTGCACGCGATGCTGGCAGGCATCGGGGTGATCATCGCGCTGCAGCAGGTGCATGTGCTGCTCGGCGGCACGTCGCTGAGCTCGTCGTTCGCCAGCCTCGTCCAGCTGCCCCATCAGCTGATGTCCGTGCATCGCGGCGATCTGCTGATCGGTGTGGTGGTGATCGTCATCCTGATCGCCTGGAAGTTCGTGCCGCGTCGGGTGCGGGTGGTGCCGGGGCCGTTGGTCGCCGTGGTGGTCGCGACGCTGTTGTCGCTGGTGCTGCCGACCCACGTCGAGCGGCTGGTGCTGAACGGCTCGCTGCTCGACGCGATCGGACTGCCAACCATCCCGTCCGGCAGCTGGACCGCGATCGCGATCACCGTGGTGACCATCGCGCTCATCGGCAGCGTCGAGACGCTGCTTTCGGCGGTCGCGGTGGACAAGCTGCGCCCGGAAAGCTCGACCGACCTCGACCGTGAATTGATCGGGCAGGGCTCGGCCAACATGGTGTCCGGCCTGCTCGGCGGCCTGCCGGTGGCGGCGGTGATCGTGCGCAGCATCACCAACGCGCAGGCGGGCGCGCAGAGCAGGGCGGCGACGGTGCTGCACGGCGTCTGGGTGCTGCTGTTCGCGGTGGCATTGGCTGGTCTGGTGCAGCAGATCCCGAAGGCGGCGCTGGCCGGGCTGCTCATTCTGATCGGTGTGCAGCTGGTGAAGCTGGCGCACATCCGGCTCGCGCGCCGCACCGGTGATCTGTATGTGTATGTCGCGACGGTACTGAGCGTGGTGTTCCTGAACCTGTTGGTTGGCATGCTGATCGGGCTCGCGCTGTCGTTCGCGCTGCTGCTGTGGCGGGTGGTCAAGGTGACCATCGTCGCCGAACCGGTGGCGAGCGCGCGGCGCTGGGTAGTAACCATCGACGGCACCTGCACCTTCCTCGCGCTGCCGAAGCTGTCCGCGGAACTCGCCAAAGTGCCTGCGGGCGTTGAGGTTACCGTGGAGATGACGGTCGACTTCCTCGACCACGCCTCGTATGAGCGGATCACCGAATGGGCCACCCAGCACGAATCCGACGGCGGCACGGTCGAATTCGTGGAGATCGGCAGCGCTCGGATGGCGCGTGCGCTGGCGGGGCCACCCGAGCGCGGCAATTCCCGGCAGGTCATCGACCAGGCGATCAGTCCGTGGCGGCGCACCGGCATTCACGAGGATCCGATCGTGGCGGGCATCGCGGCCTATCACCGCGGGCACGCGCACCTGATGCGCCCGCACCTGGATGGCCTGCGCCACCGCCCCGACGCCCATTCGTTCTTCCTCACCTGCGCCGACGCCCGCATCGTGCCGAACGTCATCACCAACAGCGGACCCGGCGACCTGTTCACGGTCCGCAACGTGGGCAATCTCGTCCCCACCGCGGGCAGCGACGTGTCGGTCGAGGCCGCGCTGATCTACGCGCTGGAAAAGCTGGACGTGCGCGCGGTCGTCGTGTGCGGCCATTCCGGCTGCGGCGCGATGGAGGCGCTGTATCGCGAGGTGCGGACCGGCTCGGGCCTCAGCGACTGGCTGGCCCATGCCCGGCCGAGCCTCGACCGCTTCCGCCTCGGGCACCCGGTCGCCGAGGCCGCCGCGCTGGCGGGATTCGGCGCGGTCGATCAGCTGGGCATGGTGAATGTGGCGCTGCAACTGGAGACGCTGCACGCGCACCCGGCCGTGCGCCAGGGCATCGAGGAGCGCGGCGTCGCGGTCTCGGGGCTGTTCTTCGATATCGCCACCGCCCGGGTGATCGAGGTGACCGTGGACGGTATCGCGGAATTCGATGACGAGGGCCGCCGTGTCGCAGCCGCGCCGGTTTAATCGTCGCGACGGTCCGGATGTGGCAGTCATGAGGCTATGCGCGGTGTTAACGCGCTCTTAGCATCATTCTCAGGCTTTGCTTAGCCTTTACTAATAGCCTTGCTTCGGTTTACCTCTCGACCCGTTGGTGTGTCGAGAACTGCTTCACCGCGAGATGCCGGTTCGCGGTCGTATGCCCTGCTGGACATGTAGATCGTCAACCGACCTCGGCCGTTGTGCCGGGTTCGGCGAAGGAGATAGTCATGGTTGTCGAGAACGATGTGGCCCCACCGATAACACAGGATGTCCCAGCGGACTCGGGTCGCGGTTCTGGACCCCTGTCCGATCGTGTGCGCTCGATCATTCGGCACGATGTGCCCGCTTCCATCGTGGTTTTCCTGGTCGCGTTGCCGCTGTCCCTCGGCATCGCCGTCGCCTCCGGCGCGCCCGTCGCCGCCGGTCTGATCGCCGCCGTGATCGGCGGTGTCGTCGCCGGTTTGCTGGGCGGCTCCATTCTTCAGGTGAGTGGCCCCGCCGCGGGCCTCACCGTCGTCGTTGCCGAGTCCATCAACCAATTCGGCTGGAAAACAACCTGTTTCATCGCCGCCGCGGCCGGTGTGCTGCAGATTCTGTTCGGGCTGAGCAGGATTGCGCGGGCCGCGCTGGCCGTCGCGCCGGTGGTGGTGCACGCGATGCTTGCCGGTATCGGTATCACCATTGCGCTGCAACAGATTCACGTGCTGCTCGGCGGTTCGTCGCACAGCTCGGCATGGAAGAACCTCACGCAGCTACCCGAGCAGCTGATGTCGCTGCACGGCGGCGACGCCTTCATCGGCGCG
Source organism: Nocardia sp. NPDC051321 (assembly GCF_044455225.1). Classification (NCBI taxonomy): domain Bacteria; kingdom Bacillati; phylum Actinomycetota; class Actinomycetes; order Mycobacteriales; family Nocardiaceae; genus Nocardia; species Nocardia sp. NPDC051321. The sequence goes on along the minus strand of NZ_JBITEM010000007.1, from coordinate 165,107 downwards.
GTGGTGATCGCCATCATGCTGGGGTGGAAGTACGCGCCCGGCAAACTGCGGGTGGTCCCCGGGCCGTTGGTCGCGGTGTTCGCGGGCACCGTGCTCGCCATGGTGCTGCCCACCGGGGCCGAGCGAATTGTGTTGAACGGCTCGCTGTTCGACGCTATCGGCCTGCCGGAACTGCCGCGCGGTGACTGGTCGGCGGTGGTGCTCATGGTCATCACCATCGCGTTGATCGCCAGCGTGGAGAGCCTGCTCTCCGCAGTGGCCGTGGACAAGATGCACTCCGGTCGGCGCACCAATTTCGATCGCGAGCTGATCGGCCAGGGCTCGGCCAACGTGCTGTCCGGCCTCCTCGGCGGGCTGCCGGTCACCGGCGTGATCGTGCGCAGCGCCACCAACGTGCAGGCCGGTGCGCGCAGCCGGGCGTCGGCGGTGCTGCACGGCGTCTGGATCCTGGTGTTCTCGGTGGCACTGGCCGCTGTGGTGCAACAGATTCCGAAGGCGGCCCTGGCGGGGCTGTTGATCGTGATCGGCATTCAACTTGTCAAGCTTGCGCACATCCGAATGGCAAGGCGCACCGGCGATCTACTCGTCTACGCGGTCACCGTGGTGTCGGTGGTGTTCCTGAATCTGCTGGAGGGCGTGCTGATCGGCCTCGCGCTGGCCTTCGGTCTGCTGCTGTGGCGGGTGGTGCGAGTCGCCATCAGCGCCAGGCAGATTCCGGGTTCACAGCGGTGGATGATCACCATCGACGGCTCCTGCACCTTCCTCGCGTTGCCGAAGCTGTCCACGGAATTCGCGAAGGTGCCCGCCGACGCCGACGTCACCGTCGAGATGACCGTCGACTTCCTCGACCACGCCGCCTTCGAGGCCATCGAGGACTGGGTGCGTCAGCAGGAAAGCAACGGCGGCAGTGTCGATTTCGTGGAAATCGGCAGTGCGCGGATGGCGTACGCGACGGCGGGCCCGCCGTCGCGCAGCTTCGGGCGCGCGGTGTGGACCGACATCCTCGGCCCGTGGCGCCGCGACGAACACGCGGACCCGATCGCGGCAGGCGTCGCCGCCTATCACCGCAGTCATGCGCACGTCGTGCGGCCACACCTGGACGGGCTGCGCGACAGTCAGGATCCGGATTCGTTCTTCCTGACCTGTGCGGACTCGCGGATCGTGCCGAACATGATCACCAACAGCGGGCCGGGTGATCTGTTCACGGTGCGCAACGTGGGCAACCTGGTGCCCGCGGTCGGCGACCCGTCGGTGGACGCGGCGCTCGTCTTCGCCCTGGAAGAGCTGAACGTCCGGTCCATCGTGGTCTGCGGGCATTCGTCCTGCGGCGCGATGAAGGCACTGCACTCCGGGGCCAAGGCCGGCCCGGAAATCGACAAGTGGCTCGCGCACGCGCGGCCGAGCCTGGACCGGATCCGGCGCGGGCACCCGGTCGCGGTGGCCGCGGCACGGGCCGGTTTCGGCGAGGTGGACCAGCTGAGCATGGTGAACGTGGCCGTGCAGCTGGAGAACCTGCAGCGCCACCCCGCGGTACGCGCGGCCGTCGCCGAACGCGGTGTGACGGTGTCGGGCCTGTTCTTCGATATCGCCAGCGCGCGCGTCATCGAGATCACCGAGGACGGACTGGCCCACATCGAGGACGAGGCGGGCCATCGGGTCGTCCCCGAACTCGTCTGAGCAATGACCGCCGAGCCCGCCCGAACTGGCCGATTCGTGCGGGCTCGACGTCCGTGACCTGGCCCGGACCGGTCGGTCTCGTACGCTGGGAAAGATGACGGCCGACCTCGAGACAAGCTCGACGCCGACGGGCTGGCGCGCCTTCCGGGCCCGCATTGCCGCGCGACCTACGCTGAACCTCGCCTATCGGGTCGGGGTCGCGTTGGTCGGCACCGCGGTGCTCGCAGTCGGAATCGTCACGATTCCCTACCCCGGACCCGGCTGGGCGATCGTATTCACCGGACTGGGCATCCTGGCCACCGAATTCGCCTGGGCACAACGGGCACTCGGCTGGCTGCGGGACAAGTACCGGCAGGGTATGGCGTGGTACTCCGCTCGGGGCACCGCCATGCGCGTGTTCGCGGCGGGCGCTACCTTTGCGCTGGTTGTCGCGACACTATGGATATTGGGCACTTTCGGGATGGTCGGCAGCTGGATCGGAGTCGAGTGGCAATGGTTACGCAGTCCCCTGAAGTGGTGAACACCGTTCCCGGGCGAACGTTGACGCAGCCGGACTGGCTGGCGGCGCGGATCGCCGAGATGGGCCACTCGTGGGGGACCACCACACCGCGCATCGCGGGCACGCTGTGGTGGTGCATGGTCGCCTCCGCGCTCGTCGAGCGGATCGCGCGGGCGTACGCGCGCGACGAGCGGGCGGTCGAGCCGGTGCTCGACAATTTCGACTGCGAGGTCCGTCCCGACGGCGGCGTGGAACGCATCCAGGTGCTCGCCGAGCCCGACGCATCAACCGAGCCGGGCGCGGCACTGCGGGAAACCCTTGCGGCCGTGATCGGTCCGGTCGCCGAGGTCTCCGGTGCGACCGTGCCTGCGCTGTGGGCGATCGTCGCCGACGCCATCGGCAACCGGGCCCTGGACGCGGGCTCCCCAGACGCGGGCACCCGACTGGCGACCCAGATCGGCGGCAAACTCCCCATACCGCGCTTCGTCGAAATCGGCGGCCGCACCTTCGTCAAACGCATCTCCTGCTGCCTCGTCTACGAGGTCCCCAACTGCGAAATGTGCACCAGCTGCCCCAAACGCCCCGCCGCCGAACGTGAGGCCATGCTGGAAAACCTGGCAGCAGACAGCTGACCCGGGACTTGGGAAATCGACGTGAGTCATACGGTCGCTGTTCAAGATCAGCTAGCGACCCTTTGACTCGCGTCGATGGGCGCCAACGACCATTTCACTCGCCTCGATGTGGGTTTGTGGCGTCGCGGACCTGCTTCTCTCCTCGCAACACCTAGGAGGGGGTATGAGGGAGCAAGCAGGTGTACCAAGGCCGCTGCCGAGGCTTGCGCGTCTGCTCGCGGCCTTCGGGCGCCCTCCGGTCGGATAGCGAATTGGGCGCTGGTGACCCCTGAATACGCGGAGCGGCGGGAGAGCGTGTGCGCGTTGGGGTGGGCATGCCGATAGCATGGTCGCGCCGGGGCAGTGCGTGTCCTGGCCATGATCCGCGGGGACGTCCCCGCACCCGAGAAACTCCAAGGAGAGCACCGCCGTGACCACCTCAGCCCGCACTACCCCTGCCGCCCTCGTCCGGGTGCCGGCCGGGACGACGGCGGGTGCCGCGGTGCGCGAGGCCGGACTGCCGACCAAGGGGCCGGACACCATCGTCGTCGTGCGTGACGCCGAGGGCCTCAAGGACCTGTCCTGGACCCCGGACACCGACGTCGAGGTGGAGGCGGTCGCCGCCGACACCGAGGACGGCCGCAGTGTCATCCGGCATTCCGCCGCGCACGTGCTGGCCCAGGCGGTGCAGCAGGAGTTCCCGGAGGCCAAGCTCGGCATCGGCCCGCCGATCAAAGACGGCTTCTACTACGACTTCCAGGTCGACAGGCCGTTCACCCCGGAGGATCTGGCCAAGCTGGAATCCAGGATGAAGAAGATCGTCAAAGGCGCGCAACGCTTTTCGCGCAGGGTGATCGAGGTCGAGGACGCCCGCGTCGAACTGGCCAAGGAGCCGTTCAAGCTGGAGCTGATCAGCGACAAGTCCGGCATCGACGATCCGGAGGTGATGGAGGTCGGCGGCAAAGAGCTGACCATCTACGACAACCTCGATCCTCGCACCGGCGAACGCCTCTGGGGCGATCTGTGTCGCGGCCCGCACATCCCGACCACCAAGTTCATCCCGGCGTTCAAGCTGACCCGCAGCTCGGCCGCCTACTGGCGCGGCGATCAGAACCGCGAAGACCTGCAGCGCATCTACGGCACCGCCTGGGAATCCCAGGAGGCCCTGGAAGAGCACATGCACCTGCTCGCCGAGGCCGAACGCCGCGACCACCGCAAGCTCGGTCTGGAACTGGACCTGTTCAGCTTCCCCGACGAGCTCGGCTCCGGCCTGCCGGTGTTCCACCCCAAGGGCGGCATCATCCGCAAGGAGATGGAGGAGTACTCGCGGCGCAGGCATGTGGCCGCGGGCTACGAGTTCGTCAACACCCCGCACATCACCAAGGGACACCTGTTCGAGGTCTCCGGCCACCTGGACTGGTACCAGGACGGCATGTTCCCGGCGATGCACCTGGACGCGGAGCTGAACGAGGACGGCACCGTCCGCAAGCCCGGCCAGGACTACTACGTCAAGCCGATGAACTGCCCGATGCACAACCTGATCTTCCGGGCCCGCGGCCGCTCGTACCGGGAACTGCCGTTGCGGCTCTTCGAGTTCGGCTCGGTGTACCGCTACGAGAAGTCCGGCGTGGTGCACGGCCTGACCCGGGTGCGCGGCATGACCCAGGACGACGCGCACATCTACTGCACCAAAGAGCAGATGCACGCCGAGCTCACCAGCACCCTGCAGTTCGTGCTCGCGTTGCTGAAGGACTACGGCCTCGACGACTTCTACCTGGAGCTGTCGACCAAGGACCCGGTGAAGTTTGTCGGCTCGGACGAACTCTGGGAAGAGGCGACCGAGACCCTGTCCAAGGTGGCCTCGGCCTCCGGGCTCGAGCTCGTGCCGGACCCGGGCGGCGCCGCGTTCTACGGGCCGAAGATCTCCGTGCAGGTCAAGGACGCGCTCGGGCGGACCTGGCAGATGTCGACCATCCAGCTGGACTTCAACCTGCCGGAGCGGTTCAACCTGGAATACACCGCCAACGACGGCACCAAGCAGCGGCCGGTGATGATCCACCGCGCGCTGTTCGGTTCCATCGAACGGTTCTTCGGCGTGCTCACCGAGCACTACGCCGGCGCCTTCCCGGCCTGGCTGTCGCCGGTGCAGGTGGTCGGCATCCCGGTCGCGGAAGCCTTTGCGCCGCACCTGGATCAGGTGATCGAGCGGCTGCGGGACGCGGGCGTGCGCGCGCAGGTGGACCGCAGCGACGACCGGATGCAGAAGAAGATTTTCAACAACACCGCGCAGAAGGTGCCGTTCATGCTGCTGGCCGGCGAGCGGGACGTGGCCGCCGACGCGGTGAGCTTCCGGTTCCGCGACGGCACCCAGGTGAACGGCGTGCCGGTCGCCGAGGCGGTGGCCACCATTGTGCTATGGATCGCGAATCGGGAGAACGCTTCGCCGACCGCGGAGGGCTTCGAGATCAAGGGTGCGGAATGACTGAGCGCGGGGCGCCGGATGGACTTACCGAGCTGAACGACGCCGCGGAACAGGGCAGCATCGTCGACCGCGGCGCGGGCGAACCCGATCGGCTGCAACGGCTGTGGACGCCGTACCGGATGTCCTACATCGCCGAGGCCGCGTCCCCCGACCCCTCCTCGACCGGGCATCCGTTCACCGATATTCCGAAGATGTCCGACGAGGACGGTCTGGTGATCGCGCGCGGCGAACTGGTCTACGCGGTGCTGAACCTGTACCCGTACAACCCCGGCCACATGATGGTGGTGCCGTACCGCAGGGTGGCCAACCTCGAAGACCTCACGGTGGCCGAGGGCGCCGAGTTGATGGCGTTCACCCAGCAGGCGATCCGGGTGATGAAGCGGGTATCGCGGCCGCATGGCTTCAACGTCGGCCTGAATCTCGGTGGCGTGGCGGGTGGTTCGCTGGCCGACCACCTGCACCAGCACATCGTCCCGCGCTGGGGCGGCGACGCGAACTTCATCACCGTGGTGGGTGGCGCGAAGGTGATGCCACAGTTGCTACGCGAGACGAGGGCGCTGCTGTCGGCAGCCTGGAAGGAAGTCGACTAGAAGTGCTGAGCTTCTTCGGCCGCGATACGTTTGCCAAAGCGACTGCGCCGCTGGGCAAAGCGCTGGTGAGCACGGGGCTCACGCCGGATGCGGTGACGGTCATCGGCACCACCGCGTCGATCGCCGCCGCGGTCACTCTGTTCCCGACCGGACACCTGTTCTGGGGGACCATGGTGATCTGGTTGTTCGTCATGTTCGACATGCTCGACGGCGCCATGGCGAGGGCGCGCGGCGGCGGCACGAAATACGGTGCGGTACTCGACGCCACCTGCGACCGGATGGCCGACGGCGCCATTTTCGCGGGGCTGGCATGGTGGGCGGTGTTCCACGAGCATCACAAGCCGTTGTTCGCGGCGACCCTGGTGGTACTGGTGACCTCGCAGGTGATTTCGTATGCCAAGGCGCGCGCGGAGGCCAGCGGGCTGTCCGCCGACGGCGGGATCATCGAGCGGCCGGACCGGCTGATCATCGTGCTGGTCGGTGCGGGGTTGACCGGGATCGGCGGGTACTGGGGTATCGGCTGGCTTGCCTACGCGGTGCACGTCGCGATGTGGATCCTGGCGGTGCTCAGCATCGTCACGGTGTTCCAGCGGGTGCTCGCGGTGCGCAGTTCGCCCGGCGCGCGCGATGTGCTCACGCCCGCGCAACCGAAGGATCCGGCGCAGCCCGAAAACCCTACGGCGGGAACGGCGAACGCGACGGAGCTGCCAACGTGAGACCGCCGAATCGTGGCGGTGCGGTGCGGGAAACGGGGCAATGGTCATGAATATCGGGGAACGGTTGAGCGACGTCGGATACGCGGCGGGCTGGCGGCTGGTGCGGGCACTGCCCGAGTCGACGGCGCGGCGCCTGTTCGACTTCGGCGCCGATCGCGTCGCAGGCAAAGCGAACCGCGCGTTCCGGGCCGGTGGTGCGCCGAATCAGTTACGGCGCAACCTCGCTCGCGTGATCGGCGGGACACCATCGGACGTGCCGGACGAGCTGATCCGGGCGAGCATCCGCTCCTACGCGCGGTACTGGCGCGAGGCGTTCCGGCTGCCGTCGATGGACCACGCGGCAATCGGTAATGAGCTTGTGCTGGAAGGGAAGTCGCACCTCGAAGCCGGGCTGGCCGCTGGCCGAGGGGCGGTCCTGGTGCTGCCGCATTCGGGGAACTGGGACATGGCCGGGGTGTGGCTCGTGCAGAACCACGGCACCTTCGCGACCGTCGCCGAACGGTTGAAGCCGGAGTCGCTGGCCGAGCGTTTCCTCGACTATCGGCGGAGCCTCGGGTTCGAGGTGATTCCACTGACCGGCGCCGCGCAGTCGCCCTTCGGCCAGCTCGCGAACCGGTTGCGGGAGAACAAGGCGATCTGCCTGATGGGGGAGCGCGACCTGACCGGCCGCGGCGTCCCGGTTACCTTCTTCGGCGAGCGCACCTGGCTGCCCGCCGGTGCCGCCAAGCTGGCCATCGAAACCGGCGCGCCGCTGCTGCCGGTGCACACCTGGTTCACCGACGACGGCTGGGGGATGAAAGTCTATCCGCCGGTGGATGTTTCGGGCGGCGTCGCGGCGGCCACCCAGGCGTTGGCGGATCGTTTCGCGGCCAATATCGCCGAGCACCCAGCGGATTGGCACATGCTGCAACCGATGTGGGAAGGCGATCTGTCCGAGGAGCGGCTGGCCAAGATCGCCGCCGCACGGCCGCACCGTGACGAGCCAATCCCGACGGCGGGCACGGACCCGGCGGCAGGCTCGAACGGTTCGGCAAACGTTGATACGACGGCCCAATCGGACGGCGCCCCATGAAGATCGGCATGGTCTGTCCCTACTCGTTCGACGTTCCCGGCGGTGTGCAGGCCCACGTGGTCGAGCTGGCCCGGGTGTTCATCGAACGCGGACACCGGGTGAGCGTGCTCGCGCCCGCCTCGGAGGACACGCCACTGCCCGATTTCGTGGTGTCGGCCGGTCGCGCGGTCGCGATTCCGTACAACGGATCGGTGGCGCGGTTGTCCTTCGGGCCCATGGCCTACACCAGGATTCGCCGCTGGATCGACGGCAACGATTTCGACGTGCTGCATATCCACGAGCCCAACGCGCCGAGCCTGTCGATGCTGGCGTTGAAGATCGCCGAGGGGCCGATCGTCGCCACCTTCCACACCTCGACCACGAAGTCGTTGGTGCTCAGCACCTTTCAGAGTGTGCTGCGGCCTTACCACGAGAAGATCAGCGGCCGGATCGCCGTCTCGGAGCTGGCCAGGCGCTGGCAGGTGGAGGCGCTCGGCTCGGACGCGGTGGAGATTCCGAACGGCGTCGACGTCCCCGCGTTCGCGCGGGCGCCGATGCTGCCCGGCTACCCGCGCGCCGGCCGGACCGTGCTGTTCCTCGGCCGCTACGACGAACCGCGCAAGGGGATGGACGTGCTGCTCGGCGCGCTGCCCGAGCTGGTGCGCAAGCATAAGGAGCTGGAGATTCTCATCGTCGGGCGCGGCGACGAGGACCGGCTGCGGCGGGAGGCGGGGCCGCTCGCCGGGCACCTGCGCTTCCTCGGTCAGGTGTCGGACGCGGAGAAGGCCTCGGCGATGCGCAGCGCGGACGTCTACGTCGCGCCCAATCTCGGCGGCGAGAGTTTCGGCATCATCCTGATCGAGGCGATGGCCGCCGGAACCGCCGTGGTGGCAAGCGAATTGGACGCCTTCCGCCGGGTGCTGCGGGACGGTACGGCCGGTGCGCTTGTGCCGGTGGGTGATTCGGCGGCGCTCGCGAAGGCCATCGATCGGGTGCTCACCGACGACGATCGCCGGGCCGCGTTGGTGGACACCGCGACCCAGGTGGTCGGCGAGTACGACTGGCCGGTGGTCGCCGAGCAGATCCTTCGGGTGTACGAGACGGTGACCGTCGGCGACACCAGGGTACGGGCCGCCGGATGATCACCTTCTCCGCGACAACGGTTCTCGTCCTCGCGCTTATCGCGGCGGTTATCGTCGCGATCGGCATCTGGGCCTACTCCACCGCCAACCGGCTCGACCGGCTGCACGTGCGTTCCGATCAGTCCTGGCAGGCGCTGGACGCGGCGCTGGCCCGCCGGGCGGTGGTGGCCAGGTCGGTGGCGATGGCGATCGCGGACCCGGTGGCCGATCCGGCGCTGGCCGATCAGGGCAAAGTCCTTGCGCTGCTGGCCGATCGAGCCGAACGGGTCGCGCGGCCCGATCGGGAGACCGTGGAAAACCAGCTCTCCGGGGCCCTTTCGACGATCGACATCGAGAAGTTGCGCCCGCAGCTGGTGGCCGAGCTGGCCGACGCCGAGGCGCGAGTCCTGATCGCGCGCCGCTTCCACAACGATGCCGTTCGCGACACCCTCGCGCTGCGCACCCGGCGTTCGGTGCGCATCCTGCACCTCGGTGGTACCGCGCCGCTGCCAACGTATTTCGAGATCACCGAGCGGGCCACCCCGGCCGCGTCCACCGGGTTGACGGTCGACACGACCCGCACCACCGCGCGCATCGTGCTGTTCGATGAACGCGGCCGCACCTTGCTGATGCGCGGCAACGACCCGAAGACGCCGGATATCTCGTTCTGGTTCACCGTCGGCGGTGGCGTCGACCCTGGCGAATCACTGCGGGACGCGGCCGTCCGCGAGCTCTACGAGGAGACCGGCCACAAGGCCGACCCGGACAGCCTGCGCGGCCCGATCTGGCGTCGGGTCGCGGTGTTCCCCTTCGACGGCGACCTGATCCGTTCCGAAGAATTGTTCTTCGCCCTGCGCGTGCCAGGCTACGAACCGCAAGCCACCAATCTGACCACCATCGAACGCCGCGCCATCACCGGCAACAAATGGTGCACCGCCGAAGACATCATCCAGTTGGACCGCTCCGGTGAAACCGTTTACCCCTACAACCTCGACCAACTGCTCCCCGAAGCCGCCGAGGCCGCCTCCGGAGCCGCGCACCCCGAGGTCAGGTCCATCCGCTGAAATAGGCTGCGACCAGCCTATTTTCGGCAATCTCTGCCCGAATATCGATGGCTTGACGGTCGCGTCGGTCAACACGAATTGGGAAGCCCGCTCGAGCCGCCGCCGCAAATGTGATGTGTTTCACTATCGTGCTACGGTCGCGACTGGATCGACGCGGGCTGGGTAGTGCTTTTCGCAAGGCATTCGGACTTCGGTGCCGCGGCCCCGCCTCGGTGGGGGAAATGTTCGCTGTGCGGAGGTACGTAGTAGATGTCCTACCTGTTGTTCGATTTCCTGCTGCCGCTCATCGGTCCCGCCGCCGCCGAGTACTGGGCACAGTTGCTGGTTGTCGGCCCGCTCTGAGTCGCAGCCGGGAGTTAGCGGGCGACGGGGCAACCGGCCCGCTTGACCGGTGAATCCGTTTCCGTGGCCCCGCTTGACCGGTCCAGTGCGCGGGGCGGACGGACAGAGCCCCAGGTAGGTGACAAGGCCAGTCATCTCCGACTGGCTATCAAGTGGCCTGGGTGGCACGCCTAGAATTGGGTCGATTCAATCCCTTGCGACCCGATTGGCGCAGATGACCCAGGAGTTTGCCGTGACGACGCCCGACACCACCCAGACCATCGGCACCGCCCGCGTGAAGCGCGGCATGGCCGAGATGCTGAAGGGCGGGGTGATCATGGATGTCGTCACCGCCGACCAGGCCAAGATCGCTGAAGACGCCGGCGCGGTCGCGGTGATGGCGCTGGAGCGGGTGCCCGCCGATATCCGCGCGCAGGGCGGCGTGTCCCGGATGAGTGACCCGGACATGATCGACGGCATCATCTCCGCCGTCTCCATCCCGGTCATGGCGAAGGCCCGCATCGGCCACTTCGTGGAGGCGCAGATCCTGCAGAGCCTCGGCGTCGACTACATCGACGAGTCCGAGGTGCTCACCCCCGCCGACTACGCCAACCACATCGAGAAGTGGAATTTCACCGTTCCGTTCGTGTGCGGCGCCACCAACCTGGGTGAGGCGTTGCGCCGAATCACCGAGGGCGCGGCCATGATTCGCTCGAAGGGCGAGGCGGGCACCGGCGACGTCTCCAACGCCACCACGCACATGCGCAAGATCCGCGGGGAGATCCGCAGGCTGTCCTCGCTGCCCGCCGACGAGCTGTTCGTCGCCGCCAAGGAACTGCAGGCACCCTACGAACTGGTCCGTGAGGTCGCCGAGACCGGCAAGCTGCCCGTCGTCCTGTTCACCGCGGGCGGCATCGCCACCCCCGCCGACGCCGCGATGATGATGCAGCTCGGCGCCGAGGGCGTCTTCGTCGGCTCCGGCATCTTCAAGTCCGGCAACCCCGCCGAGCGCGCCGCCGCCATCGTCAAGGCGACCACATTCCACGACGACCCGGACGTGCTCGCCAAGGTGTCCCGTGGGCTCGGTGAGGCCATGGTCGGCATCAACGTCGAGGAACTGCCCGTCGACCACCGCCTGGCCGAACGCGGTTGGTGATCCCTCAGCCGATGTGAACTTCCGCGAGCGGGGACTCACCGGAGTCCCTGCTCGTGTGCGTTGAGGCCCAGCTCCGTGCGCAGTTCTCCGGCCGGAATCCGCACTGACTCTCGGGATCTGCACTGGCTTTAGGGCCCTATTCTGAGTGCGGGTCCCGAGTCAGGGTGCGGATTTCGGTGGGGTGGCTGGCGGATGGGTGTAGGTGATCGTGGAATTGCGGCAGTTGCGGTACTTCGTTGTTTTGGCGGAGGAATTGCATTTTCGGCGGGCGGCGGAGCGGTTGTTCATTTCGACGCCGACGCTCAGTCAGCAGATCAAGGTGCTGGAGCGGGAGATGGGCGGGGCGCTGCTCAGTCGGGAACCTCGGGTCGAATTGACCGCGGCGGGGGAGGTGCTGTTCCGGACCGGCAAGGAAGTGTTGCGGTCGGTGGATGGGGCGGTGCGGGAGACGAGGCGTGCGTCCGCCGCGGGGGCTCCGGTGGTTCGGTTCGGGTTGCTCAACGGTGTACCTCCTTGGCTCCCTTCGCGAATCGAGGAACTGCTACCGCCCGGCACCCGGCTGGTGCTGACCGGGGGCACCACCGCCGACCAGGTTCGTTTGCTCGATGACGATGAGGTCGATCTCGCCCTGGTGCGCGCGCCGGTAGCGCTACCCGATCGCTTCGCTCAGCGGCCGATCGCCCACGACGAACTCGGCGTGCTGATGTCAACGGCACATCCGCTGGCGGATTCCGCCGAGGTCGAACCGGCCGATCTCACCGATCAGGAGCTCATCCTGTTCGCCAGGGAATCGGCCGCCGGGCTGCACGACGACCTGTTGCGTGCGCTGCGAGAACGCGGTGCCCACGTGCGACTCAGCGATAGTGCCATGGGCCACGCCCAAATGCTCGCGGTGCTGCCCTTGCTGCCGGACGTGATCGGCCTGAGTTCCGCGCGCGTCGCCGACCGCCCCGGCCTCGCGTGGCGCCCGCTCCGCAGTGGACCGTTGACGGTCACCTACGCCGCCATCTGGCGTGTCCCCGTCCGCAATCCAGCCGTACGCGCCCTGGTCGACGTGTTAGCCGCCAACCCCCAATGGCGCGCGACCGCCGACCGAACCTGACTACGCTATCCGCGACGGTCCCTGGGCGTCTCGACCCGATACAGCCGTAGCTGACCGACTCTTCTCCGCGCCACACCATCGTCTTACTGTTCTCACAATTGTGCTGGGTAGCTTGATGTTTCGATGCCTGTCGACCACCTCGCCGGTAGCTCGCGCCGCATCACCGTCGATGTATCAGCCGAACGCAAAGGACGAGTAGTTGAAGCTTCGTAAGACCGGACGCATAGCGATCGCCGGCTTGGCCGTGGTCGCCGCACTGGGCCTGACGGCCTGCGGCAGCGATGACAAGTCGGATCCGCCGAAGCCACCTCGCACGTCGACCAGCACGACCGCCAATCCGAACACGCCCGCCCCGCCGACCGCCGATGAGCTGAACGCACTGCTGCAGAAGGCGTTGGATCCGTCGGTGCCCAGCTCGGAGAAGCTGGATCTGGTGCAGGGCATCGAGGCCGACCCGGACCTGCCCAACCGTCTCGCGAAGGCGTTCAAGGATTCGAATGCCACGGCAGTGGTCACCGGAGTCAGCGTGTTCGGCGATTCCGTCAGTGCCCAGGCGAAATTCACGATCAACGGTACTGAGAACACGGTCGACGTGCCCTTCGTTCTCGACGGCGGCAAGTGGAAGGTCCAGAAGACCTGGGCCTGCGGCGCCCTCACCAACCTCAACCAGCAATCCCCTGCTTGCACCGGCTGACCTGCTGCGTTAGTCCTTGGCTAACGCGAATTCGTTAGCGCGACATGGACACTCGACTGCCGCGGTGGTCAGGTGGAGACATGACAGTTAGCGCAACAACAGAACGGGTCGTCATCGTCGGCGGCAGCTCCGGCATGGGATTGGCGTTGGCCGCAGCGCTGGTGACCGAAGGCGCGGAGGTCATCATCGCCAGCCGCTCGGCTGAGCGGCTCGCCGACGCGGAACGCACCTTGCCCGATGGACCGGGCAAGGTGCGCTCGCTCGTCGCCGACATCACCAGCGAGAGCGATATCGAGCGGTTGTTCACCGAGGTTGGTCGGGTCGACCACGTGGTGACCACGGCGGTGGACGTCGAGGGGGTGTATCAGCCCATCGCGTCGTTCGACGTCGGACAGGCTCGAAAGACCTTGGACGCCAAGCTGATCGGTCCGGCTTTGCTCGCCAAGCACGCGCAGATCACCCCCGGCGGCTCCCTCACCTTCACCTCCGGCATCGCCGCCTACCGCCCCGGCCCTGGCTCCTCGATCGTCGCCGCCGCCAACGGCGCCCTCGAATCCCTCGCCTACGCCCTGGCCATCGAACTCGGCCCGATCCGCGTCAACGTCGTCTCACCGGGCTGGATCGACACCCCGATCTGGGACACCATCGCCGGCCCCGCCAAAACCGAACGCCACCAACAACTCGCCGCCCGCCTCCCCGTCGGCCGCATCGGCCAACCCACCGAAGTAGCCCAAGCCATGCTCGCCGCAATGCACAACCCCTTCATCACCGGCACCGTCCTGCACGTAGACGGCGGCCACCGCCTCGTCTAGTCACGTGGCGGCCGGTGTAGTCCCCCCAGCCCACCCCGCTGCAACATGACATTCGCTGGATATCACTGTCTCGCAACGCCAGATAGCCATCCTGGAACCCGCACTCTGCGCGGCCAAGTCGAATCCCCCTTTAAGCCCGCAGGATCCAACTAAGCCGGGTACGGCCGTGAGACGCTATACCGATCCTGGCCAACACCAGCGATGTCGCCCCGCACCAGCCCAAGCTCACCGGCCGGTCTCACAGACCCCCCATACCTCTCACAAGGCCCCAGGTACCTGTGCGAGGTACGCGGGGTCTGTGAGACCGGCTGTATACCAACAGGTTTCACCACATCGGAGCACGTGGAACCATGGTGTTATTCAGCGAGGGGAGAAGTGGGTGGACAGGCGGGCGCACAAGGGTGCCAGCTCGGTGGGGGTGGTGCGCGGGGAGTCCGGCCAGGAGTCGATATCGGTCCATGGAATGGTCGGTGGAGTGCCGACTGGGCGGGCGAAGACGTGCTGGTGGAAGTGGGCGACGGAGCGGCCCGTGATCGCGGAGAAGACGAATTCCGGGGCTAGTTCTTGTTGTAGGGCGTGGGCTGCGCGGGTTACTGCCACGCCGATGGCTGCGGCTTCGGGGTCGGTGAGGGTGGACACGGTTGGGGTGTGTCTGCGCGTTTCTACGAATAGGTAGCCGGGGACGGGGGAGCCCTGATCGAGGGGGCGGTGCGTTACGACGACTAATTCGTTCTCGAAGATCACCGGCCCTACGAGTGGTCCGACGCCTTGATGTTTCGCGCAGATAGCGCATTTGCTCCCCATTCGGTCACCATAACGATGATCAGCGGGACGTCGCCGCACGAATCGGAGACGGGACCCTCATTTAGTTACGTTGATATGCGCATCTATCAACAAGCTCCTTGTTGAGAATGGCGTTCAGAAAAAAGCAAGGACGGGAGGGCTAGTCGATGCGGAGGGCTGGGCGGTCGGGGTGGTCCCAGCGGGCGAAGAAGGTTGGGGCGGTGGAGGTTTCGGTGTCGAGGAGGGCGGGGATGGTCCAGTGATCTTCGGGTGGGGTGGTTCGGCGCAAGGCTTGTTCGGACATGTCGAGGCGGACGGTCAGGTCGAACTGGAGATAGTGGTCGAGCAGCATGGGGCCTGCGATCAGGAGGGCGGTGTCGGCGGGGGCTGGGCGGATGGTGGCGCGGGCCGAGCGATCGGTGGCCTCGTCCCACAGGGCGGGGAGCCAGCGGCCTTCGGTGTGCAGGGCGTCGATGACCTCGCGGCGCAGCGCTTCGTAGTCGAACCAGGCGGTGCGATAGGAGATTTCGTCGCGGCCGAACTCCACGCGCAGGGATGCCGGGCGGACGTAATCGTGCAGCGAGACCACCTCGGCGGGTCTGCCGGTGTCGCGCAACGCGGCGGCGACACGATCGGCGAGATCGATCGGGCGGGCGGCGTCGGCGCCGTCGATGGCGATCACCCGATGTCCGGGCAGGGCGCGGAGGCGCTCGACGAGACGTTCGATGAGGACGTCCTGGGTGATCGGAACGAAGTGCGGCACCGGTCCATCAGAGCAAACCGAGTGACCGGCCCGCATCGGCGGCATCAGTTAGTGCGGTTGGAACCGGAATCCCATTGCTGGCCGATCACCTGACGGCCGAGGAGCAGCCCGGCGGGGTGGCGAGTTAATCTCAGCCCATGGCGACAATCGAAGAGGCGCTGGAGATAGAGCGGCTCGAGCGCGACATCTTCCGTGGGGCGTCCACGAAGACTCAGCTTCCGCGCACGTTTGGCGGACAGGTTGCCGGCCAGGCGCTGGTGTCGGCGGTGCGCACGGTCGAAGAGCGGTATCAGGTGCATTCGCTGCACGGATATTTCCTGCGGCCGGGCAACCCTGACCAGCCGACCGTGTACCTCGTGGAGCGGATCAGGGACGGCCGCTCGTTCTGCACCCGCCGGGTCACCGGGGTGCAGGACGGTCAGGCGATATTCACCATGTCGGCGTCGTTCCACGTCGGTGACCAGGGCCCGGAGCACCAGGATGTGATGCCCGAGGTGCAGGCGCCCGACGACCTGCCCGACGCCAGCACCACGATGAGCCCCGAGCGGCTGTGGGCGATGCGCGAGTGGGAGCACTGGGACATCCGGACGGTGCCCCAAGATCAGGTGGCCCGCCGCGAAGGTGTCGTCTCTCAGCAGCAGGTGTGGTTCCGCTACCGTCACCCGCTCCCCGACGACCCGCTGTTCCACGTCTGCACCCTCGCTTACATGAGCGACATGACCCTGCTCGGCTCCTCGAAGGTGACCCACCCCGACGAGCAAACCCAAAACGCCTCCCTCGACCACGCCATGTGGTTCCTGCGCCCCTTCCGCGCCGACGACTGGCTCCTCTACGACCAGGCCTCCCCGTCGGCAGGCTTCGGCCGCGCCCTCACCGGCGGCAAGATCTACAACCGCGAAGGTCAACTCGTGGCGGCGGTAGTCCAAGAAGGACTCATCCGCAACCTCCGCGACTGACCCGCTTGCCGCAAACATCGTGGTGCGCGAGTTCGTCGACGAATTGTTGTGCGGCAAGAGAATTGGTTCGCGGGTGACTGGCTCGTGCGGTGCGGTCGTGCTGGTCGCGGTCCGCGGCGTAACTCGCTGATGTCGCGCTGCGGCGCATGTTGTGGTGCGCTGCACGCGTGTTCGTCAGCGACTTGGCGCGAATTGGTGCGCACCGCGGGAAAGTTTGTCGACCGCGGTGGTGTGAGTGTGGCCGACTCGCACCACCGCGGCCGCCTGAATTCGCTCAGGCTTTCAGCCCACCTGGACGCGCAGGTGGCAGACTACTGTGTCGGTCATACGGCGCAGGACGCGTTCTAGTTCATCGCTGCGGTGGCTGGGTAGGACGCGGTTCCAGCCGATCGGGGGGTCGACCTCGGCGATGACCACGACTTTGCGGCGGCCCTCGAAGTTTTCGCGGACGTAGCGCGCTACCGGGCCGCCGACTGTCGCGTCGCTGTCTTCGAGCAGCACCAGGCGCACCTCGGGATGCCAGGCCTCCCAGGCTTTGGTGAACGCCTTGACCGACTCGCCGGGCAGGCAAACATGCACCGCGACAACGTCTTTGCCGATCGAGAGCGCCGCGGACAATGCCTCGCAGCTCAGGTCGGAAACCTCGGACACCGGCACCACGATGACGGCGTCCCGCGGCCGAGGCGGCGGCGGTACCTCGTCGGACCGGCGGAACGCACCGATCTTGCCGTAGGTGTCGCGAATTCGCTCCATGCCGACCACGAGCACGGGCAGGATCAACACGATCAACCATGCGCCCGCGGTGAATTTCATTGCGGTGGTGACGATCGCGGCGATAAAGGTAAGCAGCGCACCGAACCCGTTGAGTGCCATCCGCCAACGCCAGCCCCCGGTCTTGGTCAGCAGCCAATGCCGCACCATGCCGACCTGTGCGATGGTGAATCCGACGAACACCCCGATCGCGAACAGCGGAACCAGCGCGTTCATGTTGCCGTTCGCGCCGAGCAGCAGCACCCCCGCCGCGACGGCGAGGGTGAGCACGCCGTATCGATAGACCTGCCGCGGCGAGCTGACCGCGAACCGATGGGGCAGGCAGTTGTCGTCGGCCAGAATCTTGGTGAGCGTCGGCAGCCCGCCGTACGAGGTGTTCGCGGCCAGCGCCAGCAGCACAACGGTCGCGAATTGGACTACGTAGTAACCGATTCCATGACCGAGTGCCGCCTCGGTCAACTGTGAGAGCACCGTGGTGCCGTCGATCGGACGCACCTCGAACTTCTCGATCAGCAGGGCGAGTCCGATCAGCATGACGCCGAGCAGCGCGCCGAGCGCGACCTCCGCCCGTTGCGCGCGAACCACTTTCGGCGCTTCGAAGCTGGGCACCGCGTTCGCGATCGCCTCCACGCCGGTCAGCGCGGCACACCCACTGGAGAATGCCTTGAGCAGCAACAGCACTCCGACCGTGTGCGCGTCCAGCATCGTCGCGGTGCCCGCGCTGACACTCGCGGGCTCGGAACGCAGCAGCCCCGCGACGATCACCGTGCAGATGCCGACCACGAACACCACGGTCGGCACCATGAACGCCCGTGCGCTCTCGGTGATGCCGAGCAGATTCAACGCCGTGATGCCGACCAGAATGGCGACGCACAACCACACCGTGTACGGCAGTAACGCCGGAAACGCCGAGGTGAGCGCGGCGACACCGGCGGCGATCGACACCGCGACGTTCAGCACGTAGTCGATGATCAACGAGGCGGCGGCGGTCAGGCTGGTGCGATGCCCCAGGTGCGCCTTGGCCACCGCGTACGCCCCGCCGCCGTTCGGGAACGCCGCGATCACCTGCCGATACGACGCGACCAGCACCGTGAGCAACGCGGCGATCGCCAGCGTCACCGGCAGGGTCAGGCCCAATCCGGCGCCGCCCGCGGCCGCCAGCACCAACACGATCGCCTCGGGACCGTAGGAGACCGACGCCATCGCGTCGAGGGAAAGCCCAGCCAACCCGGTCGGCACGGTGAGGCCCCGGCGGGCACGGACCGTATTCGCCTCTCCGCGCGGCCCGGGGACCTTGCGCGGCAACACAGCTATCACTCTGCGAGTGTCGACCCGTTCCGGCCGCGCGGACCCTCCCGTTGACGGAACCCTGACGGCGACCGTGAGCAGGCCCACACCGCGGCGCCTCGTAAACTTTCCGACGTGAACGCTTCCCCGGTCGCCGCGCCCGCCGCCGACCTCGCCCCGACCGGCCCCACCATCGGCGTGCTGGCCCTGCAGGGCGACGTCCGGGAACACATTGCGGCCCTCGCGCACTGCGGCGCCGAACCCGTGCTGGTGCGCCGCGCGTCCGAGCTGGCCGCGGTGGACGCGCTGGTGCTGCCCGGCGGCGAATCGACGGCCATCAGCAAGCTGCTGGAAGTCTTCGAACTGCTCGAGCCGCTGCGGGCGCGACTGCGAGATGGCATGCCCGCCTTCGGTTCCTGCGCGGGCATGATCCTGCTCGCCGACGAGGTGCTCGACACCCGCCCCGACGCGCGGCACCTGTCCGGCATCGATATGACGGTGCGCCGCAACGCCTTCGGTCGCCAGGTCGACTCCTTCGAGGTCGACCTCGACTTCACCGGACTCGACGACGGCCCGATGCGCGCGGTGTTCATCCGGGCACCCTGGGTGGAGCGCGTCGGCGACGGCGTCGAGGTGCTCGCGACCGTGCCCGACGGACCGTTCGCGGGCCGCATTGTGGCAGTGCGGCAAGGGAAGGTCCTCGCGACGTCGTTCCACCCGGAGGTCACCGGCGATCTTCGGGTGCATCGCATGTTCGTGGACCTCGTCCGGGACGTGTAGTTCACGCGCCGTTCAGACCGCGATGACCGGCCGAGTAGGCTGGAGAAGTTGTTCGTCCGGCCAGGCCGGTACGGTACACACCACCAAACGTGCCATCGACCTGAAGGAAGTAGGGAATGAGCGGCCACTCCAAATGGGCCACCACCAAGCACAAGAAGGCGGGGATCGACGCGAAGCGCGGCAAGCTCTTCGCCAAGTTGATCAAGAACATCGAGGTGGCGGCCCGCACGGGTGGCAGTGACCCCGCAGGCAACCCGACGCTGTTCGACGCCATCCAGAAGGCGAAGAAGTCGTCGGTCCCCATCGACAACATCGAACGCGCCCGCAAGCGCGGCGGTGGTGAAGAGACCGGCGGCGCCGACTGGCAGACCATCATGTACGAGGGGTACGGCCCCAACGGTGTCGCGGTGTTGATCGAGTGCTTGACCGATAATCGCAACCGCGCCGCCGGCGAGGTCCGGGTCGCGATGACCCGCAACGGCGGCAACATGGCCGACCCCGGTTCGGTGTCGTACCTGTTCCATCGCAAGGGCGTCGTGACGCTGGAGAAGAACGGCCTGTCCGAGGACGACGTCCTGATGGCCGTGCTCGACGCGGGCGCCGAGGAGGTCAACGACCTCGGTGACTCCTTCGAGATCATCAGCGATCCGAGCGACCTGATCCCGGTGCGCAAGGCGCTGCAGGCCGCCGAAATCGACTACGACTCCGCCGAATCCGGCTTTCAGCCGTCGGTGTCGGTCGAGGTGGACGCCGACGGTGCCCGCAAGGTGATCAAGTTGGTCGACGCGCTCGAGGACAGCGACGACGTGCAGAACGTATACACCAACGTCGATATTTCCGACGAGATCCTGGCGCAGCTCGACGAGTGAGGTGCAGAACGTAGCTGCATCCGATGGTCGACATCTCCGACGAAATCCTGGCGCAGCTCGACGATTAGTCCGCCAGGTTCTCGTAGTACTGCTTCATCGAGGGGTAGTAGTCCTCCCACTCGGGGCGGTCCGCGTCATCGCGGGCCGCCCCGAGTGCGTCCAGGTAGTACGCCTAGCCGGGGCCGACCTCGGCGATCGGCGCTTCGGGCTTCAGATGATGGGTTGAGTTGCCCGCTGCTTCCCGGGCGGACCGAAGGAAGGCGGCCGGTCGATGATCCGACCGGCCGCACAGGACGATTATTCGCGCGTCACTTCGGCAGTTCGGTCCGGCTGGACCACTCGTAAACACGCAACCGCCCCTCCGGGGTGTCCTTCTCCTTGCGGGTCACCTTGAAGTGTTCGTAACCACCCTTGAACGGGACTTTCAGTTCGACCCCCGGCGGGGTGATGGGAACGATTCGCGCGGGCATGTCTTTCGGCCCGCCCTCGAGGACAGCCTTCACAACAGTGCTCATCATCGGATGGTAGAAGCGTGACCGTCCCGATTTCGCGGATTCACCGAAGCGCCGCGCGGAAAAATTTCGGTGTCAGGGCACAGTGACAACCAGTTTGCCCACGGTGCGACCGTTCTCGCCCAACGCATGCGCCTTCGCGGCGTCGGTCAGCGGGAAGGTGCCCGCGATCGTCGGACGCAACTCACCGGATTCGACGAGCCCGGCGAGCGCGACCATGCCTGCGTGGTCGTCCTCCACCAGCAGGCGCAGCGCGCGCACGCCGAGCTTGCTCGCCTCGCCTGCCAGATCGAGCTCACCGAATGGGCGCAGCGTGACCAGCAGGCCACCCGGACGTAATGTGCGCAGCGAGCGAATGCTGTTGTCGTCACTGGTCGAATCCAGCACCACGTCCACCTCGCGGACCGCTTCGGCGACATCGGTGGTGCGGTAGTCGATCGCCTCGTCGGCGCCGATACCGCGCAGGAATTCGTGATTGGGCGCGCTGGCCGTGCCGATGACGTAAGCGCCGCGCGCCTTGGCGATCTGCACGGCGAAGTGCCCGACACCGCCCGCCGCCGCGTGGATCAACACCCGCTGACCTGCCCGCAAGTCGGCGGTGTCGACCAGAGCCTGCCAGGCGGTGAGTGCTGCCAGCGGGATCGCGGCGGCCTGCACATGATCGAGGCTCGCGGGTTTGCGGGCGAAGGCGCGGGCGGGGCCGACGACGTACTCGGCCATCGCGCCGTGACCGTTCGGGTACGGCAGCATGCCGAAGACCTCGTCGCCGGGTTGCCACAAGGTCACGCCGACGCCGATTTCAGCGACCTCGCCGGACACGTCCCAGCCGAGAACGAAGGGCGGTTGGGGTAGGAAGGCGCCCGCGTTGGCGCGGTGCTTCCAGTCGGTCGGGTTGAGGCCGGTCGCACGCACCCGCACCAGAATCTCGCCGGGACCGGGCGCCGGGCGGGGGAGTCGCACCTCGGTGAGTACCTCCGGGCCGCCGAGGCTGTCCTGGCTGATCGCACGCATATTTTCACTCATTGCACCGAGTTTGCCGCTCCGGCGCCGACCGGTAAATGGCATGATTGCCATTCTTCGATATGATCGTGCCATGACGTCTTCGGTTCATCGAGTCGCGGTGCTGGCGCTCGACGGGGTCTATCCGTTCGAGCTCGGCATCCCGAACCGGGTATTCGGCAGTGCGGGCGGCCGATACGAGGTTCGTACCTGCTCGCTCGACGGCGAGCCGGTGCGCACTGCCGCGGATTACTCGATCGCCGTCGCGCACGACAGCGGCATCATCGACACCGCCGACACCGTGATCCTGCCCGCCTGCGACATCGCGATGACCCTCGACGGCGACCTGCCTCAGCCGGTGCGCGACGCGCTCGCCCGAATCCGGCCCGATGCGCGGCTCGTCGCGATCTGCACCGGCGCGTTCGTCGCGGCCGCCGCCGGTTTGCTCGACGGGCGTCCGGCGACCACGCATTGGCATGAGGCCGCCCTCTTCCGGCGCACGTTTCCGCGCGTTCGCCTCGATCCCGACGTGCTCTACATCGACGACGATGACATCCTCACCTCCGCGGGCGCGGCGGCCGGTATCGATGTGTGCCTGCATCTCGTGCGCCGCGACCACGGCAGCGCGGTCGCCAACGCCGTGGCCAGGCGCTGCGTCATCCCGCCGTGGCGCGACGGCGGGCAAGCTCAATACATCGAGCAGCCCGTGCCACCGGCCACCTCGGCAGGCACCGCCGCCGCCCGGCAGTGGGCGCTGGAAAACCTCCACCTACCGCTCACGATCGACGAACTCGCGGTCCGCGCCCGGATGAGCAAACGCACCTTCGCGCGCCGCTTCAGCGAGGAGGTCGGTATGAGTCCGGGCCGGTGGCTGATTCAGCAGCGACTGTTCCGCGCCCGCCACCTCCTCGAATCGACCGACATGACGGTCGACCGAATCGCGGGCGAGGTCGGGTTCGCCACCGGGACCTCGTTACGTCAGCACCTACACGAGGCGATCGGGGTCTCACCCCAGGCCTACCGTCGCACCTTTACCCAGACTCTCTCGCCTGTTTGACGCCGAGCGGCTGAAGCCGAATTACGCGGCCTTGTCAGGGCGTGTTGGGGATAGGGAGGCCGAGTCGAGCGGTGATCCAGGGCAGGGACGAGGTGAAGGCGGCCGAGGCGAACTGCCAGGTATGGCCGCCTTGGGTGGTGTGGATAGTGCAATCGATGCCGACTGCACGGCCTTGGTCGCAGAGCTTTTCGGCGGCCCCGACCTCGCCGGTGTCTTGGACGCCATCGTGGCCGCCCATTCCGGGGTTGTCGTCGTCCGTCGCGGGACGCGGCCCGCGCGGTGCACCATTGCCGGTGGGGTAGTGGCGCTGCGGTGGGGTGAGGTCGTCGAAAAGACCTGCGACACCGGTGTATTGGCCGTGTTTTGCCATGACGGTGAGCGGGTCGAAGGCGGCCCACTGGTCGGCGTTGCCGCCGAAGAGACGGGCGATGGTCTGGTCTTTGGTGCCGGAGACGGGCCCGATGTCACCCGCGATGTCGACGAAGGTGTGGATCAGTTCCGGGTGCATGACGGCCAGGTCGACGGCGCAGGTGCCGCCCATGGACCAGCCGACCACCGCCCACTGCGCGGGGTCGGCGGCGGCGCCGAAGCGGGATTCGAGGTAGCTCGGCACATCTCGGGTCAGATGGTCGGCGGCGTCGCCGCGCGGTCCGTTCACGCATTCGGTGTCGTTGTTGAAGCTGCCGCTGGAGTCGACGAAGACGAGGATCGGCGCGCGGCCGCCGTTGGCGGCGGTGAACTGGTCGACGGCGGGCATGATCTGTCCGCTGCGGATCCAGTCGGCGGGGGTGTTGAACTCACCGCCGATCATCATCACCACCGGCAACGTGGGCGGGGTCGGCCCGGCGAACCAGGCCGGCGGCAGGTACACGTACTCGGTGCGATGCGGAAAGTTGCTGCCCGAGTCGGGAATATCGACCGGCACGATCTTGCCCGTCGATACGCCGGTGTCGCGCAAGCCGTCCAGCGCGTCGAGGTCGGTCTGCTGCGGCAGCGGCCCGGCGGTGAGCGCACCCCACGCGGACTGCAGGGTGGGGTAGTAGCCGACCCACTGGTTGAGCACCAGACCCGTACTGAGCAGCGCCAGCGGAATGGCAAGCAGCGCAACCCCGCGCCGCCACCACCGCGCACCCCGCCAGCCGAGTACCGCGACGGCCAGCGCGCCCGCCGTCGCACCGATACAAGCCCACAGCAACGGGGGCGCGGGATCCGAGGCCAACCCCTGGTTCGACACGTACCACCGCGCGACCAGCGCACCGAGCACGCCGATCAGCACGCACACCGGCACCTGGATCAGCCACCACCGCCGCGTCCTTCGCGCCACGGCGACCAGCAAAAACACCACCGCGACGAGCTCGACGGTCAACGGCAGCCACCCGTGCAGCAGGGCGATCCCATGATGAAAGGTGTTCTGATAGTTCGGATTCAGATTCGCCGACGGCAACTGCGGGGCCGGTGGTGGCACCGGGATCGCGGGCGCGGCAAACGGCACTCCAAGGGCGGACACCTACGGCATTGTCGACACGGTTCCTCGAGACACCCTGTGAATCTGCTCCAGCCAACCTGGGTGGTTGCGCGCGGCCGAAACTTGTCGGTGGGTGCTGGCATAGTCGGCCTCGTGCCCTTCAGTACTCGCTTAGAAGTCCGTGTGTCCGACCTGGATCCGCAGTTGCACGTCACCGGCGCGGCGTATCACCAGTACGCCGACCACTCGCGGTTCGCCTGCGTGCAGGCGGCGGGGATCTCGGTCGATGAGTTGATCGCCGATGGGTTCGGGCCGGTCAATCTCGAGACGACGATCAAATTCCATCGAGAGCTACGCGGCGGTGACACGGTCGACGTGTCCTGCGCGTGGCTGTGGGGGACCGGCAAGACGTATCGCGTCGAGCAGATCCTCACTCGCGCGGACGGAGAGGTGGCCGCCACCGTGATCAACGTGAGCGGACTGCTCGATCTCAAAGCGCGACGTCTTGTCGCCGATCCGGCGCGTGAGTGGGCAGCCCGCGCCGGTAAACCGCAGCTACTCGGCTTCCCGGTAGCGCCGTAAGTCGCTCGGCAGACGGCCTGGTGCATCCCGTGTCGCTGGACCGTGAAAGACCCTGCCTCCGCTAGACTCTCGAACAGTTGTTCGTGTCTGCGAGAGGGGTTTTCGTGCGGGTGATGGGCGTCGACCCCGGGCTCACCCGGTGCGGCCTCAGCATTGTCGAGGGCGGTATCGGCCGGAAGGTGACCGCGATCGCCGTCGATGTGGTCCGCACCCCGCCCGACATGGACCTCGCGCATCGTCTACTCGAGGTCGCCAACGCCGCGGAATTGTGGCTGGACACGCACAAACCAGGGGCCGTCGCGATCGAACGGGTCTTCGCCCAGCACAATGTGCGTACCGCGATGGGCACGGCGCAGGCGGGCGGCGTGATCGCGCTGGCGGCCGCGCGCCGCGGCATACCGGTCGCGTTCCATACGCCCAGCGAGGTGAAGGCCGCGGTCACCGGCAACGGCACCGCGGACAAAGCACAGGTCACGGCCATGGTGACGCGAATACTCGGCTTACCGGTCGCGCCGAAACCGGCCGACGCGGCGGATGCGCTCGCGCTGGCCATCTGCCATTGTTGGCGGGCGCCGCTGATGGAGCGGATGGCCAAGGCCGAAGCCCAAGCGGCCGAGGCACAACGCAAGTACGCGGAACGGCTTGCCGAACAACGGAAGGCGGTACAGAGGTGATCGCGTCGGTACGCGGTGAGGTGCTGGAGATCGCACTCGACCACACGGTGATCGAGACGGCGGGCATCGGTTACCGGCTCAATGTCACCCCCGCGACGCTGTCCACGCTGACCCGCGGCGAGGAAACCCGGCTCTACACCGCGATGATCGTCCGCGAGGACTCGATGACGCTGTTCGGCTTCGCCGACACCGAGGCGCGCGACCTGTTCGGTCTACTGCAAACGGTGTCCGGCGTCGGCCCCCGCCTGGCCATGGCGGTGCTCGCGGTGCTCGAACCCGAGGCGCTGCGCAAGGCGCTCGCCGAAAGCAACGTCGCCGCGCTCACCCGGGTGCCCGGCATCGGCAAGCGCGGTGCCGAACGCATGGTGGTCGAGCTGCGCGACAAGGTGAATCTCGTTCCGGTGCAATCCGGCCCGCCCGGTGCCGCCACCCCGGTCATCACGCCGGTGCGCGACCAGGTGGTGGAGGCACTCACCGGCCTCGGCTTCCCGGCCAAACAGGCCGAGCAGGCCATCGACTCCGTCCTCGCCGAACAACCCGCCGCCGACACCTCCGTCGGGCTGCGCGCCGCACTCAACCTGCTCGGCAAGAACCGGTAGCACCGCATGGATTACCAGGAGGAAGCGGACGAATCCCAGGTCACGCCAAGCTATTTGAAGTCCGACGGCGAGATCGAGGCCAGCCTGCGCCCGAAGTCGCTCGACGACTTCATCGGTCAGCCGCGCGTGCGCGAACAGCTCGCACTGGTGCTGCGCGGCGCCAAACAACGTGGCGGCACACCGGATCACGTGCTGTTGTCCGGCCCGCCCGGCCTCGGTAAAACCAGCATGGCGATGATCATCGCGACCGAACTCGGCACCGCGCTGCGCATCACCTCCGGTCCCGCGCTGGAACGCGCGGGCGATCTCGCGGCCATGCTCAGCAACCTGGTCGACGGTGACGTGCTGTTCATCGACGAGATCCACCGCATCGCCCGCCCCGCCGAGGAAATGCTCTACCTGGCGATGGAGGACTTCCGCGTCGACGTGGTCGTCGGCAAAGGACCCGGCGCGACTTCGATCCCGCTCGACATCGCCCCGTTCACCCTGGTCGGTGCCACCACCAGGTCCGGTGCGCTGACCGGCCCGCTGCGCGACCGCTTCGGCTTCACCGGGCACATGGACTTCTACGACCCCGACGAGCTGTTGCTCATAATCCTGCGTTCGGCGCAGATCCTCGGCGTGCAGATCGATCGCGAGGCCGCCGCCGAGATCGCAGGCCGATCCCGCGGCACACCCCGCATCGCGAACCGCCTGCTCCGCCGAGTCCGCGACTACGCCGAGGTCCGCGCCGACGGCCTGATCACCCTGCCCATCGCACGGGCCGCACTCGAGGTGTACGACGTCGACGTGCTCGGCCTGGACCGCCTCGACCGCGCCGTACTCACCGCCCTGGTACGCAGTTTCGGCGGCGGACCCGTCGGCGTCTCCACCCTCGCGGTCGCCGTAGGTGAGGAGGCCGCCACCGTCGAAGAGGTCTGCGAACCCTTCCTCGTCCGCGCGGGCATGGTCGCCCGCACCCCCCGCGGCCGCGTAGCCACCGCCGCCGCCTGGGAACACCTCGGCCTAGTCCCACCCCCCGACCTGGTCTTCGGCTCCATCGAAGTCCGAGGCCGCACCCCCCAACCCACCCTCGACCTCTTCGAATAAGCACCGACGTGAGTCAAATGGTCGCTATCGAAGATCATTTGGCGACCTTTTGACTCACGTCGATGGGTCGGTGATCTTGGTGGGGGGCGAAAGTCTCAGGTGCTGCGCACAGTTCGGTGTGGTGTGCAGAGTCTGTTGCGGCGCAGGAGCCCTGGACGTCGGTTCCCTCCGGGGCCGGAGCCTCAGCCGCCGGCCACCCTTTACCGGTTCGAGTGAGCATTGACGTGAGTCAAATGGTCGCTATCAAAGATCATTTGGCGACCTTTTGACTCACGTCGATGGCTCGGTGATCTTGGGGGCGAGAGTTCCAGGTGTTGCATGGGCGTGCGTGAAACCGTCAGCAATCTTGGGCGCGGTGGACGAGGAGGTCCGGGGGTTGGTTCAGCGGGAGGTGCTACTCGACGGCGTCGCGGTGCAGGGTCCAGCGGTGGTGTTGGTGTTCGGCGTGCTGTAGGGCTGTGACGACCAGGTCCATGAATGCGTCCACCTCGTCGCCCTGGTATCCGCGGGTCCCCAGCCTTGCGCCACTGAAACGCACCGAGCGCACGTCGGCGACGGTCAGGCTGCCGGGCCCGCCGTGTGCGAGGGTCGCGGCGACCAGGTCGAGGAAGGCGTCGACCTCGTCTTCGTGGTACCCGCGACGACCAACTGGCGCGTAGGTGAACCGCATGCGTTGGACGTCGTCCGGTGTGAGTATCGACTGCCCGTTGCCGGAAGGTGCGGGCCGCGCGCCGCGTTGCCGGATCTCGAGCTCGACCCGCACCTGATCCAGGTACTCGTCGACCTGGTCGGCGCGATATCCGCGTCCGCCGGGCCGCGGTGCGCCGAAGGTGACGTGCCGCAGATCGTCGGCGGCGAGGGCGCCCTGTCCGGCCATGGTCGCGGCGACGAGGTCGAGGAACGCGTCCACCTCGTCCGCGTGGTAACCACGCTGCCCGAATGGTGGTGTCGCAAAACTGATTCGGCTCACATCCTCGGGGGTCACGGGCGACATTCTGTCAGGCCCGGTGCGCCGGTCCGTCGGAATGTGCGTTTTTCGTACTCCCTGGTCTCTTGCGACCACGAGCGCCCCCTGGCGGACACGTCGGAACTGTTCCCTCACCTTAACGCCGGCAGGCCCGTCAGGGGGCTTATCGATTTGCTCAGTCCTTGCGGACACCGTCGATCAGCAGCCGTCGGATGGCCTCGTTGAGACCACGGATGGCCCCCTCGTCGTTGTCGCGCAGGCCGTGCACGATGCCGGCGAGCAGCATGCCGGTGACCGCCCGCGCGGTATTGACGGTGTCCAAATCCGCTCGCAGATAGCCGAGTTCGACGCCGTGGTCGAGATAACCCGCGGTGAGCGCGTCGGCCATGTCGAGCAGGCCGTATAGGCGCGCGGTCAGTTCTTCGTCGATGCCGGGCGCGTGCACGAGCAGCAACTGGGCGACGCGGCGGTCGTCCATCAGGATGTGCGTCAGCGCCTGGCCGATCCGGTCGGTCTGCGCGCGGTATTCGTCCAGCGTGGTGGCGGCGTCGGGGGCGTTTTCGGTGCCGAGGGCGTCGATGATCTTGGCGGACAGGTCATCGATGACGTGGTCGATGATGTCGCGTTTGTTGCTGAAGTAGCGGTAGAAGGTGCCGTGCCCGATGCCGAGGTGACCGGCGATGTCCGCGATCCCGGTGCCGTGATAGCCCTTCTCCGAAAAGCAGACGAAGGCGGTGTCGATGATTTCCTGGCGGAGCTCGGCTTTGCGCCGCTCGGCACGCGTCAATGGCTTCGTCACGCCACCGATGATACAGTCGTCACAAACGGAATGATGTGTCATTCTGTGATAAGCGGTTCACATACCTGGAGGTTCGGAGTGGCGCCTCAGTACGACGCGGTCGTGGTCGGTGCGGGATTCGGTGGCATGGGGGCGGGCATCGAGCTCGATCGACTCGGCCTGAGCAACTACGTGATCCTCGAACGCGAGGACGATCTCGGCGGCACCTGGCACGTCAACCATTACCCCGGCCTGGCGGTCGACATCGCCTCGGTCACCTACTCGTACTCCTTTGAGCCGAACCCGTATTGGACGCGCCTGTTCGCGCCGGGCGCGGAGCTCAAGAAGTACGCGGGCCATATCGCGGACAAGTACGGCCTGCGCCGCCGCATGCGGTTCGGCACGGTGGTCGACGGCGCCCGTTGGGACGAAGAGCACCAGCAGTGGGTGGTATCGGTCGCGGGCGGTGAAACCCTCACGGGCCGTTACCTGCTCACCGCGACGGGCTTCCTGTCGCAGCCCTACACCCCGCCGTTCCCCGGCATCGATTCGTTCGCAGGCAAGATCATCCACACCACCGCGTGGGAGGACGATTTCGACCTCACCGATCGCAAGGCGGCGATCATCGGCACCGGCGCTACCGCCGTGCAGCTGGTGCCCGAGGTGGCCAAGAAGGCGAAGGCGCTCACCGTCTTTCAGCGCACCCCGATCTGGGTGGTGCCGAAGATCGACGCCGCCATTCCGGGCTCGGTGCAGAAGCTGTTCGATCGGGTGCCTGCCACCCAGAAGGCCGCGCGCCTGTTCAACACCAGCCTGCTCGAGGCACTCATGGTGGTCGGCGTGCTGCACTACACGCAGGCCAAGCCGCTCAACAAGGCCGCGGGAATCCTTGCCAAGGCGCACCTGCGTACCTCGGTGCGGGACAAGGAAACTCGCAAGCAGCTCACCCCGCACTACGATTTCGGCTGCAAGCGTCCCACCTTCTCCAACACCTACTTCCGCAGCTTCAACAAGCCGAATGTGCGCCTGGAGACCAACTCGATCGAGCGCATCGAGGCCGACGGCATCGTCACCGCCGACGGGCACAAGACCGAGATCGACACGCTGATCCTGGCCACCGGCTTCAACCTGTGGGACGTGAACTTCCCGGCCATCGAGATCATCGGCCGCGACGGCGTCAACCTCGGAAAGTTCTGGCGGGACAACCGTTTCCAGGCCTACGAGGGCATCACCGTGCCGAAGTTCCCGAACTTCCTCAGCCTCAACAGTCCGTACTCCTACAGCGGCCTGTCCTACTTCACCACCATCGAGGCACAGATGAAGCACATGGGACGGCTCTTCGCCGAGCTGTTCCGCCGCGGCGAGGAAACCTTCGAGGTGACCGAGCAGGCCAACGCCGGTTTCCTGGATCGGGTCACCGACAAGCTCGGCACCTCGGTCTTCTACGGCGGCAACTGCTCCACCGCGCGCAGCTACTACTTCAACCCGCACGGCGAGGCCGCGCTGCTGCGCCCGACCAGCACGCTCAACGCGCACCGCGAGGCGGTCAGCTTCCCGCTCGACGACTACGTCTACGGAAAGTCCGCCTGACCGAGCTCGCGCCAGCCCCGCCGGATCGGTTCCGGCGGGGCTCGCCGCGCTACTTGGCGATCTTGCGCAACACCCACTCCGCGAGCATCGGTGTCACCATCGAGTGCTCGGTATTGGTTGCGTTACAACAGAACTCGGTGAGCGCGGTGTGTTCGGCGGTCACCTTGCGCAGATCCTTGTCGAGCTCGACCTCCCAGCTCATCGGGTCGAAGTCCAACGCGATCGCACTGACCGACGGGACGAAGCAACTCCAGCGCTTCGCCTCTTCCATATCGATCCCGAGCGTGGTGGCGACCTGCCCGAACGAATCGAGCATGCCGCCCGGTGCGCCGTCGAACGGCGCGACCTCGCTGGTCGTCGAGCTGCGCGCGGTCAGCCCGAGGTGCATGCCACCGATCGGCTGCTTGTCGCCGAAGTCGGGCTGATACCGCGCGGTGGCGCTGCCGACCAGGCCGCCGAGGAATTTCTTTTCGAAGACGATCTCCCCGGCGGGCAGCGCGGGCCCGTGTCCGTCGCCACGCCCGTTCGCGACGCCGAGCCGCACCGGCCGCTGCGGGAAACCACCCAAATCGGCCATCTCCTGGACGAATTGGGCGCGCAACGGCGACGCGGTCGCGACCGGACCCGAATACCGCGCGTCCGCCACCCACGCCCACAGCAACTGCTGCGCCGCGGGGCTGCGAATCAGACTGGCCTTGCTCGCCTTACCCGGCGGCACCGTCTCGAAGAACTCGAAGAAGTACGCCATCTGCTGCAGGATCAGCGGAATCCACGCCCCGTTGTGCGGCGAATCCCAGGACAGATAGGTCCCGGTCCGATGATCCTCGTCGGCCCGTTCCATCGTGGCGAGCGCGTGCCTGGTGATCAGGCCGCCCATGCTCACGCCGCCGGTGATCAGCGGCGTATTGCCCTGCTGCTCGGCGATGACCTTTTTGACGCAGGCCCGTGCCACGCCCGAGTTGACCTGGATGTAGTCGTGGCGAGCGTCGAAGCCGAGCAGCACGATGTCGATACCCGCGGCGAGCAACTGGTCGAACAGGCGCTCACCGGCATCGGAATAGGGGTGGTTGAACCACTGCCATAGTCCGTCCATGTCGCTGGGACCGTAGTTGAATCCGTCGGCGAAGATCATGGGGCTGACCAGGCGCTCGTGCCCGGTCCCCAGATGGACCGCCGCCGTGCCCTTGCCGTATTTTCCGAGGTAGGGATGTTCGGAAACGAGCGGCCATTCGTAGTCCGGGCGCCGCGCGGGCTCGCCGTTCCTGGCGTCCGGGGTGCCGAACCATGGTCCTGATTCGGCGATCCGGGCCAGGTCGTACAGCTCCGGGGCGGCCAGATCCCCGGCAGCTTTCTGTAGCAGCGTTTTTACGTCGATTCTGGCTTCCTTGACCATCATCGTCCCCTTTGTGAAGGCACAGAAGGTCCCGAGACACGGCTCGAAGGTCGATGAGTTCGTGCGTAGATCAGGCTCCCCGGCAACGCCGTCGGGACATCCTGCGCGATGAATTCCCTGCGATTTCTACTGTAAGCCAACGGAATTCGGTACGGACAGGTTTCGAGCCGGAGAATTTCCTGGCAAACCGACCGGGCTATTCGGGCTCCGGTGCCGGCCGCGGATTCGCCGTGCGATATGGCCGATCGGCACAGCGGCGCTCCCCAGCAGGTGTGCCGGTGTGGCAGCGGAGACTTGAACTGGCAGACTGTCGGGGTACATACCTATCCCACCCACAAGACTAGGGACTGACTTCGACGATGGAACTTCTGTTTCCGCTGCTGCTGGTAGCCCTGCTCGTGCCGATGTTCCTCGGCGTCCGCCGCCAGAAGCGGGAAGCCGCCAAGGTCACGGAGATGCAGGACACCCTCAAGGCGGGCGACCAGGTCATCACCACGTCGGGGCTGTACGGCACCGTCGTCGATCTCGACGACACCACGGTTGATCTCGAGATCGCCGAGGAGGTCGTCACGACGTGGCTGCGCGCGGCCATCCGCGAGGTGCGCGTCGAGACCGAGCCGGTTGCCGACGACGCCGACACGATCGAGGTCGATTCGGCCGCTGCCGACACCAACGGCGCGCACGTGGCCGACGCTGTCGAGGAATCCGCCGCGCAGACCGAGACCCGGCTGACCAAGGACTGATGTCCTTCGGCGTGCCCGCGCGCCGGATGCCGCCGCGACCATGGCCTTGTGGCCGAAGCCGCGGCGGCGTCCGATCCGCGGGCCCCGCTTACGCCACTACTGTCCGCACCCGGCGTCGCTGGTGTGTGCCTGCCTGTTCCATTCTCGACTTCCCGCCTAGGAGATGACGTACTGTGCCACCTTCCCAGGGATCGGCGCATCCGCTCCGGCTGCTCGGCGTTTACGCCGCGCTGCTGGCCGTGATCTATGCGCTGGTGTTCTTCACCGGTGACAAATCCTCGACACCACGGCTCGGCATCGACCTTCAGGGTGGTACCCGGGTCACGCTGACCGCCCGAACGCCGGACGGCGGCAAGCCGAACCAGGACAGCCTGAAAAAGGCGCAGGACATCATCGAGAACCGGGTCAACGGCCTCGGTGTGGCCGGGTCCGAGGTCATCATCGACGGCGACAACCTGGTGATCACGGTGCCCGGTGACGACGGGCAGCAGGCGCGCGCGCTGGCGACCACCGCCAAGCTGTACATCCGCCCCGTGCTGAATGCCGTGCCCGCCGCCCAGCGCGGCCAGGCGCAGCAACCGGCACCGGGTGCGACGCCGACCGGTGCGCCGGGTGAGGTACCGCCCGCTCCGCCGGGCGACGCACCACCGGCCGCCCCGAACGCCCCTTCGGTCGGGGCGCCCGCCTCGGGCGGCGAGGCCGTGGAGCCGGCCCCGCAGCAGCGAGTGTTCCCGGCGCAGGGACCGACGCAGCCGCCCGCCGATCCGAACCTCACCCCGCAGGAACAGGCGACCAAGGACATCCAGGACGCCAAGAAGATCCGGCAGAGCGCCGACCCGACCATCCAGCAGGCCGCGATGGCCACGCTGGACTGCACCAAGCCGGATCCGTTGCAGGGCAACGACGATCCGACCCTGCCGCTGGTCGCCTGCTCCACCGACGGCCAGGAGATCCTGCTGCTCGACAAGAGCCGGATCGACGGCCAGGAGATCAAGAGCGCGAGCTCGGGCCTGAACACGCAGCAGGCGCGGCACGAGGTGTACCTCGAGTTCAAGTCCGGCGGTAGCGACGCGTGGGCCACGCTCACCGGCGAATACGTCAACAAGCGGGTCGCCTTCGTGCTCGACACCAAGGTGGTCAGCGCGCCGACCGTGCAGCAGGGTCCGCAGCAGGGTGGCCGCACCCAGATCTCGGGTAACTTCACCGCGTCCTCGGCCAAGGAACTGGCGAACACACTGAAGTACGGTTCGCTGCCGCTGTCGTTCCAGACCTCCGAGGCCGAGACGGTGTCGGCCACGCTGGGGCTGTCCTCGCTGAAGGCGGGCCTGCTCGCCGGTGCGATCGGTCTGGCCGTGGTCTTGTTGTACTGCCTGGCCTACTACCGCATGCTCGGGTTCGTCACCGGATTCTCGCTGGTGGCTTCAGGTCTCGCGGTCTACGGCATCATGGTGCTGCTCGGTAGATGGATCGGGTTCACCCTCGACCTCGCCGGCATCGCCGGCCTGATCATCGGTATCGGTATGACCGCCGACTCGTTCGTGGTGTTCTTCGAACGCATCAAGGACGAGATGCGCGAGGGCCGTAGCTTCCGGTCGGCCGCGCCGCGCGGCTGGCAGCGCGCCCGCCGCACGATTCTGTCGGGTAACGCGGTCAGCTTCATCGCCGCCGCGGTGCTCTACATCCTCGCCGTCGGCCAGGTGAAGGGCTTCGCGTTCACCCTCGGTCTCACCACCATCCTCGACGTCGTCGTGGTGTTCCTGGTGACCTCGCCGCTGGTGTTGCTCGCCTCCCGCACGAACTACTGGGCCAAGCCGTCGGTCAATGGGCTCGGTGCGATCCAGCAGGTCGCGCGCGAGCGGAAGGCGGCCGAGGCCGCACTCGGGAAGGCGTGAACGAGATGACGAACCACACGAGCACGTCGCGCACCCCGAACCCGGCCGAGACCACGGACGTGTTCACCGCGGTGACCGAGCAGCCCAAGCACGGCTTCTTCAACCGGCTCTACACCGGCACCGGAGCCATCGACGTCATCGGCAAGCGCCGGACGTGGTACCTGATCACCGCCGCCATCATCCTGATCTCGTTGGGCAGCATCATCTTTCGCGGCTTCAACTTCGGGATCGACTTCGAGGGCGGCTCGCGGATCCAGTTCCCGGCCCAGGGCGCGAGCACCAGCCAGGTCGAGGAGGTCTACCGCTCCGCGATCGGTACCGACCCCGTCTCGGTGCAGACCGTCGGCAGCGGCGGCAACGCCACCATCCTGATCCGCTCCGAGGCACTGGACTCGAAACAGGTTGACACGCTGAACAATGCGTTGTTCACCAAGTTCCAGCCCAAGGGCAAGGACGGCAACCCGAGCCGCGCCGCGATCAGCGCCTCGGACGTCAGCGAGACCTGGGGCAGCCAGATCACCCGCAAGGCGCTCATCGCGCTGGCGGTGTTCCTGGTGCTGGTCGCCGCCTACATCGCCATCCGCTTCGAACCGCACATGGCGATCGCCGCGCTGGCCGCACTGGTCTTCGACGTCACCGTCACGGCGGGCGTGTACTCGATCGTCGGCTTCGAGGTGAGCCCGGCGACCGTGATCGGCATCCTGACCATTCTCGGCTTCTCGCTGTACGACTCGGTGGTCGTGTTCGACAAGGTCGAGGAAAACACCAGGGGCATCCTGCATTTGAACCGCCGCACCTACGGCGAGCAGGCCAACCTGGCGGTGAACCAGACATTGATGCGGTCCATCAACACCGCCCTCATCGGCATCCTGCCGATCGTCGGCCTGATGGTGATCGCGGTCTGGATGCTCGGCGTCGGCACGCTCAAGGACCTGGCGCTCGTCCAGCTGGTGGGTCTGCTGGTCGGCACCTACTCCTCGATCTTCTTCGCGACACCGCTGCTGGTGTCGATCAAGGAACGTTGGGGTCCGGTCGCCAAACACACCGAGAAGGTCAAGGCCCGGCGCGCCGGGGTGGCCAGCGCGCGTGCGGGTGTCGAGGCGGAGCGCCGCGCGACCGCCGCGACCGGTCGCGGCTACGACGACGAACCGCGCAGGCCGAGGGAACCGGGGCAGGCGCCAAGGCCGGGCGCGCGCCCCAGCGGAAAACGGCAGAAGCGGCGGCACTGACACAGGCAGGGGTTTCATGCGAAAGCCAGGTAGCCGAGCAGTTCGCCTGATCGCGGTGTTGGCCGCGGGCACCATGGCCGCCGGGGTGGCGGCCGGGTGCTCCAGCAAGAACCAGGTGCCGTCCATCGGCTATGCCGTCGACGCCACCATCGCCAGCTACAACGGCGGAAGCACCCTCGGCGCGAGCACCGGATCGACCGCGGTGTTCAGCCGGGTGGTCACCGGGTTCTTCTACACCGGACCGGACGGCCAGCAGGTCGCCGACACCGACTTCGGCACCGCCAAGGAGGTGCCCGGCGACGTACAGACCATCCAGTACCGGCTCAACCCGGACGGTGTGTACTCCGACGGCGTGCCAACCTCCTGTGACGATCTGGTGCTCGCCTGGGCCGCGCGCAGCGGTCGATTCACCAAACCCGTTGACCGAGGCCAGGTTCCGCTGTTCGATGCGGCGAGCACCGCGGGCTACGCCGACATCGAGCGGGTCGACTGCCAGCCCGGTTCGCGCGACGCCACCGTGGTGTTCCGGCCGGACCGGCACTATTCGGCGTGGCGCAACCTGTTCACCGCGGGCGAGCTGATGCCCGCCCATGTCGCGGCCCGGGTGGCGAACGTGCCGAATGTGGTGTCCGCCTTGCAGACCGGTGATTCGAGCGGGCTCGGCCGGATCGCCGAATTCTGGAACACCGGCTGGAACTTCAGCTCCGGCAACCTCGACCTGACCCGATTCCCGTCGTCCGGGCCGTACCGAATCGAATCACTCAGCGACAAGGACGGTTTGGTGCTGGTCGCCAACGAGCGGTGGTGGGGCAACAAGCCCGCGACCGGCCGGATCCTGGTGTGGCCCAAGAACATCGACGTGAAGTCCAAGGTCGGCGACAGCGCCATGGGTGTCATCGATATCGGCAGCAAATCGGTGAAAGACCTGAACCTGGACGGGTTCCGGGTGCAGAACGTGCCGGGCCGCGGCGCCGAACAGCTGGTGCTGGCCACCGGGGGAGTGCTCGGCTCGGTCGACCTGCGCAGGGCGCTGGCCTTGTGCACGCCGCGCCAGGCGCTGTTCGACAAGCTCGGCAAGATGCCGGACGCGCCCAAAGACGGGCTCGGTGCGGGGCCGCTCAACGCGCATATCGTGCAACAGGACTCGCTGTTCTACCCGTCGATCATCGGTGCGGCGGGCAAGTTCAACGGCGGCGACGTGCAGGGCGCCACGCAGGCCGTCGCGGCGTCGCGGGCGAACAATCCGACCATCCGCATCGGGTATCTGCGTCCTGATGACCGCCGCGCGCAGACCGTGGCGATGATCACGGAGGCCTGTAAACCGGTGGGCATCACCATCGTCGACGCCGGGGCGCCCGATTTCACGCCGTCCCAGCTCACCGAGGGCAAAGTCGACGCCATCCTGGCGAGCACGGCATCCGCGCAGGGGCCGGCCGGGTCGCTGGCCGGGGTCGCGGCGGCGGGTGCGTTGCGCACCGGTAGCGGGCTCAATTTCGGCCGATTCGGTAACGGCCGTTACGATGCGATCACCGATCAGCTTGCGGCCGACGATAACTCGACCACACAGCTGAATCTGCTCACCGAAGCCGAGAACCTGCTGTGGGCGGAGTTGCCGAGCATCCCGCTGTTCGCCACCCCGCGCACCATCGCGTTCAGCGGTGGTTTGCAGAACGGGATAGCCGCGCCCAACCAAGCGGGATCCGGCTGGAACATGGATCGCTGGGTGCTGAAAAGGTGACAGGTGCTGTGGGTGTTGTGATGATGGAGAGGTGTCGATGAGTAAGCACGCGGCGATCGAATCCGACGAGCTAGCCGCCGATCGGACCGGCCGGGCCGCCGAAGCGGTCGAACGCCTCACCCGCTGGCGCGACGACTTCCCCACTCCCGGTGTCCGTTTCGCCGATCTCACGCCCGTCTTCGCCGATGCCGAAGGCTTCCGCACCGTCATCGACTGCCTCGCCTCCTGCGGCCCCGACGCAGACCTCGTCGCCGGCGTCGACGCCCGCGGCTTCCTGATCGGTGCCGCCGTCGCCGCCAGCCTCGGCACCGGCGTGCTCGCCGTCCGCAAGGCAGGCAAACTCCCGCCCCCGGTCATCACCCGCGAATACCAGCTCGAATACGGCACCGCCGCCCTGGAGATCCCCGCCGACGGCGTACCCCTCGCAGGCAAGCGCATCCTGCTCCTCGACGACGTCCTGGCCACCGGCGGCACCCTGGCCGCCGCGGCCGACCTCTTCACCCAAGCAGGCGCCGAAATCATCGCCGCCGCGGTAGTCCTGGAACTCACCTTCCTGAACGGCCGCGACCACCAGGGCAACTACCCCCTGACCTCGATCGTCAAGATCTGATCTATCGCCAGTGTGGGGCACCAGCATTAAAGTTTGATGCCCTATCCCTTAATAGGCTTGGCTTCTATGAAGGGATAATCAGTTCACGCCGCGCGGAGTTGTTCGTACCGTGGGCGGATGGATGGTGTAGCGGTCAGGTTGATGTGCGCGGATGACTTGGTCAATGCCGAGCGCGCTTCCGACGAGGTATTCCTCGACAGCGATCGGCGTGATCGACGAGTCAGCGAGCCTGAGCCCGAACCTCGATCGGAAAAGGCGGCCAAGCGGTGGGTCGACCGCATGCGCTACTTCCTCGAGGCCGACCCGCAAGGGTGCTGGGTGGCGGCCGACGGCGAGCGGATCGTCGGATTCGCGATCTCGCAGAATCGAGATCGGCTGTGGTACTTGGCAACCTACGGTGTACTGCCGGGTTTGCAGGGGCACGGCATCGGGAAGCGGCTGCTCGACGCCGTGCTGACGCATGCCGGGGATCGGCAGGGAATGTTCTCCTCCAGCGTGCATCCCGGAGCCACACGGCGGTACCGGCTGGCCGGGTTCTCGCTGCACCCGCAGATGCGGATGGTCGGCACAGTCGACCGTTCAGCGCTTCCGGCGGTGACCAGACTGTCCGACGGTTCGGCGGCCGACTTCGACTGGATGGACCGACTGGATCAGCAGGTTCGTGGGGCCGGACACGGATCGGACCATCAGTATCTGTTGAACAATCACCGTTTGGTCGTGTCCCGCGTCAAGGACAAACCGGGATATGTGTACATCGACGACCGAGGACGTCCGCATCTCCTGGCCGCCGGCGATCGCCGAACCGCGGCAGACCTGCTCTGGGAAGCTCTGGCCGCCGCGCAGGCAGACACCCTCGTCAACTGCATCACCACCGCCAACGAATGGGCAGTGGATGTCAGTTTGGCCGCAGGACTCGATATCGGCCAAGAGGGATACCTCGCCGTCCGTGGCATGCCGACTCCCGCGCCGTACCTGGCCAGCGGGCACTTCCTCTGAAAACGCCCACATAACATGCGGGGCTGTCATCGGCTACGACGACGAGGGACAGGTTGCGCGGGGTACGAGCTGACCAACATGTCGCAGAAGTCGCTCGAAGTCGGTGTGGCAGGAGACATCAGCCCGCCGAGAAGTTGGTCGTCACCTACGAGAGCCTCGAGGTCGAGTAGCCGGGATCAGGCGCCGGGGCGTGCGGAGCCTGGGCCGCGCTGACGTTCGCCGTCCGTGACGGTTGTGGTGGGGGGTATTCGGCGGCCGAGGGTGGGGTAGACGATGACGAGGCCATCGGGGTCGATGTGCAGGTCGCTGGTGAAAGATCCTGCGGCGTAGCGGACTTGGGCTCCGTTCTCGGTGGTGGTGAGGTGGGTGTAGGCCTGTTTGGATGGGATTACTCGCAGGCTGGGGACCTCGACGAAGGCCATCAGGAAATCGGCGGTGCCGGGGTGTTGGTGTAGGCCGGTGCGGATGATCGGCATGGTGTTGGTCAGGGGGGAGCAGGCGAGGTCGCAGTCGCGGGCGTCGGCGAGGTCGGGGCGGGGGACGCCGTCGACGAACCAGGTGTCGCCGTCGCGGCGCAGGTCCAGGGTGCGATGGTCGGTTGCGGTGACGGAGGTGACCTGCAGGCGAGCGGTGACGGCGTGCTCGTCGGTGTCCAAGGTGTAGCTCACCCAGTACGGCTCGGGGAGTTGGCCGACGGATCGGCCTTCGGCGTGCAGGTGCAGGCCGTCGAGGTCGATCCAGGACGACTCGAACCCCGCGGTCTCCTCGACCTGCCAGAGGACCTGACGTCCCTTCGGCACTTCCGACTTATTGATCATGCGACAGGATCGTATTGCCCCGAGCCGATTCGGTGTGACAAGCCGGGCACCCCGCGCACGGCGCAAAACGCGTTGGCACGTCCCGAGATCCGATTATGCGGTCACGGTATCGCGACACCGCGACAAGTCGGTCGTGTCTTCCGTAACGGGCGATCGGTCTGCGCTTGACATGGAGTGCGCTCCAACTCTTAGCGTTGCCCGCAGACCAGTTCAGATATCAGGAGGCAGACCATGAACAACATCCGCACCCGGCACCTCGGCGAACTAGCGGTCTCCGCACAGGGCCTGGGATGCATGGGAATGAGCCACGGTTACGGTGCCGCGGACGACGAGCAGTCCATCGCGACACTGCGGCACGCCCTCGACCTGGGCGTCACCCTCCTCGACTCGGCCGATTTCTACGGCTTCGGGCACAACGAGGAACTGATCGGCCGGGCCATCGCCGGGCGTCGCGACGAGGTGGTGCTTGCCACCAAGTTCGGCTTCGCCAACCGCCTCGGCGAGCCGACGCAGATCCGCGGCGACGCCGCTTACGTGCGTGCGGCGTGCGACGCGTCGTTGAGCAGGCTGGGAGTCGACCACATCGACCTCTACTACCAGCACCGGGTCGATCCGCAGGTGCCGATCGAAGAGACCGTCGGCGCCATGGCCGAGCTGGTGCAGGCCGGGAAGGTCCGTCACCTGGGACTGTCCGAGGCCAGCGCGCACACCCTGCGGCGGGCACACGCGGTGCACCCGATCACCGCCCTGCAAAGCGAATGGTCGCTGTGGAGCCGTGATTTGGAGGCGGAGATCGCCCCGGTCGCCCGTGAGCTCGGGATCGGTCTCGTCCCGTTCTCGCCGCTCGGCCGCGGCTTCCTGACCGGTCAGTACAACTCGGTCGAGGACCTGGCGGACAACGATGTCCGGCGCACGCAGCCGCGCTTCGCCGACGGCAACCTCGAACGGAATCTGGCGATCGTCGCGAAGCTGAACGAGCTGGCCGAGGCGAAGGGCGTCACCGCTGGTCAGCTCGCCCTGGCCTGGGTGCAGCACCGAGGCGAGGACGTGGTGCCGATCCCGGGGACCCGGCGCCAGCAGTACCTGCAGGAGAACCTCGCGGCCCTGGACATCGTGCTGTCCGCCGAGGACCTCGCCGCCATCGAGGCCGCCGCGCCGAGTGAGCAGATCGCGGGCACCCGCTACGACGCGACCAGCCTGACTTTCACCAACGGCTGAGCCGATTCCGGAGCGTCGTCCCGATAGCGCGAATTCCGTTGGCGTTCGGCGGCCGGACTGCAAGGATCTGCGCGTGAGTGTTGCGCCGCCGATGCGGCAGGTCAGAGCTGACTACGACACGGCGACCGTGGTTGTCTATCAGGCATACCCGGCGGAGATCGCCGAGGCGGCCGTTGCCGCAGGAACATTCGTCGTTCCCTTCAAACGGGACCGGATGACGTGGATCAAGCCTTCGTTTCTCTGGATGATGTATCGATGCGGTTGGGCGACCAAACCGGGGCAGGAGCGGGTGCTCGCGGTGTCCATCACCCGCGCCGGATTCGAGTGGGCGCTATGGCAGTCCTGCCTGAGTCACTATGTGCCGGAGATGTATCCGGACCGACAGGTGTGGATGGCCCGACTGCGAGCGAGTCCCGTTCGCATTCAATGGGATCCGGAGCGCGACCTGCATCACCGGCCGCTCGCGCACCGGTCGCTGCAGGTCGGGCTCGGCGGTCCGGCGGTGGGGCTGTACGTCGATCGATGGATCACGGGTATTCGCGATGTCACCGGTCAGGCACAGCAGATCGGACGACTGGTGGCGGACGGGAAACTCGAGGCGGCCGCGCGTGCGCTACCGGTCGAGCGACCCTATCCGCTGACCCCGGAGATCGCCGGTGTGATCGGCACCGGCTAGGTCGCGGGCCTCGATAAGGGGCTGTGTGATTCAAATATCACTGGCATCGGCAGCGTAGGTGTGGTTAATCTAGATGGGTCTTATTGCCGTTGATCGGAGTCATGCCGTTGATCTCATGAGGTAGCCATTCGGGCGGTGCGCAGTCGCGTGCCGCGTATCCGTAGCAACCTCTGGAGTCACCATGACCACTCTGTCATTTTCCGATCTCACCTTCGCCTGGCCGGACGGCACCCCTGTGTTCGAAGGGCTCGATGGCGGCCTCGGCCCGGGTCATATCGGCCTGGTCGGCAGCAACGGCGCGGGCAAATCCACGCTGCTGCGGCTGATCGCCGGTGAGCTCACCCCCGCTCGCGGTTCGGTCACGGTCCCCGGCCATCTCGGTTACCTGCGACAAGACCTCGGTCTCGCCGCAGGGCAACGGGTCGACGCGGTGCTCGGCATCGCGGAAATCCGGAAAGCCTTGCACCGCATCGAATCCGGTGGCGCCGCGGCGTCCGACTTCGACATCGTCGGCCACCGCTGGGATGTCGAGGAACGGGCGATCGCCCTGCTCGGGCGGCTCGGTCTGCACTATGTCGCCGACTCGGCCGAACAGCTGGATCGCCGGCTGGAGACCCTCTCCGGCGGCGAGAC
This sequence comes from Nocardia sp. NPDC051321, assembly GCF_044455225.1. Taxonomy (NCBI): domain Bacteria; kingdom Bacillati; phylum Actinomycetota; class Actinomycetes; order Mycobacteriales; family Nocardiaceae; genus Nocardia; species Nocardia sp. NPDC051321. Next base: position 122,744 of record NZ_JBITEM010000007.1, on the reverse strand, counting down.
GACCCTGCTCGGCTTGGTCGCCGAACTGCTGGCCGAGCCGGAGATCCTGCTGCTGGACGAGCCGACGAACAACCTGGATCAGCTTGCCCGCGAACGGCTTTACGAGGTGGTCGCGCAATTCTCCGGCACCGTTGTCACGGTCAGTCACGACCGTGAGCTGCTGGAGCGCATGGGCACCATCGCGGAGCTGCGCCAGGGCGAGCTGCGCATGTTCGGCGGAAATTTCAGCGAGTACGAGCGGATCATCGAGGCCGAGCAGGTCGCGGCGAAGGCCGCGATCCGCGACGCGCGCGGCGATGTGCGCAAGCAGGCCCGCGAACTCGTCGAAACGCGGATCAAGCTGGACCGCAGGCAGCGCTACGGGCAGAAGATGTGGGACACCAAGCGGGAGCCGAAAATAATTATGGCGCAACGCAAACGGCAGGCGCAGGTGTCGGCGGGCAAGTTGCGCAATCAGCACATCGGCAAGCTGGACACGGCCAAGGACCAACTCCAGCAGGCGCAGGAGCTGCTGCGTGACGATCGGGAGATCCGGGTCGATCTGCCCGATACCCGGCTCTACCCCGGCCAGGACGTGATCGATCTGGACGAGGTCGAATTGGCCTGCGGGCCAACGGTTTCGCTGCGGGTCAACGGGCCGGAGCGGATCGCCTTGACCGGGCGCAACGGCGTGGGCAAAACCACGCTGCTGAAACAGATTTCGGCCGCGCACCCGAAGGTGCCGTGGCGGATGCTGCCGCAACGCCTCGACATCTTCGACGAGCAACGGTCGGTATTCGAGAATGTGGCATCGACGGCGCCACACGCGTCGCCGGAACAGATCCGGGCCCAGTTGGCCCGCTTCGTGTTTCGCGGCACCGACGCCGATGTCGCGGCCTCGGCACTGTCCGGCGGCGAACGGCTCAGGGCCGCACTGGCCATGCTGCTGCTCGCCGACCCGGCACCGAAGTTGTTGCTGCTCGACGAGCCGACCAACAACCTCGACCTGCCCAGCCTCGAGCACCTCACCCAGGCGCTGGCCAGTTTCGAGGGCGCGCTGATCGTGGTCAGCCACGACCCGCGCTTCCTCGACGACATCGGCCTGACGAGGCGGATCGAGCTCACCCCCGACGGGCTGAGCGAGACCGTTGACCCTTGATGGTCCGCGAAAACCCGCACGCCCCTTGATCTCCGACGATCAGGGGGTGTGCGGCCCGGTTGATCCCGGCCGTTGTCGTCGAGCGGTAGCAACTGACCATTGGTTGTTCAGTCGAGTTCGGCCACAAGCTTTTTCGGGGCCACCCTGCGGTAGGCGTCGTGGATGATCGCGGCGAACTCGGGCCAGTCGGGGTCGATGTCGAGGCGGACGCCGATCCAGCCGCTGTGGCCGACGTACGGCGGTATGAAGAACCGCTCGGGCTCGGCGTCCACCAACTCGGCCTGCACGCCCGCCGGAGCCGGGCACCACAGCGTGGGGCCCGGCTCGCGGTAGCCGCCGGGGATGTATTTGACGAACGAGGTCTTCACGCGCACGAAGAAGGTGGGGCAGCCGTGGCTGAGCCGTTCGCTGCACTCCGGTAGGTCCAGGCAGATCGCGCGGATCCGCGTCAACGGGTCCATGCGCGCAGTCTACGGCGCGCGCATCGCCCTTCGCATGACCCCGGGGTGCCTGAGCAGGCCGGGAGCGAGCCATACCGCGAGGGCGGTGAGGGTGAGCCATGGTCGTAGGTGCGGCTCGAGCTTGCGGATACGGCCGTCGTCGGCGAGTTCGAGGACGAGGGCCTCGGTGAGCCGGAATGGTCCGATGGCTGCCTCGGCCAGGAGTACGCGCCGGGTCCCGTCGCCGATCTGTTCGGTCCATCGCAGGTGGGAGAGCCCGCCGTAGGCGGCGGTCAGCAGTATTCGCAGGTCGTCTTTGCCGCGGAACACCAATCGTCCGGACAACGGTGACGTCAGTGTGGCGTCGGGGGTCAGCGTGTCCATCAACGCGTCGAAATCGGCGGCTTTGGTCGCCGCGCAGAACATGGCTACCGCATCGGTCGCGGTCGCCCCATCGTCGGTTGCCGTATGCATGGCACCGAACCTAGCCGTAGTCACTTGCAAAAAGCAATGGACTATCCTGAGTGGGTGCCCAAGGCTGCTCTGTCCGACATCGTCTGCTCGATCGCCCGCACGCTGGACGCGATCGGGGAGCGATGGACGCCGCTGATCCTGCGTGACCTGCTCGTCGGGTTGACGCGGTTCGAGGACATTCGGCGCGATCTCGGTATCGCGTCGAATGTGCTCGCCGCGCGGCTGGACGCGCTGCAAGCCCATGGGATCGTGGAAACCCGTGTGTACCAGTCGAATCCGGTTCGGCACGAGTATTTGCTCACCGAGAAGGGGCGCGAGTTGTATCCGGTGCTGACCATGCTCGTGGCATGGGGCGACACCTGGCTCGCGGGTCCTGAGGGGCCGCCCGCGTTGGTTGTGCACGAAGACTGTGGCAAAGCCACTGTCGGCGTGGTGGTTTGCCGGGAGTGCGGGTCGGCGCTGACGGCGGACAACGTGCGGTTTCATCAGGGGCCGGGCGGGCAGCGCGGTCCGGGGACCATGCTCGTCGGCGATCACATGGCGCCGACCTGACCGGCGCCGCTCGCGTCAGTTGACCGCGACGGCCTCGGCGCCGGTGGCCGCGACCAATTCCTGGAAGGTCGTCGGGAATACGGTGTGCGGGTGTCCGGCGGCGGCCCAGATCTCCGGTTGATCGGCCAGCGTTTCGTCGATCAATGTCCGGATCGGCGCCGGGTGACCGAGCGGGGCGACGCCGCCGATGGCCTGGCCGGTGTGTGCCCGGACGAATTCGGCACTGGCGCGCGACAATTCGGCGATGCCGAGATGTGCGGCGACCTTGCCGGTGTCCACCCGGTGCGCGCCGCTGGTGAGTACCAGCAGCGGCGTCCCTAAACCGGCCGCGCCGCTCGAAGCCCGCGAATTTCGCCGGTATCAACCCGCGGCGACGACCTCGATCTCGACCAGCCAGTCGTTGTCCAGGGTCTGCGCCACGATCGCGGTGGTCGGTACGGCTCGGCCACCCAGTGCCGCGACCCTGGCGGCGGCGTTTGCCTCGGCGTCGGAGGCGTCACGCAGGTAGCTGGTGAGGCGGACGATGTTGTCGACGGTCATGTCGGCGGAGGCGAGGATGGCGCGCAGATTCGACCAGATCAGTTCGAGTTGTTCGGTGAGGGTCTCGGCTGGCTTGCCGTCTGGATCGAGACCCATTGTGCCGGAAACGAATAGCAGTCGTTGGGCGCCTCGGACCTCCATGGCGTGCACGTAGTCGTCGGTGGCGGCGTAGATACCTTCGGTCGGATTGTGCTGTAGGAGATCCACCCTCTCGATCTTGCCAGGGAACGGCGTTTACCGAGGTGATTCCTTGACGGCCGTAGTTTTAGTCGCTTACACTAAAACTAGATTCACGAGAGGAAGTGATCACATGGGATACGGAAACTGGGACGACACCGCCTATCGGGCGGCCAAGACCTTCCGTGCCAGCCGAGGGCTCGACGACTTCGGATACACCGCCGAAATGCGTTCTGTGGCATACGCGGACTGGCAGGCGCACCCGACCCTCGACCCACTCGGCGTCACCGCGCGCGAATGCCGCGACTCGGCCGACCACGAAAATTCGCTGCCCATCGCGGTTTTGTTCGACGTCACCGGCTCGATGGGCCGGGTGCCGCGGATCATGCAGCGTAAGCTCGGCAAGCTGCACGGACTGTTGCGGCGCAAGGGATACGCGGACGACCCGCAGATCCTGTTCGGCGCCGTCGGCGACGCCGACTGCGACCGAGTTCCGTTGCAGGTGGGGCAGTTCGAGTCCGACAACCGGATGGACGAGCAGTTGCGCGCCATCCTGCTGGAAGGCGGCGGTGGTGGGCAGAAGTCCGAAAGTTATGAACTGGCCGGATATTTCATGGCCACCCACATCGTCACCGACGCGTGGGAGAAGCGGGGCAAGAAGGGCTACCTGTTCCTGATCGGCGACGAGCTGAACAAGCCGAAGCTGGCCTCGCGGCACATCCGCAGCGTCATCGGTGACGGTGTGCGGCGCGATGTTTCGGTGGAATCCATCTACCGCGAGCTCGCCGAGCGCTGGCACATCTACTACATCCTGCCTAATCAGTCGAGCTACTACGACGATCCGGAGATCGCCGACCACTGGCGTGGGTTGCTCGGGCAGGGATTCCTGAAGCTCGACGATCCGGCTGCCGTATGCGAACTCATCGCGCTGACAATCGGTTTAGAGGAGGGACGGGTCGATGTCGATGCGGGGCTCGCGGATCTCCGTGATGTGGGATCGGCGGCCGAGGCCGCGTCGGTCGGAAAGGCGTTGGCGGCCAAGGGGCCGCGGATGCGTGCGCTGCCAAGTGGTCGCAGTTGACGTCGCCTGTCGGTTCCCGAGGCGAACCGGGGTAGCTGAAGTGCCTACAGATTGTGCTACCGCGGGCGGTTGTGCCGGGCGGGGGCCGCCGGTTCGGGACTGGATAGGTCCGGTTCGGGACGGGATAGGTGATGGTGGGCGCGATGGGAAGGGTGCGGGATCGGGGAGCCGCAGCGCTTAACGGATCGCCGTAGTGCGGGCGGTTGGTTGTCGCGTGTGGCTCACCGGTTCGGGCCGAGATGGGGAGCCGCAGCACTAACTGGATCGCCGTTGCGGTCGGTTGCCGTGTGGGGTGACCGGTTCGAGGCGCGATAGGTGATGGTGGGCGCGATGGGTAGGTGCGTTACTGGGGTAGGGGCAGCACCTATCGGATCGCGTTGCTGCGGGCGGTCGGTGGCCGTGCGGTGCGCGATAGGTGATGGTCGGGGAGGTGCGCTATCGGGTAGCCGCAGCAGTTACCGGATCGCCGTGGTCCGTGCGGCGATTACCGGCCGGGGCTGGTGACATCAGGCTAGATAGGAAGGAGTGCAGCATGTTTCGCTCGCACATTGTGGTGGTCGACCTCGGCTTCGGCGATGCCGGGAAGGGGGCGACGGTCGATTGGCTGTGCTCTGTGGCGGCGGGGCTCGAGGTTTCGGCCGTGGTGCGGTTCAACGGGGGAGCGCAGGCCGCGCACAACGTGATCGCAGACGGTCGGCATCACACGTTCGCGCAGTTCGGATCGGGCACGTTCTCGGGTGTGCCGACGCTGCTGTCGCAGCATGTGCTGGTCGAGCCGATCGCGCTTGCCGGGGAGGCGCGGCAGTTGGCTGCTCTTGGTGTACCGGATCCGTTGGCACTGTTGCACATCGACGGCCGGGCATTGCTCACCACGCCGATCCACATCGCCGCCAACCGTGCCCGCGAGGACGCGAGGGGTTCCTCGCGGCACGGTTCGTGCGGACGGGGGATCGGCGAAACCGCCTCGTACGCGTTGACGCACGACGCGCCGACAGTATCGGATTGCCTGCGCCCCAAAGTTCTTCGCGACAAACTTCAGGTGCTAGCCGCGCACTACGGCGCGCTGATCGCCCCCAGCGGACACCGGTACGAGCCGATCGACACCCTGGTCGAGATGTATCGGGAATTCGCCGCCGCCGTCCGCATCGTCGGCGGCGACCAGTTCGCCAGGTTCGCCCGGCGCGGCCGCCTGATCTTCGAAGGTGCCCAAGGTGTCCTCCTCGACGAGTGGCGCGGCTTCCATCCGCACACCACCTGGTCCACCGTGGAACCACGGAACGCGCGCACCATGCTGTCCGAAATCGGCGCCGCCGGTTACGTTCTCGGCGTCACCCGCACCTACATGACCCGCCACGGCGCAGGCCCGCTCCCCACCGAGGACCGCGCCCTCGACTTCCCGGAACCCCATAACGCCACCGGCCGCTACCAAGGCGAATTCCGCCTGGGCCACCTCGACCCGATCCTGCTGCGCTACGCCATCGCGGTCTCCGGCGGCATCGACGGCCTCGCCCTCACCCACCTGGACACCCCGGGAACTCGGTACGCGGCAACGGGATACGCCACCGACAACGGCGTGATCGACAACCTGGAGCCGGGCGCTTGGCAGGATCTCGCTTACCAACAGCACCTCACGGACCTGCTGTCCACCGCCCACCCGGTGCTCACTGAAATGCCAGCCGACGTGGTGCCCTGGCTGACGCAAACACTCGACACCCCAGTAGTACTGACCTCGAACGGCCCCACCCGAACCCACCGCACCCCCACCGCGGCAACGTCCGCCGCCGCATGAGCCCCGTTGCCCGGAACCGCACTGTTTCTCGGGATCCGCACCGACTCCAGGGCGCAGCAGCGGATCCCGAAAGGCAGTGCGGATCTTGGCTGATACCAACGAGGCCGCCTTCGCGGGGTCGCATCGATGACCAAAACCGCCGCTGACCACCTCGACCACCCACAAACTGGGTGTTCCGGCACCGGACAAGCACTGGTGAATCGGCATTCAGTGGCACACCACGGCGGGGTCTTACGACGTTTGCCGCCCTCAGGTGCCACTGAATGTGGATTCGGTATCGGGGTGCGGCGTGGCGGGTGCCGGTCGGGGGGTTGGGGGGTTGGGTGCGGCAGGATTGGGAGGCGTGGAGCAGTCTGTGGTGTCGGTTGATGTGGTGGCGTTGCGTTTTTGGGGCGACGACGCTGGGGTGAGTGTGGGGATCGCGCCGCGTGTGATGGCGCCGTTCACCGGGGAGTTGGCTCTGCCCGGTGTTTTGCTCGGGCGTGGCGAGCGGCTGGTCGGAGCCGCTCGGCGGGCGGTGCACACGAAACTTGGTGTCCCCGAGGCTGCGATTGGTGCGGTCGGTCAGCTCGTGACCTTCGATGAACCGAACCGCGACCCGCGCGGTCCCACGTTGTCGATCGCGATGTGGGCGGTAGTCGGACCGCACGAGGGCCCCGCCCAATGGATCAGTTTCGAAGAGATGCCCGCCCTGGCCTTCGACCACAACCGCATTCTCGACGCGTCCCGCACCCTCCTCGCCGACCTCTTGTGGAAAGACCTTTCCTTCACCCGGGCCTTACTCGGCAACGAATTCCCCGCCACCAAGGCCGTAACGGCCACCACCGCCCTCTCCGGCACCCGCCCCGACCCCGCCAACCTCAACCGCACCCTGGCCACCGTCCCCGGCCTAGCCCGCACCACCGAACGTCGCCGGGTAAAGGCGACGGGCCGACCCGCCGCGGTCTGGGCGTTCAGCGCTGACGACTAACGGGAAAGTGTTGCGCCGCTCGACGGGGTTAGCGACTCAGCAGGGATTGGATAGCGCCGAAGTCGATGGCATTTTCGAGGGTTGTGTAGGTGCCGTGCTCGAGGAGTTCGATGGTCGCCGTTTCGGCCAGTTTGTAAGCGGCTTGGGCTACTGCCGAGCCGACGCTGACTCGGCGTATGCCGGTCGCCGCGAGTTCTGCGACGGAGGGTGCTCCGGCGCCGACCATGACGTTGATCGGCAGCGGGGACTTGGCGACCAGGTCGGTCAGGGTTGGCAGGTCGAGGAGTCCCGGGACGAAGAGGCTGTCGGCGCCCGCCGCGGCGTAGGCGGCGGCCCTGGTGAGGACCTCGTCGAAGCGGTTTTCGGGCGCGCCGATGCCGAACAGGTACACGTCGGTTCGGGCATTGATCACCAGTTCTGGCAGGCCGGCTTGCTGTGCGGCGTCGCGTGCCGCGCGCAGGCGGTCGGACTGGGCGGTGGTGTCGAAGAGCGGGCCGCCGGGTGCCGTCGAGTCCTCCAGGTTCACACCGACGGCACCGGCTGCCACGGCGGCGAGGACGGTGGCCGCGACATCCTCCGGTGCGGGTCCGTAGCCGCCCTCGATGTCGGCCGTCACCGGCACATCGACGACGGCGGCGATCCTGCGGATGACGCCGATCGTGTCGTCCCTGGTGAGCTGCTGACCGTCACCGGTGCCGAGCGACCAGGAGACCGCGGCACTGGTTGTCGCGACCGCCGGTGCCCCTGCCGCCGCGATCACCGCGGCGCTGGCCGCGTCCCAAGCGTTCGGCAGCACGAAGAGGCCTTGCTCGTGCAGCGCCCGAAAGGCTGCCGCCGCGTTGTGCTGGGTGTCGGTGATGGGCTGGCTGTCCTGTGCCACGGAGGCTCCTCGTGAGATTGTTTCGATGACTGGTCGCGATGAAGGTAACGCCGGAAACCTCCTCGGCCATCCCAATTTCCGGACTACGAATAAATAAGCATCGAATGTCCCGGGCTCGGCCTCGAAACTCGGAGCAGGACAGCGGCATCGAGCACGCCGCCCGTCCCACACCGGTCTACTCGACCGAAACATTCAGCGTGCGTGTCGCAATCACCCGCACCCGCACCCGACAAAGATCCGCCCCGGCCCCGGCCCCGGCCCCGGCCCCGGCCCCGGCCCCGGCCCCGGCCCCGGCCCGCGATCGGGTCGGCCCTGGTATCGGGATCGCGCTAAGCGGCCAGTCGCCGATTCAGCGTCGCGGCGCGTACATGATGATGGCGACGCCGACAAGGCAGAGACCCGCACCGAGGTAGTCCCACCGGTCGGGGTGGAACTTGTCGACGAGCATCCCCCAGGCGAGCGAGCCCGCGACGAAAACGCCACCGTAGGCGGCGAGGATGCGCCCGAAATTCGGGTCCGGCTGGAACGTCGCAACGAATCCGTAGGCACCGAGTGCGACGATGCCCGCCGCGATCCACAGAATCCCCCGATGCTCCCGCCACCCCTGCCACACCAGCCACGCACCGCCGATCTCGGCGAGGGCGGCCATGGCGAACAGCAGTAGTGAGCGGGCGACGGTCATGGGAGGAACCTACCGACCGCTGCGGCGGGCGTGATCAGCGCCAGTGTTCGGGGTACCAGTGTCAGCTGCGCATCCGCGTCACGATCGATCAGCGCTCGGGCGTGAGCGCCTGCGCGACCTCGTACACCGCGTACGCGCGGCCGATCACCGGAAACGAGACGTTGCGCACCGGAACTCCACCTGTGGTGCAACCGATTTCGGTGCCACTGTGCGCGTGGCCGTGCAGGGCGAGGGTGGCCCGGCCCGCGTCGACGGCTTCGCCAAGGGCGTGGCAGCCCAGGCCGGGGTAGATCTTGGGTGGCTCGCCGACGAGGGTGTCGATGACGGGGGAAAAGTGCATCAGGGCGATGCGGATCTCGGTGTCCAGGGTGTCGAGGGCCTGACGCAGCAGCAGGCCGTCGAGTGGGCCGCGGCGCATGCGGGCCCGGTGTTCTTCGGTGCCCTCGTCGGGGGTGCCCGGATGGTCGGGGAAGCCGCCGCTGCCGCCCATCACGCCTGCGATGCCGACTCGAATGCCGTTCAGTTCCAGCGTGATCGCGGTTCCTTCGAGCATGCGCACGCCGATGTCGGTGAGCTGGGCGGAGATTCGGAAGCCGAGCCGGTGGTCGTGGTCGTGGTTGCCGAGTACGGCGACGACCGGCACTGGGAGGTCGGCGATTTCGGCGCAGAGCAGGTCGGCTTCGGCGAGCCTGCCGCCTTCGGTCAGATCGCCCGCCAGCAGTAGCACGTCGGCGTGCTCGGCCAGCCGTAGGAAGTCGGGGCGAAAGCGGCCGGCCACGGCGGGCCGCAGGTGGGTATCGGCGACGGCCGCGATCCGGATACCCCGCTGCGCGGAATCGGCAGGCATGGCGTCAGCCAGCCACATCGTCGGCGCGCTGTCAACCGCAATCTGACGTTCATCCGCCAGCCACCCGCCCGTGAGCTGCTGACATAGCTCTTGGCTATTGAGGGTTCAGTCGGTGTTCAGCGAGGCAACGCGCGATGGCGAGACCGATGAAACGTCAATGAACAGTGCTGCGGGAGGCTATCCATCGGGTCGGCTCGCCCCGCATGGTTCGGACTATGAACGAGCGCGACAAGCGAGCGGATCATCGTCCCGGCGGCGGGCAGCGCGATGAGGGCGTTGCCAGGCGGCCGGGCGTGAGCTTGGGGGTGCGAGCATGAGCCGGTTTTGGTCGAAAGCGCTTGTCGTGCTGGCTGTTTCCGCTCTTCCCATGACGGTTGCCGCGGGTGGGGCGCACGCGGACACACGGGTGGACAAGGTGGTCCTGATCGGCCTGGACGGACTGATGTTCGACAAGGTCGTGCAGGTGCGGGCACCGAACCTGTTGCGGCTCAGCGCCGAAGGCATGCTCAGCCGCTCCTCGATCGCGCCGCACATCACCATCTCCGGCCCGTCCTGGGCCACCGTGCTGACCGGCGTGTGGGATCGCAAGCACGGCATCAAGGACAACAATTTCACCGCGGCACCGTTCGCGAAGTACCCGACCGTCTTCACCCAGCTCGAACGCGCCGACCCGGCCCTCAAAACCCACTCGATCGCCACCTGGGATCAGATCGCCACCATGACGGGCAGCGGCAATCCGCGCGCCGACGTGGTCGTCTCCACCGCGCCGGTGCCCGACGACCCCGACGAATCCAAGACCGACGCCGCCACCGCCACCGACGTGGTCACCGCGATCACCAGGTTCGCCCCCGACTTCCTCTTCACCCACCTCGACCAGGTCGATCACGCGGGTCACAGCGACGGCGCCGCGTCGAAGGAGTACCTCGACGCCGTCCGGCGCATCGACGAACAGGTCGGCCGCATCGCCGCCGCCGTCGACACCCGCGCCAAGGCCAACCCCGCCGAACGCTGGACCATCCTGGTCACCGCCGATCACGGCCACCGGCCCAAGGGCGGCCACGGCGGCCAATCCCCGGACGAGACAACCAATTTCGTCATCGCCCGCGGACCCGACTTCACCGCGGGCGATACCACCTCCCGCTACACCCTGGTCGACATCACCCCCACCGTCGTCGACCTCCTGCACGTCCCGGCCAGCCCGGACTTCGACGGCCAGTCCATGCTCAACCGGGAGCCGGCCGGCCCGTCCACCATCCGCTAGCGGTACCGCGGCGGTTCGGTCGCAACGACACCGCCGCGACGCCTGATATGTCACCCTTTCCGGTACGCCTCGCCAAGGCCAGCGAACCCAGCGCCATCCCGGAAGCAGAACCCGCATCGCGCCCGCGGCAACCACGCGCCGGACGTTAGCGCGCGGCCGGGACTAAAGTTGGTGGTCTGGGCGGTTGCGGCGGTCGGATAGGGTGGTTCGATCGAGGCACGCGGCGCGAACGTCAGGCCCGGAGGCGGCAGTCGGCGTACCCACGGAGGGACCGTGAGCGCCGCAAGCGGGCACTGAGAGGTGGTGGCATGACTCAGCACGTGGGCGAGGCGAACGTCGGGCAATCGGCGGACGCCCCGCAGCCGAATGGCGCCGCCAACGGGGCAGAGCAGCCGCCGAGCACGCAGGCCAGTGCTGCCACGCCGCCGCGTCAGCCGGGCACCTCCGCGGCCGTACCTACCTCCGCGTCGCGCCGAGTGCGCGCCCGCCTCGCCCGCCGGATGACCGGTCAGCGCGGCATCGCCGCGGTCAAGCCGGTACTCGAGCCGCTGGCCAGCGTGCACCGTGAGCTGTACCCGAAGGCGAACCTGACGCTGCTGCAGCGCGCGTTCGATGTGGCCGACGAACGGCACAAGCACCAGTTCCGCAAGTCCGGCGACCCGTACATCACCCACCCCCTCGCGGTCGCCAATATCCTGGCCGAGCTCGGCATGGACACCACCACCCTGGTCGCCGCGTTGCTGCACGACACCGTCGAGGACACCGGCTACTCGCTCGAGCAGCTCACCCTCGACTTCGGCCCCGAGGTCGCGCACCTGGTCGACGGCGTCACCAAGCTGGACAAGGTGAACCTCGGCGCGGCCGCCGAGGCCGAGACCATCCGCAAGATGATCATCGCGATGGCCCGCGACCCGCGCGTGCTGGTGATCAAGGTCGCCGACCGGCTGCACAACATGCGCACCATGCGCTTCCTGCCGCCGGAGAAGCAGGCGAAGAAAGCCAAGGAAACCCTCGAAGTCATTGCGCCCCTTGCCCATCGGCTCGGTATGGCGACGGTCAAGTGGGAGCTAGAGGACCTCGCGTTCGCGATACTGCACCCGAAGAAGTACGACGAGATCGTGCGCCTGGTCGCCGACCGGGCGCCATCGCGCGACACGTACCTGGCGAAGGTGCGCGCCGAAATCGTGAATACCCTTGCGGCATCGCGGATCAACGCGATCGTCGAGGGTCGGCCGAAGCACTACTGGTCGATTTACCAGAAGATGATCGTCAAGGGTAAGGACTTCGACGACATCCACGACCTGGTCGGTATCCGCATCCTGTGCGACGAGGTGCGCGACTGCTACGCGGCCGTCGGCGTGGTGCACTCGCTGTGGCAGCCGATGGCGGGCCGATTCAAGGACTACATCGCCCAGCCGCGCTACGGCGTCTACCAGTCGCTGCACACCACCGTCGTCGGCCCGGACGGCAAGCCACTCGAGGTGCAGATCCGCACCCAGGACATGCACCGCACCGCCGAGTTCGGCATCGCCGCGCACTGGCGCTACAAGGAAACCCGCGGCAAGCACTCGAACGACTCCACCGAGGTCGACGACATGGCGTGGATGCGCCAGCTGCTCGACTGGCAGCGGGAGGCGGCCGACCCGGCCGAGTTCCTGGAGTCGCTGCGCTTCGACCTGAAGTCGCCGGAGATCTTCGTGTTCACCCCGAAGGGCGACGTGATCACGTTGCCGCAGAAGTCGACCCCGGTCGACTTCGCGTACGCCGTGCACACCGAGGTCGGGCACAAGTGCATCGGCGCCAGGGTGAACGGTCGTCTGGTCGCGCTGGAACGGCAGCTGGAAAACGGTGAGGTCGTCGAGGTGTTCACCTCGAAGGCGCAGAACGCCGGGCCGAGCCGCGACTGGCAGAACTTCGTCGTCTCGCCGCGCGCCAAGGCCAAGATCCGGCAGTGGTTCGCCAAGGAGCGCCGCGAGGAGGCCCTCGAGAACGGCAAGGAGCAGATCTCCAAGGAGGTCCGCCGCGTCGGCCTGCCACTGCAGCGGTTGATGAGCGTCGACGCGATGACCGCCGTCGCGCACGAACTGCACTACACCGACATCTCCACCCTCTACACCGCGGTCGGCGAGCATCAGGTCTCCGCGCATCACGTGGTGCAGCGCCTGATGGCGCAGCTCGGCGGCATCGGCGACGTGGAGAACGAGCTCGCCGAGCGGTCCACCCCGTCCACCACGCCGAACCGGCAGCGGACCACCGGCGACGCGGGCGTGCTTATCCCCGGCGCGTCCGGCACCGTCGCCAAGCTGGCCAAGTGCTGCACCCCGGTGCCCGGTGACGAGATCATGGGCTTCGTGACCCGCGGCGGCGCGGTGAGCGTGCACCGCACCGACTGCACCAACGCGGGATCGCTGCGCGATCAAGCCGAACGCATCATCGAGGTGTCCTGGGCGCCGTCACCGTCCTCGGTGTTCCTGGTCGCCATCCAGATCGAGGCGCTCGATCGCACCCGCCTGCTCTCCGATGTGACGAAGGTGCTGGCCGACGAGAAGGTGAACATCCTGTCCGCCTCGGTCACCACGCACGGCGACCGGGTCGCTATCAGCAAGTTCACCTTCGAAATGGGCGACCCGAAGCATCTGGGGCATCTGCTGAATGTGGTGCGGAATGTGGAAGGCGTCTACGACGTCTACCGCGTCACCTCCGCCGCGTAGCGCGCGAATGCGCGAGGCCGCTTGGAGCGCTTGCGAGTCACGAATGTGCGAGGCCGCTTGAAATAGTCCGGGGTGGTCATCTCCCCTTGACGTGTCAATTGTTCTGTGCTCGGCAACCTCTCGGCGAACCATCCGCGAAGCCCGCGATATCTGCACGAATGCCGAAGCCTTCGGGCGAACGGAAGATGGAGTCCCGGTAGGGAATTCGGGTGACCGGCGGGTCGCCAGGCGGTTGCTCTCGTTTTCGGACCATCGGAAAGTTGCCGGGCGATGTTGCCCGGCACGCGGGAATGTGTGAAACCCGTTTCGGCAGTTCATGGAAAGTTTTCGGCGATGCCCCAGCAATAGTCGGAATCTGTTACGGTCTATTGCGTTTCATGGCGTTTAGGGTAACTGCGGCAACACGGATTGATTGCGGATCGCTATGACAAAGTATGCGGCAAGCGTTGCGGGGGTGCTGACAGCACTCACCGTGACCGTGGCTACGGCGGGTACCGCCGTGGCCGGTCCGCCGAATCCCGCAGGCCCCTCGACCAATATCGCGCTCAGTGCGTGTCCGGCATTGTACGCCTTGGGAATTCAGGGCACCGGCGAATCGTCACCGGATGCCGCACCGTCTACCGACACCGGCATGCTGTCCACGGTCTTTCGCCCGATGCTGGCCAAGGCCACCGCTCCCGGACTGGTCGATCGAGCCTATGTGCCTTACGAATCCGGCTTCGGCGGCGCGACGCCGGGAGGCGCGGCGCCCTACTCCCAATCGGTGACGGGCGGGCTGGCCAGGCTGCGCACGATGGCCAAGGCGGTCGCCGATCGCTGCGCCGACACCAGGTTCGCGGTGGTCGGCTATTCGCAAGGCGCACACGTCGCCTCGATGTTCGCGCAGGAGATCGGGCAGGGCAAAGGCGTGCTCCCGGCCGACAAGGTCGCGGCGGTCGCGCTGTTCGCCGACCCGACCCGCAACCCGGGCGCGCCGCTGTTCCCTGGCTCGCCGGGCAAGGCCTCGCCGGATCCGGCCCCCGGCACCACGGGCGATGATCTCGCTGCCATCGCCGCGCTGCCGCAAGCGCCCGCCACCGGCGGCGGCATCGGCCCGGACCGCGACATCGCCGCCAACTTCGGCGCCCTCACCGGCCGCGTGGCCAGTTTCTGCGCGGCGGGCGACCTCGCCTGCGACGCACCGCAGGGCGCACCGATCCTGAAGGCCGTCACCAATGTCGTCGGCCAATCCACTTTGAGCGGCGGCGACCCGATCGCCTCGCTCACCTCCATCGCCCAGGCGCTGGCCTACACGTCGATCAAGACCGCGACCAAGGTCGCCAACGAAGACGTGCAGGGCAACTCGCTCGCGACGCTGGCCATCTCGCCCAAGAAGTCGATCTCCCAGCGGCTCGCCGACGCCGCCGACCCGCGCACCCCACTCGACCTCCCCGGTGCGCTGCAGGCGCTCCTGAAGGTCGGCATGATCGGCCTGAACGCGGTCGTCAGCGTCGTCAAGACGGTCATCAACCCGTCGACCATCGCCGAACTGGCCACCGCGGGGTTGGCGAATCCGCCCGCCGCGCTGCTGTCGCTCGGCACGAAATTGGCCGGCGCGGTCGCCCAGTTCGTCCCGCCGACCACCGGCGCCCGCTTGGTCACCCAGGCGTTCGACGCGGTCGTACAAAACATCACCGACAACAGCGAACTGCTGAACACCGCCACCTGGGTGCGGTACTGGGACACCGTCCAGCGACACGGCGCGTACAGCACCGCGACGGTCGCCGCGAACGGCGACGCGCCGACAACATTCGTCGCCGACTGGTTCGCCGCGATAGCCAACGACATCGCCGGTAAATTCGGCGCGAACGGCAGGCCGCTCGGCGGCGCGGACAAGCCGCCGACGGGATTCTTCGGCGAGCAATCCGGCGCGTCGACTACGCCGAATGTGTCCGGTACGGGACAATTTCCGTTCGGGACAGGAGCCGAAGGCGCCTCATCCGGCGGCGCGACGTCGATTCCGCCCACCGATCGACCCGGCACACCCAACACCTACCCGTTCTCCACGAACTGATCGCCGAGAGGGTCCGACGATGAGCCATGTGCCTCGCGCAGCGGGAATGGGGGAATGTTGAAGTCGTACAAAGAACTGTCTCGTTGGTATGCCGCCCTGGAGCCGGAAACGGCACCGGTGCCGCCCGCGGCGAATTCTGTACATCTGGACGACGACGGCCCGGCCCGGTACCCGCACTACATTCGCGACGAGCCGCAGCCCGAGGTCCCCGCGGACCTGTCGGCGCAGCGCAGCGAATTCACCGGCGGCTGGTCGGACTGGGTAGGCCGGGCACCGGGCCCCGACGACGACTACACCCCGCGCGACGCCGACCTGGTGCGTTTCCCCTGGCCCGACGACGATGACTACGACGACCAGCTGGACGAGCCGCGACCGCGCTCGTCCAGCGCCTTGCGAGTGCAGGCCCGAACCCGTGGTTCGCGCCGCGTCCGGGTGTTCGTCGTACTGGTCATCGCGGTGCTGCTGCTCGGCGCGGCGGCCGCGGGCGTGCTGTTCCTGCTGCACTCCGCCAACAGCCGGGCCGCGGCACCGCGACTGCCCGCCTCCTCGGCCTCGGTGCAGTTCACCGCGGGCAGCGCGCAGGCGGGCGTGAGCACCGACAGCCTGCGCGGCAAGTCGCAGGCCGGGGTCAGCACGCCGCGACCAGCAGGCGCCTGCCCGACCGAGCGCACCGCGACGACCGTGCGCGGCGCCGAAATGGGCAGCACCGCAACGGGTCCCGACGCTATCCTGGCGTTCCAGTACGCGTACTACGTCGAGCGCTCCGGCGAACAGGTCCGGCAGGTCGTCGCGCCGGAGGCCACGGTCTCGCCCGCGCCGACCATCCAGCGCGGCATCGATACCATCCCCGCGGGCACCACGCACTGCGTGCGGATCGTGACCCTCTCGGACAACAGGTACTCGGTGGAGGTCACCGAGTACCGCCCCGGCGGCGTGCCCGCCACGTACAACAAGCAGACGGTCACCACCGCGGTGATCGACGGGCGCACCCTGATCACGGGTATCGCGGCCGGATAGAGAGAGCAGGAAGCGATGGGCGAGGACTGGAGCCGCTGGCTCGACGAGGCACCCGAACAGGGTGAACCGTCGGGCCGGCCCGTGCGCTCCAAGGCTCCGGTGGTGCGATTGCGGCGCGGCAAGGGCGGCGGTTCCGGTGCGGAACAACCGTTGCAGCGCCCCATCCTGGTGGTCGGCGGTTGTGGTGGCGCGGGCACCACCACCACGGCACTTGGTATCGCGGGCGAGCTCGGCATGGCAGGCACCCCGACGGTCGCGGTCGACGCGACCGCGGCGGGCAGCGACCTCGCGCTGCGCGGCGCGGACGAGCACCTGCACCCGATCAGCCTGCAATCGTGGCTGTACGGGCGCGGCGACGACGAACCGGCACCGCTGAAGGAATGCCTGTCGCGCGCGACCTCCGGAATCGGTTTACTGTGGCGCGATTCCGCGCCGCTGCGCAGGCGTGCGACCTATCTCACGGTGGCCCGCGCGGTCTACGACGCGGGCTTCACCGCGGTCTACGACGGCGGCAGCCCGATAGCCGGGCGGCAGCTGCGCCCGCTGCTCGACGACGCCGATGTTGCTCTGGTACTTGCCATTCCGGCCCGCGCCGATGCCGCGAACCGGCTGCGGGTCACCCTGGAATGGCTCGACGACCAGTTCGGCGACTCGACCGAGGGGCAGGGCGGCGGCATCGTCGGCGACACCACAATCGTTGTCTCACACCAGCATCCGGGCACCGAGTCGGGCGTAGCCGAGCATTTGCGTGAGCACCTGTCCGGCTGGGTCCGCGATATTCGAGAGATTCCCTACG
This sequence comes from Nocardia sp. NPDC051321, assembly GCF_044455225.1. NCBI lineage: Bacteria > Bacillati > Actinomycetota > Actinomycetes > Mycobacteriales > Nocardiaceae > Nocardia > Nocardia sp. NPDC051321. The sequence continues at coordinate 105,336 of NZ_JBITEM010000007.1, read as the reverse complement.
ACCCGCACCTGGCCAGGGGCGAACTGGTCCGGCACGCGTCGTTGGCCCTCGATACGCGCCGGGCTTATGGGCGCCTGCTCGCCGGGGTGGCATCATGACGGCCGCTATGAAGTTTCGACGTCACACCGAATCCGCGCCCGCGGGCGTGGTCGCCCCGCCGGAGTCGCGCCGCGCGGCGATCTGGGACCGTCCGGTGCCCGGGGTCGGCCGGGCGCCGTTGGTGTGGATCATGGGCGTGCACGGCGGTGCCGGAGCCAGTAGCCTCGCGCACGTGCTTGCGCCCGCGGCGGATTCGGGCCGCCGCTGGCCCGGCGTCTTCGACCGCGAGTCCCCCTTCGTCGTGCTGGTGGCCAGAGAGACCATCGCGGGCCTCACCCGCGCGCATGACTTACTGCGCCAACATCATTCGGGTTTCGCCGGATCCTGCGAGGTGCTCGGGCTGATCACCGTCGCCGCGCGACCGGGTCGGCTGCCCGCCGAGATCCGCCGCTACCGCGACGTGGTCGGTTCGCTGGCCGGCCAGCTGTGGCAGGTCCCGTGGTATGAGGAATGGACGCTGGTAGAACCGGAGAAGCTGCCCGTGTGGGCGCCCGGTGACGCGCTGCCACCGAAGAAACGCAAGATCGACCCCTTGGAAGAGGTACCGCTCGATGTCAGGGAGCTCGGCGCCGACATCGTCGCGGCGGCTCGAACGGCACTGGAGGAGGCCAAACTCGACGATCCGGCGCAGGACCGGGCCAGCAGAAAGCCACCCGATCAGTGAACTCATGCATCGAATCGGCGACGACTCAACTACTTTCGAGAAAGGCACCCGATGAGCACGATTCTCCTCGCCGTGCAGGACACGTACGGCACCGTACTCGCGCAGGTCGGTAACCCGACGCCCGAGGCGCCGCCAGGCTCGGAGAAGATCCTGCAGCTGGTGCGCTACCTGACCTGGTTCGTGCTGCTGTCCGGCATCTGCGGAATCACCTACGCGGGCGGCAAGTTCGCGTGGGAGAAGTGGACGGGTGGCGGACTCGAGTCGCCGAAGATGGTGGCCGGCGCCATGATCGGCGGCGTCGTCGCGACCAGCGCCGGCACCATCATGAACGCCGTTATTGGAACCTGATGTCCGACATATCTACCGTGCGCGCGTCGGCAGCCGAGCTGCTGGCCTACAAACAGATGCCCGCCGAGGTACTGGAACCTCTCATGCAGCTGCTCAACTGGCTGCTGTGGTTCGTCCTGCTGGTGTGTCTGGCCTGGATGATCGTCTCCGCTGGCAAGCTGTGGATCTCGTTCCGCAGCGACCTGGCGATGAACGACGCCTCGCACGGGGTGCTGATGAGCCTGCTCGGGGCGATAGTGGCGAGCACAGCGTCGGGAATCGCGCTGGCTTTCTTGCCGACATGAGCGCTCGATGGGGGACTGCGGGCGCGGTCGGCGCGGTGCTGCTGATCGCGGCGGTCGGCTGTGGCGGTGGCGACGACCGATCCGGGCCGGAGCTGTCGGCGGTGCCGACCGGCGTGCGGTGGCAGCCGTTCCAAGGCGTGCCGCTGCCGCACACCGACCAGGGGCCGAAGTCGGAAGCCGACGGTGCCGCAACGGGTTTCGAGCATTCGCCGCGCGGTGCCGGGATCGCCGCGATCACCCACGCGGTGCGGTTGGCGGTGGCTTCGGACAGTCAGTGGGCCAAAGTCGCGGCGCGGGAGGTGGTTCCGGGTACCGCGAAGGACGAGTGGGCGGTGAATCGGATCCAGCTGTCGATCACCGGGCCTGCCACTCCCGACTACGCGCCGCGCGTGCTCGGCTACCGGGTCACCGGGTACACCGACCAGCGCAGCACCGTCGACGTGCACACCGAGTACTCGGACAACTCCAAGGCGGTGAACCACACCATCGTCGAATGGTTCGGCCAGGACTGGCGGTTACGCCTGCCCGAGCCGGGCGCCACCGCTAGACCGATCGACGCGATCGACGTAATACCTGATGACTCAGTGAAATTGGAGGCACCGAAGTGACCGAGAAGGGGTCTTACGCGCGTGATCGCGTCTCCTTCGGTGCTGTCGCGTCCGCAGCTGTGCTGGCGCTCATCGTGATCATCGGAATCGTCATCTACGTCACCCGCGACGACGGCGGCCCGACGGGCGCCGCGCCCGCGCCCGCCGCATCACCCGGTGGCACCGGCTTCGCCGCTCCCGAGGTCGATATCCTCGGCCGGCGCGTCGATGTGCCGAACAACCCTGCCGGGCAGCCTCTTTCGCAGGACCCGACCCGGCAGCGCAAGCCGTCCGACCCGGATTGGCTGACTCAGGCGCCGGAGGGCACCACCGCGCCGCACGGCTGGCAGCGGGTCTACGGCGCCTCCGTGCCGTTCTCCACCTCGGACGGCCCGGCCCGCATCGAAGACGGCCTGGCCGTTGGCTATTCGCACACGCCGCAGGGCGCGGTGCTGGCCGCGGCACAGATCACCTACCGGCTCAACGCCCGTCCGGCCGACCGCGATCTGTACGTGACCCAGGTGCGCGTCTCGGCCCAGCAGATCGCCGCCTACGACAAGGCCCTCGGCGGCAACAAGCTGCCCGAACAGCAGCCGGAGAAGGTCACCAAATACTTCGTCGCGTCGGACGCGTTCAAGGTCGACGACTACGCCGACGACCTGACCATCGTCCGGCTCGCCTCGCGCGGGCCGGTGGTCGACGGCAAACAGTTATGGGCGGCGATCCGCCTGGTCATGGTCTGGGATGCCGGGGACTGGCGACTCAAGCCATCGACGTCCAATACCGCACAAACCGAGTACGTCGAATCGCTGAGCGGGTGGACGAAATGGTGAGCACGATGGGAAAGGCACGACGAGAACTTGATGGCCGACCTGCGGAGCAGCGAGGGGTGCAGACAATGGTGAGGCGACTACTCACGATCTTCGCGGTCATCTTCACGGTGATGATGGCGACGCCGACCATCGCCTATGGACAGCAGTACGGCTTCGACGAGACGTGCAACGAGATCCACGACACGCTCGACAATGTCGGCCTGCCAGGCATCTCCCTCGGCGACGCCGCCTCCGCCGCGTGCAAGGCGGGCAATGCCGCCTCGCATCCGGGTCAGGCGGCCACCGCGGTGAAGGACAAGGCCTGGGACTCGACCTTCGGCAAGGTGGTCGACTCGCTGATGAACGGCCTCGGCGAGGCCATCATCCTGGCGCTGACCTTCTGGATGAAGGTGCCCAACGAGGCGGCCAGCGACTCGGGTTCGCTGTTCACGAAGATCAACGATTACACCTATCAGGCGCAGATATTGCTCTTGATAGCCTCGGTGATCCTGTCCGGCGCCCGCTTGGCCGAAGCCAGACGCGGGGCCACGATGAACGAGGCCGCCGAATCGTTCCGCATGTTCGCCAGAGTGGTATTCAGTTCCTGGATGCTCGGCGCGGTGATCGTCGCTGGCACCCAGGCCTCGGATCGCTTCTCCGAGTGGATCATCAACGACTCGACCAACGGCAACGCCAAGGACCTGGCCGAGCTGATGGTGAAAACCAGTAAGCTGCAGGCGTTTTCGCCGGGCCTGGTGTTGATCATCGCGATTGTCGGGCTGCTCGGCGCGCTCGCGCAGATCGTGCTCGCCATCGTCCGGCAGGGGCTGCTGATCATCGCGGCCGGTGTGCTGCCGCTGGCGGCGGCCGCGTCCGGGATGAACGTCGGAAAACAGTCCTATCAGAAGCTGATCGGCTGGATCATCGCGTTCATGCTGTGGAAACCGGTGGCCGCGATCGTCTACATGATCGCGTTCACCACTGCGGGACATGTGGATTCGCTGACCAGTACCAACGGCCTGCCGGATGGTGAACAGGCGCAACGCATGTTGGTCGCGATCGTGCTGCTGTGCAGCGTGGCGTTCGTGCTGCCCGCGCTGATGCGGTTGGTCACGCCCGCGGTCGCGATCGTCGGCAGCGGCGGTTCCGGTCTCACCGCGACCGGCGGCACCCTGCTCGCCGTCGCCGGCCTCGGCGCCATGGGCACCAAGGCAGTTGGCGTCAAAGGCACCGCGGCGTCGGGCGCGCCGGGCTACGTCGGCGGCAGCGGCGCGGGACCGCGTCCGCCGGGTGGCGCGGGCGGACGCGGCGGCGGCGCACCACGACCGACCCCGCCGCGCGGTGGCGGCGGACCGGCCGGCGGTGCGGCACCGCGCGCCTCCGGGCCCGGCGGCGCGGCGGGAGTACCGTCCGGTGCGGCACGGGCGGCGGGCCGGATCGGCGCGGCCCGCGCCGCGACGAGCAGCCTGAACCGTGCGGACCAGGCAATGGGTGATGTGGCCGGTGACCGTTGGGCGAATCGCTCGCCCGACCTCGGGAGGAGCACCATTCCGCGATGACGATGACGACGAACGATACCTACGAGCGTCGCTCGTACGGGCTGTGGCAAAAGCCCCGCAGCGCAGGCCTTTTCGGGTTGCGCTGGGAAGAGACCGTGATCGGCTTCGTGGTGGTGATCACCGCGTTGATCACCGCGATGGTCGGCGGCTTCAAATGGGGTCTGATCGTCGGAGTCACCGGCGTCGTGATCATGGTTCCACTGGTGTGGCGGACGGGCGGCCGATCGGGCTACGAGACGGGATTGATGATGTTCAACTGGATGCGCTCGCGCAAGAACGGCGAGCACGTGTACCGGGGTGGCCGGTTCTCCCGGATACCGGGCGGGGTCACCCGCCTGCCGGGGCTGCTCGCGCCGTCGAAGCTCTACGAGGGCATCGACGCGGGCGGGTACAGCTTCGGCATGATCCACCTGCCGCAGTTCGCCCAGTACACGGTGGTGCTGCGGGCTTGGCCGCAGGGCCACGAGGCGGTGGATCAGCCGGTGATCGATCGCTGGGTATCGGCGTGGGGCACCTTCCTCGCCTCGGTGGGCCAGACCAGTGACATCGTCGCGGTCGTCCCGGTCATCGACACCGTGCCGGAGACCGGAAACCGTTTGCTCACCGAGGTTTCCACGATCACCCGGCCGGAGGCGCCGGAGCTGGCGCAGCAGGTGATGTACGAGCTCGCCACCGAGCTGCCGCAGGAGCGGGTGCAGTTGCTGCCCCGGGTGGCGATCACCTTCAAGGCCACCACCGCCGAGCGGCGCAAGAACCCCGCCGAGGAGGCGGTCGAGATCGGCCGCCGCCTGCCCGGCATCTGCGCGGCGCTGGCCGAGGCGGGCGTGCGCGCCCAGCCGATGTCGGCGGACGAGGTCATCTCGTTCATCCGGCGCAGCTACGATCCGGCCTCGCAGGCCGACCTGGAGGTCGCGTCGAGCGAACCCGATGGCCACGGGCTGGATTGGGCTGACGCGGGCCCGGTGTCGCACGACGAGAAGTGGGATCACTTCGTGCACGACGGTGGCCGCTCGGTCACCTGGGAGATGGACGCCGCGCCCGAGGGCGCGGTGGACGAGCGGGTGCTGCAACGACTGCTCGCGCCCAATCCCGAAGTGCCACGCAAGCGCATCGCCATCGTGTACCGGCCGCATTCGGCCGCCGACGCCGCCGAGATCGTCGACGACGACTTCAAGAACGCGCTGGTGGCCCAGCAAAGCGAGCGCGGCGTGGTCTCCGCGGCGGCGACCCTGCGGGTGGGCGCCACCCAGCAGGCCCGTGAGGAGCAGGCCAGGGGTCACGGTGTGACCCGCTTCGGGGCGTTGGTGACCATCACCGAGCCCCTGCGCGGCGACCTGCCGCGTATCGAAGCCATCACCCGCGACCTGTCCACGCAGGCGCGGTTGAAGATTCGGCGGTGTTACCGCTACCAGGCGGCGGCCTTCGCGGCCTCGCTCGGTTGCGGGGTGATCCTGCCGGAGCACGCGACTATTCCGAAGGCACTGGCGGGGTGAATGATTTATGGCACGTGACAACGAGCCACCCGTACGGGACCGCGACGAGCCCCCGGCTCGGCGCGGCAGGCGGCGCGACGAGGCCGAGCGCGACGAGTGGGGCGAGCGCCCGGCGGCCGAGCGCGGTCGCCGCGTGCGCGAACGCTCCGGTATCGAGGAGATGCCCGACCGCGCACGGCGATTCGGCAGGGGCGCGGCGCGAATGAGCGGCGATGACCGTACGGGACTGGACGAGGCGACGGAGCGGGACCGCGCGCGGGAGGCGGCCGAGCGACGGGCGCGGTCCGAGAGCGCCCGCGCCGACGGGTCACGTGCCGAGCGGTCACGCGCCGAAAACGGCCGGGGCGAGCGCAGTTCGGACCGCGCCCGCGGGGACGCGGCCAGGACGGCACGGGCCCGCGACGGTGAGCGGCCTGCGCGCGGCGAGCGTCCGTCGCGATCGCAGCAGCCGGATTCGCGGGCCGGGCGCACGGCCCGCAACGGCAAGCCGGAGCGCGGCGTGCAGGACCGCAACGGTTCGCGATCGGGTCGTAATCCGCAGCGCCCCACCAGGACCGACTACACCGCCGACCGTGCCATGGGCACGCCGGTGATGGACAAGGCGGCCCTGCGCGCGAAGGCCAAGGCCGACCGGCGCAAGAACTCCGGCCCGGCGCTGCTCGACGAGCCGACCAGGGCCAAGCTGGAGATGATCGTCCGCGAGCAGACCGGCCTGCGGGCGGCGTTCGCGCAGTTCCGGATTCGCACCGACGACATCCGCCGCCGCAACTACGCCGCGCGCGCCGAACAGGTCTTCGAGGACGGATTCGACCGCAGCACCGCACAACTCACCGATCGCGGCTACGCGGGGGAGGGCGGCGGCCGGATGAACGTGGTCGGCCGTCCCGTCGAATACCGTGCCACCACAGCGCAGGTCGCCGGCCTGTGGCCGTGGTCGGTCGGTGCCGGCGCGCCGCTCATCGGCACCCCGCTCGGCTCGCATCTGCACACCGGAGCGCCGGTCTGCTTCGATCCGATGAACTGGTTCATGCGGGGCAGCTTCATCACCGCGCCGAGCCTTTTCGTGCTCGGCCTCAACGGTTTCGGTAAGTCGTCGCTGGTGCGCCGGATCGTGCTCGGCGGCATCGCCCAGGGCATCACGCCGCTCATCCTGGCCGACGTCAAGCCGGACTATCGCAAGATGGTGGAGCTGGTCGGCGGCCAGGTGATCGATCTCGGCTACGGCCACGGCAAGCTCAACCCGCTCGCCGCTGGTGTGCTCGGCGCGGTGGTGCCGCGCCTGGATGACCATCCCGCGCTGCAGATTCAGGTGCTGCAAGACCTGCGGGCGCGTCAGGTGACGCTGATCGCGGGTCTGGTCGAGCTGGTCCGTGGCGCCAGGGTGCGCGACTACGAAGAGACGCTCATCGCCACCGCGCTGCGCATCCTGTACCAGCCGGCCGAGGGGACGGCAGCCGACGGAGTCGGCGGGATGGGTAAGCACTGCGGCTACACCCCGGACCAGCCGCCGATCATGGAGAACCTGCTCGAGGTAATCGTCGCGGGCGGTGAGGAATTGATGCTCGACGCAGGCGCCGACGACGCCGACGAGTACAACACCGCGATCAAGAACCTGCGTCGCTCGCTGCGCGCGCTCACCCAGGGCCCGTTCGGCGCGATCTTCAACGGGCAGACCTCGGTGCCGATCGACACCGGTGCGGTCGCGGTCTGCATCGATGTCTCGCACATCCCGACCGGCGACAAGAAGCTCAAAGCCGCTGTGATGCTTGCCTGTTGGGCGGACGGGTTCGCCTCCGTCGAGGCCGCGCACGTGCTGTCCGACGCGGACCTCGGCCCGCAACGCTACTTCCAGGTGGTGATGGACGAGCTGTGGCAGGTGCTCGGCCTCGGCGACTTCATGGTCGACCGCGTCGACGAGCTCACGCGCCTGCAGCGCGGCATCGCCACCTCGTTGATCATGATCAGCCACACCATCAAGGACCTGCAGGCGCTCGGTTCGGAGGCCGCCATCGCCAAGGCGCTCGGCTTCCTGGAACGCGCGCGCGCCAAGATCTTCGGCGCATTGCCCGGCGAGGAGGTCAAGCGGCTCGACAGCATCGTGCCGTTCACCTCCGCCGAGGAGCAGATGGTGACCGGCTGGTCCGCGCCGCAGGCGCTGACCGGTGAGGCGCTCAAGCCGGGCCAGCTGCGTCCCTCGCCGCCGGGCACCGGCAAGTTCCTGCTGAAGATCGGTGAGGATCGCAGGCCGGGCATTCCATTCCACATGGAGTTCACGCTCTCCGAGAAGGAGAGCGGCATTCACGACACCAACCAGCGGTTCAGCGAATTCACCGAATCGACTGCCCGCGGGACGGATTCGCCGAGCGGGAGCGCCGCATGAGAGATCAGCCGAGACGCGGGTTATCGATGTACCGCATCGGGAGGTGTGCCGGATGATGCCGCACCGCTCCTACCGCCGGGTGTCGCCGGAGGTGCGCCAGGCCGCCGTCCAGCAGGTCGTCGCGCTCACCGCGCAGATGAGCAGTGAGTCGGAGGCCTGCCGGGTGGTCGCCGAACAGATCGGCGTGCACACCAACTCGGTGCGCAACTGGGTGCGCGCGGCCGAGGGCCCCAGCCTGGAGCGAATGGACGCCTCCGCCCTACGCCGCAAAGTAGCCCTCCTGCAACAACAATTGGCCGCCGCCGCCGAAATGAACCGCACCCTCGCCGACACCCTCAACGAATCCCGGCGCGGCCAGTGACCCCCACCCCGACCCAAGGCGCCCTGCACCCCGTCTACCGGACCGAGGGTGCCCTTCGGTCGCAGCGACCTGTCCGGCTGGCGGGCGCCTTCGGTCGGTCTGGTCGACTGAACGGCGCTTTCGGTCGGGTGTGGGGGCCGGGGGCGGCGGGGGAGCGGTGACCGGGAAGGCGCTCCTGTGGGGGGCGTTGGGGGCGGTGCTTGCGTTGATGACGCTGGTGGTGGTGATTGTGCTGCCGTCGGTTGACGATCCGTGTGAGGGGGCGTTGCTGCTCGGTACCCAGTCGAATCTGCCGCCGCTGGGTGGTTATCCGCCGGGTGATCCGCGTGCGACGCCGTCGACTCCGCCGGGCACCGAGTATCCGTTCGGTACTCAGGCGAGTCCGGCCGCGGGGGCGGCACCGTCGGGGCCGCAGGCGAATCCGACCAGTGCGGGTGCGCCGTCGCTGGCCGGGGGTGCCGGGCCGATCCGTCGCACCATGCCGCTGGCCGCGGGCACCTTCACGGTGTCGGATGTCTTCGGTGCGCGCGGTGGCACGCACCTCGGCGTCGACCTCGCCGCCGCCGACGGCACCACCATCTACTCGGTCTCCGACGGCCGGGTCGTCGCCGCCGGTCCCGCATCGGGTTTCGGCAACTGGGTCGTCGTCGACTCGGTGGACACCAACGGCCGCGCGTACTCCGCCGTCTACGGCCACATGTGGGACACCGGTGTGCACGTGCACGTCGGCGATACGGTGACCGCGGGCCAGCCCATCGCGCAGGTCGGCTCGGCGGGCGAATCCAGCGGCCCGCACCTGCATTTCGAGATCGTCCCCGGCGGCCGGTTCACCGGCGGGCGCCAGATCGATCCGCTGCCTTGGCTCGACGGTGCGCCGACCCCGGATGTCGGTGGCGCGCAAGCCTTTTCCAACGACCCGAGGTGCAGCCGTGGCTTCGGCAGCGCGGGTGGCGCGCTGGCCGCGGGCAAGGTGCCGCCGGAGCTCGAAATCTGGTATCGCCGTGCGGGTTCGCTCTGCCCGCAGATCACCCCCTCGCTGCTCGCCGCGCAGGGCAAGCAGGAATCCGGCTTCCGCCGCGGCGCCACCTCGCCGGCGGGCGCGCAGGGCCTGGCGCAGTTCCTGCCGAGCACCGCGGTCAGCGTGGACCCGGATGACGGCCAGCCCTACGTGATCGACGCCGACGGCAACGGCACCGCCAGCCTGTGGGACGACGGCGACGCGATCGTGGGGCAGGGCCGCTACATGTGCGCCATCGCGCACAAGATCGTGCAGTGGGAGGCCGATGGCAAGGTGCGCGGCGACGTGACCGCGTTGACCCTGGCCGCCTACAACGCCGGTGAGGGCGCGGTGCTCGCGTCCGGCGGCATGCCGAATCAGGTGGCGGCGCACCTGTCCGAGACCCAGCCCTACGTGGCGAACATTCTCGCGATGGAGGCGCAGTTCCGCGCGCCGGGGGCACTCGGCCGGTTCGATCCCAAGGAGGGCGGCGGCGGCAAACAGATCGTCGAGGCCGCGCACGATTGGCTCGGACAGCCGTACGTCTGGGGTGGCGGCGGCCCGCAGGGGCCCAGTGGCGGCGGCATGGACGGGCCGGGCCTGACCTCTGCCGCGGTGTTCGCCGCCTCGTCCGGCTCGGTGACGTTGCCGCGCACCGCCGAACAGCAGTGGGAGGCCGGTGTCGAGGTGCCGATGGGCAAGATTCAGGAGGGGGATCTGGTGTTCAGCGCGTTCGGCCCGCGCGGGCCCGCGCAGGTCGGCATCTACTCCGGCAACGGGCGGATGATTCAGGCCGTGCCGGGCACCCGTGGTGGCGGTGGGGTCGGTGAGGTGCAGGTGCCGGGAGACAGCCGGGCGAGGAGGGTGATGTGAGGCCCCGATCCGAACACGCTTCGTCGAGACCGCCGAACTGTCGGTCCTTGCGGTTAGCCTGGAAAGACGGCGGCGCGAACGACGGGCCCGGAGGCGGCAGCCTGCGTGACCACGCAGGGCCCCGAGCGCGCCGCCCCTCGAATGCACAGGTACGCGCGAAACTGGTGGTGATGCTGGTGGTGAGCGTCGCGATGCTGGGCGCGGCCTGCGGTCGCGGAGACCGCGCGGACGCGGGATCCGGTGGGGCGCACCCGGCCACGTCAACGACCCGGATGCTCGAGGGCGTGCCCGCACCCGATCCGGTCACGCCCGACGGTGTCGCGGTGGCCGCGCTGAAGGAGATCTACACCTGGCAGCCCGCCACCGAGACTCAGGGCGCGTCCCTGGCGCGGGCTCGGAAGTGGTTGGGCCCCAGCCTGGTTCGCATGCTGGACGGCTCGCCGACCGGGCTGGAGGCGCCGAAGACGACGCTGCAGTGGGCGGATTGGGCCACCGCGAAGGCGAACGTCGAGGCGTTCACCTTCGCCTCCGGCGAGAAGGCGCCCGGCGGCGGCGATCCGAACATGCAGCAGTTCAAGATCGGGATCGAGCAGACCGTCATCTACCCGAACGGCCGCAAGGAACCGCTGCCGCCCGCGACGGTCATCGCCACCGTGGTGCGCACGCCCGACGGCTGGCGGCTCGACGCGTTCCGCTGAACACCAAGACATTTCCCGTACCGAAAGTAGGAGGCAGACATGGCGAAGAAGGTGGTTAAGGATCCGGCCGCGATCGGACCGGACGCGGCCATGATCCTGCTGTACGCCGGCATCGCGGTGGTGGCCACGCTCTGGGTCGCGCTGCATCTGGGCAACATGCTCGCGGTGACCCCGCAGTCCATCCCGATCAACCCGATCGCCATCGTCGCGGATCTGGTCAAGGGCAAACTGCATTGGCCGCGCGCGTCGACGGTGATCGTGCTGCTCGTGGTCCTGGCGCTGGTGGCCTGGGTTGTCATCCGCAAGCGGCTGAAGAAGCGCAGGTCGGTGGGCAGGCTGCCGGTCGACGACAAGGCCGATGTGATGGGCCAGGGCAGCGCCATCGCCCATCTCACCGCGAAGGGTGTGCGGGAGAAGGCCATTCAGCTCGGGGTGCGGCTCGGTAGGGATGATGTGCCCGGCGTGCCCATCGGCATCGGCATCGCCGACGGCGAGATGCTGTACGGCTCTTACGAAGACCTGCATCTCGACATCTGGGGGCCGCGTCAGGGTAAGTCGACCTCCCGGGTGGTCCCGGCCATTCTCACCGCGATCGGTCCGGTGCTGGCCACCTCGAACAAGCGCGACGTGGTGGACGCGACCCGAGATGTGCGGGAAGCCAAGGGAAGTCCGACGTTCGTCTTCGACCCGCAGGGGGTCGCCGGTGAGGAGCCGAGCTGGTTCTGGGATCCGCTGGCCTGGGTCGATGCCCGCCGCGAGGGCTGCGAAATGCGGGCGGCGCGACTGGCCGGGCATTTCGCCGACGGCGACGATGGTTCCGACGCGAAGACGGACGCCTTCTTCGACCCGGAGGCCGAGGATCTGCTGGCCGGGCTGTTCTTGGCGGCGGCCGTCGGCGATCAGAACGGCAGCAGGCCGATCGTGCAGGTGTGGGAATGGGTGACCAATCCCGGTGACACCGAGCCGCTCCTGTTGTTGCGCGCGGCCAGGCACCACTACACAGCGTCGGGCCTCGCGTCCCAGTACAACGCGGACGAGCGCACGCGCAGCGGCATTTTCGGGACGGCCAAGAAGATGATCCGCTGCCTGAAGCTGTCGAATGTGCACCCGTGGATCACCCGCGGCGGTGATCGCCGGGAGTTCGACGAGTTGGAATTCATCGAGCGCAACGGCACCCTCTACAGCCTGTCGCTGGAAGGGCGCGGCTCGGCGGCGCCGCTGGTGAGCGCGCTGACCGAGGCCGTGATCGATGTGGCGATGCGCAAGGCGTCGCAGTCGCTCGGCGGGCGGCTGCCCATCCCGCTGCTCGCGGTGCTCGACGAGGCGGCGAACGTGGTGCGCTGGAAGGATCTGCCCAAGCAGTACAGCCACTTCGGCTCGCGGGGCATCGTCGTGATGACCGTGCTGCAGTCGTGGGCGCAGGGCGTGCGCTGCTGGGGCGAGCCGGGCATGAACGCGCTGTGGGCCGCCGCGAACATCAAGGTGCTCGGCAGTGGGGTTGACGACACGAACTTCCTGCGCGAGCGTTCCGAGGCGATCGGCGACTACGAGGTCGTCTCGGCGTCGGTGTCGGAATCCAAAGGCAGCAAGAGCTATTCGCGTTCGCTCGGCTCGTCGAAGACCTTCAGCGTGCAGGGTCTCGCGCAGTTGCCGCGCGGGCGGGTGATCGTTTTCCCGTCCGGCGCGCCGCCGGTGTTGGTTCGCACCGTCCCCTGGTGGGAGGGCGAGTACGCTGCCGAGGTGACGAAGTCCATCTCGCACCATGATCCGCAGCGCAAGACGGAAATCGGTGACCTGATCCCTGGCACGCCCTCGCTGAGCAAGGGTACGCAGCCGGCGGAGTACGGGCAGATCGAGGAGGTCAGGCCACTGTGACCAAGGCTAGCGAGCGGGCCGCGGGTGCCGGGCCTGCTGTCGCGACCATGACGAGCGGTAGCGAGGCGAAGTCGTGACCGAACAGCAGCAGCAACCCATGATCTACGCGAGCGTGGTGGAGTTCGTCGAGAACTATCTCAGCCTGGTTTATCGGCGTCAGGTCACCGACCTCAGCGACACCGTATGGTGCCCGGAATGGTTTCAGCACGCCGAGGCGGTCGCACGCTTGGACGCGATGTGGCGAGCGTGGGAACACTTCCGGCTCAACGGTGCAACGGGATTGAGCGTGTGGTTCCTCGACCACGCCGATCCGCACATGGCCAAGCTGTTCGATCCCAAGGGGCCGTTCAAATACTGCAGTGTGCGCAACGGGCACAAGGACATGTTGAGCCCGTTGCCGTTGAAGTCGCCGCAGCACGGGATGTTCGGTGATCCGACGATGGGCGATTTCCGCCGCTGAGATAAAGCGAAGGTGCTTACGGGACAGCTGATTCCGTAAGCACCTCGGCTCGTTACGTTGTGGTGCGGACTAGCGTGTGCGCTCCAGACCGCGAGAGCGCGCGTCCTGTTCCTTGGCCCTGGTGACCGCGGGCGCCTCCTCGGAGCGGGTGCGTACCGCCTCGATCGGCGGCTGGCCCTGGCCTACTTCGATCAACATGCGTACCGCGGCGAGTTCCGGTGCGACTCCCATCTTCGCCAAATGCGCGGCGATCGCCATCCGGCGTTCGGGGGAGTCGTACTCCAGCACCTTGGGTTTGGCGTGCGCCGCGGCGGCGATGCCCGCCATGCGGGTCGCTTCGGCCTGCGCCGTGAAGCGGTCCTTCTCCAGCGACACACCACGTTCCGGGATCGGCTTCTCGATCATCCTGGCGAGTTCGGTGTTGCGCGGGTCCTTGGCCTTCGCGTCGCGGGCCTCGCGGATTTGCATCTCGCGGGCCTCTTTCATGCGAGCTTCGGTGACCTTGACGCGCGCTTCGGCTTCCTTTTGACCACGCTCGCGGGTCCGCAGTGCGACCAGGGTCGCAAGCTGCAACATAGTCCTCATCATGGCCGCTGTCTCGCGGCCGATGTCGTCCAGTTCCTCGGACATGGCTGCTCCCCGATGCTGCAGTGATCACTATGGATGTTGTGGTGCTTCGTCTGGACACCGCCAGGGGACTGTAGTCCGTCCGACGATGCCCCGGCTGCAAACGTGGACACCGGGAGAACTGTGTCGCCGCATTTCCCTTGCTCGGGGGTTGCCCGTTAGAGGGGTTGCCACGCTACGCGAACTCCGTGTTTCGAGGTTACCCGAGAAAGCACTGCCGCAACCGTACGGCCGTGCTGCTTATCAGCATATATCGCACAATTCCGACAGGCTTGGTAACTCGCCGGAGGATCTCCGGTCTAAGCCAACCCTTACCGAACTATTAGGGTGCCCTTCATCATCGCGACACGTGTCGGGCCCCGCGCCGACGAATCGGCGCGGGGCCCGTACGGGTTTCGCGGATCGCTAGTCGATGCGCACCGACTGGATGTCCACCGGCTGGCTCGGCTTGCCGTCGCCGGGGCCGTTGGAGTTGTCCTGGCCCGCCTTCGCGATCTTGTCCAGGGTGCCCATGCTGTTCTCGTCGACGGTGCCGAAGATGGTGTAGTTCGGCGGCAGCTGCGAATCGCCGTAGACGATGAAGAACTGGCTGCCATTGGTGCCCGGACCCGCGTTCGCCATGGCGAGCGTGCCGCGCTTGTACGCGATCGGCTGCTGGGCGGCCATCGGATCGTTGGCGTCGAGCTGATCGGTCGGGTACTCGTTGTCGAACTCGTAGCCGGGCCCGCCCATGCCGCTCGCGGTCGGGTCACCGCACTGCAGCACCTTCAGGCCCTCGCTCGCGGTCATCCGGTGGCAGCTGGTGCCATCGAAGAACTTCTGCGACGCCAGGCTGACGAAACTGTTCACCGTGCATGGTGATTCGGCGTTGGCCAAGGTCAGGCCGATCGGACCCTGATTGGTCTCCATGCTGACGCTGACCTTCGCGTCGTTGCCGGTGGTTGGGATGCCGTCGGCCTTGGCCGGCTTGGTCACCGGCTTGTCGGCGGGCTTCTGGCTGTCCTTGTAGACGCAGTTGACCATCGCGGGCTTGGCCGCCGCCGCGGGCGGTGCCGCCGCGGACGGTGCGCTGCTCGACGAGGGCGTGTCCTTGGCGTCGGAGCCGCTGTCGTCGCCCTTGGTCAGCAAATACACGCCGGAGATCGCCGCGACCAAAACGACAACACCGAGCACCGACCCGGCGATCGTGAGTTGCTTGCGCCTGCGTGCGCGCTCGGCCCGGTTGGCGAGCTGGCGCTCCAACTTACGTTTCGCCGCTGCTCGCCGCTGTTCGTTGCTCGGCACTACCACGTTCCTCCCGTGTCCGGTTGTTACGGCATGAGAGTCTGCCATTTATTCCTGAGACTGCTCGACACTTCCTGAGAGCGGTGCGCCTCACACTCGATTCGAAGCGCGCATAACGGACAACGACGGGCCAACGGCGTAACCGGTTGGACTTGACGGGGCGTGGTGGTGAAAACTGGACCATCGTGACCAAGACCAGCAGCTTTTCCGGCCCGAAGGGGATACCGGATTACGTCCCGCCCGGCTCGGCCGAATTCGTCGCGGTGCGCGACGGACTCATTCGCGCCGCCCGACTGGCCGGGTACGGACATATCGAGCTGCCGGTCTTCGAGGACACGGGGCTGTTCGCCCGCGGCGTCGGCGAGTCGACCGACGTGGTCAGCAAGGAGATGTACACCTTCCCCGATCGCGGCGACCGCAGCGTGACGCTGCGCCCCGAGGGGACCGCCGGGGTGATGCGGGCCGTAATCGAGCACGGACTCGATCGCGGGCAGCTCCCGGTGAAGTTGGTCTACGACGGGCCGTTCTTCCGTTACGAGCGCCCTCAGGCCGGTCGATACCGCCAGCTGCAGCAGGTCGGCATCGAGGCGATCGGGGTGGACGATCCCGCGCTGGACGCCGAGGTGATCGCGATCGCCGACGCGGGCTTCCGCGGGCTCGGGCTGGCGGATTTCCGGCTGGAGCTCACCTCGCTCGGCGACGAGACCTGCCGTCCGCAGTATCGGGAACTGTTGCAGGAGTTCCTGTTCGGGCTGCCGCTCGACGAGGAGACCAAGCGGCGCGCCGAGCTCAACCCGCTGCGGGTGCTCGACGACAAGCGGCCCGAGGTGCGCGAAATGACCGCCGACGCGCCGCTGATGATCGATCACCTCTCCGAATCCGCGAAGACGCACTTGGATCAGGTGCTCGGGTACCTGGACGCGCTCGGCGTGCCGTACGTGGTGAATCCGCGGATGGTGCGCGGGCTCGACTACTACACCAAGACCACCTTCGAGTTCGTGCATGACGGGCTCGGCGCGCAGTCGGGCATCGGTGGCGGCGGGCGCTATGACGGACTGATGGCGCAGCTGGGCGGACAACCATTGTCCGGCATCGGATTCGGGCTCGGTGTCGATCGCACCGTGCTTGCGTTGCAGGCCGAAGGCAAGACGGCGGGCGAGGCCGCGCGCTGCGAGGTGTTCGGGGTGCCGCTTGGCGATGCGGCCAAGCAGCGACTGGTGGTGCTCGCCGCGTCGCTTCGTGCTGCGGGGATCAGCGTCGATCTGGCTTACGGCGGGCGTGGCGTCAAGGGTGCGATGAAAGCGGCCGACCGGTCCGGTGCGAAGTTCACCCTGGTGCTCGGGGATCGCGATCTTACCGAGGAGACGATCGGCTTGAAGGATATGGCAACCGGGGAACAGCGCCAGATCCCGATCGACGAGGCGGTCATCGCGATTCGCGAGGCGCTCGACGTTTCCTCGTAGTCGCGGGACCGGGTCTACGGATTCCGGGCGATATCGATGCGCATGGTGTCGCTGTCGCGAACGATGAAGACCCGGTCCTGTGCCACCGACCACCGTTGCGGGATAAGGAAATAACGGTCCGGCGTGGCGGCGAGTAGCCACAGGCCGCTGTAGACGTAGCGGTACTTCTCGCCCGGTGCGGTGATCTCGCCGACGGTGGCGCCGGCACCTTCGATCGCCAGACGTTCGGTGCTGAAGATCAGGACCGAGGAGCGGTCGACGAAATGGGCGGCCTCGGCGCGTTGCGCGTCGCCGTGACCCTGGTGGTCCGCGGCGGCGCCGACGGCCCAGAGGTAGCCGAGGGCGATGAGGGCGATCAGCCCTGTCAGTTGGATCTGAAACGCGTTGCCGGTGACTCGGCGGCGGGCCCGCAGCAACACCGGATACTTGCGGCGCAGCAGTCCCGCGTAGGCGACCAGTATCGCGCCCGCGATCAGCAGCAGTGGCAGCGTGATTCGCGCGCCGCCGAAGTCGAACGACAGCAGCATCGACAGCAGCGCCACCGCGAGCAGCGCCGCGCCGACGGTGCCGATGAGCACCACCCACCGCCGCAGCGTGCGCCGTGGGCGGCGGCTGCGGATGGCGTGCCATTCAGGGAGCTGCTGCACGGAAATCAGCACGACGATCACGAACAGGGTGACCGTCGCCGGGTAAAAGGCCCCGTTGAGACTGCGCAGTAGGTAGTCCTGGGTCGAGTAGCTGAGCATGTTGACGTCGAGGCCGAAATAGCCGAAAAACGCTCGGCTGTAAGCCCATCCGAAGTAATAGAGGACGGCAGTCACCGCGGCCGCTTGCGAGGCGATCGGGGCGAGAAACGACAGCGGCGACGGGATGAGGGCGTTGGACCGCGTCACCGGGAGGTCGTCGGCACGGGAGGTGATGTCGTGGACTTCGGTGCCTTCGCCGTTGTCCAAACAGGAGGGCCCGGTTTGTCTTTCGTAGTCGCGCGGGTCACCGGAGCGGCGGTCGGCGGAATGATCCTCGGGACCGTTGGCGCGCCGGTCGTCCCGGCGGGGGCGGGCCCGACGGTATGCGAGGGCGTTGCCGGGTCGCCGCTCGGGCAGCCCGCCGTGAACAGACACGCACCGAGGGCGACGCTGACCGCGAACCCTGCGGCTGACCTGCTACTTCTCATCGCACACCTCGATTCGAGGACGCCAATTCTCGCAGAGCCGAAGCGTTCCCGAGCCGTTCTGCCCGTTTCTTCGCCGGGTTGTCATCAGCGACCGAGCACCACGATCAACGGGGGCGTTACTCGTGAAATGCCGCCATTGTGTCCCGTCGATCATGAGGTCAGGGCTCGGCGTGATCGAGGCGCGGCGCTCGCACAGTTGGGGGAGTCGACAAACAGAACCGGCGACAACGTCCTCGAAGGGCGCACTCGACCGGGGGTGCGGGGGTAACGTAACTGCGCGCACGACGTGGCGCCGGAGTCGCGGAGAGGTGGGCCTGTGTCGTCGAATTCTGGTGAGCAGCACCCGGACCCACCCATCGGACTCGACCTCGTCGCGCCCGAAATGTACGCGCCCATGCTGCGGCGGCTGGCGCTGGCCGCCGCCGGTATCGGGATCGGATCCGCGCTGCTGGCCGCGACCGTCGTCAGCTGGCCCGTCGCGGTAGCCATCGGCCTGGTCGTCGGCGCACCGACCGTCGGTTACGCGGTCGCCGTGCGTCGGCGCCGAATGTGGATGGCGGGCACCATGATCCATGCCCGCCGGCTGTTCGGTGAGCGTCAGGTCGAGGTCTCCGCGGCCACCGGCGTGGAAGTCTTGATCTTCCCTGCCCGCCTCAGCCGAATCGTGCTGCGCGTCACCGCGGGCGAGATATCCCAAATCGTCCCCCTGGCCATGTACACCGACGCGGGTAGCGGGCGGGAAATGCACCTGCTCGGCCTCCGTCGCCTAGCCGACGCGCTGGCCACCAGCCAACTGGCCGCCGCCGTAGCGGTCTCGGCGCTCCTGGTCCACCAGCTACGCGCCGAAGCCCGCGACGCCGGTCTCCCCGAGCGTCCGCTCTACCGCGCCGTCCAAATGGCTCGCACCAAGGACGCCGTCTCCCCGGTGGTGCTCACCGATCGCGAAGTGGCCGCCCTCACCTGACCTCGCCGCGTGCGTAACCGCCCGCTGCGCGGGTAGTCGCTGGCAATTCGGTGCGCGCCAAGCCAGTTCGCGCGCGGCGATGACATCGGCGGGCGGCCGCTGTGCGGTGTCCGAGGTGGGCGTCGCGCCCTCAGCCGCCTGCCCCGCACTTTATCTGGCGATTCAGTGCCCGTGGGGCTAGTTCGTGTGCGGCTGTGTCATTGGCGGGCGGCCGCTGTGCGATGTACGAGGTGGAGTGTTGCGCGCGTAATCGCCTGCCGCGCCCTCAGTCGGCTGCCGCGCACACTATCGCTGGCAATTCAGTGCACGTGAGACTAGTTCGTGTGCGGCGGTGACATTGGCGGGCAGCCGCGTGCTGGGTGTTTGGGGGTGACTGTCGTGTTGCTCACCGTGTGGTTTTTGGGGCGGTGAGAGTCGTTAGGGTGAAGAACGAGAGTCTGCCTACCCCAAGAGGAGTTTGCTGTGAGCACCGCAGCTCGGACCGCGCCCGTGACCGTCGCCGTGACCGGAGGCGCGGGGCAGATCGCCTACGGGCTGCTGTTCCGGATCGCGTCCGGGGCGATGCTCGGTGCGGATACGCCGGTGCGGTTGCGGTTGCTGGAGATTCCGGCCGCGGTGGCGTCGCTGGAGGGGGTGGCGATGGAGCTGGAGGACGGGGCGTTTCCGCTGTTGGAGTCCATCGACATCAGTGATGACCCGTGGGTGGGATTCGCGGGGGCGAATGTGGCGGTGCTGGTGGGCGCGCGGCCGCGCACCGCGGGGATGGAGCGGTCGGATCTGCTGGCCGCCAACGGCACCATCTTCACCGAGCAGGGTGCCGCGATCAACGCGAGCGCCGCCGACGACGTGAAGGTGCTTGTGGTCGGCAACCCGGCCAACACGAACGCGTTTATCGCGATGAACAACGCGCCCGACGTGCCCGCCGAACGGTTCACCGCGATGACCCGCCTCGACCACAACCGCGCGATCGCGCAGCTGGCCAAGAAAACCGGCGCGCCCGCCGCCGACATCGCGCGAATTGCCATCTGGGGCAACCACTCCGCGACCCAATTCCCGGACATCGCGCACGCCACCATCGACGGCCGCCCGGCCCTCGACCGCATCGGCGACCCGGCCTGGCTCACCGACGACTTCATCCCCACCGTGCAGCAGCGCGGCACCGCGATCATCCAGGCCCGCGGCGCCTCCTCGGCGGCCAGCGCGGCCAGCGCCGCCCTCGACCACGTCCACGACTGGGTCCGCGGCACCGCCGACGGCGACTGGGTCTCGATGGCCGTCCCGTCCGACGGCTCCTACGGCGTCCCCGAGGGCCTGATCAGCTCGTTCCCCGTAACCTGCGCCAACGGCACCTACACCATCGTCCCCAACCTCCCCATCGACGCCTTCGCCCGCACCCGCATCGACGCCAGCATCGCCGAACTCACCCAGGAACGCGACGCCGTAATCGACCTAGGCTTCGCCAAGCGCGCCTGACCCTGCACCGAACGGGCCATGAGGGCGGCGCTACTCGCACTTTGCCGCCACTATGTCCCGTTCGCGGGTGAACGTTGCGCTGGGGCCGGTGGATGGCCACGGCAGGGGCCGCCTGGTCTTCGTCGAATGGGACATGAGGGCGGTGTTACTCGCACTTTGCCGCCGTCAGGTCCCGTTCGGCGTTGTCTGGTCGCCGGGCGGGGCGGGGTGGCGACTTTGGGCTGTTCGGGGGACGGGGGGGAGAGTTGGGGGCGCGCTGGTGGGTTCGGGGCTAGGCGACTGTCCAGGTTTCTTGGCCGGAGAGTAAGGACTGCAGGGAGTCCTGGTCGATCGGTTTGCGTTCGCGTGCCATCGTCGTCTGTGCGCGGACGCCGTCGTCGTAGGTGGGGCGGGTGGCGCTGCGGAAGATGCCGGTGACGACGTGGTTCAAGCCCTGGTCGGAGAGGCGGGAGAGGGCGTAGGCGTATTCGGGGTTGTCGGTGTAGGCGTCGTGCACGATTATGTCGGACTCGGCGACGGCGTCGGTGCCGACTACCTCGAGGCCGAAACCGCTTTGCACGACGGCGAATTCGCCTTCGGCGCCGAAGCGGATGGGTTCGCCGTGGTGCAGCGGGATCAGGTGGTCGGCGGCGTTGTCGCGGCGCAGGGCGTCGAACGAACCGTCGTTGAAAATCGGGCAGTCCTGCAGGATTTCGACGAACGAGGTGCCGCGATGTTCGGCGGCGGCGCGCAGTACCTCGGTCAGGCCCGCTCGGTCGGAGTCCAAAGCCCGTGCGGCGAAGGTGGCTTCGGCGCCGAGTGCGATCGACAGCGTGTTGAACGGATGGTCCACCGAGCCGAGCGGGGTCGACTTGGTGATCTTGCCCTCCTCCGAGGTCGGCGAGTACTGGCCCTTGGTGAGGCCGTAGATCCGGTTGTTGAACAACAGGATCGTCATGTTCACGTTGCGGCGCAGCGCGTGCACGAGATGGTTGCCGCCGATGGACAGCGCGTCGCCGTCGCCGGTCACCACCCAGACCGACAGGTCGGGCCTGGTCACCGCGAGGCCGGTGGCGATGGCGGGCGCGCGACCGTGGATGGAGTGGATGCCGTACGCCTCGAGGTAATACGGGAAGCGGCTGGAGCAGCCGATCCCGGAGACGAACATCAGGTTCTCCCTGCGCAATCCGAGCTCGGCGAGGAAACCGCGCACGGTCGCCAGGATCACGTAGTCACCGCAACCGGGGCACCAGCGCACCTCCTGATCGGTGGTGAAGTCCTTCACCTTCTGCGGCCCCGGCGCGGCGGGCACGCCGGACAGTCCGGTCAGGCCCAGATCGGTGCCGACAAGCGAGGTTTCCACGATGGTCATTCGGTACCCCCGGTCGTGACGTAGGTGGCCCGCGCGCGAGCGGCGAAGGCCTTGTCCTGTTCCATCTCCTCGAGCGAGCCGTCCAAGGCGGCGTCGATCACCCCGACGAGTTCCTGCGCGGAGAACGCGGTGCCCGCGATCTTCGTCCACGGCCGCACATCGACCAGGTATTTGCCGCGCAGCAGCAGCGCGAGCTGGCCGCCGTTCATTTCCGGCGCGACCACCGTGCGATAGCGCCGCAGCACCGCACCGAGGTTGGCGGGCAACGGATTCAGGTGACGCAGGTGTGCCTGCGCGACCGGAACCCCGCGGCGGCGGACGCGACGGCAGGCCTCGCCGATCGGCCCGTACGAGCTGCCCCAGCCGATGATCAGCAGCTCGGCCTTCCCGTCCGGATCGTCGACCTCGATATCGGGCACGCTGATGCCGTCGATCTTGGCCTGCCGCAACCGAACCATCAGTTCATGGTTGGCCGGTTCGTAGGAAATATTGCCGCTGCCGTCGGCCTTCTCCAGCCCGCCGATCCGGTGCGCGCGCCCCTTGGTCCCCGGCACCGCGAGTGGCCTGGCCAGGGTTTCCGGGTCGCGGGCGTAGGGCTGGAACGGGTCCGCGTCGTCGCCGTCCGGCTCGAACGCCGGGTCGATCGGCGCGAGGTCGGCGACCCGCGGAATCGACCACGGCTCAGAACCATTCGCAATCGATCCGTCCGAAAGCAGCAGCACCGGCGTTCGATAGGTGAGCGCGATCCTGGCCGCCTCGACCGCGGTGGCGAAACAGTCGGCGGGGGAGCGCGGCGCGAGCACGGCGACCGGCGATTCACCGTTGCGCCCGTACAGCGCCTGCAGCAGGTCGGCCTGCTCGGTCTTGGTCGGCAGGCCGGTGGACGGCCCGCCGCGCTGCACATCGATCACCAGCAGCGGCAGTTCGGTCATCACCGCGAGACCGATGGTTTCACTCTTGAGCGCGAGCCCCGGCCCCGAGGTACTGGTGACGCCGAGTGCGCCGCCGAGCGAAGCGCCAAGCGCCGCACCGATTCCCGCGATCTCGTCCTCGGCTTGGAAGGTGGTGACGCCGAAATTCTTGTGCTTGCTCAGCTCGTGCAGGATGTCCGAGGCCGGGGTGATCGGGTAGGTGCCGAGGAAGATCGGCAGCCCGGCCAGCTGACCCGCCGCGACCAGCCCGTACGCGAGCGCGGTGTTGCCGGTGATCTGCCGGTAGGTGCCCGGCGGAAGCTTCGCTGGCGCGATTTCGTAGGTGGTGGCGAAACTTTCGGTGGTCTCGCCGTAATTCCAGCCCGCACGGAACGCCAGCACATTGGCCTCGGCGATGTCCGGTTTGGCGGCGAACTTCTCCCGCATGAATTTTTCGGTGCCGCCGATCGGCCGCCCGTACATCCAGGACAGCAGGCCGAGCGCGAACATGTTCTTCGCGCGCTGCCCGTCCTTCTTGCCGACGCCGGTGGACTCGGTGGCACCAAGGGTGAGCGAGGTCATCGGGACGCGATGCAGCACGAAATCAGCGAGCGTGCCGTCGTCGAGCGGGTCGGCGGCGTAGCCCACCTTGGTGAGCGTGCGCTTGGTGAACTCGTCGGTGTTCACGATCACCGTCGCGCCGCGCGGCAGATCCTCCAGGTTCGCCTTCAACGCGGCCGGATTCATCGCGACGAGCACGTCCGGCTGGTCACCCGCGGTGAGGATGTCGTAGTCGGCGATCTGGATCTGGAACGACGAAACGCCAGGTAACGTGCCCTGTGGCGCCCTGATCTCGGCGGGAAAATTGGGCTGGGTGGCGAGGTCGTTGCCGAACGCGGCCGCTTCGTGCGTGAAACGATCACCGGTCAGCTGCATACCGTCACCGGAGTCTCCGGCGAACCGAATGACTACCTTTTCCAATTTCGCTGCGCCGGCAGCGTTTTGGGCTGTGCCGACCTCGTTGTTCTGCGAAACCATCTGCCTGCTTCACTTCCTCGTCCATGAGAGGGGTGCCATCGCCAACGTACTCCGCACCGCGCGGCGCGTCCGCCCGATATGAGAGGTTCATTGGTAAGTCGTGAAGATCACCGGTTACCGGAGGGCTTGGCGTCAGCCGAACAATGCCAGTTGCGGGTCGGTCGCGTGCGGACTTTCCGGTGGTGTCTCCGGTTCGACCGGTATTTCCCGTTGCAGGGCGTGTCGCTGGAGTAGCGGATCGACGCGGCCGCGTAGCCAGGCCGAGTATTCGGGCGTCACATAAGCGCCACGGCCGTAGAGCTGACGGTAGCGCCGGACCAGCGCGGGATGTTGCTCGGCGAGCCAGCCGAGGAACCAGTTTCGGGTGCTGCCGCGCAGGTGCATCGGGAAGGCGACGGCCGATCGCGCACCGGCGCCTGCGATCGCGCCGAACAGCTCGTCGAGGTGTGCCTTGCTGTCGGTGAGGTACGGGATCACCGGCGCCACCATGACATTCACGTCGAAACCGGCATCGGTGAGCGCGCGCACCATCTCCAGCCTGGCCTTCGGTGACGGGGTGCCGGTTTCCAGGCTGCGATGCAGGTCCAGGTCGAAAATCGCGATCGATACGGCCACGCTCACGCGTACCTCGCGCGCGGCCAGCGTGAGCAGCGGCAGGTCCCGGCGCAGCAGCGTGCCCTTGGTGAGGATGGAGAACGGCGTGCCCGCATCAGTGAGGGCGCGAATGATGCCCGGCATCAACCGGTATCGGCCCTCGGCCCGCTGATACGGGTCGGTGTTGGTGCCGAGCGCGACCGGTTCCTGTTGCCAGGAGCGTCGGCCCAGTTCCTTGCGCAGCACGGCGGCGATATTCGTCTTCACCACGATCTGCGAATCGAAATCCTTGCCGGCATCCAGATCCAGGTATTCGTGCGTCGGGCGGGCGAAGCAGTAGCGGCAGGCGTGTGAGCAGCCGCGCATCGGATTGATCGTCCAGTGGAACGGCAGCGTCGAGCTCTCCGGCATCTTGTTCAGTGCGCTCTTGCACAGCACCTCGTGAAAGGTGATGCCCTCGAACTCGGGGGTTTGCACGGTGCGCGTCAAACCCGCCCGGGTGAGCCCGGGCAGCGCGCCGTCGTCGGCGTCCACGGTCTGGCTTTGCCATCGCACCCAATCAGTCGAACATATGTTCGTCTAGTTGGCAATCTCCGGCGTCACCATATGTGGCAAAGTGCCGAGGTCTCGGGCCATGAACCAGCAGGGGACACGGCGGCGCGGACAGCGAAGACGGCCGAGGACAAGATCCGGACCGTGTTGCCGGTGTTGGCGAGTGAGATGAGCGTGTCCGAAGCCGCGCGGCGGCACGGGGTGTCGGCGGTGGCGATGTCGAAGTGGAAGCAGGCATTCCTCGACGCGGGCGCGAAGGCTCTCGAGCCGAAGCCCAGCGGACCGGCTGGAGCGCAGGGCGGTCCGGATCAACGGCGGTTTCGGATCGAGAACGAGCAGCTGAAGCTCGCCTTGGCCGAGGTCACGGTGCAGTTGTGGATTCAGCGACTCGGTGGCTCCGGGCATGTCCCTTCGATCGCCGCGAAATACGTCGAAGCCTGGCCGGCCTGGGGATACCACAAGATCGGCGCTGATCCGCGCCGACGGCTACGAGGCATCGACATCCACCGTGGAATGGGCGTTGCGTCGCCGCGGCAGCTGCCGCCGGTCGGGTACCACGCCAACCGGAAATCGTGGGCGATGTGCGCCGCCAGTTATTCCGTGTTCCGCCCACGCGACGGAATGCGGTCTGGCAGATGGATTTCAGCGAATTCGTAATCACCGGTGGCGGGATCTGGCAGATCTGCGCGATCATCGACTACGCCACCAAATACTGCTTTGCTCTCACCGTCACAGCGACTGCCCGGGGAAAGACGCGATGAATTGCCTGCGGCTGGCGGTTGCCGAGGCCGAACGCGTTCTCGGGCTCGACGACCTACCCGTCGATCGCGGCGAGTCCGAGGTCATCGGCCCCGCAATGGATGTCCGATCGACGAAGTCGATACTTCTCGTCCAGGGGTGCTTGAAGTTTTGGCGCACCGGGGAAGATCGGAACACTAAATTCGTTTCAACTCCAGATCGTATACATATCCCTTTTTGGAAGCTACTTCTCGCAACAGTTTCGGAACAGAACTCCCCGACTCGCAGTCCCAAGCAATGGCCTTTATCGGTAAAGCCACCCTGCCCGACCCGCCCTTGCCGAATTGATATTCAAATACGGAGTCCTTCTTTGTCGGGTCTACATAGAATGGGTGGACGTCGGTGGCATCTGTCCCGAGTTTGACAGTCAAACCGAATTCTACGCTCCACGGACTTTGAGCGAGCGCATACCCGGCGTAATCGACAATTATCTTATCGGGGCCCGATTGGATTTGCGTCTCAACCCAATAGCCATTATCTACTGCCCCCGGCCTTTTCCCTTCCCAGAAATGGAGGAATACGTCACGCTTGACCTTTGGTGAGGTCATGGTCCCCTGGTAACTCCCGAAGTAGGACGGCCTCCCTTCACCGCATTCCTTGACTTTGGGTTGCGCCATAACGATCGGCGCCGTGACCACGCTGCCGACGAGTGCGACTACGCCCGCAATGCTGCCGACGGCGAGTTGGTGAAATTTTCGAGATGCCGACCACGATGCCGTCCGCGCGGGGCTGCCGATGGCTGCGCTTTTCATGCAGATACCTTCCTGTCGGAAATTCCTGAACAGACCTGGTTCGTTGCTGAGCACGGCACGGATGGGTTGGAGGGCGCATCAATACGGCAATCCGCTGGATCCGTAGGCAGTGATAGGTGGAGGTCGAAGCCCCGCCGGGTGGTTCGTGGTCGGTGCCGGTGCCGTACTGACCGGCATCAAGGAGTCACGCCGCAGTGGGTAGACCTTGTCCACCGGTCGGTGGACAAGGGTTCAACCAGGTGATGCTGTCGGCAGGGGTGGTCCGGCGCACACGATTGGCGGTATGACAAAAATTCCTGTGCGCGTGGCACGTTGGAGTGCGACGCACCCATGGCGGGCAGTTATCGGATGGTTCGTCTTCGTTGGTCTCTGCCTGGGGGCTGGGCTCATCGCTGGCACGCATGAAGCGACCACACAGGACTTCTGGGTCGGGGAGGCCGGCCGTGCTGAGGCACTGGCCACCGAGGCTGGTTTGCAGCGTAAACCGTTGGAGTACATCCTGATTCGGGCGTCCGACGGTGGACGGGTCGACGAGGATCGGGCGCGGGCGGTCGCCGGTGCGGTGACCGCCCGGATGATGGAGCTGCCCGAGGTCGAGGGAGTGGCAGAGCCGGTGCGTTCGGCCGATGGCAGCGCGGTGCGGGTGGCCGTGACGCTCCGTGGGCCCGAGTTGAAGGGCAAGACGAATGTTGTGCCGCTGCTCGCGCAGACCGCGACAATTCAAGCGGCGCATCCGTATTTGGTGGTTGAGCAGACCGGTTCCGCGTCGATCAGCAAGGGCGTCAATGCTCAGCGCGGCGCGGATCTGGCGCTGTCCGAGCGGATTTCGATACCGATCACGCTGCTGACGCTGTTGGTGGTCTTCGGCTCGGTGGTGATCGCCGGGGTGCCGGTGCTGCTGGCGTTGAGTGCGATCAGCGCTGCGGTCGGGCTGAATATGCTTGTCTCGCATCTGGTTCCGGATGCCGGGGTGGGTACGAACATGATTCTGCTGATCGGGCTTGCGGTCGGTGTCGACTACACGCTGTTCTATGTGGAACGGGAGCGGGAGGAGCGGGCTCGGTCCGGTGGGCGGCTCAGCGCTGAGGCGCTGGTCGAGTTGGCGTCGCGCACTGCTGGGCGCACCATTGCCGTGTCCGGAATCGCGGTAATCGCCTCTACCGCAATGCTTTACTTCGCCAGCGACGTGATCTTTTCCTCGCTGGCCACCGGTACCATCCTGGTGGTGGCGGTGGCTGTCGCCAGTTCCATGACGGCGCTGCCCGCGCTGCTGGTGTGGATCGGCCGCCGCGCCGAACGGCGGGCCGCGCGCGGCAAGGTCGCGCGGCGCGAACGGCCGGAGCTCGGATTCCGTACCGCGCCACTGTTGCGTGTCGTGCAGCGGCGCCCCGGCCGGACGCTGGGTGTATCGCTGCTGCTCATGCTGGTACTGGCGGCGCCGATGCTGGGATTGAAGCTGATGGACGCGGGCCGGGATACCTTCTCCAGGGAGATTCCAGCGATGCAGGTCTACGACCGGCTGACCGGAGCGTTCCCGGAACTGCTCGTGAAACACGAAGTGGTGGTCCGGAATTCCGCCGAGCAGCAGGGCGAGGTTCGCGCGGCACTGAGTCGATTGAACGAACGCGCACAGGCGGATTCGTTGTTCGCGGTGGGCGCGGCGGCGGTGCGCACCGCAGCGGACGGCCGCACCAGCGTGCTGGAACTCCCGGTGCCGCACCCCGCTCAGTCACGTGAGGCTATTGAATCCCTGCGCAAGCTCCGTGCGGACTACATTCCCGCGACCATCGGCCGACTGAGCGGCGTGGAGACCGCGGTGAGCGGCGATGTGGCCCGCGGGCGGGACTATGTGCGGCACGAGCGCGAGATACTGCCGCTGGTCGTCGGGCTGCTGCTCTTGGTGACCTTCGTGATGACGGTGTTGGTGTTCCGGGCGGTGGTGATCGGTCTGCTCGGCGTGGTGTGCAACCTGCTGTCCGCGGCAGCGGCGCTTGGCCTGATGACGTTGGTGTTCCAGGGCACCTGGGCCGAGGCGCTGCTGGACTTCGATTCGCGGGGGGCGATCGTCTCGCGCGTACCGTTGTTCCTGTTCGTGATCCTGTTCGGGTTGTCAACGGACTACCAGGTATTCGTGCTGAGCCGGATCCGGGAGGCGCGGGAGCGGGGGCTGTCCTCGCGCGCGGCCGTGCTGGAGGGCATCGGCCGTTCGGCGAAGGTGATCACCAGCGCGGCGGTGGTGATGGTGACGGTCTTCGGCGGCTTCGTCGCGCTGCAGCTGACGGAGATGAAGCAAATGGGGTTCTGCCTGGCGGTGGCGGTGCTGCTGGACGCGGTGGTGATCCGGATGCTGGTGCTGCCCGCCGCGCTGCTGCTGCTCGGGGATCGGGCATGGTGGATGCCACGGCGACGCCGACCGGCCGCCGCCCTCGCAACCGTAGGTTGATCAGCATGCTCGAAAACCGGTCCACCCCGCGATCTTTGCGGCGGTTGTACGACGCCTGCTGGGTGTTGTTCGGACTGGGCCCGTCGGCCCTCGCCCTGGTGGGCGAGGGACCGTCGGTCTACCTGTCCTGCGCGTTGCTCGCTGCGCTCGGCCTCGGCTACGCGGCGCTGCGGCAGGGCAGGCTGTCCTCGCGCGTCTTCCTGTTCGGCCTCATCGTCGTGCTCGGCTCGATGTCCGCGCTGCTCGGCGGTGCCGCATCGCTGTTGATCGTCTCGCTGCCGCTGTTCTGGATCTACACCAGCGGCCCACGACCGGCGATCGTCGTCAGCGGCCTGGCCACCCTGATTACCGTGTTCGGCGGCGTGGCCGGCCAGGGTTGGAGCCCGGACCTCCGGACCGGCAATGTGACTGCCGCGCTGATCGGATACGCCGCGAGCGTGCTGGTCGGTCTGTGGATGGATCGCCTGCTCGGGCAGAGCAACGAGCGCGCGGCTCGGCTCGCCGCCGAGCTGGCGCAGTCCGAGCGGCGACTGGTCGAGGCGCACCGCAGGGAGGGTGCCGCCGCAGAGCGGGAGCGGCTGGCCCGCGATATCCACGACACGCTGGCGCAGGGCTTCGCCTCGATCATCGTGCTGGCCGAAGCGGCCCGCGCCGACCCGGCGCGCAGCGCGCAACGGCTGGATTCCATCGAACAGACCGCGCGGGACAACCTCACCGAGGCCCGTGCCCTGGTCGGCCCCGCCTCATCGAACGGCGTCAGCACCGGGACGGTCGCGGATACGTTGCGCCGCACGCTGGATCGTTTCGCGCAGGATACCGGCATCGTGGTCGAGGCCGAACTCGCCGACATCGACTGCGACCTGCTGACCCGCATCGCCCTGCTGCGCTGCACCCAGGAATCCCTCGCGAACGTCCGCAAGCACGCCGCCGCCTCGACTGTCGGCGTGCTGCTGACCCGGCAGCCGGGCACCGTCGAACTCGAAATCACCGACGACGGAAGTGGTTTCGCGATGGACGGCCCGCGCGGCTTCGGCCTCGACGGTATGCGCGCCCGGCTACGGGAACTGGGCGGCGAGCTCACCATCACCAGCTCGATCGGCGACGGCACCAGAATCCACGCCGCGCTTCCGACGAAAGTTCAGGTGTGACCATGGCCGAAGTGCGGCACCGGATTATCGTCGCCGACGACCACACGGTCATGCGTGCCGGACTGGTCGCATTGCTGGCCGACGAACCGAGCATCGACGTCGTCGGCGACTGTGGCGACGGCCGCGCGGCGGTCGGCCTGGTAGCTCAACTGCGGCCGGATCTGGCGGTGCTCGACCTGCGCATGCCGGTCCTGGGCGGTGTCGGCGCCACGGCGGAGATCAGCGCGGCCCACCCCGGCACCCGGGTATTGATCCTGACCACCTACGACACGGACGCCGAGATCGAGCGCGCGGTGGAAGCGGGCGCCACCGGCTATCTCCTCAAGGACGCCAGTCGTGAACAACTGGTCGCGGCCATCCACGCGGCCGCGCGCGGCGAGACGGTGCTGGCGCCGCGGGTGGCGCAGCGACTGGTCGCGCGTATGCGGCGGCCGGCACCGGCGGCGCTCACGCCGCGCGAGGCGGATGTGCTGACGGCGGTGGCGGACGGACTGTCCAACGCCGAGATCGGCGCCCGGCTGCACATCGCGGAGGCCACCGTGAAAACCCATCTGCTGCGCGTCTTCGCGAAGCTCGACGTCAGCGACCGCACCCGCGCGGTGGTAGTGGCACTGGAGCAGGGGCTACTCCGGTCGCATGGCTGGAACCCAGAGTGACCCCGGGCCAGCAGCTATGTCGAGCCTGGTGCCAAGCCGAAGAAGCGGCTCCGCCGGAGGCTGCCGTCTCGACGCCGGAATCAGGCTGACGCAGAAATTACGTCGCTACCGGTATAACGACGAGTTATGCGCCCCTTGATGATTTTGCACGGTGCCTGGCTGCAACCGGCTCACTACGATGACATCGCCCAGCGACTGCGCCGCGACGGCATCGATGTCACGGTGCCCGACTTGGCCGGGCATTCCCTGGCCGAGAGCACCCGGCTTGTCCAGGAGCACGTCGATCGAGCGGCCGAGCCGCCGGTGGTGCTGGCCCACTCCTTCGGCGGTGTCACCGCGACAGGTGTGAAGGGGATCTCGCATCTGCTGTATCTGTCGAGTTTCGTCTTCGATGTCGGCGAGAACGCGCAACAGTGGATCGCGCGGATCGAACAGGAGACTGGCCGTCAAGGTGCGCCGCTGCCACTCACCGTCGACGACGCGGGCATGACCCGGCTTGATCCGGCTGGTGCCCGCGAAGGCCTCTTCGCCGACTGCACAACCGAAGTCGCGGACCGGGCGATCGAGCTCCTGCGCCCCGAACCCGCGTCGATCTTCACCGAGTCACCCGCGCACGCGGCATGGAAGGACACCCCGTCGACCTACATCGCGGCGACTGAGGACCGTGCGATCCTGCCCGAAATGGTCGCCTACTTCACGCAACGCTGCGGCACCGCCGTGACCTGGCAGGGCGGTCACTGCCCGTTCTCGAGCCGACCCGACGACGTCGTGACCATGATCCGCGACCACCTCTGACCAACGTCCGGGGGCCGGCTATGCCGAATTCGACTAGCCGCTCCGGACGCAGTTCAGGGAGGGTCAGGCGATCTGTCGGGTGTCCGGGGCCGCCGGGGTCGGGTCGGCGAAGAAGGCGACCAGGTCGCGGACCGTCTCGTCGGTGGGCCGAGGGCGGTAGTCGAGCTCGCGTTCGGCCTTTCCGTGGTCCACCATCGGGGCCGAAATCAGTGCGCCCAGTGCGGCTTTCGAGACGATATCGGATTTGAAGAGCTTGCCGATCGGCGCGAGCACGGGGATCGCGCCCGCGACGAGCTTGGGGGAGATGGAGAAGCGCGGGCCGCGTTTGCCACCATGGTTGGCAGCAAGTCGGCAGAGGTCGAGCATTGAGATCATCTCGCCGCCGAGCAGGTAGTTCTCGCCGGTGCGGCCGCGCTCGGACGCCAGGATCAGGCCCTGTGCGACATCGCGCACGTCGACCAGGTCGAAGCCGCCGCCGATCATCGCCGGAATGCGGCCCTGCGCGGCGTCGCGCAGGGTGCGGTTGATGCGAGACAGCGGCTTGCTGTAGTCGAGGGGGCCGAACACGCCGGTGGGGTTGCACAGCACCGCGTCCAGGCCCTGGTCGATCACCTTGCGGAGCGCGACCTCGCCCGCCCACTTGGACCGGTCATAGACGGGGAGGGCGGATTCGGTCGAGCGCGGGGCGCTCTCATTGATACTGCCGCCGCAGCTGTACTGGTTGAACGCGTGGATCGAGCTGGCGTGCACCATGCGCCGCACGCCGACCTCGAGCGCCGCCTCGGCAACCACCCGGACGCCTTCGGTGTTCACCTTCCAGGCCAGGTCGTTCTTCTCGGCGAGGGTGATCACCGCGACCAGGTGATACACGATCTCGGCGCCGTCGAGCGCCGCCCGCATCGACGCCGGATCGAGC
The DNA here is from genome assembly GCF_044455225.1 of Nocardia sp. NPDC051321. Taxonomy (NCBI): domain Bacteria; kingdom Bacillati; phylum Actinomycetota; class Actinomycetes; order Mycobacteriales; family Nocardiaceae; genus Nocardia; species Nocardia sp. NPDC051321. Next base: position 72,907 of record NZ_JBITEM010000007.1, on the reverse strand, counting down.
ACGCTCGCGCTCACCCAGGTGATGTTCGGCTCCGTGGCCGTCGGTGGCACCACCCGATCTATGGCGGTGACTTCGTGGCCACGCGCGACGAGCAGGCGGAGCAGATTCGTGCCAAGGTAGCCGGCTGCGCCGGTCACTGCGACCTTCATGGCATCGAGAATATAGAACTTGTTCTAATTTGCAACACGTTCCAGTTCCTTCCGATTCCCCCTGCCAACCTTTGCATTCCCTCTGTGAACGTCCCGATGGGCTCGAAAGTTGCCAGCACCGTCCGCTATATTGGGCCCATCCGTAGCGGTCATGCCGTTCGGCAATGGGCAGACGGTGACGACGAAGAAGTTCACGACACTGATGTGCACGACGATTTGGGGGGCAACTCGATGAGTGATCTCTCGGTAGAGACCGACGCGGTCCGGGCGTTCGCCGCCACGAACGCGGGCATCGCCGGTGATCTTGCGGGGGCAGGTAATTTCGACGCGGTCAAGAACGTCTCGGCACTCGTGCCGGTGTTCGGTCTGATCGGGGTCGACTACCTGGCGATGTTCGCCGCGGCACAGGTGCTGCAGGCCAAGGACATCAACGATCTTTCGGCCAAGTACAACAAGCTTTCCGAGTCCGCGTTCAGTGCCGCCGCGGCCTACGACGCGACCGACTGGTCGAGCAAGGGCGCGCTCGATGCCATCGGCAACCAGATCGGCGGCGCCGTATGAAGCCGCTCGACACCGGGGTGATCGCTCCCGAAGAACTCGCGATGGCGCACTCCGCCGATCAGCACGTGGCCATCAGTCAGCAGGCCGTGCTCGACGCGACGCAGAACTCGGCCGCCCAGGCGGTGCTCGATGTGCCGCTCGGGCAGGTGCCCGACGATATGCCGCCGTACGAGCCGCCGGATTTCGTGCTGTCCAAGCGACTCAGCGAGGACCAGCACAACGCGCTCGGTATGCCGGGCGGCATGCCAGGGCTCAACGGCAATCAATCGCCGGACGCGCAGGGCATCTCCGGTGTCCCGTCCGATGTTTCGGCGCTGCTCGGTGATACGCACACCGCGCTGCAGCACGTCGCCGCTCCGGTGAACCAGGCGCTCGACCAGGCCACCGGTGTGTTGAACGGCGCCGTCGGCTCGGCGCCGAGCACGGTTGCCGCCGCGGTGAGCCAGGCGCAGGCCGCCATCCCGACCTCGCTGCCCCCGCTGCCCGCCGACCCGGTCGCCGCGCTCATGCAGGGCATCTCCGTGCCCGCGCTGCCCGGCGTCGACATGCTGATCAAGCCGATCCTCGATCTGCTCAGCAGCTTCGGCACCGGCGTCATCGGCGCGCTCGACCCGACCGCGATCCTGAGCCAGTCCTCCAAGGTCATCGACATGGCCATGCAGGTCGGCAAGGGCAGCATGACCACCGTCGAGCAGCTCTGGCAGAGCCAGGCCGCGCGCAACGCGCAGGCCACCAGCCAGCAGAACAACGTCCAGGGCCAGGAGACCAGCAAGCGCGGCATCGACATCTCCGACCTCACCCAGAAGGCCGCCGCGGTGGTGCAGCAGGGCAACGCGCAATTGCTCACCGTCGCTTCGTCGTTCGCCACCCAGGCGACCGCGATGGCACCGGTGATCCTGACCCCGCCCGCCCAGGCCACGCTGATGGCCTCGGCCACCGAGCATCTCGGTCAGGCCGTCGGCATCGTCAATGCCACCCGTGGCGATCTCGCGGGCAAGACGGGCGAGTTGAGCGGCATGGTGCAGCAGTTGGTTGCCCCCGGCGGGGGTCCCGCGCCGCAGGAGGTCGCGCAGGCGCTGGCGCAGAACGTCGGCCAGCCGATCCTGGAGCAGGCACAGTCGACCGCGTCGGATACCGCGACCCAGGCCGCGGGCCTCAATTCGCCCACCGGCACCCAGAACTCGACCACGGCCGCGTCGGTGAACAGCCCGAGCAACCCGAGCGTCACCAGCCACGGCAGCCCCACCGGGGTGCCCGGCGTCCCGAGCCGCACCGGCACGGGCAGCCCGAGCAGTCGCCCCAGCATCCCCGGCGTCCCGTCGATGCCCAAGGTCAGCGCCCTGCCCGGCACCAGCATGCCGGTCCGCCCGATCAGCGGCGTCCCCGGCAGCACCGGCTTCGGCCCCGGCACCACCGGTTCCCCGAACACCAGCACGGCCGGCGCGGGCAACAGCTTTATGGGCGGCGGCGCCGGTGCCGCGGGCGCCCAGCGCAGCGGCGAGGACGAACACTCCCGCACCGTGCAGCCCTACCAAAGCGCCATCGGCAACGACGACCTCACCGGCCCCCTCGGCGAATCCACCCCCGACGTCATCGGCGCCACCCACTCCGACGAGATCGTCACCTCCGACTACGAACAGGACCAGTTCTAGCGCGGTTGTTCCGCAGAGCCCGGCCCGAGCAGCGAAAGTGCGCTCGCGCCGGGCTCTTTGGCGTCGCGGGCACGAGAGAGAGTGCGGCTGTTGCCGGGGTCGTACTCGAACGAGGTCGCCAACGAAGTGCGGTGGGTGGGGTCAGGCGTCTTGGACGAAGGCGTCGAGGAGTTTGCGGTAGAGGTCGGTGAAGCGTTTGCGGGCGGCTTGTTGTTCGGGGGCGAGGCCCTCGGTGGATTCGGGGGCGTAGACGATCAGGTGGGCGTCTTCCTCGGGGGCTTGCGGCATGAGATCGATGATCTGGCTGCCCTGGTCGGTGATGGTGGGCATGCCGAAGTCGACGGTGGCGAGGGCCCTGGTCTCGGTGAGCGCGGCAGCGAGCACCTCGGGCGGGATGCGGCCGTTGAGTTTCTGCGGCAGGCTATCTGGATCGCGTTCCGCGGCAACGGCATCGGGGACCTTCACGGCCCGGCCGTCGCCGGAGACCTCCAGTTGCGGGCGCAGGTCGACCCTGGTCTGCCAGCCGTTCGGGATCTTGGTCAGCGTGAGCAGCGCCAATGGCGCGGACACCGGCCCGTGCACGCTCGGCCGGTCGGCCGGATCGGCGGTCGCGGTGCCCGCGCCGATCATGAGCGCCGACATGGCAACCAGCAGTGCCGCTTTCGTTCCTCGCATGGATCGCAACCTCCCTGTCAAATGAAACGCTCCGCTGACATCGCACAGGGATGTCAGCGGAGCGTCAAATCAGCGCGTGGCGCACGCAAGCGTGTCGAGGTCAGCGCATTCGCGTTGTCGGCCAACCAGATCGACGCACTTCTTGTCAGTGCAGCGCGGGCGGGTGCGTCAGGTCCCGAGCCGTGTACGTGTCACAGGCTTTCACCTGTCCGGTCCGGTATCCGGTGAGGAACCAATTCTTTCGCTGTTCGGAATTCCCATGGGTGAACTTCTCCGGGTTCACGCGTCCTTGCGCGGCGCGCTGGATCCGGTCGTCGCCGACTGAGGCCGCCGCCGACAATGCGTCGTTGATGTCGTTGTCGGACAGTGGCTTCAAGAACGGCTGGCCGCCGCCGGGTCCGGGCGTCTTGTCCGCGTAGTAGGCCCACAAGCCCGCGTAGCAGTCGGCCTGCAGTTCGGTGCGTACCGCGCCCGAATTCGCGCCCTGCGGATCCCGTTGGGCGCGGTTGATGTCGCCGAGCTGGTTTTGGATGTGATGGCCGAACTCGTGCGCGACCACATACTCCTGAGCGAGCGGGCCGCCGCTGGAACCGAAGCGATCCACCAGTTCCTGGAAGAAGCTGACGTCGAAGTAGGCGGTCCGGTCGGGCGGACAGTAGAACGGACCGACGTCGCTGGTCGCATTGCCGCAGCCGGTCGCGGTCGCGCCGGAGAACAGGTGCAGGTTCGGTTGCACGTACTTCTTGCCGGTCTGCTTGGCCAGTTGATCGCCCCACACGACGTCCAGACTCTGCGCGGTAGCCACCACCCGGCAGTCGACGTACTTGTTCGCGTCCTCGCCGGTCTTACAGTGCGCCGGGGTGCCTGCGCCGGGTTGGGTTTGCTGCTGGTCTTCGTTGCCGGTGAACTGGCCGAGGACCGAGCCGGGATCACCGCCGAGTAGCAGGGTGAGTACCAGCACGATCAGGCCGCCCGCGCCGCCGCCGAGTGCGATCTTGCCCCCCATGCCGGGTCCGCCGGATGACGCCCGATTCGGATCGATCTGCATGCCCTCGTTGAACGTCATCGTCGTCGCTTTCTCGTTGTCGCCACGCATCGGACATACCCCGCCGATACAGCTTCGCACGGGTGTGGCGACATCGGTTTCCACTCGACCGATGTGTCTCACTACGATGGGACCGCACCTGGTCATATCGCGCCGGTGCCGGAGTCGTCGAAAGGAACCTTGTGCTGCGCACCCACTTGGCTGGTTCGCTGCGAAGCGAGCATGCCGGTCAGACCGTGACCCTCACCGGATGGGTGGCCAGGCGGCGTGACCACGGTGGCGTGATCTTCATCGATCTGCGCGACGCGTCGGGAGTGTCGCAGGCGGTGTTCCGGGAGGGCGAGCCTGCCGAGCAGGCGCATCGGCTGCGCGCGGAGTACTGCGTGCGGGTCACCGGCGTGGTGGAGCTGCGGCCGGACGGCAACGAGAACCCGGATCTGCCGACCGGCACCATCGAGGTGAACGTCACCGAGCTCGAGGTGCTCAACGAGAGCGCGCCGCTGCCGTTCCAGCTGGACGAGCAGCCCGGCGAAGAGGCGCGGCTGAAGTATCGCTACCTGGATCTGCGCCGCGAAGGCCCGGCGCACGCGATCCGGCTGCGGTCCAAGGCGAACGCCGCCGCCCGCGCGGTGCTCGCGCACCACGAGTTCGTCGAGGTGGAGACGCCGACGCTGACCCGTTCCACCCCGGAGGGCGCGCGCGACTTCCTGGTGCCCGCGCGCCTGCAGCCCGGCAGCTTCTACGCGCTGCCGCAGAGCCCGCAGCTGTTCAAGCAGCTGCTGATGGTCGGTGGCATCGAGCGCTACTACCAGATCGCGCGCTGCTACCGCGACGAGGACTTCCGCGCCGACCGCCAGCCCGAGTTCACCCAGCTCGACATCGAGATGAGCTTCGTCCGCCAAGACGATGTGATCCTGCTCGCCGAGCAGATCCTGGCCGGGCTGTGGAAGCTGATCGGCTACGAGATCCCGACCCCGATTCCGCACATGACCTATGCGGAAGCTATGCGCCGCTTCGGTTCCGACAAGCCGGACCTGCGCTTCGGCATCGAGATCACCGAGTGTGCCGAGTACTTCAAGGACACCCCGTTCCGGGTGTTCCAGGCCGAGTATGTCGGCGCGGTCGTGATGCCGGGCGGCGCGAGCCAGCCGCGGCGTCAGCTCGACGCCTGGCAGGAGTGGGCCAAGCAGCGTGGCGCCAAGGGTCTGGCCTACGTGCTCATCAACGAGGACGGCACGCTCGGCGGCCCGGTCGCCAAGAACCTGAGCGACGCCGAGCGCGACGGACTGGCCAAGCATGTCGGCGCGGTGCCGGGCGACTGCGTGTTCTTCGCGGCCGGCCCGGCCAAGGCGCAGCGCGGGCTGCTCGGTGCCGCGCGCGCCGAGATCGCCCGCAAGGTCGGCCTGATCGACGAGAACGCGTGGGCGTTCGTCTGGATCGTGGACGCGCCGATGTTCGAGCCCGCCGCCGAGGCCACCGCGAGTGGCGATGTGGCGCTTGGTCATTCGGCGTGGACGGCGGTGCACCACGCGTTCACCTCGCCGAAGCCGGAGTCGGTCGACACCTTCGACACCGACCCGGGTGCCGCGCTCGCCTACGCCTACGACATCGTCTGCAACGGCAACGAGATCGGTGGCGGCAGCATCCGTATCCATCGCCGCGATGTGCAGGAGCGCGTCTTCAAGGTGATGGGTATCAGCCTGGAGGAGGCGCAGGAGAAGTTCGGATTCCTGTTGGACGCCTTCGCTTTCGGCGCACCGCCGCACGGCGGCATCGCGTTCGGCTGGGACCGGATCGTCGCGCTGCTCGCCGGGCTCGACTCGATCCGCGAGGTGATCGCGTTCCCGAAGACCGGCGGCGGCGTCGATCCGCTGACCGACGCGCCCGCCCCGATCACCGCGCAGCAGCGCAAGGAAGCGGGCCTGGACGCCAAGCCCGCGCCGAAGGGCGACAAGGCCGACGCGAAGGCGGACAAGCCCGCCGAATAGCCGGACGAACGGTACCTTTCGGACAGTTCCGATCCGTCGACCCGCGCCGGGCGGCACTGACCACGAGGGGATCCGTTGCTGCATCTGCGCATGATCAGCCCGCCGGACACGACCGACAAGGTGCTGGCCGTGCTCGCCGCGAATCCAGGTGTCACGCATGTGACCCTGGCTCGCGGCGTCGCGGTGGAACCCGCCGGTGACCTGGTACAGGCCGATGTCGCGCGGGAGGCGGCCAACGAGGTGCTTGCCGAGCTGACCGAACTCGGCATCTGCAAGACCGGCGGCATCACGCTCGGTCCGGTCGAGACCGTGCTGTCCGACGCGGGGGACCGGGCGGTCGAGGCGGCGCCCGGCGATCCGACCGACGCGGTGGTGTGGGACGAACTGCTCGCGCAGGTGCACGAGGAGTCGACGCTCAACTCCACCTTCCTCGCGTTCCTGGCCATCGCGTGCCTGCTGGCCGCGATCGGCGTTGCCACCGATTCGCCGGTGACCATTGTCGGCGCGATGGTCGTCGGTCCGGAGTTCGGACCCCTGGCCGCGTTCGCGGTCGGGTTGGTGCGCCGCGACTTTCGGCTCGCGCGCCGGTCGGCGATCGCGCTCGCGGTGGGGTTCCCGGTGGCCATGCTGGTCACCCTGGCGGCGACGCTGGTGTGGGAGCAGTTCGGCTGGATCACGCTGAACGGGGTGGAGAGCGTCAAGAATGTCGACTTCATCTATGAGGTGGGACCGTTTTCGCTGGTCGTCGCGCTGCTGGCGGGCGCGGCGGGCATGCTCTCGCTGGTGACCGCGAAGTCGGCGGCGTTGATCGGCGTGTTCATTTCGGTGACGACGGTGCCCGCGGCCGGATTCGCCGTTGTCGCGGCGACTTTGGGGCAGTGGCACATCGCCTTCATGTCTGCGGGTCAGCTCGCGGTGAACCTGGCCGGGATCATCGCGGCCGGGGTGATCGTGCTCGAGCTCCGGCCTCGCGCGGGCAGCGAGGCCGGGCCGGTGGCGCGGTTTCAGCGGTGGATCGGAATGCGTTCGCAGACGGACAAATCCGACATTTCAGATAGATGAGACGGTGCCACCGGTCAGCGTGCGGTAGGCATAGGTCACCGCGATGACCGCGACCGGTCCCGCGACCAGCAGGCCGAGTCCGCACAGCAGCGCGCCGACGAAGGTCACGAATAGCACTGAGAGCGCGAGCAACAGCACCGGCCACACATTGGTGACCACCAGCGTCGCGCTGGACTTGAGCGCCTCGAACGGACCCTCGTTCTGATCGACCACGAAGTGCAGCGAGAACATGCACAGCACGCCGACGACCAGGCCTGGCAGGATGCAGACCGCCGACCCGATGAAGGTCAGGATGAACGCCAGCAGGGCGGTGATCAGCACATTGCCCGCGTTCACGAAACGGAAGTAGGACCCGAAATGGGGTTTGCTGCCGTCGGTTTCATACAGCGCGCCACGCACCATCGCGGCCTGCAGCAACCACACAGCAGCCAGCACCGCGAGGAAGATGAGCAGCAGCGGGAGCATCGTCGTCGGGTCGGTGAGCTGCACGACGAGCACGAAACCGAGGTAGATGACCAGCCCGGCCGCGATCACGCCCATCCACGGCCCCGGGTTCGAGCGGAACTTCTCCCAGCCGTAGCTGAGCGCCTGACCGACATCGAGGGTGCCGGGGGCGGAGGCGGCGGCCTGCTGGTAACCGTAGGTCGGTTGCTGCCCGGGGTCCGCATCCGGCGGAGGCATCATGCCTGGTTGCATGCCTTGCGGTGGCATCGAACCGTAGGGCATGTTCCCTTGTGGCGGCACCGATCCCGGCGGCATCGATCCCGGCGGCATATTGCCAGGTGGCTGCGTGCCGGGACCCGTTCCCGGCGGCCCGTAACTGGGCGGCGACGCGTAACTCGGCTGGGCAGCCGAACCGGGTTGAGTGGCGTATCCGGGCGGGGGAGCCGCACCGGGCTGAGCCGAGTAACCGGGCTGGGCCGCAGCGCCGGGCTGGTCCGGATGACCAGGCTGGGCAGCATAACCCGGCTGCGCCGGATGCTGCGGCGGCGCCACCGGCGGCGGTGGCTCGACGGGTTCGTTGCCGTACTGCGCCGCACCAGGACCTTCGAACTGCGGGTATCCGGCAGGCCCAGCCATCTCGTGGCGACCATGCCCGGCGCTAGGGCCCGGTGCTTCTGGAGTGTGACTCTCGTGTTGCCCTGGCTGTGCCGCATGGCGTTCGTCGTCTCCGCGGTCGGAAGCGTCGCCAGCTGAGTCGTGGGGCGGGGGAGGCGGTGTGCCGGTCATGCCATAGACCTTTCCACTCAACTGGTTTGCGGTGTGGCGCAGAGCAGTTGACGATGAGAAAACCTGACGGGTGCAATCGTGTCAAGCAACGCGCGCTCGTCCCGTAACCTCGAGGGAGACACGCCGAACGACGCGGAAAGGTTGTGTATCCGCTCGCTAGAAGTGACCTGATGCGAGTAACTTGAAGGGCGATGACCGCACTATTGGCCGAACGCGCCGCCGAAGTCGTGTCCGCAGCGCAACAGTTGCTCACAAAGCGAATGGGTGCTCCGGTAAAGCTGAGCGATCCGATCGAACTCAGTGGTAGTGGTAGAACGACGGTTCTCCGTGTGCGTGTTGCGGAAAACGCCTTCTCATTGCCGCGGACCTTGATCGTGAAACAAGTTCGCGGACACTCGCATGACCGCACCACGGGCGGTCTCGCGCCCGGAGTCGCCAGCATCGACTCCGCGTTCCTGCGTGAAGCGGTGTCGTATCAATTCACCACCGCGTTGAGCCGCGAACAGCGGCCCGGTGCGTACCTGATCGCGCACAGCCTGCCCGAGCGTTTGCTGATCCTCAGCGACCTCGGCGAGAACTCGCTGCTCACCCAGATGCTGCAGTCCGGTGCCGAGCCTGCGACCAGGAACGGGTTGATGGCGTTCGCGCAGGCGCTCGGCCGGATGCACGCGGCGACCGTCGGCCGCGAGGCCGATTTCGTGGCGCTGCTGCGGCGCGTCGACGTGGTGCATCGGGTGGATGGCATTGCCCAGCAGGCCGAATCCGCGATCGCCGAGGTGCCGGGTCTGTTGCAGCGGGAGCTTGGTATCGAGGTGCCCGGCGAGATCGCCGAGCGGATCGTGCGCGGTAACCGGTTGTTCTCCGCCGGGCGATTCCGCGCGTTCAGTCCGTCGGATCTGTGCCCCGACAACGTCATTCTGAACGAGGAGGGCGCGCGGTTCCTCGACTACGAGTGGGGCGGATTCCGCGATGCCACGCTCGACATCGCCTATGCGCTGGTGTCGTTCCCCGGCTGCCTGTGCGACTTCGAACTGTCCAGGGAACGCGCCAGTCAGATGGTCGAGGCGTGGCGTTCCGAGGTGGTCGGCGTGTGGCCCGCGCTGGCCGATGACGAGGTGATGTCCGAGCGGATCCTCGAGGCTCGGCTGATCTGGGTGTGGTTGTCCACCTACTGGTTCCTGCCCGCGGACCACGCGCGCATCGCGGCCGCCCGCGAGCACGGGCTGTCCGTGCCGCGGTCGGAGGCGTTGATCAATCGTTGGGCCGCGCTGGCCGAGGATGCTCGGTGCACCGGTGACGACATCGTCGGCGACTTTGCCGAGGATGTTTCGGCGATGCTGGAAGAGCGCTGGTCCGAATAGAATTCGCGGGTTGCTGGAATTGGTTCCGTTGACGTCGTCTGAAAGTTTTTGTCTGCCGCTGTGTTTGCGGTGAATAGATAATGCACAGAATCTGATTTCAGGTGAACTGTAGGTATTCAAGATGCGCTACCCGGCTCATCGGTTGCCGCTGGTAGTTCTGCGTTCAACTCGCCCGCCGCCGCACACCTTCTGATTTCCCGCACGCACTGACACGCATCCAAATGTCAGAAGGTGTGCCTTTGCGCCGGAAAATCACCAGCGCCCCTGTAATCGGGGGCCGGTACGCGGGTGCCGACCGCAGTACCCTGGGGTGTTCTAGACCACGGGGTTGGAGAGGGGTGGTCACGGTGAACACTGTGCTGCTGATAGTCATCGCGAGCGTCGTCTTCGCCGCCGTGCTGGCACTGCTGGTCATGCGGCGGCGGAAGCTTCGTCAAGCCGAGGACATCGACCCGCTGACGCGCGCCCGGCAGTCCGGCAGCGTGCTCAGCGCGCAGATCAGCAGCCCGCGAAGTCAGCGGCGGCGCAAGAAGGGGTCTGTGGGCGGCGGCGGATGGTCCGTGGGCAGTATCGGGCTGTTCGGCAGCGGCGGGGACGGGGGTCACCACGGTCACGGCGGCTGTAGTGGTGGCCACGGTGGCAGCTGCGGAGGTGGCGGTGGTTGCGGCGGCGGTGGTGGCGGTTGCGGGGGCGGATCGTAGCCACCCTTCCATCAGCTCAGGGGCCGCTGAGTTCGACTCGGATGCTTAGGGATCTCGTTGGCGCCGAGTATCAGTGGAGTGGCCGCCGACACCAGCCGGATTGCCGCAGTAGGCGGTCGTACCACCCGCCGTCCAGCGGCACCTGGTCGCACCTGTCCAGGTGATCGATGGAGCGGGTCACCCGACGCCAAGCGCGCTGCCGAAGATGCCGCGACGAAGGCCAACACCGCGGACGCGACTCGGGTCGGCTGGCTCGGCCGCCTCAACGCGCTCTCAGCTGACCGGCGCCGGGCGTGGCTCGAGTCGGCCGCCGGTTCGGACGGCGAGTGAATTGGCGTGACGCACACCGGAATTCGGGTCTGTCACGTCGACGAGGTAGAACCAGTCCATTTGGGTTTGGTCCGGGGTGACCTCGAGTATGCCGTAGCCGTGTGAATCGAGTTCGACGTAGCGCAGGTGGTGGTTGATGCCCCTGATCGACTCCGCGATCGGTGCCGAGTTCAGCTTCAGTAGATCGCCGACGCTGGTCGAGGTGATCGACGGGACGACGAATTCGGCGCCCGCGGTGGCACCGGCGGGATAGTTCGCGGCGTCGACGGGCAGGTCGGCGGCCCACGAGGAATGGATGTCGCCGGTCAGGAAGACCACGTCGGAGACCTGCTGCTCGGTGATCGCGCGGAACAACCGCTGCCGGTCGGCGGTGTATCCGTCCCACTGGTCGCCGTTCACGGTGAGGCCCGACTGCGGCACGCCGAGGGCGCTGGTGATCGCCGCGGTGGTGGCCGGTTCGAGCGGCGGGAAGACCAGCGGCGCGATCATCACCGAGTTGCCGACCAGCTTCCACCGCACCGGCGCGGAGGCCAATCCGGCGGTGAGCCAATCCATTTGGGCTTTCCCGGTGATGGTGCGGGCCGGGTTGTCCGCCGCGCGCCAGCCCGCGCCCGGCTTCGCCTCCTGATCGCGGTAGCTGCGCAGGTCCAGCATGGACAGTTCGGCCAGCGTGCCGAAGCGCAGCCTGCGGTAGATCTGCACATCCGCACCGGAACCGTTGGCGCGCACCGGCATCCACTCCAGGTACGCCTGCGCGGAGGCGGCGCGGCGATCCTGCCAGTCGCCCTGGGTGGCGGGGTCGTGGTTGTTCGCCCCGCCGGACCAAGTGTTGTCGGCGAACTCGTGATCGTCCCAGGTGCAGATGAACGGCTGGCGGGCATGCAAATCCAGCAGATCGGGGTCGGTCTTGTACTGCGCGTGGCGAATTCGATAGTCGGCCAGGCTGACGGTCTCGTTCGCCGGATCATGCGGGCGCACAGTGCCGTTGCGGCCACCGTACTTGCCGCGGCCGTACTCGTAGATGTAGTCGCCCAGGTGCACGATGGCGTCGAGGTCGGTGCGCGCGGCCAGGTGCCGGTAGGCGCCGAAGTACCCGGCCTCCCAGTTCGCGCAGGACACGATCCCGAAGCGGAGGCGCTCCGGTGCGTCGGAGATCGCGGGCGCGGTCCGGGTACGGCCGATCGCGGACGTTTCACCGAGCGCGGTAAAACGATAGAAGTAGCCAGTGCCCGGCGCGAGGCCGGCCACGTCGACCTTCACCGTATGGTCGGAAGACGCTGCGGCCGTGACGTTCCCAGACGCGACGAGCGTGCCGAACCGCTCGTCCTCGGCAACTTCCCAACGCACACTTGCCGATTCGCCCACGCCAGAACCGGGCATCGCATCGTCGGACACGGTCACCCTGGTCCAGAGGATGACACCGTTCGGCAGCGGGTCGCCGGACGCGACCCCATGCCGGAACACCACGCCCGCGGCCCGCGCGGGTGCGGCGGTCAGCAGCGTCGTCGCGGTGGCGACCGCGCTACCTTTCAGCAGCGTGCGCCGTGCGAACGGTCCGAACGGAGAATCTGAAACGACCACGTTTTCAGCCACGACTATTGATCCCATCCGATGTCCGGCCGCCACGCAAATCGGCTCGCCGGAGACCACCGATCCCCACCCGCGATCGAGCCGTGGATCGCCGGACCGGTATCGCACGCGACCGATCCTGGAAGTGTCTGTGGTCCAACGATTCCCGTCGGAGGGCTGACGTAGAGTGATGCCACCTCATTCCGAGGGGCGGTGGACATGGTCCACACACCGCGCCCAGGATGGAAGTGATGGGGGATGGCGAAACATCGCCGGGCAAAGAGCAAAGCCCCGGTCGACTACGGCATCATATTTGCAACAGCTGCCGTGGTCGCCGGGGCGCTCATGCTGGTCCGCTGGTTGAGGGGCTAGATGAACCCATCAGGTGGGCGTCGACTGGCATCGGCGTCCACCGCCCAGCATCACTTGCGTGACATCAGTAGTGTACAGAACGCGCTACCCGCGTGCACTGCACGCAGCTCCCGATGTCGGTCATGAACGGGACCTGCTGGCGGCCCGTGTGTTACCCGCCGAGCGGCAGCGCGTTGAGGTGCCCCGAGCCTGGTCGGTAGGCCCCGCTGCAAGCCGACGCCGATGCGCAGGCCGAGTACCGCCTGCATGAAGCCGAACACCCCCACAATGTCCCGCTGGGCCGCGAGGGTCAGCCGCGAGGTAGCGGCTGTCTGATCGGCCTGTGAAGTTCGCCTCGCAGCGACGCTGGCGCCGCGACCGCTGGTCGACAGCGCGATCTCGGATCGTCGAACGGGACATGGTGGCGGCTCTTGCGGTGTGTCACCGCCGCTATGTCCCTATCGCTGACTGCGTTGCAGCTTGCTCGGGGCGGGGGTGGGCAACGCGCTCGTCGACCGGGCGGGCGGGGGTTGGTGTGGGGAGGTCGACGGTCCCCGGGTACAGCGCGTTCGGGGTTGTCGGTGGGCGTCGGTAACGTTGCTTGGTGTGACCGATGGCCTGTTCGACGTACCCGGCGACGGCGTGCCCGCAGAGCACAGCATCGACAGTGTGGTGCGGCGGGATTCTGGCGCGCCGCTGGCGGTGCGGATGCGGCCTGCGTCGTTGGATGAGGTGGTCGGGCAGCAGCATTTGCTGGGGCCGGGGTCGCCGTTGCGGCGGTTGGTCGAGGGCTCGGGAGCCGCGTCGGTGTTGTTGTACGGACCGCCCGGTACCGGCAAGACGACGCTTGCTTCGTTGATCTCGCACTCGACGGGGCGGCGGTTCGAGGCGCTGTCGGCGCTGTCGGCGGGGGTGAAGGAGGTGCGCGCGGTCATCGATGTGGCGCGGCGCAGGCTGTCATCCGGCGAGCAGACCGTGCTGTTCATCGACGAGGTGCATCGGTTCTCCAAGACGCAGCAGGACGCGTTGCTCGCCGCGGTGGAAAACCGGATCGTGCTGCTGGTCGGCGCGACCACCGAGAATCCGTCGTTCTCCGTGGTGTCACCGCTGCTGTCCCGCTCGCTGGTGCTGCAACTGCAATCGCTCACCGAGGACGACATCCGTCAGGTGCTGCTGCGCGCGATCCACGATCAGCGCGGGCTGGACGACCAATACACTGTGTCCGACGAGGCACTGGACCACATCGTGCGGATCGCGGGCGGTGACGCGCGCCGCGCGCTCACCGCGTTGGAGGCCTCGGCGGAATCGTCGCTGGACGGCACGGTCGGCGTCGAGCTCGTCGAGGCCAGCGTGGACAAGGCCGCCGTCCGCTACGACCGGGCAGGCGACCAGCACTACGACGTGATCAGCGCGTTCATCAAATCCATCCGCGGCTCCGACGTCGACGCCTCGCTGCACTACCTGGCCAGGATGCTGACCGCGGGGGAGGACCCGCGCTTCATCGCACGCAGGCTGATGATCCATGCGAGCGAGGACATCGGGATGGCCGATCCCATGGCGCTGCAAACTGCCACCGCCGCCGCACAGGTGGTCCAGCTGGTCGGTCTTCCGGAAGCTCGTCTTGCGTTGGCGCAGGCCACCATTCATCTCGCGAGCGCCCCGAAATCAGGTGCCGTCATCGCCGCGCTAGGTGCCGCCATGGCCGACGTCGCCGCGGGCAAGGCAGGTGCGGTGCCACCACATCTGCGCGACGGTCACTATGCGGGCGCGGCCAAGCTCGGCAACGCTCAGGGCTACAAGTACCCGCACGACAACAAGGACGGCGTCCTCGCCCAGCAGTACCCGCCGGACCAGCTGGTCGGCGTGAACTACTACCAACCCACCGACCACGGCAACGAACGCGAGGTCGGCCCACGGGTGGACAAGTTGCGCCGGATCATCCGCGGAAAGTAGGGGCGTACCTCAGACGCCGCGAACGCAAGGACGGCTCGCGAAGAAACAGCCAACCTCGAATCGACTGTGAAGGTGGGCTTACCTCGGCATCCGCTCCCGCGCGTGCGCCCACTGAACGGACTACGCTGACTCCGCGCCCGCTGGATATCCGACCGACCGAGCGGGCAGGTCGCCGCAAGATAGCCCGGTGGCCCACACCACCCCACTCGATGAAAAACCACGTGCACCGCACCGGTAGGCTGGATATTCGTGCAGACCCACGAGATTCGACGGCGCTTCCTGGACCATTTCGTCCGTGCCGGGCATACCGAGGTACCGAGTGCCTCGTTGATCCTGGCCGACCCGAACCTGCTGTTCGTCAACGCAGGCATGGTCCAGTTCGTGCCGTTCTTCCTCGGTCAGCAGACACCCCCGTATGCGACCGCGACGAGCGTGCAGAAGTGCGTGCGCACCGGTGACATCGAGAACGTCGGCATCACCACCCGGCACAACACGTTCTTCCAGATGGCAGGCAACTTCAGCTTCGGCGACTACTTCAAGCGCGAGGCGATCACCTTCGCCTGGTCGCTGCTGACCAACAGCGTCGAGGACGGCGGCTACGGCTTCGATCCGCAGCGCCTCTGGGCCACCGTCTATCTCGATGACGATGAGGCCGAGCAGATCTGGCGCTCGATGGGCGTGCCCGCCGACCGCATCCAGCGCCGCGGCATGGCCGACAACTACTGGTCGATGGGCATCCCCGGCCCGTGTGGCCCGTGCTCGGAGATCTACTACGACCGCGGCCCCGATTACGGCATCGAGGGCGGTCCCGAGGCCGACGAGGATCGGTACATCGAGATCTGGAATCTCGTGTTCATGCAGAACGAGCGCGGCGCGGGCACCAGCAAGGACGACTTCGAGATCCTCGGCCCGCTGCCCAAGAAGAACATCGACACCGGCATGGGCGTGGAGCGCGTCGCGTTCCTGCTGCAGGGCGTCGACAACGTCTACGAGACCGATCTGCTGCGTCCGATCATCGACAAGGCCGAGGAGCTGACCGGCCGGTCCTACGGTGTCACGCACGAGGACGACGTGCGGTTCCGGGTGATCGCCGACCACGCGCGCACCGGCGCGATGCTGATCGCCGACGGCGTCAACCCGGGTAACGACGGCCGCGGCTACGTGCTGCGCCGCCTGCTGCGCCGGATCGTGCGATCGGCGCGCCTGCTCGGCGCGGAGAAGCCGGTGATGGGCGAGTTCATGAAGGTCGTCAGCGACCTGATGTCGCCGTCGTATCCGGAACTCGCCACCGATTTCCGGCGCATCGAGACGGTCGCGGTGGGCGAGGAGACGGCGTTCCTCAAGACGCTGAACACCGGCTCCACCCTGTTCGACAACACGGCCGCAGCGGTGAAGGCCAAGGGCAGCAACACGATTGCGGGTACGGACGCCTTCACGCTGCACGACACGTACGGCTTCCCGATCGATCTCACCCTGGAAATGGCCGCCGAGGCGGGCCTTTCGGTGGACGAGGACGGCTTCCGTTCGTTGATGGCCGAGCAGCGCAAGCGAGCCAAGGACGACGCGCAGGCCCGCAAGCACGCGCACGCCGACCTCACGGTGTACAAGGAACTGGTCGACCGCGGCGCCACCGAGTTCACCGGTTTCGACGAGCTGACCTCCGAGGCGCACGTGCTCGCGTTGATCGCCGATGGTGTGCGGGTTCCCGTCGCCACGGTCGGTCAGGACGTCGAGGTGATCCTGGATCGCAGCCCGCTCTACGCGGAGTCCGGTGGTCAGATCGCCGACCGCGGTTCGATCACCGCGAACGGGCTGAAGTTGCGCGTCAACGACGTGCAGAAGATCGCCAAGAAGGTGTGGGTGCACAAGTCCACCGTGGAACAGGGGCAGGTCACCGAGGGCGATGTCGTTCTCGCGCAAGCGGATCCGGCGTGGCGTCGCGGCGCAACCCAGGGGCACTCCGGCACGCACATGGTGCATGCCGCGCTGCGTCAGATCCTGGGCCCGAACGCGGTGCAGGCGGGTTCGTTGAACAAGCCGGGCTATCTGCGGTTCGACTTCAACTGGCAGGGCCAGCTTTCCGAGCAGCAGAAGTCCGAGATCGAGGCCGTGTCCAACGACGCGGTCAGCGCGGATTTCCCGGTGAACACCTTCGTCACCGACCTGCCCAAGGCCAAGGAAATGGGCGCGATGGCGCTGTTCGGCGAGAACTACGGCGACGAAGTGCGCGTGGTGGAGATCGGCGGCCCGTTCTCGATGGAGCTGTGTGGTGGCACGCACGTGCAGCATTCCTCGCAGATCGGCCCGATCACCGTGCTAGGCGAGTCCTCGGTCGGTTCCGGTATCCGTCGCGTCGAGGCCTTTGTCGGCCTGGACTCGTATAAGTACCTGGCCAAGGAGCGTGCGCTGCTGGCCGGTGTGGCGTCCTCGCTGAAGGTGCCCTCGGATGAGGTGCCCGCGCGAGTCGAGCAGTTGGTCGAGCGGCTCAAGGTTGCTGAGAAGGAACTCGAGCGCACCAAGATGGCCGCGGTGTTGTCTTCTGCGGGCAAGTTCGTCGAGGAGGCCGAGCGGATCGGGAGTGTGCTGTTGGTCGCCGTCGCCGCGCCCGAGGGTGTCCCGGCCGGCGATCTGCGGACGCTCGCCACCGATATCCGTGGCCGGTTCGGCACCCTGCCTGCCGTGGTGGTGCTGCTCGGCAATGCCGACGGCAAGGTGCCGTTCGTCGTGACCGTCAACAAGGGTGCCCAGGAGCTCGGTTTCAAGGCCGGTGATCTGGTCGGCGCCTTCGGCCCGAGCATCGCCGGACGTGGCGGCGGCAAGCCTGAGATGGCGCAGGGCGCCGGGTCTGATCCGTCGGGGATTCCCACCGGCCTTGCCGCGGTCCGCGCTCGGGTGGCCGAACTGGCCGGGTGATGGCGGACCCTGATAGTTCGAAGAGGTCGGTGTCGCGAGGCGCCGACCGGCTCCACTCCGACACCGATCCGGGTCGTGGCCGGGAGACGGCCGACCCTGATAGTTCCGAGAGGTCGGCGCCGCACGGCGCCGACCGGCCCCATCCCGACTCAGATCCCGGTCGCGGCAGGCGAATTGCCGTCGATGTCGGGAGTGTCCGTATCGGTGTCGCGTCCAGTGACCCCGATTGCGTCCTCGCCACGCCCGTCGAAACAGTGCCTCGTGCGAAGCCGAACAAGCGCTCGGTCGGCCCAGCACCCGATATCGCCAGAATTGCTGAAATTGTGCGGGAGTACGAGGCAGTCGAGGTAATCGTCGGTCTGCCACGAACATTGCGCGGGGAGAAGGGCACTGCCGCTACCATTGCCACCGCATTCGCCGAGCAGTTGCGGGCCGCCGTGTCGCCGGTACCTATACGACTTTCCGACGAACGGTTGACTACGGTGTCAGCTGCACGTGCATTGCGGGACAGTGGAGTTCGCGCGCGTGGCCAGCGGCAGGTGATCGATCAGGCGGCGGCCGTCTCGATCCTGCAAGGATGGTTGGACGAACGGAGTGCGGTGTTGAGGTCGGTTGAAGCGGTGCGTCATGCGTCGTCTGAGGACGACGCATGACGGATCGATGGGCGCGGGCCGAGGAACGGTTCCGACAGCGCGAAGCTGATCGGCGTTACCGGCGTGACGACCGAGCCTGGGGTGGGCAGAACAGCAGAGACAACCGGGGCAAGACGAACCGCGTGGTCGGCCGGGAGCAGGACGCTTGGGACGACTACGAGGACGACACGACGGTCATCCCGCGCTACACCGACGACATGGACGACCAGCCGCCGCCCGCCCCGGCGCCGCGGTCCAGGGAGCGGCGCGAGGCACCACGCCCGCGGGTCGGCCGCCGGGAACCGGTAGACGACGACGATGAGCCTCAAACGCGGCGCCGGTCGAAGAGCCCGCAGCGCAGCAGGCGCTCCAGGGCCGCCTCGCGCAAAGCCAAAGAGCGCAAGCGTCGTCGCCGCACCCTGTGGTTCGTCGCGGGTGTCTTCGTGCTGCTGTTCGCGGGTGCCGCGGTATTCGCGGGCATGAAGCTGATCAAGTCGCTCGGCAGCCCCGAGGACTACGCCACCGGCGGCCAGCCCGGTCCGCTGGTGGTGGTGCAAGTGCACGACGGGGACACCTCGCAGCAGATCGCGGCGACGATGAAGGAGCACGACGTCGTCGCCAGCACGGGCGCGTTCTTCGAAGCGGCTGTGCGGAATTCGAACATGAACTCGGTGCAGCCGGGCTTCTACGCGATCCCGAGCAAGATCCCGGCCGCGCAGGCGGTCACCGCGCTGCTCGGCAAGCAAGCCCGCGTCGGGAACCTGGTCATTCCCGAGGGACGGCTGCTGCACGATCAGTTCGAGGTAGGCGGCACCGGCAGGCGCACCGACGGCATCTACCGGATGATGGCGGCGGCCAGCTGCATCGGCACCGGCCCGACCCAGAAGTGTGCGACCTACGAACAGCTCGACGCAGCCGGTGCGAACGTCGATCTGGCCGCGCTCGGCGTGCCCGCCTGGGCCGCGCAGGGCGTCAAGGACTGCCCGGACCGGACCAGGCAGCTCGAGGGCCTGATCGCCGCGGGCACCTTGGATTTCGACCCGAGTGGCACGCCGGAGCAGATGCTGCGGCAGGTCGTCGCGCAGAGCGCCAAGATGTATGAATCCACCGGGTTGCCGCAGTCCGGCGGCGAGACCAAGCTGACGCCGTACCAGACGCTGGTCGCCGCGTCGCTCGTCGAACGCGAGGCCAAGCCGCAGGACATGGGCAAGGTCGCGCGGGTGATCGTGAACCGGCTGCGGGTACCGCAGATGCTGCAGTTCGACTCGACGGTGAACTACGCGCTCGACCGCACCGAGGTGCAGACCACCGACGCCGACCGCGCCGCGGAAACACCGTGGAACACCTACGCGAAAATCGGCCTGCCCGCGACGCCGATCGCCGCGCCGTCGCTGAACGCGTTGCGCGCCATGGAGAATCCGGAAGCCGGGTCGTGGTTGTACTTCGTGACCGTCGACAAACAGGGCACCACCCTGTTCACCGACGATTACAAGCAGCACCAGCGCTACATCCAGCAGGCGCAGGCGAGCGGAATCCTCGACAGTGGCCGCTGAACGTAAAGCGGCGGTGCTGGGTAAGCCCATAGCGCATTCCCGCTCGCCGCAGTTGCATCTGGCCGCGTATCGCGCGCTCGGGCTCGATTGGAGCTATGAGCGCATCGAATGCACGGGTGCGCAGCTGCCCGGTTTGGTCGACGGGCTCGGGCCGGAATGGGTCGGGCTGTCGGTGACCATGCCGGGCAAGGAGGCCGCGCTCGCGTACGCCGCCGAGCGCACCGAGCGGGCGGTGCTGGTCGGCTCGGCCAACACGCTCGTCCGGGGCGCGGGCGGCTGGCGGGCCGACTGCACCGATGTGGACGGCGTGCTCGGTGCGCTGCGCGGCGGCGGGGTCACCGATGTGGCCGAGGCCGTGGTGCTCGGCGCGGGCGGGACCGCGCGACCCGCGCTGCTCGCGTTGTCCGAACTCGGGGCGAAGACGGTGACCGTGATCGCCAGGGACGCCGGACGGGCAGGCAGTGCGCTGGATCTCGCGGAACGGCTCGGCATGAACGCGGCGGTGACCAGTTTCGACCCGGCCGCGCTCGCCGGACTCTGTGAGCGAGCGGGTGCCGTGGTCAGCACGATCCCGGCCGAGGCCGCCGCGGTGGTCGCGGACGCGGTCGCGACGGCCCCGGTGGTGCTCGACGCGATCTACAACCCTTGGCCGACACCGCTGGCCGAGGCGGTGTCGCGGGCGGGGCACACGGTGATCAGCGGTTTGCAGATGCTGCTGAACCAGGCGTATGGGCAAGTGGAACTGTTCACCGGCAGTCCGGCCCCGCGTGCCGAAATGGCGGCGGCGCTAGAGAATTCGGCCTGAGCCTGCTCTCCTGGGTGGCCCCGCGAACCTCGCGACCTGGCCGGGGCATTCGGTGTTCGCGCTGGTTGGCGATTCCGCCTGTCGCGGTGGTGGCGTCCCGCCGTCCAGAAACTGATACCGGTTCTAGTTTGGTTCGGCGATGCGCAGGGTTATGGTGGTGCGCATGAATGCTTGGGTGTTGCGGGCGGTCGTGCTCGGTGCGCTGGTCGTGCTGCTGCGTGCGGTGCTCGGGTTCGCGATGGTGAACTGGCCGACCCACGGGGTCTGGATGCGGGTGTTCTGCCTGATCGTGCTCGTGGCCGCAGTGCTGTACTGGGGTCTGCTGGACGGACGCAAGGATCGGTCGGCCCAGCCCGATCCGGAACGCGGCACCGACCTGACCCTGCTGTGGCTCAAGGCCGCGGCGGCGGGCGGACTCGGCGGCGGCCTCGGCGCCTGGATCATCGACTGGCTGCCCAAGTTCGACCTCGGCGACAACGGCATCCTCTTCGAACTCACCGCGGGCGCCGCCTTCATCGTCCTGCTGATCTTCATCCCCGCGCTCATCGGCGTCGGCATCGGCCGGATGCTCTCGGATCGCACCCACAACAAGCAGTCCACACCCGCGCACACCGCCGCCTGACGCACGCGAAACGGCGCACTCCGATTGTAGGGTGCGCCGTTTCTGCTGTCCGGGCGCGCCCTTGTCAGCGCACGGGCCGCCGGTATTATCTTGCTCAGCAATGTATTTCAGGGGGGCATTGTCATGGGCCGAACTGGCAGCCGCGGGCGGAGTGCGTCGTGCGCACGGACGGTAGCGGGAATGACCTCTGGATTCCGGCCGACCGAGCCCTCCGTACTGATCCGATAGCCACCGGGTCGGTGGCTGTGACAAGGGGGGATACACATGATCAAGTGGGCTGGCCGGCTCATCGTGTTCTTCGGAGCTGCGCACACGATAAGTGCCCTGACGGTGGAGCAGGCGTGGCGACACTTCGGGGCGTGGTTCAGTGGCGAACTGTGGGGCAACGACTTCGCCGAGATGAGTCCGGCCAACAGCGCGTGGTGGCTGTCGATGGACAGCTTCGGCATACCACTGATCCTGGTCGGCCTGATTGTGCTGTGGCTGGACCGCCGCGGGATCAGGCCTCCGCAGTTCATCGGGTGGACGCTGGGGATCTGGACCATTGTCGGTGCCGTCGTCCTGCTCCCGACGCCATGGCCGATCCCGCTGGTCGCGAGCATTCTGCTGCTGGTCGGAGCTCGACGTGCCGACCGAGCACCCCACTCCGGCGCAACACAGTCCGAGTTGTGACCGGAGCAGGGCGGGTCGACTACAGCAGGATGCCGGTACTCGGCGTGCCTTCGCGGAGGATCGCGGAGTAGGCCGCGGCGAGGAGGGTGGGATCGGGGCCCTCCAGGCGGCCGGGCTTGGCGAGGCCGTCCAACACGACGAAGCGCAGAACGCCCGAACGAGTTTTCTTGTCCGTCTGCATGGTTTCGAGGAGTTGGGGGAGGGCGTCGGCGTCGTAGGTGGTCGGCAGGCCGACGCTTTCCAGGACGGCGCGGTGCCGGTCGGCGGTGGCATCGTCGAGACGGCCTGCGAGGCGGCCGAGTTCGGCGGCGAAGACGAGGCCGACGGAGACGGCGGCGCCGTGCCGCCAGCGGTAGCGCTCGCGGCGCTCGATGGCGTGGCCGAGGGTGTGACCGTAGTTGAGGATCTCGCGGAGGCTGGCCTCCTTGAGGTCGGCGGCGACCACATCGGCCTTCACCTGGATCGCGCGCCGGATCAGCTCGGGCAGCACCTCGCCGGTGGGGTCGAGGGCGGCTGCTGGGTCGCGCTCCACCAGGTCGAGGATGACCGGGTCGGCGATGAAACCGGCCTTGATGATCTCGGCCATGCCCGCGACGATCTCGTTGCGCGGCACCGTTTCCAGCGTGACCAGGTCGACGAGCACGGCGGCGGGCTCGTGGAAGCAGCCGACCAGATTCTTGCCCGCCTCGGTGTTGATGCCGGTCTTGCCGCCGACGGCCGCGTCGACCATGGCCAGCAGCGTGGTCGGCACGTGCACGATCTGGACGCCGCGCATCCAGGTGGCGGCCACGAAACCGGCCAGGTCGGTGGCGGCGCCACCACCGAGGCTCACCACGACATCGTTGCGGGTCAAGCCGATTCGGCCGAGCACCTCCCAGCAGAAGCCTGCGACGGCGAGTTCCTTGCCGGCCTCGGCGTCCGGGATTTCGATG
The DNA here is from genome assembly GCF_044455225.1 of Nocardia sp. NPDC051321. Classification (NCBI taxonomy): domain Bacteria; kingdom Bacillati; phylum Actinomycetota; class Actinomycetes; order Mycobacteriales; family Nocardiaceae; genus Nocardia; species Nocardia sp. NPDC051321. The sequence goes on along the minus strand of NZ_JBITEM010000007.1, from coordinate 50,151 downwards.
CGGTGCGCGTCGATGCCGGTGTCGGCCAATGCCTTCCGCACCGCCTCGGCGGTCTCGGCGAGCGGCGGTTGATGGAAGATCGCCACCGTCCGCACGCCCTTCGTCGCGCCGCTGACGGCCTCGACGAGCTCACCGAGCAAGCCGCGGCCGATGATCACCGGATACGGATCGGCGGTACGAACTTCCAGACGATTCGGCTCGGTCACGACCGCGCCTCGCGGACGCTCGGCTCCGTCGCGCCAGCCGGTGCTGTGGTTGTCTCGCTACGCTCGCTCACGTCTGCTCCGATTCTGTTGATGCTTCTTGGCGTTTGCGGGCCCGCACGCGTGCGCGCCTGGCCCTGGCCCGCCTGGCTCGGCCGCTGGATCGCGAACTCTTGCTTGGTTCTTCCGCGCCGTCCGACTCGGCTGGTGTGTCGGTATCGCCCGGTGCGGCCGTGCGACGAGCGCGCCAGCTTCGCCCGGTCGAGCTCGCGCCGTCCGTGGACTTCGCCGTTCCGCCGGTCGTGGGCTCTCCGGCTGCCGAGCCGTCCGCCGCCGCGGTCTCGCCGGGCTGGGCGACCGCCTCGGCGCGACGCGTGCGCCAGCCGCGGCCACCCGTGTTCGCGGTGGCCTTACCTGTCGGGACCGCCTCGCCCGCCGCTTCCGCGGCTTCCCGCGCGGCCGCCGCTCGACGAGCGGCGGCACGTGCCCGCGCCCGACGCCGGGCCCGAGATCGGCTGCTGCCCTGCGGTGTTCCGGTGTTCTCGGTGGTCGTTGCCTGCGCAGTCGCGGGCAGGTCCGTGCAGTCGGCGCCCGTCCCGTTGCCAGGGTCGGCGGGTTCGACGCCGAGCTTAGCCAAGACCATTTTGACGACGCGGCCAGGGCTGCGACCGTCGGTGCGCACCCGGATCGAGGCGACCTCGCGGTAGAGCGGGCGGCGCAGGCGCATCAGCTCGCGGTACTTGGCGGCCGGGTCGGCGCCGTTGAGCAGCGGCCGGTTGGTGCTGGCCCCGGTGCGGCGGAGTCCTTCGCCCACACTGATTTCCAGGTAGACGACGGTGCGGTTGCGCAGCAGCGCCCTGGTGTCCGCGGACAGCACGGCGCCGCCGCCGAGCGAGACGACGCCGCGCTCGGCGAGGATCGCGCGGCGCACCACCCGCTCCTCGATCTTGCGGAATTCGGGTTCGCCGTCGGCGGCGAAGATTTCGGGAATGGTGCGACCGGTCTCGCGCTCGATGCCCGCGTCGGTGTCGTACAGCTCGACGCCGAGTTCCTTGGCGAGCTTGCGGCCGATCGTCGTTTTCCCCGCGCCCGGCGGTCCGACCAGCACCACGCGCGGCGCGCGCGGATCGGTCTGCACGATCATGGCGTGCTGGTGTCAGCGGTCGCGTTGTGCGGGCGGTCGCTGATCCGCTTGACGTAGCTGGTGATGTTCTCCAGGGTCTCGCCGAGCGAGTCGCCACCGAACTTCTCCAGCGCGGCCTGCGCGACGACCAGAGCGACCATCGATTCGGCGACCACGCCCGCGGCGGGCACGGCACACACGTCCGAGCGCTGGTGGATGGCGACGGCTTCCTCGCCGGTGGTCATGTCGACGGTCGCCAGCGCCCGCGGCACCGTCGAGATCGGCTTCATCGCGGCGCGCACGCGCAGCGCCTCGCCGTTGGTCATGCCACCCTCCAGGCCGCCTGCCCGGTTGGTGGAACGCAGCACGCCGTCGGTGCCTGGCTTCATCTCGTCGTGCGCCTGGCTGCCGCGCCGGCGCGCGGTCTCGAAACCGTCGCCGACCTCGACACCCTTGATGGCCTGAATGCCCATGAGCGCGCCGGCGAGCCGCGAATCGAGCCGGTTCTCGCCGCTGGTGAACGAGCCGAGCCCGACCGGAAGGCCGTCGATGACCACCTCGACGACGCCGCCGAGGGTGTCGCCGTCCTTCTTGGCGGCCTCGATCTCGGCGATCATCGCGGCCTCGGCGTCCTTGTCGAACGAGCGCACCGGGCTCTCATCGATGGCGGCGAGGTCGCCGGCGGTCGGTACCACACCGGTGGTGTTCTGCGCGGTGCCGATCGAGACGACATGCGAGATCACCTCGACGCCGAACGCCTGCCGCAGAAAGTTCCGTGCCACGGTGCCCGCCGCGACCCGCGCCGCGGTCTCCCTGGCGCTGGCCCGCTCGAGCACGTTGCGGGCGTCGTCGAAGCCGTACTTGAGCATGCCGGAGTAGTCGGCGTGCCCGGGGCGCGGCCGGGTGAGCGGGGCGTTGCGGGCCAGTTCGGCGAGCTCGTCCGGATCGACCGGGTCGGCGGACATGACCGTCGTCCACTTCGGCCACTCGGAGTTGGCGATCTCGATGGCGACCGGACCGCCCATGGTGCGGCCATGCCGGACACCGCCGACGACGGTCACCTTGTCGGCCTCGAACTTCATCCTGGCGCCGCGGCCGTACCCTAGCCTGCGGCGCGCCAACTGCGCGGAGATCTCGTCGGACGTGACCTCGACACCGGCCACCATCCCCTCGAGGATGGTGACGAGAGCGGGACCGTGGGATTCTCCGGCAGTTATCCAGCGCAACACGCCGTCCATCTTCCCATGTCGGCGCGGCTGCTCAGCCACTCGGCCCGCAGTGATCGCTGGCACGTTCGGCACACCCGTGTTCGACCCGCGCGCTGCCGATCCCGCTCCGCGAGCCGCGGGTGCCAGGCGGTGGTGGTGGAATCCGCGCCTCATCAGGCATTCGATGACCAGTGCGCATACCGTCACCAGACGCATGGCAGACCCACGCGGTATCCCGATACGGCGGGGAGCATCGGGCAAGTCGGTCGGCCTCGGATTCGATGCAGGCAGGCGGGTGGGTGGGTCCGTGCGGTGCGGATATTCGGCGGGCGGTCGCATTCGATTCGGCCCGATCATCCGGCACTCGCGGTGACCAGCGCGCATATCGTCGCCAGGCACATGGCAGGTCCATGCGGTATCGCGGTTCGGCGGGGCGCGTCGGGCAAGTCGGTAGGTGCTCGGATTCGACGCAGTCCGAGCACGGCAACTCCGGCGCACGCGGTGAGCAACGGCGCGGCGAGTGCCGCCCACACCCACGCCTGTCCGCCACCCAGTGCCGCCGCCGCGCCCAACCCGACGGCAAGCTTCACATCTCCGGCACCGAAGGCCGCTGGAAGGACCAGGTGCACCAGCAGATATGGCACCGCGAGTAGTACGGCACCCAGTAACGCGGCTGTGTATTGAGCTGTGGACAGTGCGTACGCGAACACCGCGACAGCACCCCCTCCGGTCAGCGGATTCGGCAGTCGCCGCTGCCGAAAATCGATGACGCTCAACACAACACACCACGCGAGGAGGGCGGCGAAGGCAACAATCGGCATGCCGTCCACCCTTGTCCGATCGTGGCGCGAGACAACCCCGCTTCACCGGAATGTGGATAGCTTTCCAACATGTGAATAACCGCTCTCCGCGTGCCGTCCGGTACGGAAATCCGCCAGTGCCAACGACATTCCGCGATCGTCACCAAGATCGCCAGCAGCAGGTCAGCGCAGTGGCGGCGGCCGGTACACGTGTTGCATGCGGAGATACGGCGTGTCGGCGGTAGCTTTGAACCATGTGTGCTGATCACGCGGGCCATAGGCCGGACTACGCCGCGCGGCGTGGCGCGCTGCGGAGTCTGCTGGTGGAAAACGGGGTAGACGCCTTGCTGGTCACCGACCTGGTGAACCTCAGGTACTTGACCGGGTTCACCGGATCCAACGCGGCGCTACTCGTGCATTCCTGGGACATGCGCAACGCCGAGGAACGCACGGTCATCGGCACCGACGGCCGCTACCTGACCCAGGTCGCCGAGCAGGTCCCCGACCTGCGGGCCGAGATCGCCAGGGCCACCGCCCGCCGGATCGTCGAGCTGGCCGGGGAATGGCAGCTCGGCCGGATCGGCTACGAGAGCCACATCGTCACCGTCGACCAGCACCGCGGCTTCGTCGAGCAGTGCACCGGCCTGGAGTTCGTCGCCACCCCCGGCCTGGTCGAGCAGCTGCGCATGGTCAAGGACGCCTACGAGGTCGCCCAGCTCAGGGCGGCTTGCACGGCGGGCGACAATGGACTCGCCACGCTGCTCGAACGCGGCCTGCTGCGGCCGGGCCGCACCGAAAAGCAGGTGGCCAGGGACCTGGAATGGGCCATGTTCGAGCACGGCGCCGACGCGGTGTCGTTCGAGACCATCGTGGCCGCGGGCGTGAATTCGGCTGTCCCGCATCACCGGCCGACCGATGCCGTGCTCGCCGCGGGCGATTTCGTCAAGCTCGACTTCGGCGCGATGATTGGCGGCTACCACTCGGACATGACCCGCACCCTCGTGCTCGGCCCGCCGAGCGACTGGCAACGCGAGGTGTACGCGCTGGTCGAGGCCTCGCAGCGGGCCGGGTGCGCGGCGCTGCGGCCCGGTGTCAAGGTCGACGAGGTGGACGCGGCGTCGCGCTCGGTGATCGAGGCGGCCGGACACGGCAAGCTGTTCGTGCACGGCCTCGGGCACGGGGTGGGACTGCAGATCCACGAAGCGCCGGGCATCGCCAAAAACGGAACCGGTACACTTCTTGCTGGCGTGGCGGTGACCGTCGAACCCGGTGTGTACTTTCCCGGCCGCGGCGGGGTCCGGATCGAGGACACGCTCGTGGTGCGCGAAGGGGGCCCGGAGTTGCTCACCAACACCAGCAAAGACCTGACCGTCGTCGAATGACGTCGGTTGACCAACATGTTGTTTACGAACTAGGAGATCCGAGGACAGTGGCGGACACCAGCGACTTCAAGAACGGCCTTGTGCTGAAGATCGACGGTCAGCTTCAGCAGATCATCGAATTCCAGCACGTCAAGCCGGGCAAGGGTCCCGCGTTCGTGCGGACCAAGCTGAAGAACGTGCTGTCCGGCAAGGTCGTCGACAAGACGTTCAACGCGGGCGTCAAGGTGGAGACCGCGACCGTCGACCGTCGCGACATGACCTACCTGTACCACGACGGCTCGGATTACGTCTTCATGGACGGCGACACCTTCGACCAGATCTCCATCTCCGAGCAGACCATCGGCCCGGGCGCCCGCTTCCTGCTGGAGAACATGACCGTGCAGGTCGCCACGCACGAGGGCGCGCCGCTGTACGTCGAGCTCCCGGTCACGGTCGAGCTCCAGGTCCAGCACACCGACATCGGCCTGCAGGGCGACCGCTCCACCGGCGGCACCAAGCCCGCCACCCTGGAGACCGGCGCCGAGGTGCAGGTCCCGCTGTTCATCAACACCGGCGACAAGCTGCGCATCGATTCGCGTGACGGCAGCTACCTCGGCCGAGTCAACGCCTGATCGCCCTGCCTCGACTGAGATAATGGTGACTGTGGCTGACCAGCCGGTAGACAAGAAGTCCTTCAAGAAGCTCGGCACGCGGCACAAAGCCCGCCGCCGGGCCGTCGATCTGCTCTTCGAGGCGGAGGCACGCGACGTCGACCCGGCCGACCTGCTCGACGAGCGGGTCGAACTGGCCGCCCGCGATCAGGCGGTCGCGCCGGTGCACGCCTACACGCACACGCTGGTCGAGGGCGTCGCCGACGACCTGGACCGGGTGGACGGCACCATCGAGTCCTACCTCAAGGACTGGGAGCTGTCCCGGCTGCCCGCCGTCGACCGCGCCATCCTGCGGATCGCGGTGTGGGAGTTGTTCCACGCCAACGACGTTCCGCCGGTCGTCGCGGTGGACGAGGCGGTGGAGCTGGCCAAGGAGCTGTCCACCGACGACTCCCCGTCGTTCGTGAACGGCGTGCTCGGCCAGGTCGTGCTGGTCGCGCCGCAGGTCCGCGCCGCGGCGGCGGCCACCCGCGCGGCGCGCCCGGAGGCCGACGCGTGAAGAAGTATCTGGTGATGGCGATGCGCACGCCGCGCTTCGACGCCGCCGTGCTCGGTCCGCACAAGGACTTCCTGAAGCAGCTGAGCGAGCGCGGTCACCTGGTGGAGAGCGCGCGCTTCACCGACGGCACCGGCGGGGCATACTTCATCGCCGCCGAAAACCTGGACGCCGCACGGGAACTCGCGTTCGCCGACCCGGTACACACCACCGGCTCCTCGAACGTCACCGTCTACGAGTGGGAACCGACCACCCCCAACTGAGCGAGGCACACGCACGCTTTCTGACTTCCGGCACCGAGATTCGCATGCGATTTCCGGTGCGGGAGATCAGGAACCGTGCGGCTGGTCGGCTCTGCGCGGCCGCCCTTGCGCTCCCGCCGGGGGTGTACGGGGACCGGCGGGAGCGGGATGCCGTGGCATCCGGGCATGCTGGCGTCGAATGGGTAGTTCGACGACCGGTTCCCATCGTGGTTCCTCAACCGCACTCGAGGTCAAGTCGAGTGCTTGTGGCCTGAATCACGCCCGCGAGCATTGCCGTTGGCGCGCACGACTTCTGGTTTCCTTCGCGTCGGAGGTCCGGCTCCCTCTATCCTGGGGGGAACAGAGGGGAGGGCTGCATGGCGCGGTTGCTGATCTGGTTGCGCAACAACGTCGACGGTGTCGTCGCGCTGGTACTCGCCGTGACCGTCGGTTTGCTCACGGTCATCGACGTGATCCCGGTCGACAACGTGAATGCGGCGATGCTGCTCGTCCTCGCGTTGCTCGCGACCACGCTGCTACGTGACCGGCACTTGTCGGCCAAGGCCATGCGTGACGCGAATTCGGTGCAGCTGCTGTCCGGTCCCGAGATCGGCCACGCACTCACCCTTGCTCGACGCGGTACCGAGCAGTGGATCTTCAAGGGCGGCACCGGAACTTACATCCGGGCGGTGACGCTGCGTGAGTGCGTGGAGAACGCGCGGCGCGAACAGCGCCCGCTGCGCATGCAGTTGGAGATTCTCGACCCGACCAGCGAAGTGCTGTGCAAGACCTATGCCCAGTACCGGTCCTCGCTCTCGCCCGAGGCCGATCGCACCGGCGAACTGTGGACCACCGAGCGCACCCGCAAGGAGGCGTTCGCTACCGTGCTGGCCGCCTGCTGGTATCGGCAGCGGTTCACGTTCCTGACCATCGACGTGGGTCTGTCGACGGTGATGACGACGTTCCGCTGGGACCTGTCGTCCAGCTGCGTCATTGTCACCCAGGACAATCCGAACACACCGGCGCTGATGTTCGAGCGGGACAAGCCGCATTACCGCGATTTCAACCGCGAACTGGTCGCCAGCTTCAAGCAGACCCGGCAGGTCGAGCTGAGCCGCAGCGAGGAACTGCCGCTGTCCGACGAGCCGACTGTCGACCAGGTGCGCAGCCTGTTCCAGCTGCTCTCGCTGGAACTTCCGGCCGCGTTCACCGATCGCGACGTCGCCGACATCGTGCGTCGCGCGCTCCAACCGAGGAACCCGTATTAGTGAACGAATATGCCCGCCTGCGCACGCTGATCGGCTCCGATAACACCGGGGCCGCGGTGCGGAGGTGGGCCCGTGCCGTGCTCGCGGGTGTCGTCGACGGTAGTTCTGAGCTGCGCGCGGTGCGACATCCGTTGGGCTTCTTGTGTTTTCCCGCCTGGCGCGGTGACGGACTCGGCATCTGCGTGCACGTCTGGACCGAGGGGGAGCGCGCCGACCCGACCACGTCCAAGATGCACGCGCACAGCTGGGACCTGCTCAGCACCGTGCTGTACGGCACCGTCGGCAACGAGATCATCGAAATCCTCAGCGCTCCCGCGTATCCCACCCATCGTCTGTTCGAGATCCAGAGCGCCGCGGACGGAGATCTGGTGCGCGCGACGCCACAACTGGTCACCTACCGCACCCGCTCCCGCGAGGATTTCCACACCGGCGAGGTGTATACGCTGCCACACGGTGCGTTCCACGTGTCCGACGTGCACGGCGACGCGGCTACCGTCGTCCTCGGCGAGGACAGCCGCGGCCGCCCCGATCTGTCGCTCGGCCTGCTCGCCACCACCGACCACTGGGTGCACCGAACGGTGTGCACCGCCAATGAAACCCGGCGCGCGGCGCACACCGTGCTCGCCCATCTGCGGGATCAACCCCTGCCGAAGCGACTGGAGAACCGATGCGAGCGGGCGACGTGATGAACCAGGTGCTGCCGGACACGCTGCTCGACCGCGCGGCCGGTGTCGCCGCCGCGGCCGCCGTCGAAGCGGGGCACGCGATCCGCGCCGGGCTGCTCGAGGCGCTGACCATCACCACCAAGGATCCCACCGGCGACGTGGTCACCGACCTGGACTTCCTGGCCGAAGACATCATTCTGCGCCACATTCGCGCCGCCTTCCCCCGCCACCGCATCCTCGCCGAGGAGTCCGGCGTCCTCGACAGCGCCGACGACGCCTGGTGCTGGGTCATCGACCCGCTCGACGGCACCAACAACATCGCCATCGGCCTGCCGGTCTGCACCGTTGGTATCGCGCTGTGTCACAACGGAACACCGATCCTCGGCGTCGTGCACGAACCAATCGCAGGCCGCACCTGGACCGCCATCCGCGGCCGCGGCGCGCACGGCCCGAGCGGCCCGCTGTGGCACCCGGCGCACCGCCCCGCCGCCTCCGCCCCCGTCCTCGCGTGGCTGCAGGGCTACCCGGTCGCCCGCGCCGATCCCACCGCCCGCGCCCTGCGCCTGACCCTGGAATCGGCCTCCCGCCGCCTGATCCAACTCTGGTCACCGTTGCTGTGCTGGGTCATGCTGAGCAACGGCGACATCGACGGTTTCGTCGGCTACCGAGCGGGCCTCATCGATCTTCCCGCGGGCGCCCTGCTCGCCCGCGAAGCGGGCATGCACATCACCGACTTCCACGGCACCACCCTCGACGAGCGCCTCGAATTACCGACCGGCGAAATAGATTTCATCGCGGGCAGTGCCGAAATGATGTCCGATCTCACCCTCTTGGTGAAATCCGCCGCGGAGGTGACCGTCACCGGCCTGCCCGGCTGATCGCGGAGTCACTGCGACGGAGGTTTATGCCCGCCGGTGAAATTCTCAGTGCTGCTGACCATCTCGTGCAGGTACTCCTGCAACGTCTGGGCGATGTTGTCCGGATCCAGGCCCAGCTTGCGTAGGTGCTGGGTGGGTACCGCGTCGGGGTCGGCGAGGATGGCAAGCATCAGGTGTTCGACGCCGACGTAGTCGTGACCTTGGGCTTTGGCGATGTCGGGGGCCGTGTCGAGGACGCGGCGTAGGCGGGGTGTTCGGATGAGGCCGTCGTCGGGGCGCTGGTCGGTCAGGTGCTGGTCGATGTGGACGCGGTCGACCTCGCCGGCGGGGACGACGAGTACGTGTTCGTCGAATTCGCGGCCGCCGTGAAATTCTAAGCCCGCCACGGTGATTCGTGCTCCGGTAACCGAGTCGTAGAGGATATCGCCCGCCTCGATACCGCCGGAAGCCAGGCGGCCCGCGACCATTATTACGCCGCGTCCGCTGATATCGAACACATTGGTCACCGTGAAGTCGACTTTGTCCATTGTTGATTCCCCCTCCGAAACTGCTTTTATCCGATGATAAGCAGTGCCGCGACGGCGCCGGTAGTGCCGATTACGGCGAGTCCGAGACCGGTGAGTACGAAGCGGAGCATGGGGACGCGAACGTGGTGGGTGCGGCAGAACTCCAGGCAGAGCAGGGTGGCGAGGGAGGCCCACGGGGTGACGATCGGGCCGATATTGGTGCCGATGAGCAAGGCAAGTAGTTGGTTGTGGTTCTCGGGCGGCACGACGGCCTCACCCGCGGTGTAGGCGGGCAGATTGTTGGCGATGTTCGAGAGGGTCGCGCCCGCGCCCGCCGCGCGGAAGGCGCCCGCCGCACCGGAGTCGGATCCGATCAACGTATGCATCAAATCGGAAAGCCCGAGCCGGCCGAGGGTGGGCACCACCAGAAATAGGCCGACGACGAAAACCAGTAGCCGCCAGGGAATCAGCGAGAACCGCAGCGACGCACGGTCGAACACCGCGAAGGCGATGACCGCGATGGCGGCGGCAATGGTCGCGGCGACACCGATGCTGTTGCCGACGAAGGGAATTGCGAGGATGAAGAGCAGGCAGGCCCCCGCCGTCGTATACAGCAGCACGCGTTCTTTCGCGTTCTGCGGACGGATCGGCTCGGGCGGCAGGTAGCGGTCGGTATCGCGGCGTCCACGCCGCCAATACCAGAGCCACAGGCACAGCATTGTCGCGGTGACCGAAACGAGCTGGGGCGCCCACATTTTCGCGGCGAATCCGGTCGCCGTCAGCGCGACCCGGTCGGCGGCAAGCAGATTGGTGAGGTTGGAGACCGGGAGCAGCAGGCTGGCGGTATTGGCGAGCCAGACGGTGGTCATGGCCAGCGGCAGCGGCGGGATGCGCGCTGGCACGGCGAGCGCGAGCATGACCGGGGTGATCAGCACGGCCGTGGTGTCGAGGTTCAACAGGATCGTGGTGGCCGACGCGAACAGCACACACAGCACGAACAGCGCCGGATAGTACCCGCGTCCGAGGATGGCGAGCCGGTGCGCGATCACGTCGAACACCTTGGCCTGACGGGTGAGCTCGGCCAGCACGATCACGCTGCCGAGGAACAGCAGCAACGGGCCGATGCGGCGCATGTTGTCGGCGGCCTCGTCCCTGGGCAGCAGCCCGGTGAGCACGCACAGCAGTCCGGCGAGCAGCAGCCCGATCCGGACCAAGTCCAGCACGCTCAGGCCCCAGCGCGGGCGCCGCACCGCCGCCGTGGCGTTCCGTTCGGAGGAGTCGACCTGTTCGGGCACGCCTGCCATGTTATTGGCCTCGGTCATACTGGGGGCGTGACACAGCAGGGCGGGCGGGCGCGGGACTTTTTCATCAGCTATTCCCCGGCGGATGAGCGGTGGGCCACCTGGCTTGCCTGGCAACTGGAGAGTTCCGGTTATCGCACGCTGATCCAGGCCTGGGACTTCGTGCCCGGCACCAACTTCATCGACTTCATGGATCGCGGCGTGCGTGATTCGGCCGTGGTGCTCGCGGTGCTCTCCGACAACTACCTCGAATCGCGTTACGGGACAATGGAATGGCAGGCCGCGTTCCGCACCGACCCCGGCAAGCTGCTGCCGATCCGCGTCGCCGACTGCGCGCTGGAGGGCCTGCTCGCCACCCTGACCTACATCGACCTGGTGGACGTGCCGACCGACGAGCAGGCGCGGCGCATCCTGCTGGAGCGGGTGCGCCACCTCCTCGCGGGTCGCGGAAAACCGCAGCACGAACCGCGGTTCCCGAACGAACTCGGCACCGCCGCGCTACCGGACCGCTACGCCGACGACGACGCGGGCCCGGTCGAATCTCCGCTGAACCGGCGCACTCCCGTTGCGGCCCCGGCCTTTCCCGGCGGCGTGCACCGCGACGAGCACCGCTCCGGCGTCAGCGTGCTGCACGTGGCCGGTCCCCGCTTCGGCCGTGGCCTGTACGCGCAGGACGAGCCGAGCACCGCGCGTGAACTGCAGTCCCGCATCTACGCGAACGTCACCCAGCTGGTCGATCAGGGCGTGCCGAAACCCGACATAATCGTGGTGACCGGTGATCTCACCGAATCCGGCCGCCCGCGCGAGGTGGACGAGGCGCTGATTTTCCTGACCGGGTTGCGCGTGCTGCTCGGACTCGAACCGGACCGGCTGATCGTGGTGCCGGGCAACCATGACGTCTCCAAGGTCGCGTGTCACGCCTACTTCCTGAATTGCGAAGCGCGCGACCGTAAGCCGCAGCCGCCGTACTTCCCGAAGCTCGAGCAGTACGCGCGGCTGTTCGCCGAGCTGTATCAGGGCCTTGACCATCTCGTGTTCGACGTCGGCCAGCCGTGGACGCTGTTCCCGATTCCCGAATTGCGGGTGGTGGTCGCGGGTTTGAACTCGACCATGGCCGCGACGCACCTGCCCGACGACGACTACGGCCGGATCGGCGAACCTCAGGCCGCCTGGTTCGCCGAGCGCCTGCGGGCGTTCGAGGAGAACGGCTGGTTGCGACTGGGCGTGGTCCGGCACGACCCGCTGCCCGGCCCGGCCGCCTCGCCGCGCGATCCGGCCCTGCTGCGCGACGCGGACACGCTGTCCCGGCTGCTCGGCGGACGGCTGAACCTGCTGCTGCACGGCCCGGGTCCCGGTGGGCCGCACCTGGATCGGCTGGACGGCAGGTTGCCCGTCATCCCCGCCGGGGCGGCGGGCCGCGACGAGATCATCCACCTGACCGCCGACGGCCTCGCCCGATACTCGGCTACCGCGGCACATCCCGCGGATCCCACCGCGCGCCTGGCCTCGCCATGGACGAATGCCGTTGCGGCACTAGCCGCCAACACGATGCCGGAACTCACGGGGCCCGACGAGCCTGCCACCGACGCCCCCGCCATCGTCGACCCGCACGGGCGCCTGCTGCAGCGGGTGGCCGAGGTGTGCGAAACCCGCTACCCGGATGCCAGGATTCGCCGCGTCGAGACCGATCCGCCGCATCTGTTCATCACCCATCAGCGCGACGACGTCACCGCGCAGTGGCGCGTCGGCGTGCACGTCGGCGACATGACCAGGCAGGTGGTCGAGGAATTCCTCGGCAACGACCCGGAATACGGTTCCGAACTCGTCTATCGCGGTGCGCCGCCGCCGCGTTCGCTGCGCGACGAGGCCGCCAGTCACGGCCTGCGGGTGCGCAGCTTCACCGAATTCCAGGGACTGCTCGATCTGGACGACTACCTCGCCCAGCAGGTCGAGCGGCTGCGTACCGACCGCAGATACCCGCCCGATCTCTATGTGCCGCAACGTTTCCGGATGCTCGAACACGGTGAGCAACTGGTCAACGACGATCTCGTCGCCGAGCTGCTGCGCCTGGTCGCGGCGGATCACGGCCGGTTCGTCCTGGTGCTCGGCGATTTCGGGCGCGGCAAGACCTTCGCGCTGCACGAATTGGCCCGCCGCATCACCGAAACCAGGCCCGTGCTGATCCCGATCCTGATCGACCTGCACACGCTGGACAAGACCCATTCGGTGGATGCCCTGGTGGCCGCGCACCTGGCCAATCACGGCGAGGACCGGATCGACCTGAAAGCATTGCGCTACATGCTTCGTGAGGGCCGCGTGGTGCTGCTGTTCGACGGCTTCGACGAGCTCGTCACCCGGATCAGCTACGAGTTCGCCGCCGACCATCTGGAAACCCTGCTGCAGGCCGCCGTCGGCAAGGCGAAGATCATTGTGGCAAGCCGCACTCAGCATTTCGAGTCGCGCGCGCAGGTGCTGACCGCGCTCGGGGAGCGGGTCGGGCTGCTCCAGGACAGGCAGATCCTCAATATCGAGGACTTCGCGCCCGCGCAGGTACACGCCTTCCTCACCAATCGCTACGGCGGCGACGTGCGGCGCGCGGACGCCAGGCTGCGGCTGATCACCGGCATCGAGGACCTGCTCGGGCTGGCCCAGAATCCGCGCATGCTCAGCTTTATCGCCGATCTGGACGAGCGGCGGCTGCGGGCCGCGGCGGGCGCGCAGCAGGCCGTCGGCGCGGCCGGACTGTATCGGGAGATCCTCGAATCCTGGCTGTCCTATGAGACGGGTCGCACCGCGGCGACCGCGGGCTCGCTGCCCGGCCTCGGCCTGCACGAATTGTGGCTCGCGGTCACCGAATTCGCGTTGCGTATCTGGGAGACCGGCGAGCCGTATCTGCGACTGGCCGAATTGACCGAGGTGGCACAGGGTCTCGTGGAGATGACCGGTGCCAACCGGATGTCGGTGCAGCAGTCCGCGCATGCCATCGGTTCCGGCAGTCTGCTGGTGCGGACCGAGGACAATCTGTTCGGGTTCATCCATTCGTCGGTGACCGAATGGCTTGTCGCGAACCATATCGCGGAACAGTTCGCCGCTGGTGCGGCCGCGCCACCGCAGCTCGCGCATGGCCAGTTGTCGCAGTTGTCCATCGACTTCCTCTGCGATCTCGCCGATGTCCGGGTCGCGCGTGCCTGGGCCGACGGCGTGCTGGACGACCCGGTCGCCGATGAGGTGTCCCGTACCAACGCGATTCGGCTGACCACCCGTCTGCGGACCGCGCCGACCGCCGACCTGCGCGGCGCGATCCTGGTTGGCGAGGACCTTTCTTATCGCGACATGCAGCAGGTCGACCTGACCGGCGCGGACTTGACCGGTGCCCGCCTCGTCGGGGTGAACCTGGACCGGGCGATACTGCGCGGCGCGCGCCTGGTCGGGGCTCGACTGGACGAGGCGAGCCTGGTCGGCGCGGACCTGACCGACGCCGATTTCACCAGGGCGCGGCTGGCCCGTGCGGACCTGACCGGTTCGCGTGGGACCGGCAGTCGCTGGAACCGCGCGGCGCTGCTCGACGTCATCGGCACCCCGGCGGGCACCGACCTGCGCGGCGCGGCGTTGGTGCCGGGCGCGGTGGCCAGGACCGAATTCGCCCCTGCCGCAATCGGAGTCAGGCACGGGTTTCACGCAAGGCACGGCAGGTTGCCGCAGCCGCTTGCCTACAGCCCGGACGGCGGCACCCTGGCCATCGGCAGCGACGACGGCGGCGTGCTGATCTGCGACAGCGAGACCGGGCGGCCACTGCGCACCCTGCAGGGACATCGCAACCGCTCGTTCGCGGTCGCCTACACCGACACCGTGCTGATCAGCGGTTCCAGCGACGGCACCGTCGGCATCTGGGACGTGGCGACCGGTGAGCTGCGCCGAATCCTGCACGGGCACAGCCAATGGCCGTGGCCAGTCATGCTGAACCGCACGGGTGATCTGCTGGCCACCGGTGACGCCGAGGGGATGCTGCGGCTGTGGTCACTGCCGGGCGGCGATCTGCGGCACGAGTGCGCGCCCGCGGACGGCAGCCGGGAACTGATCTTCAGCTTGGCTTTTCACGACGGCGTGGTCGCCGCCGCGTATCGCGACGGCAAGGTTCGGTTGTGGGATGTCGAAACCGGTCGCGAGCGTGGCGAATTCGTCGGCGCGACGGGCGCGGTGTTCCGGATCGCCTTCAATCCGGCCGGTGACCTGCTCGCGGTCGGCGATGTCCGCGGCATGGTGGCGCTGTGGGATCCGGTGCGCTGCGAGCTGATTCGCCAGCTGCCCGGCCACACCGGACGGGTGTACACGCTCGCCTTCCATCCGCGGCTGCCGCTGTTGGCCAGCGGCGATACCGATGGGGGACTGCGCATCTGGGATGTCGAGACCGGCGGGTCGAAGCAGGCGCCGCCCGATCACAACGCCGCCATCTACTGGGTCACCTTCGACCCGACCGGCGATCTGCTCGCCTCCGGGGACAGCGCCGGTCTGCTCTGCCTGCGCGACAGCACGACAGCCGAACTGCGGCACCGCATCACCGCACACACCGGCTCGATCTGGCCGTTCGCCTTCCGGCCCGACGGCGGGCAGCTCGCCGTCACCGACGACCAATTCGCCACGCGGCTCTGGGATCCGGTGACCGCGGTGTGCAGGCACGTGCTCACCGGGCATGGCCGGCAGGTCAGGTCGGTGACCTTCAATACCGACGGCACGCTGTTGGCGACCGGTGGCAACGACGGCCTGATAAGGCTATGGGACCCGGTGACGGGCAAGCAGATTCGGCGTCTGGCGGGTAGTGAGGACCGGCTGGTGACCTTCGAGTCGGCGCTGTTCAGCCGTAAGCAGCCGCAGCAACTCGCGGTGGTCGGCAACGACGGCAGGCTCAGCCTGCTCAACCTCGATACGGGGCAGTTCCAGCGGCACATCAATGTCGAGGCCGCGCCCGTCTGGGCGATCGCCTTCGACCCCGCCGATCACTACGTGGCCACCGCCAACGACGACGACACGGTGATCATCTGGTCGCGGACCACCGGCGCGCTGCACATGGTGTGCGCGGAGCACCACGGACGGGTGCGGTCGATCACGTTCAATGCCGAGGGCACGGTGATGGCCACTGGCTGTGACGATTCGGTGGTGCGGCTGTGGGACGTCGAATCCGGCAGACTACTGCGTGAGCTGGACGGTCACCGCGACCGGGTCTACGGGGTGGTCTTTCACGGTGACCGATTGGCCAGCGTCTCGTGGGACATGACGGTGCGCATCTGGGACGTGGACTCCGGCGCGAGCCTGCACGAGCTGACCCGGCACACCGGGCGACTGTGGGCGGCGGCGGTCGACCCGCAGCGCGGCATCCTCGCCACCGGTGGCGAGGATCTGGTGGTTCGCCTGTGGGACATGACAACTGGGCGTCATCTGCACACCATGGAGGGGCACAAGCGGCAAGTGTGGTCGCTGGCCTTCCACCCGTCCGGGCGGCTGCTGGCCAGCGGTGGCGACGACGGGAACACGATCCTGTGGACCGTGCCGGGCGGTGACCACCCGGACACGGAGTCCGCGCCGGCCATTCGCGCGGAGCTGCTCGGCCTGTCGGAAGGGTGGGCGGCTCTCGCGCCCGACGGGCGATACAAGTTCGAAGGCAATATCGCGGGCCAGTTCTGGCAGGTGATCGGCATGTCGCGGTTCGAGTCCGGCGAGCTGGATCCGTATCTGCCGGAGGTGCGGCAGCTTCCGCTGGACGCGGCCTTCTGAGGTTTGCGTCGAGCTGCATCGACGTCGGCTATGACACAGAGATAGTGTCATTGGTGCAATCGTTGCCGCAGTGAGGAGACCTGACATGGCCGAGACGAAGGGGACGGGAGCAGCCGAGCTGGCGGCGCTCCGAGCCCATCGCTGCACCGCTGAGCAGGCGTTGGCGTTGTTCGACAGCTTGCCCGCGGTGCCGTTCGCCGAGATCACCACCGGGCGCTGGACCGGCGACGAGCTCGATACCGGGCACGCGTTGGCCGGTGTGCTGGTCGCGTCGGGGTGGTACGGCAAACAGTTCGATGACGCGGACACGGTGCATCCGCTGCTGTTCGCCGTCGACGGTGTCGTATTTCCGGTCGATCCGCGCCGGGTGCCGCTCGGTCTGGCCGGGCGGCTGCCGATGTCGGGGGTGCGCACGGGCAAAAGGGTGCTTGGTTACCTTCGGTTCGCGTTCCAAACCCAGCGGCCGACAGCGCGTTTGCGGAATGTGGAGTATCGCGGTGTGGTCAGCGCCGCGATGATCTATGACCACCTGCCGATCGTCGATCACTTCCGGCGGGTCGATGAGCGCACGCTGCTCGGGGTGATGGATATGCGCGGGATGACCGAGCCGTATTTCTTCATCCTGCAGCAGGATGTGGCGTCCTGATCAACGGTACTTGACGGCCGTCGATCGTGGTCCGCCTCGGATTATGTGCCGCGACAACCCATCTCGGCCGAGATCGGCATCGCACGGAATTCACCAAGCGTAGAATTCTTGGTGCTGGCGATACCTTGCGGTGACCGAGGAGGGACAGTCGATGGAACAGACGACATGCCTGGTGGTCGGGGGCGGCCCGGCCGGGATGATCCTCGGATTGTTACTGGCCCGCGCCGGGGTCGACGTCACCGTCCTGGAGAAACACAAAGACTTCCTGCGCGACTTCCGCGGCGACACCGTGCATCCCACCACTCTGGATCTGCTCGACGAGCTCGGGCTCGGTGCGGAATTCGCGAAACTGCACGCGCGCAAACTGGATCAGGTCGCGTTGCCGACCCTCGGCGGACTCCAGACCTTGGCCTCGCTGAAGAATCTGCCGGGCAAGCACAAGTACATCGCCATGGTGCCGCAGTGGGACCTACTCGATCTACTGGCCCGCGCCGCCAGCCAGGAGCCGAGCTTCCACCTGCGGATGAATACCGAAGCGACCGAACTGGTTTGGTCGGAAGGCAAGGTCACCGGCAGCACCTATCGGACCACCGACGGCGCGGTCGGCGAGATCGTCGCCGACCTCACCGTTGCCTGCGATGGGCGGGCCTCGGTACTGCGCGCGGCGGCGGGACTGCCGTCGCGCAGTTGGCCGACGCCGATGGACGTATGGTGGTTCCGCTTGCCGCGCACCGACATCGACCCCGCGGGCGCCATCCCCATCGTCACCGCTCACCGCGCCGCGGTAATGCTCGACCGCGGCGATTACTGGCAGTGCGCCACCCTCATCGCCAAGGGCACCGATGAGGCGGCGCGGCGCGGGCCGGTCGAGGAAATCATGCGCACCATGTCCGACTCGGTGCCTTGGCTCAAAGACCGCGTCGACGCCCTCACCAGCTGGGACGAGGTGAAACTCCTCGACGTTCAACTCGACCGCCTGACCACGTGGTACACCGACGGCCTGCTCTGCATCGGCGACGCCGCGCATGCCATGTCCCCGGTGGCCGGGGTCGGTATCAACCTCGCCGTCCAGGATGCCGTCGCCGCGGCGAGAATCCTGGCCGCGCCGCTGATCGCGGGCACCGTCAGCACCCGCGACCTGGCTCGTGTCCAGCGCCGCCGATCCTTGCCGACCGCGGTAACCCAAGGCATACAACGCTTTCTGCATGCCCGCGCGATCCAACCCGCCCTCGCTGGCAGCGTCGACCTCGCCGGTTCTTCCCGAGCGCCACGGCCGATCCGAATCCTCCGCCGCATCCCCGTAATCCGCAGCATCCCACCGTTCCTGGTCGCCCGCGGCATCCGTCCTGAACACGCCCCAGCCTTCGCCCGCCGCCCCGCCTGAACCGCCGCGTGCCCAGCTATCCTCCGGCGCAAGCGATTCCGTGCGCTTGATGAGAACGTTTGCGCGGCAGGGTGTCTGGCCCGGTTATGAGTCGTGGGTGGGTTGGAGGATGTACTTGCCCAGTGGGGCGCGGTCTTCGATGAGTTGGTGGGCGCGGGCGGCCTGGTCCAGCGGGAGGACTGCTTCGATCAGTGGGTTCAGGGTGCCGGTGGCGGCGCGGTGCAGGGTTGCGGTGCGGGCGTCGGCTACTCGGGACAGCCAGTCGGGGCCCGCGCAGCCGGTGAGGGTCAGGCCGCGGGTGATCAGGTCGGTGGCGGTGAGTTGGGCGGGGGCGCCGGAAAGCCAGCCGTAGCTGAGCATTCGGCCGCGCAGGGGTGTCATGGTGTCGAGGAGGTCCAGGGCGGTGCTGCCGCCAATCGAATCGAAGACTACGTCCAGTGTTGCGCCGCTGAGGGTTTCGCGTAGGCGGGCGGGCCATTCGGGGTCGTTGTGGTCGATTACGTCGTCGGCGCCGAGCTTGCGTGCCTGTTCGGCTTTCGCGGGGCCGCCCGCTGTGGCGATGACGCGGGCCGCGCCGTACTCCTTGGTGAGTTGGGTGAGGTAGCTGCCGATACCTGTTGCGGCGGCCTCGATCAGCACTGTTTCGGTGCCGGTGAGTGCGGCCGTTTCCAGCAGGGGAAGTGCCACCGAACCGCTCATCAGTACCGCGGCGGCGTCGACCGAGGACAGGCCGTCCGGGATCAGGGTTACGGAATCGGCTGGTGCGCTGACGAATTCGGCGTAGGAGCCGAGACCCATGGTGGCGATGGCCACTCGGCGGCCGATCAGGGCCGGATCAGCGTCCGTGCCCACCTCGGTCACCACGCCCGCGGCCTGGAAACCGAAGACCAGCGGCGGCTCGACACCGAGCGGAAACTCGCCGGAGCGCAGCTTGGTCTCCGGGAACAGGACCGGGATCGCCTCGGCGCGGATGACGACGTCACCGCGTCCGGCCTGCGGCGCCGGGACCTCCTGGAGGACCAGTACCTCGGGCCCGCCGGTGCTCGTCATTACGATTGCCTTCATCATGAACTCCATAAGTTGACTGTCGGTCCAGTTGTTCCACAACGATATGGACCGGCGGTCAAGTTGTCAACGAAAGCGAGTGCGATGACCGACGGGCGTCCGAAGGAACGGGCCGATGCCGCGCGTAACCGGCGCGCGATTCTCGACGCGACCACCGCGCTGCTTGCCGAACACGGAGCCGAGGCGATCACCATGGACCGGGTCGCCGTCGCGGCAGGCGTGGGGAAGGGCACCATCTTTCATCGCTTCGGCAATCGCGCCGGGCTGCTGCACGAGATGGTCGAGGAGAGCGCGCTCACGCTGATGGACGCGATCACCAACGGGCCACCGCCGCTGGGGCCCGGCGCGCCGGCCGATGCGCGGCTGCTCGCCTATTTCGACGCGATGACGCGCTTGGTGATCGATAACTCCGAGCTCATGGTCGCCTACCGCACGGTGCCACCGCATCCGCGCACGGGGGAGTTCCACGCGTTCTGGGACAACCACATCACCGCACTGCTGCGCGAGGCGCGGCCCGATCTGGACGCCGAAGCGGTCGGCAGGCTGCTGCTCGGCGCGATCGGCGGCGAATTGGTGCAGGTGATGGTCCGTTCCGGCGAGACCGACCGGCTGCTCGCCGCTGTTCGCGAATTGATCGAGTCGGTGGTGCGCACACCATGAAATACCTTGTGCCATCACCACATTGCGGCAAGCATCGGGATGGGCAGGTTGATGATGCCGTGAACCAGGAAGAGCAGCCAGGGATTTCGGTACCGAGACCACAGGTAGCCGAGGAAGACTCCGTAGCCGCCTAGATGGATGAGGGTGGTGGCGAGGTCGACGCCGAAACCGTTGCCGCCGTGGATCGCAACGTGCCAGGCCGCGTACAGCAGCGAGCTCAGCAAAATCGCGGGCCAGCGGCCGTAGCTCGCCTCCAGTCGGGTCTGTAGCCAGACTCGGTAGAAGGTTTCCTCCAGCACGGCATTCAGCAAGAACACCGATAGTACGACGACCGGATCCGGTCGGGCGCCGGTGTAGTCATGGCCGAACAGCGTGAACAGGGCCAGGAAGGTGAGCACCGCGGGCGCGGGTCGAAGCCATCGGCCGCTGGTGCCGTTTCGATACCCTTCGCGCCAGGACGTCAGCCGGAAGAGTAGCGGAATGACAAGCAGCAGCGGCAGTTTCAGACCGAGGAACCACGCGTCGCCGCCGGGGGAGAGGTAGTAGCCGACCGCGAAGGCCAGGCCGAGCGCGAAAAGCCACCAGGCCTGACGCGTGGTGCGCGGATCCTTTGGCAACAAGTCGTCGTGGTGTTTCGGCGGCACCAGCCGGGCGACGGCGAGTCCACCGAACACCGTCAGGCAGATCACCCACAGCGGCAGCGTGTCGTCGGAGTCGGCGGAGTAGCGCAGCGCGGTGTGGCCGGTCCAGAGCAGCGTCACCCCCGCTGCGGCGAACACCAGAAGTCCCGCTGCCAGCAGGAAGTCGCCGGTCCTTGATCGCATGCGCATCACGATGTCAGCAGCGGCGGCGCGTTCGGCCCCGGCGGGCCGGATATCGGCCGGATGTCATCCGAAAGGACGACGGCTCAATCGCCGGCGAGGATGGCCGCGAATCGTTGGTCCGCGCTGTCGAGTTGGTCGAGGATGTGCTGTTTGACGTCGTCGGCCAAGGGGGTGTCGGGGCGGGTGACGAGGTCGCGGTAGATCGCGGTGAGCGGGCGGTATTTGGTGGCGAGGCGATGCATGGCCGGGCCGGTCGCGTACAGGATGCCGACGCCGTTGTCGGTGAAGTCGGACAGCTTGATGATCCTGGCCCACGGGTCCCGGTCGAGGTTGGCGGCGACGTGCTCGCGGTATTGCAGGTGCCGGTCGATCGAGGGGTCGGGTTCGGGATTGGTGACCGCCGCGACAAGCCCGGCCACGCGCTCGCCGAACCGCTCGGCGAGTTCGGCGAGCGCGGCCTCGGTGGGCGGACCCGATCGGTCGCCCGCCAGTTCCGCAGGGTGATCCTCGACGGAGTCGTGCAGCAGGCCAGCGACGACCAGCTCGCCGTCCGCGACCTTGTAGTGGCTGATGATCCGAACCGCCACGCGCAGTAGATGATTGAGATACGGTTCGCGGCCGTAGCGATCGTCGCGATGCAATTGCGTGGCCAGCTCGAGTGCCTCGGTGACCCGCCCCGCGTCCGGCAGCTCCGCGATTTCCAGCAGTAATCGTTCGCGCAGACCGGCCTCGCCGTAGACCTCGCTGATCGTATGCAGCGGCATCACGGCCAGGACTCCCGCCCCAGGATTGCTCATGCTGTCAATCTAACGGCGTCGCGCGCCCCACGTCGCGCGGAAATTCCGTCGCCGCCTGCCGCTCGCCAAGAACGCGTCCGCTACCCAAAATCCGCACTCTTACTCGGGATCCGCCCGACTCTAAGGCCTATTTCGAGTGCGGATCCCGAGTTTGAGTGCGGATTTCGACGGTCCAACGTCCCAGCGCCGCACCCCTCGGAGATGTTGCGGCGCTGGGGGTTGGACGTGCGGTCATTCGGTCTTGGGGATCAAGGTGTTCTGCCTGGCCGCTGTCCACCAGCGGCCGTGTTCCTTGACCAGGACATAGAGCGCGATCATCGCGTGATCGATGTCGATGAGTTCGCCGTCAGCGGTGGTGGCTCGCGCGACCTTGTGGGCGAACGCGACGTCGGGGCGCAGGAAGGTGATGTCGGTGACCTCGTAGCGGACGTACTCGTCCTTCAGGAAGCCGGACAGCCCGCGCCGGTTCGCTTCGAGGAGCGCGTCGCGTCCGGTCATCAGTGCGCCTACCGCGTTGACGACGGCGGCGTTCGCGGTGAAGTCGGCGGTCATCAGTTCGGGGTCGTTGGTGTTGTACGCGGTTTCGACGTTGCCGATGATCTGCTTGATGGCCGCGATATCGGCGGCGTGGTCGACGGTCGTATCGCCTGCCACCGGCGGCTGAGAAGTCTTGGTACTCATGGCATTAAGCATTGAACCTGAACATCGCTTTAGGTCAAGCGTGGCCGCTATCGCCTCGCGCATCGTCCGGCGCTCAGCGAACTCCGCGCGGGCGGAACTGGATGCTGATCCGCGGCCCGGTCCGCTTTCGGGTCTTGGGCACCGCGTGCTCCCAGGTGCGCTGGCATGAGCCGCCCATCACCAGTAGATCGCCGTGGCCCACCTGAAATCGAAGGCTCTCGCCGCCGCCGCGCGGACGCAGCAGTAATGCGCGTGGTGCGCCGATGGACACGATCGCCACCATGGTGTCCTGGGTCGCGCCGCGGCCGAAATTGTCGCCGTGCCAGGCGACGCTGTCTTGTCCGTCGCGGTAGTAGCACAGGCCTGCGGTGCGGAACGACTCACCGAGTTCGCGGCGGTAGTGCTCGGTCAAGGCCTCCCGCGCGTCGGCCAGTACCGGATCGGGCAGCGGCTCGTGCTCTTCATAGAACTTCAGCAGCCGGGGCACGTCCACCATGCGGTCGTACATCGGACGTCGCTCGGCTTTCCACGGCACATCGCCGACCAGCCGATCGAACAGCGCGTCGGCGCCCGACAGCCAGCCGGGCAGCACATCCACCCAGGCCCCGTGCTCGAGGACCGTGCGGCGCGCGGCACGAAGCGACCCGAATTCGGTATCACCGAACCCGTCGAGCAGTGATCCCTGCAGCGGTGTCGACATGCCAGCGAATCTACCCGCAATCGAACGTATGTGCTAGCGACAATCGGACGTGACGGTCAATTCCTGGCGAGGATGTCGCGCGCGATGTCGACCGACGCCGCGTAGCACTCGTCGTCGGTCAGCGGCAGATCGCCCATCATGGCCGTGCTCCAGCTGATGGCCAGCAGCGCCTGCCTGGCATGAAAAACCGCGCGCGGCGCGTGGTTCGGCTCGGTCATCAGGTCGGCCAGCACCCGGAACTGATAACGCAGGCTCACGCCGAAGCCGAGTTCCCGGAAGGCGGGCTGGTTTTCGGCCATGAAGCGCACCATGTCGCGGCCGATGCCGTGCAGTAATGCGCCGTAGCGGTCGAGAATCTCTTGCGCGCGTTCGGGTCCCGTCGGTGCGGTCTCGGCCCATGTGACGATGTCGTCGATGCCGCGCCGCAGGTCGTCGGACAGGCTCGCGACGATGTCCTCTTTGGTGCGGAAGTGGTAATACAGCGCGGCTTTGGTCACCTCGAGGCGCTCGGCGATCTCCCGCAGCGACGTCTTCTCATAACCGCGCTCGGAGAACAACTCCATCGCCACCGCGCGGATTCGTTCGCGCATGTCGCTGCGACGGCGATCCATGGCTCTCCTTTTGCTTGACGACCGGCTAGTTGGAGCCTAGCGTGACGGCTGCGGCGAGATACCTAGCCGGTCGACAAGTTAATTTGGAGGGATCATGACTGAGCCGGAGGCACCGACGGCGGGTGTGGCGATGACGGCCATCGGGGTGGCGGTGATTCGGGCGCGGGAATCGATCAGGTCGGATCGGCTGTACGACGATCCGCTGGCGCGACATTTCGCCGACGCTGCGCGGCGCAGCTTCGGGGCGACGCCGGAAGGGGAGCAGCGCTGGGCGCGGCTGGAAGCGCTGGCCGACACGTTCTTCGAGGGGCGCAGCGTCGGCGTCCGGCTGGTCGACGATCGGATGGTGGCGGCGGTGGCGGCCGGTTGCCGTCAGATCGTCATCCTCGGCGCGGGGTTGGATACCCGAGCGTTCCGGTTGACGCTGCCCGCGGACGTTCGGTTCTTCGAGATCGATCTGCCGGAACTGTTCGCGTTCAAGGAGCCGGTGCTGGCTGCCGCGGGTGTCGCACCGAAGCACGACCGCAGAGTCATCGCCGGCGATCTCCGCCGGAACTGGACGGAGCCGCTGCGCGCCAACGGCTTTCGTGCCGACGTGCCGACCTACTGGGTCGATGAAGGATCGCTCGGATATCTGAGCCGCGGCGACGCACTGCGGGTCGCCGAAAGCCTCACCGAACTCTCCGCTCCCGGAAGCCAATTCGGGGCGGGCCGGTTTCACGTCGACCGGAATCTGCCGCATTACACCGAACTCGGACGGCTGGTCGGTGGCGAGCACCACGGCGAAGGTCGTGACCTGAGCGGACTCGGGCCGGACGCCGAGAGCTGGCTCACCGCCCGCGGCTGGCGCACCAGCTTCCGGAGTTGGGACGACCTAGTCGCCGCACTGGGCCGCCCCGCGGCAATCGGCGACCCCGAGGTCGGCCTGGTGCTCGCGGTTCGCGAGTAACCGGAACGCCCGCTCTTGTGGCCGGGCCCACTCCCTTCCCGTGGCTCGGCTCACACCGCACCGCACCTGGTGAAAGCCCGCCTCCGGCCGCTGTTACGCTGCTTGCCATAAGACATCCTTTAACGGACCGTCCGGTGAGGCGGGGAAGGAGGTCGGCATGGCCGTGCCCGAACGGGCCGCCAAGTCCGGCGCTGCCGAAACATCGCAGCGACACACCCCCGAGGGGGTGGAGGCGGGGCGGGAGCTGTTGTCGGCTTCCGATGTCAGTCGGACCATCGCGCGCATCGCGCATCAGATCATCGAAAAGACCGCGCTGGACGCGGGCGAGCAGGGCGCACCGCGCGTCGTGCTCATCGGCATTCCCACCCGAGGCACCTCCCTGGCGGCCCGGCTCACGGACAAGATCGAGGAATTCTCCGGCGTCCGCCCGGCCCTCGGCTCGCTCGACATCACCCTCTACCGCGACGATCTGCGCACCCGGCCGCACCGGCCGCTCGAGCGCACCTCGGTCCCCGAGGGCGGCATCGAAGACGCGCTGGTCGTGCTGATCGACGACGTCCTCTTCTCCGGCCGCACCGTCCGCTCCGCACTCGACGGGCTGCGCGACCTCGGCCGCCCCCGCGCCGTGCAGCTCGCGGTGCTCATCGACCGCGGTCACCGCGAACTCCCGATCCGGGCCGACTACGTGGGCAAGAACGTGCCGACCTCGCGCTCCGAAGACATCTCGGTCCTACTCACCGAACACGACGGCCGCGACGGCGTTTACCTGCGTCAGGAGGCTGAAGCGTGAGTGAGCGCAGCGAGCGAACCGATAACACAGCGGCCTGGTGCCGAACGACGGAGCCGAGCGTCAGCGAGGTGGAGTCGTGAGTGAGCGCAGCGAGCGAACCGATAACACAGCGGCCTGGTGCCGAACGACGGAGCCGAGCGTCAGCGAGGTGGAGTCGTGAGGCATCTGCTTACCGTTGGTGATCTTGATCGCGCGACCGCGACGGAGTTGCTGGACGAGGCCGAGCGCTTCGAGCAGGCCTTACTCGGCCGCGAAGTACACAAGCTGCCGACGCTGCGCGGACGCACCGTGATGACGGTGTTCTACGAGAACTCCACCCGCACCAGGGTGTCCTTCGAGGTGGCGGGCAAGTGGATGAGCGCTGACGTGATCAACGTCAGCGCCAGCAGCTCCTCGGTCTCCAAGGGCGAATCCCTGCGCGACACCGCGCTCACCCTGCACGCTGCGGGCGCGGACGCGCTGATCGTGCGGCACCCGGCTTCCGGTGCGGCACACCAGATCGCGCGTTGGATGGACGCCTGGGCGCTCTCGTCGGGTAACTCCGGGCCTGCCATCATCAACGCGGGTGACGGCACCCACGAGCACCCCACTCAGGCATTGCTCGACGCGCTGACCCTGCGTCAGCGGCTCGGCGATATCGAGGGCAAGCGGGTCGTCATTGTCGGTGACATCCTGCACAGCCGGGTCGCCCGCTCCAATGTCTTTCTGCTGAACACCCTCGGCGCGGAAGTGGTGTTGGTCGCCCCGCGCACCCTGCTGCCGGTCGGCGTGGACGCCTGGCCTGCCAGGATCGCGCATTCGCTGGACGCCGAATTGCCCGGTGCCGACGCGGTTCTCATGCTGCGCGTGCAGGCCGAGCGGATGAACGGCGGCTTTTTCCCGTCGGCCCGCGAATACTCGATCAATTACGGACTTTCCGAACGCAGGCTCGCCCTGCTGGCCGAACACGCGACGGTGCTGCATCCCGGCCCGATGCTGCGCGGCATGGAAATCGCCTCGCCGGTAGCCGATTCCGCGCAGGCCGCGATCTTGCAACAGGTGACGAACGGAGTACACATGCGCATGGCCGTCCTGTTCCGGCTGCTGGTCGGTACGCAGGAGGCGGTGGCATGACGCAACTTCTGATCAAGGGCGCCAAGATCTACGGCGCCGGTGAACCGGTCGACGTGTTGGTCGCCGACGGGGTGATCCGGGAGATCGGTGCCGATCTCGGCGCCGACGACGCGGAAGTCATTGACGCTCAGGGCCAAATCCTGCTGCCCGGCTTCGTCGACCTGCACACGCACCTGCGCGAGCCGGGCCGCGAGGACACCGAGACCATCGAATCCGGTTCCGCCGCAGCCGCACTGGGCGGTTACACGGCGGTGTTCGCGATGGCCAACACCAGCCCGGTCGCGGACTCGGTGGTCGTCACCGATCATGTGTGGCGCCGCGGCCAGGAGGTCGGCCTGGTCGACGTGTACCCGGTCGGTGCGGTCACCGTCGGCCTCGAAGGCAAGCAGCTCGCCGAAATGGGCACCATGGCAAGCGGTGCCGGCGCGGTGCGGATGTTCTCCGACGACGGTCACTGCGTCTACGACCCGCTGCTCATGCGGCGCGCACTGGAATACGCGAACACCCTCGGCGTGCTCATCGCCCAGCACGCGGAGGAGCCGCGACTCACCAAAGGCGCGGTCGCGCACGAGGGCCCCACCGCGGCCCGGCTCGGCCTGGCCGGCTGGCCACGCGCCGCCGAGGAGTCCATCGTGGCCCGCGACGCGCTGCTCGCCCGCGATGCCGGTGCGCGCGTGCACATTTGCCACGCCTCCACCGCGGGCACCGTGGAGCTGGTGAAATGGGCCAAGTCGCAAGGCATTTCGATCACCGCCGAGGTCACCCCGCATCACCTGCTGCTGGACGACTCGCGCCTGGAGACCTACGACGCGGTCAACAAGGTGAACCCGCCGCTGCGTGAGGCATCCGACGCCGCCGCGCTGCGCCAGGCGCTGGCCGACGGGATCATCGACTGCGTCGCCACCGACCATGCCCCGCACGCCGAACAGGACAAGTGCTGCGAGTTCGCCGCGGCCCGCCCCGGCATGCTCGGCCTGGAGACCGCGCTCTCGATCATCGTGCAGACCATGGTCGAACCCGGCCTGCTGGACTGGCGCGGCGTCGCCAGGGTGATGAGCGAGCAGCCCGCCGCGATCGTCGGCCTCGACGAGCACGGCAGGCCGATCGAGGTCGGTGAGCCCGCGAACCTGACGCTGGTCGACCCCGAAGCCAGCTGGACGGTGCGCGCGAAGGAACTCGCCAGCATCTCGAACAACACACCGTTCGAGGACATGACGTTCCCGGCCCGAGTGACAACGACGTTGCTCCGGGGTCGGGTAACTGCTCGCGACGGTAAAGCGGTGGGGATCCGAGGAGGTCCGTAAGTGGAGAGAACACTGTGGGTTATCGGGCTGCTCGCGCTGTTCGCCCTGTGCGTCTGGCTGATGTACCGGGGCTGGCAGAACCGGGCCGCGCGCCAAGAGGCCAGCATCGGTGAATTGCCCACCGTGCCCGCCGATCTCGGTGCACAGGTGCTGGAGCCGACCACCGGACTGTATCTCGGCAGCACCATGGCGCCCAGCTGGCAGAACCGGATCGCGGTCGGCGACTTGGGTTTCCGGGCCACGGCGGAACTCACCCGGTTCGAACGAGGAATTCTGCTCGAGCGCGACGGCGCGACGGTGATCTGGATCCCGCAGGAGTCCATCACCGCGGTGCGCACCGAGCGCGGGCACGCGGGCAAAGTAATGACAGCAGATGGTGTGCTGGTAGTTCGCTGGAAGCTGCCCACCGGAACCGAGATAGATACCGGTTTCCGAGGTGACGACAAGTCGGTGTACCCGGCTTGGACGCGGCAGGCGAACAACAGCACTACGACGGGAGACGACGAGGGATGACGCAACAAGACGCTGCTCTAGTGCTGGAGGACGGCCGGGTTTTCCGCGGTTCGGCCTACGGCGCCGTGGGCGAGACGCTCGGTGAGGCGGTGTTCTGCACCGCGATGACCGGGTACCAGGAGACCCTCACCGACCCCAGCTACCACCGCCAGATCGTGGTTGCCACGGCACCGCAGATCGGCAACACCGGCTGGAACGACGAGGACGACGAGTCCGGCAAGATCTGGGTGGCCGGCTACGTGGTCCGCGACCCAGCGCGCCGCGCCTCCAACTGGCGGGCCACCGGCACGCTGCCCGAGGCGATGCAACGCCAGGACATCGTCGGCATCGCTGGCATCGACACCCGCGCCCTGGTGCGTCACCTGCGCACCCGCGGCTCGATGAAGGCGGGCATCTTCTCCGGTGCCGCCCTCGCCGACACCGACGAGCTGCTCGGCCGGGTCACCGGCCAGCCGTCCATGCTCGGCGCCGACCTGGCCGAAGAGGTGAGCACCGACTCGATCTACACCATCGAAGCCGTGGGGGCGGCGGGCGGGAAAGGCGCTGCCGAACCCCGCTTCACCGTGGTCGCGGTCGACCTCGGCATCAAGACCAACACCCCGCGCATGTTCGCCGAGCGCGGCATGCGGGTGCACGTGGTGCCGTCGAACACCTCGATCGACCAGATCCTCGCGCTGAACCCGAACGGCGTCTTCCTGTCCAACGGCCCCGGCGATCCGGCCACCCAGGACGGCGCGGTCGCGCTGACCGAGGGCGTGCTCGAGCGCGGCCTGCCGCTGTTCGGCATCTGCTTCGGCAACCAGATCCTCGGCCGCGCGCTCGGCCGCAAGACCTACAAGATGAAGTTCGGCCACCGCGGCATCAACATCCCGGTGATCGAGCACGGCACCGGCCGCATCGCGATCACCGCGCAGAACCACGGCTTCGCGCTGGAGGGCGAGCAGGGCGAGCAGTTCGACACCCCGTTCGGCAAGGCCGAGGTCAGCCACGTCTGCGCCAACGACGGCACGGTCGAGGGCGTCCGCCTCATCGACGGCCGCGCGTTCTCCGTGCAGTACCACCCCGAGGCCGCCGCCGGACCGCACGACGCTGCTTATCTCTTCGACCGGTTCGCCGGTCTCATGGAAGGCGGCCCTGCCGCGCAGCGGAAGGGAATCTGATGCCACGTCGTAATGACTTGAAGCACATCCTGGTGATCGGCTCCGGCCCGATCGTCATCGGACAGGCCTGCGAGTTCGATTACTCCGGCACCCAGGCGTGCCGGGTGCTGCGGGCCGAGGGCCTGCGGGTTTCACTGGTGAACTCCAACCCGGCGACCATCATGACCGACCCCGAGTTCGCCGACGCCACCTACGTGGAGCCGATCACGCCGGAGTTCGTCGAGAAGGTCATCGCCAAGGAGCGCCCCGACGCCGTGCTGGCCACCCTGGGCGGCCAGACCGCGCTGAACACCGCGGTCGCGCTGCACGAGAACGGGGTGCTGGCGAAGTACAACGTCGAGATGATCGGCGCCGACTTCGACGCCATCCAGCGCGGTGAGGACCGGCAGAAGTTCAAGGACATCGTCGCCAAGGTCGGCGGCGAAAGTGCCCGCTCCCGTGTCTGTTACACGATGGACGAGGTGCGCGACACCGTCGCCGAGCTGGGCTTCCCGGTGGTGGTGCGGCCTTCGTTCACCATGGGTGGCCTCGGCTCCGGAATGGCCTACAACGACGAGGATCTCGACCGCATCGCCGGTGGCGGCCTGTCCGCCTCGCCGACCGCGAACGTGCTCATCGAGGAATCCATCCTGGGCTGGAAGGAATTCGAGCTCGAGCTGATGCGCGACCGCAACGACAATGTGGTCATCGTCTGCTCGATCGAGAACGTCGACCCGATGGGCGTGCACACCGGCGACTCGATGACCGTCGCGCCCGCCATGACGCTCACCGACCGCGAGTACCAGAAGATGCGCGACCTCGGCATCGACATCCTGCGTGAGGTCGGCGTCGACACCGGCGGCTGCAACATCCAGTTCGCGGTGGACCCGGCCGACGGCCGCCTGATCGTCATCGAGATGAACCCCCGCGTCTCGCGGTCGTCCGCATTGGCTTCCAAGGCAACGGGTTTCCCGATCGCCAAGATCGCCGCCAAGCTGGCCATCGGCTACACCCTGGACGAGATCGTCAACGACATCACCAAGGAGACCCCGGCCTGCTTCGAGCCGACGCTGGACTACGTGGTGGTCAAGGCGCCGCGGTTCGCGTTCGAGAAGTTCCCCGGTGCCGACCCGACGCTGACCACCACCATGAAGTCGGTCGGCGAGGCAATGTCGTTGGGGCGCAACTTCGCCGAGGCGCTCGGCAAGGTGCTGCGTTCGCTGGAGACCAAGGCCGCCGGGTTCTGGACTCAGGACGACGGCGCATGGACTGACGTCGAAGCGATCCTGGCCGACCTGCGCACGCCCATCGAGGGACGCATCTACCAGGTCGAGCGTGCGCTGCGGCTCGGTGCGAGTATCGAAGACGTCGCCGCCGCTTCGGGAATCGACCCGTGGTTCGTCGCCGAGGTCGCCGGTCTGGTCGAGCTGCGCGCGGAGCTCATGGCAGCGCCCGTGCTCGACGAGACGCTGCTGCGCCGGGCCAAGCACTACGGCCTGTCCGACGGGCAGATCGCCGCGTTGCGCCCGGAGTTGGCCGGGGAGACCGGCGTTCGCGCGCTGCGGCACCGGCTCAGTGTCCGTCCGGTGTTCAAGACGGTCGATACCTGCGCCGCCGAGTTCGAGGCCAAGACCCCGTACCACTACTCGACCTACGAGCTCGATCCCGCCGCGGAATCCGAGGTCGCGCCGCAGCGCGAGCGCGACAAGGTGATCATCCTCGGCTCCGGCCCGAACCGGATCGGCCAGGGCATCGAGTTCGACTACTCGTGTGTGCATGCGGCACAGACGCTTTCGCAGGCCGGGTACGAGACGGTGATGGTCAACTGCAACCCGGAGACCGTCTCCACCGACTACGACACCGCTGACCGGCTCTACTTCGAGCCGCTCACCTTCGAGGACGTGCTCGAGGTGTATCACGCGGAAAGCGAGTCGGGGCACGTTACGGGCGTCATCGTGCAGCTGGGCGGGCAGACCCCGCTCGGCCTTGCCCAGCGGCTCACCGACGCCGGTGTCCCGGTGGTCGGCACCAGCGCCGCCGCCATCGACCTGGCCGAGGACCGTGGCGAATTCGGTGACGTGCTCACCGCGGCCGGGCTGCCCGCGCCGAAGTACGGCACCGCGACCACCTTCGCGCAGGCCAAGAAGATCGCCGCGAGCATCGGCTACCCGGTGCTGGTCCGCCCGTCCTACGTGCTCGGCGGGCGCGGCATGGAGATCGTCTACGACGAGAACTCCCTGGAGGGCTACATCTCCCGGGCCACCGAGCTCAGCCCCGAGCACCCGGTGCTCGTCGACCGGTTCCTGGAAGACGCCATCGAGATCGACGTCGACGCGCTGTGCGACGGCGAGGAGGTCTACCTCGGCGGCGTGATGGAACACATCGAAGAGGCCGGCATCCACTCCGGCGACTCGGCCTGCGCGTTGCCGCCGATCACGCTGGGCCGCAGCGACATCGAGGCGGTGCGCCGCTCGACCGTCGCGCTGGCCAAGGGCATCGGCGTCAAGGGCCTGCTCAACGTGCAGTACGCGCTCAAGGACGACGTGCTGTACGTGCTGGAGGCGAATCCGCGGGCAAGCCGTACCGTGCCATTTGTTTCTAAAGCCACGGCGGTGCCGCTGGCCAAGGCGGCCGCGCGGATCATGCTCGGCGCCACCATCGCCGACCTGCGCAAGGAAGGCATGCTGCCGGGCGAGGGCGACGGCGGGCACGTCCCGCTCGACGCGCCGGTGGCCGTGAAGGAGGCCGTGCTGCCGTTCCACCGGTTCCGCAAGGCCGACGGCACCGGCGTGGATTCGCTGCTCTCCCCGGAGATGAAGTCCACCGGCGAGGTGATGGGCATCGACGCCGACTTCGGCACGGCCTTCGCCAAGAGCCAGACCGCCGCCTACGGTTCGCTGCCCACCGAGGGCACCGTGTTCGTCTCCATCGCGAACCGGGACAAGCGCGCCATGGTGTTCCCGGTCAAGCGCCTGCACGACCTCGGGTTCCGCATCCTGGCCACCGAGGGCACCGCGGAGATGTTGCGCCGCAACGGTATTCCGTGTGAACGGGTGCGCAAGCACTCCGACCCGGATACGGTGGACGCCAATGGCGATGCGCCGCAGCCGACCATCGTCGAACAGATCAGGGACGGCGAGATCGACATGGTGTTCAACACCCCGTACGGCAACTCCGGCCCGCGCGTGGACGGCTACGAAATCCGCAGCGCCGCGGTCGGAGTGAACATCCCGTGCATCACCACGGTGCAGGGCGCGGCCGCCGCCGTGCAGGGCATCGAGGCGAGCATCAACGGCGGGATCGGGGTGCGTTCGCTGCAGGAACTGCATTCGGTGTTGCGTGGCTGACCTGGACGGAGTCGATGAGGTGCAGAGTTTTGGCGCTCGATTGCAGCACGCCATGGGGCATTTCGGTCCGGTGTGTGTCGGCATAGATCCGCATCCGGGTCTGCTGGAGTCGTGGGGTCTGACCGCCGACGCGGACGGACTGGAGAAGTTCGCGGAGATCTGCGTCGAGGCCTTCGACGGCCGCGTCGCGCTGGTGAAGCCGCAGGTCGCGTTCTTCGAGACCTACGGCTCGGCCGGAATCGCGGTGTTGGAGCGCACGATCGAGGTGCTGCGGGCCTCGGGCACCCTGGTGCTCGCCGACGCCAAGCGCGGCGACATCGGCTCCACCATGGACGCCTACGCGCACGCCTGGCTCGGCGACGGGCCGCTCGGCTCGGACGCGGTGACGGTCTCGCCGTACCTCGGATTCGGCTCGGTGGCACCGGCTTTGGAGTTGGCCGAGGCCAACAACCGTGGCGTCTTCGTGCTCGCGGCGACCTCGAATCCCGAAGGGGCGCAGGTGCAACGGGTCATCACGGGAGGCGGCCGCACCATCGCGCAGACGATGGTCGACGCGGCCGCCGCCCGCAACGCAGGGGTGGAATTCGGATCGGTCGGCGTGGTGATCGGTGCGACATTGACCGAGGCGCCTGACCTGTCCGCGCTCAACGGGCCGATCCTGATGCCGGGCGTCGGCGCCCAGGGCGGGGGCCCGGAAAACGTCCGTGACCTGGTCCCGGAGGCGATGTTCGCGGCGGCGGTGCCGACCGCCTCGCGGGAGGTGCTGCGCGACGGACCGGGGGTCCCCGCGTTACGCGCCAGAGTGAGCGAACTCCAAGAGACGTTCGCGTTCCTGCGGAAATAACCCACCGAGACCGGCGCGATCGCGCCGGTCTCGGCTCTTTTCCCGGCCGAGTGCGGTCATGTGCACGCGTGCATGTGGTCCGTAGCGGGGTCTGGGTGCCCTGCTGCGCCCGTTTCCCGCCCAAATGGTGCCCAGATGAGCTGACGGGCTCGGATCGGCCCAGAAGCGCGATGTGATCAGTGCAGGTCGACAAACTCGGCCGTGCACCTCGACAATCGATCGGTGTCGGAGTCCGTCCGAATCGGTCGTTCGACCTGTCTGTGGCCCACGACACGCTGAAGGACAACGCGACACGCGGGAATTTTCGAGAAAGTTCCTGGTCGCGCAGGCATGGGTTTGCTGGCGACCCATGTCACGTCATAGCAACCCTCCCGCTAACCTGTGTCAATCGTGAAAACTCCCTGCTGAGGAGGCATTTCGCGATTTCGGCGGTACGATCTGCGCAGCGACAGAGGAGCAGTGCGGATCGCCCCGCTCTCGCGTCTACGGCATCCGGAATCATGCGCTGACCTGGGGGGTGGGTTCGCAATCTGCGGATGCCGTGGGTACGGTCGCTGAGACTGCCGGGTTACCGGCAGGAGTTGATGCAATGAACGATGAGACGGAGGAACCGTGGCCCTTCCCCAGCTGACTGACGAGCAGCGCGCCGCTGCTTTGGAGAAGGCGGCTGCCGCTCGCCGCGCTCGGGCGGAGCTCAAGGAGCGCCTGAAGCGAGGCGGCACCAACCTGAAGCAGGTCCTCACCGATGCCGAGTCCGATGAGATTCTCGGCAAGATGAAGGTGTCGGCGCTGCTGGAGGCTTTGCCGAAGGTGGGCAAGGTCAAGGCAGCGGAAATCATGAGTGAACTGGAGATCGCCCCCACCCGGCGTCTGCGCGGACTCGGCGATCGGCAGCGCAAGGCGCTGCTCGCCCGGTTCGACTTCGACGCCTGATAACGAGGGTGGTCGAACATACGCGAAAGGGTCGGCTGGTTGTACTGGTCGGCCCCTCGGCCGTTGGCAAGTCGACCGTGGTCCGTTGTGTCCGCGAGCGACTGCCGCACCTGATCTTCAGTGTGTCGGCAACGACTCGGGCCCCTCGGCCCGGGGAGGTCGACGGCCTCGACTATCGGTTCGTGTCCAGGGAAGAGTTCGACGCCATGATCACGGCGGGCGAACTACTCGAGTGGGCTGATATACACGGTGGTTTGCAACGTTCGGGCACCCCGGCCGCACCGGTACGGGCCGCCCTCGCAGAGGGTTTGCCCGTACTGGTCGAGGTCGATCTAGAAGGCGCGCGATCGGTACGCAAGGCCATCCCCGAAGCGATCCTCGCCTTTCTCGCCCCGCCCAGCTGGGACGAACTGGTCGCCAGGCTCACCTCGCGGGGCACCGAATCACCGGAAGTGATCGAGCGCAGGCTGGAAACCGCCAGGATCGAATTGGCGGCCTGTGACGAGTTCGACATCGTCATCGTGAACGACGAGGTGACCAGCGCCTGCGAGCAGTTGGTATCCTTGTTCGTTAGCACAAATTCGAGTTCGTAACACAGACCCGGCCGGCTTCACCGGCTGCCAGCCCCCAGACCCGCAGGAGCACCCCTAGTGAGCAGTACGGACAGCAAAGTCGTTCCCGCATACGACACCCCGATCGGCCTCACCAACCCCCCGATCGATGAGTTGCTGGAGCGCACTTCGTCCAAGTACGCCCTGGTCATCTACGCCGCCAAGCGCGCGCGTCAGATCAACGACTACTACAACCAGCTCGGCGACGGCATCCTCGAGTACGTCGGCCCGCTGGTCGAGCCGGGCCTGCAGGAAAAGCCCCTCTCGGTCGCCATGCGCGAGATCCACTCCGACCTGCTCGAGCACGCCGAAGGCGAGTAGCCAGGCGAGTTCTGTGACAACAATTAGGCCGGAGGCGTAGTGACCACACGGATCGTTGTCGGTGTCGGCGGCGGGATCGCCGCGTACAAGGCCTGTTCGCTGGTCCGGCGGTTCACCGAGACCGGACACCAGGTCAGGGTGATCCCCACCGAGGCGGCGATGCAATTCGTCGGCAAGGCAACCTTCGAGGCACTGTCCGGGAACCCGGTGCACACCGACGTGTTCACCGATGTGCCCGAGGTGCCGCATGTCCGGCTCGGCCAGGAGGCGGACCTCGTGGTCATCGCCCCGGCGACCGCCGACCTGATGGCGCGCGCGGCCCAGGGTCGCGCCGACGATTTGCTCACCGCCACGCTGCTGACGGCCCGATGTCCGATCCTGTTCGCCCCCGCGATGCACACCGAGATGTGGGAGCATCCGGCGACCATCGCCAACGTCGCGACGCTGCGCGCGCACGGCGCGATCGTGATGGAACCCGCGTCGGGCCGGCTCACCGGCACCGACACCGGTCCCGGCCGGTTGCCCGAGCCCGAGGAGATCTTCGGGCTCGCCACGCTGCTGCTGGAACGCGCCGACGCCATCCCGCGCGACCTGGAAGGCCGCCGGGTGGTCATCACCGCGGGCGGTACCAGGGAACCGCTGGATCCGGTGCGATTCCTCGGCAACCGCAGCTCCGGGAAGCAGGGTTACGCCCTGGCCCGGGTCGCGGCCCAGCGCGGCGCACACGTCACGCTCATCGCGGGCAACACGATCGAGATGGCCGCGCCCGCGGCCGTCGACCTGGTGCACATCACCACCGCCGAACAGCTCAAGACCGCCGTGGACAAGCACGCGGTCGGCGCCGACGCGGTGATCATGGCGGCGGCGGTGGCGGATTTCCGGCCCACCGATGTGGCCGCGGCCAAGATCAAGAAGGGCGCCGGGGAACCCGACGTCATCGCGCTCACCAAGACCACCGACATCCTGGCCGGTCTGGTGCAGGCGCGTAGCGACGGGCAGTTGGCGGGCACCGCGATCGTCGGCTTCGCCGCCGAGACCGGCGACGAGCACGGCGACGTCCTCACCTACGCGCGGGCCAAGCTGGCGCGCAAGGGGTGTGACCTGCTGGTGGTCAACGCGGTCGGCGAGGGCAAGGCGTTCGAGGTCGACACCAACAACGGCTGGCTGCTCGGTGCGGACGGTACCGAACAGTCGCTCGATCACGGGTCGAAGGCGTTGCTCGCCAGCCGGGTGCTCGACGCGCTCGGCCCGCTGTTGCGCTGAAAACCGTTGTGAGACTGGGATGATGACCCAGTAATCAACCATCGACGGCGCGCTGACCGGGAGACAAATCGGACGAACTGTCTGAGATAGTGGTCTCTCGGGCCGCGGTACGTCGGTGGTTTGCCATAGTCTGGAATGAAGGGTTGCGCGGCAACGGCATCGCGTTACTGTCGCAAACCGAGACGAAATACCCGTTGAGGGAGAGGGAAGAACTGTGCGCACGTCCGGCAGCCGGCTATTCACCAGTGAGTCCGTGACCGAAGGTCACCCGGACAAGATCTGTGACGCTATCAGCGATTCCATTCTCGACGCGTTACTGACCGAGGACCCGCGCAGCCGGGTCGCAGTGGAAACCCTCGTGACGACCGGCCAGGTCCACGTCGCGGGTGAGGTCACCACTTCGGCATACGCCGACATTCCCCGCATCGTCCGGGAAAAGGTGCTGGAAATCGGATACGACTCGTCCGCAAAGGGTTTCGACGGGAACTCCTGCGGCGTGAACATCGCGATCGGCGCGCAGTCGCCCGATATCGCGCAGGGCGTCGACACCTCGCACGAGGCACGCGTCGGTGGGTCCGACGACGAGATCGAGAAGCAGGGCGCGGGCGATCAGGGCCTGATGTTCGGCTACGCGACCACCGACACCCCCGAGCTCATGCCGCTGCCGATCGCGCTCGCGCACCGGCTCTCCCGCAGGCTCACCGAGGTGCGCAAGTCCGGCGTGCTGCCGTACCTGCGGCCCGACGGCAAGACTCAGGTCACCATCGAATACGAGGGTGACCGCCCGGTTCGGCTCGACACCGTCGTCATCTCCACCCAGCACGCGGCCGACATCGACCTGGACAATCTGCTCGCGCCCGACATCAAGGAAAAGGTCGTCGAGGCCGTGATCGCCGACCTCGAGCTGCCCTCGCTGGACACCTCGAACATCCGGCTGCTGGTCAACCCGACCGGCAAGTTCGTGCTCGGCGGTCCGATGGGCGACGCGGGCCTGACCGGCCGCAAGATCATCGTCGACACCTAC
Source organism: Nocardia sp. NPDC051321 (assembly GCF_044455225.1). Taxonomy (NCBI): domain Bacteria; kingdom Bacillati; phylum Actinomycetota; class Actinomycetes; order Mycobacteriales; family Nocardiaceae; genus Nocardia; species Nocardia sp. NPDC051321. The sequence continues at coordinate 12,141 of NZ_JBITEM010000007.1, read as the reverse complement.
GGCGGCATGGCTCGCCACGGCGGCGGCGCCTTCTCCGGTAAGGATCCGTCGAAGGTGGACCGTTCGGCCGCGTACGCCATGCGCTGGGTCGCCAAGAACGTCGTCGCGGCCGGCCTGTCCGACCGGGTCGAGGTCCAGGTGGCCTACGCCATCGGCAAGTCCGCGCCGGTCGGCCTGTTCGTGGAGACCTTCGGCACCGAGAAGGTCGACCCGGCCCGCATCTCGGCCGCCATCTCCGAGGTCTTCGACCTGCGCCCCGGCGCGATCATCCGCGACCTCGACCTGCTGCGCCCGATCTACGCGCCGACCGCCGCGTACGGCCACTTCGGCCGCACCGACGTCGACCTGCCCTGGGAGCACACAGACCGGGCGGACAAACTCCGCGCCGCAGTCGGCCTGTAGGCCCGACCGCACCGAGTGAACAAACCCGCGGCGGACACCCCCGCCATCCCGGGGGTCCCGCCGGCGGGCCCCGCAGCCGTGGAGCACCCGATCGCTCGGGTGCTCCCGTTGCTGTCTCCGGCCCACCTGGACCGTGACTTCGACTACCTGGTCCCGCCCGAGCTGGACGCCATCGCCCAGCCCGGCGTCCGGGTCCGGGTCCGCTTCGCGGGACGCCTGGTCGACGGGTACCTGCTGGAACGTCGCGCGCACAGCGACCACAGCGGCAAACTGGTGAAACTCGAACGGGTCGTCTCCGCCGAGCGCGTCCTGACACCCGAGATCGTGCAGCTGGCCACCGCGGTGGCCGCCCGCTACGCAGGCACCCGCGCCGACGTCCTGCGCCTGGCTATTCCGCCCCGTCATGCGCGTACCGAGGTCGGTGGGGCGAAGAAGAAGTCGGCGGATTCTGAAGCTGAGCAAGATGATTCGGCCGCGAAAGCCCCACTCCGGGTCAACTTTATGCCCGATGCAACGTCTCCTGTCGATTCCGCTGATGCTGAGGCAGATTCGGTGACGCAGGCTGCTCCGATCGATGCGAGTTCTAGCACTGCCGCTTCCGACGCGGCAGGTTCCGCAGGGTCGCCACCTGTCCGGCCCGCGCCGTCCGGCGCGAATGTGCCAATGCGGTCGGCAAAGTCATCGAAATCGGTGCCCTCGACTACTGATTACGCTGGTGCCGAAGCTGATTCGATCGAAGTCGATGGGACAGTCGAGGCCACGGCCGAACTGGCTTCCGGGTCGGCGGCGACGCAAGAAGATCCGCGTAGGCAGTCCGGCGGTGTCGCATCGTCAGAGCCGTTGCCCGCTGCTCCATCTGATGGTGACCCCGCAGGCGTCGAGTCTGATTCGGCGATGCGTAGTCGCGCGGTTGACGAGAGTTCTGCCACTGACACCGCGGATGCGGCTAGTTCCGCAGCGGCGCAAGGAGACCCGTCCGAACCGTCGGACGAACCAGGTTCCGAGGAGGGCGGGGGAGAGTCGGGATCGGACGGTGCTGAGCAGGCCGCTGCCCCCGTCGACCATGGGCCTTGGGGGCGATACATTCACGGCCCAGCATTTCTGACCGCGTTGGCGGGTGGGAAGGGGCCGCGGGCGGCGTGGCAGGCGTTGCCGGGGGAGGACTGGCCGCGGCGGTTGGCGGAGTTGGCGGCGGCTGTCGCAGCGGAGGGGCGTAGCGCGATTTTGATGGTGCCGGATCAGCGAGATCTGGATCGGGTGTTGGCGGAATGTACGCGGCTGATGGGGGATTCAGCGGTCGGGCTGTCGGCGGGGCTCGGTCCGGCGGCGCGGTATCGGCGGTGGCTTGCGGTATTGCGGGGGACCGCACGAGTGGTGGTCGGGACGCGTAGTGCGGTGTTCGCACCGGCGAAAGATCTTGGGCTGATCGCGATTTGGGATGACGGGGACGACACCTACGCCGAGCCGCGTTCGCCGTATCCGCATGCGCGCGAGGTGGCGATGCTGCGGTCGCACGAGACGGGGGCGGCGTTCGTCGCGGCCGGATTCGCGCGGACCGCGGAGATCCAGGCGGTAGTCGAGTCCGGCTGGGCGCACGATTTGGTAGCTGACCGAATGGTGGTGCGCGATGCGGCGCCGCGGATCAGCGTGCCCGGCGATACCGATATCGCGATGGAGCGGGATCCGGTCGCGCGCGCGGTCCGCATTCCCGGCGTGGCTTACGCGGCGGCGCGGGCGGCGCTGAAGGAGGGCGCGGGCGTGCTGGTGCAGGTGCCTCGGCGCGGGTACGTCCCATCGCTGGCCTGCGCGAAATGCCGGACCCCGGCCAGGTGCAGGCATTGCAACGGACCGTTGGCACTGCCGGATGGTCGTGCGCGGCACAGTGATTCGCAGGGCGATGCCGCGCACAGCCCGAGCTGTCGCTGGTGTGGCATCACCGAGGCGGCGTTCCGCTGCTCGTCCTGCGGTTCGCGGGCACTGCGTGCCGTGGTGATCGGCGCGACCCGCACCGCAGAGGAACTCGGCCGGGCCTTCCCCGGCGTGCCGATTCGCGGGTCCGGTGGTGGCGCGATGCTCGACACGGTGGAACCCGGCCCCCAGGTGGTGGTCGCGACCGTTGGTGCCGAACCGGTCCTGCCCGGTGGTTACGGTGTTGCGCTGCTGCTCGACAGTTGGGCGCTGCTCAGCCGCGCCGACCTGCGAGCCTCCGAAGACGCGCTGCGCCGCTGGATGACCGCCGCGACTCTAGTGCGCTCGCACGGTCAGGTCATCGTGATGGCCGATCCGGGCATCCCCACCGTGCAAGCCCTGGTCCGCTGGGACCCGGTCGGCCATGCCAGGGTCGAATGCGCGTCCCGCGCCGAGGTCGGCTTCCCGCCCGCCGTCCGCATGGCGGCGGTCGACGGCACCTCCGACTCCATCGCCGAATTACTTTCCGCCACCGACCTTCCCACCGAAGTCGAGGTGCTCGGTCCAGTACCCCTGCCGCCCGGCGCCCGCAAACCCTTCTCCTCCGGCGACACCCCGGCCGAAGTCGAACGAATCCTCCTGCGCGTAGACCGCAAATCCGGTGCCGCCCTAGCCCGCGCCCTCACCGCGGCCCAAGCCATCCGCAGCACCCACCGCTCCGACGCACCACTGCGCGTACAGATCGACCCGGTCGACATCGGCTGACGCCCTGCGAGACGTTGCCGGTCGGCACGCCCGCGGCGTGTCATGCGGCGAGTTAGCCTGCAGTTCACGGGCACGTGCGGGGCGGCGTGATTGAGTGGACCGATGACGACACCCTCGCTTCGCCGCACCTTCGCGACCGCGTGCTTTGTGGTCGTTGCGCTCGGACTGGCGTCCTGTTCCTCGGACGATCCCAAGACGCCGAAGTCCACGCTGAACCTGACCGTCACACCGGCGGCTCCGGGGTCGGCGCCGACGCACGTGACCCTGACGTGCGAGCCGACCGGCGGCGATCACGCCAACGCCGAAGCGGCCTGCACCGCGTTGGCGGCGGTGGGTGGCGACTTCGACAAGCTCACCGGCGATCCCACCGCCGTCTGCGTGCAGGTCTTCGAGCCGGTCGATGCCGCGGTGACCGGCACCTGGCAGGGCAAGCAGGTGGACTGGCGCAAGGCGTTCGGCAACAAGTGTGAACTGAGCGCCCGCACCACCCCGGTCTTCTAGGGCGGGCACCGCCTCGATCTCGCGCTCGACCGTGGCGAGCAACTCAACCGGGCAACCCCAAAGTCGTAGCTGCCGCCGCGTTCCCGATTGCTGTCGCACACCACGAACACCCCGGTGCCGAGCGCGCGTTTGAAGCCCGGTTAATTCTTTAACTGGCCGATCAGTTAATGATACGATCGCCGTATGGCCCGCACCGTCGACCCGAATCGTGTTGCCGAACGCCGCCGCGCCATCACCCTGGCCGCCGCCGAACTGTTCGCCGACCACGGCTACGAACGCACCACGGCCACCCAGATCGCCCGCTCCGCCGGACTCAGCTCGGGCAGCGTCTTCTACTACTTCAAGGACAAGGCCGCCGTCTTCCGCTCGATCTTCGAGCGGTCGATTCCCGAGCACACCGAACTCATCGCGCGCCACATCGACCGAACCGATTGCCTCGCTGCCATTCTCGACATCGTCGACGGCCTGGCCGGCGAGGTGCTGGACCCGTCGGCACCCGGGCTGATGTTCGAACTGCTGCGCCGCCTCGGCCACGACGACGAATTGGCGAAGATCGTGCTGGACGACGCGCGGCTCAGCGCCGAGGCCCTCGCCGCGCTACTCGATCGCGGTATCCATGCCGGGCAGATCGACCCGGGCTTCGAACCCATGGAAACCGCGCGCTGGATTCTCGCCGTCGTCGACGGCGCCTTTCTCAACACTGATCCCGCCGACCCATACGACCCGCGCCCGCTGGTGCGCGCGACCGTGTCCCGGCTGCTGCGACCGATCGAAACGGAGCATCCATGACGACCACCTCCGCGCCCACCGTGCTGCGCTTTTCCAGGGTTTGGGCCTGGCTGTTCGCGGTTGGCGGGCTCGCCGTCGGCTGCGGCATCGGGTTCGCCGTGCATCCCGTCGGCCGCTGGGTCACCGACACCTTCGACGGGAGCCCCGGCCCGCTCAAACTGGCGATGAGCGTGCCGGCGGGGTGGCTCGTTGTGGTCACCACGCTCGTCGGAGCTGTTGCGGGCGTTGTGCTTTACGAGGCGGCCCGCACCGAAAGCCTCGTTCTCACCGTCGCCGACGACCACGTCGAGCTGGTGAAAGATGGTCGCGCGCAGCACGTGCCACGCGAGCGAGTCGCGGCCGTGTTCCGCGAGGGCGCCGACCTGGTGCTCACCGACCGGAACAAACGCCGACTCGCGCGATTCGGCGCAAACGACCTGAGCCGCACCGACATCGAGAACGCTTTCCGCGATCACGGCTATCCGTGGCTGGATCAGAACGACCCGTTCGGCCCGGACTACATCCGCTGGGTCGAGGGCCGCCCGGAGACCGGGCAGGCCATCGACACCGCCCTGCGCGCCCGTCGGCGCGCGCTCGCCGACGAAAAGCCCCTCGACGTCGAAGAACTCGACGAGGAACTGCTCGAACTCGGCATCGACGTCCGGGATCGCCGGGGGGAGCAGCACATTCGAGTCTTCGACCTCTCGGGCTAGCACCGCTCAGGCGAACACGGCCCGATTGCGCTGTGCCCACTCGGCATAACTCGCGGGCAGCCGGCCGAGTACACGCCGTACGTCCGGGCTGATTTCCTGCTCGGCGGCGGTCGGTTCGCCGAGAATCGACAGCGTGTGCTCGACCACCGGTTCGGGCATGAATTGCGACATCCCCGTATACGCCTGCGCCCGAGTCAATTCCACGAATCGGACCGGTGCGCCGAGCGCGGCGCCGATCGCCTCGGCCTGCTCCCGTGGCGTGCTCAGGGTGGGTCCGGTCAGCGTGTAGATCTGCTCGGCGTGCCCGTCCTCGGACAACGCGGCGGCCGCCACCGCGGCGATATCGGCCGGATCGATGGACGGCAAACCGATCGCACCGAACGGTGCCGCCACCGTCCGCTCGGCCCGCACGGATTCCGCCCACGCATAGGTATTGGCGAAGAAGCCCGACGGCCGCAGGATGGTCCAGTCCAACCCGGACCGTTGAATGGCCTGCTCGTAAGCGGTCAGCCGGGCATACCCATCGGTACCGGCCCTGGTTGCCACGCCCTGCGACGACACGAACACCACCCGCCGGACACCGCCCGCCGCGACGACCTCCAGCACTCGCTCGGGATCCGGCCCACTCATCAGCTGCTCGCCGGTGACGAGCAGAAACAGTGCGTCGGCACCCGCGACGGCAGGGGCGAGGCTGTCCGGATCGGCCAGATCGGCGACCACTGAGCGCACACCGTCAGGCCATTCGACGTCCCTGCTGCCGCGCGAGACCGCGGTGACCTCCTGACCTGCCTCGGCCAGGTCCCGCACGAGGTGCGCGCCGATATTTCCCGTTGCTCCGGTAACCACGATCATCTTGCTCACTCCATTTAGTTAGTTGGCTGACTTAAATGAAGCTATCGGATGAACACCCAGCATGTCTATAGTTAGTTACGTGACTAACTCAGCAGCCCAGGATCGCCCGAAGGGTGGTAAACGCGAGCGACTCGGCGCCGCCGCGGCTCGCATGTTCCACGAGCAGGGGGTCGAGAAGACCACCATCGCCGACATCGCGCGCGCCGCCGACGTCCCGGTCGGCAACGTCTACTACTACTTCAAAACCAAGGACCAGCTGGTCCGGGCCGCGATCGGCGCGCACGACCAGGCGCTGAGCGTCCTGATCGCGATGCTCGAACAGCTGCCGACGCCAGCGGATCGGCTCAAAGCGCTGATCGGCGGCTGGGTCGATGAGCGCGAGACGGCCGCCCGGTTCGGTTGCCCGTCGGGCACCCTCGCCACCGAGCTGGACAAGCGCGCGGACGGCCTCGACCGCGAGCTAGCGGACGTCATGCGCCAGCTGGTCGACTGGATCGAGGGGCAGTTCGAGGCCATGGGCCGCCCGGACGCCAGGGAGCTCGCCGTCGCACTTTTCGCCGCGTACCAGGGAATTTCGTTGCTCACCAACACCTTTCGTGAGCCGGATCTGATGGTGACGGAAGGGGATCGGCTGGCGCGCTGGATCGACTCGCTGGTGCCGTGAGCCGCTGGGCCCTCAGGATTTCTCGAATCGACCCTTGCGTTCGATGCATTGGCGATATATCGTCGATAACATGAAACGAACACGAGAGCCTGAGGAGGCATTCATGGAAAACCAAGGACATCGAGAATTCGGACGGCGCGGCCCCTGGCAGCGTCAGGGCGAGGACGTAGATCCCCGTCAGCGATTCCGCCGCGGCGGACGGCACGGTCACGGTCCCGACTTCGGACCGGGCTTCGGCCCAGGTTTCGGGCCAGGCTTCGGCCCGCACTTCGGTCGCGGTCGAGGCCGCGGCGGTCGTGGCAGGCGCGGCGACGTGCGGGCGGCAGTCTTGCTGCTGCTCACCGAGCGGCCGATGCACGGCTACGAGCTCATCCAGCAGATCCGCGAGCGCAGCGACGACGTCTGGCGTCCGAGCCCGGGGTCGATCTACCCCGCGCTGGCACAGCTGGAGGACGAGGGCCTTGTCCTCATCGAGAAGGTCGCCGGGCGCAAGACGGCCCAGCTGACCGAGACGGGCACCACTTACGTCACCGAGCACAAGGACGAACTGGGTGACCCGTGGGCGGACGTCAAGGAAGACGTTGGCGCGCAGGCCATCGACCTGCGGGAACTCGTCGGTCAGCTGATGGGCGCGGTCGCGCAGGTCGCGCAGGCCGGTACGCCCGGTCAGGCGGCCAAGGCGGCGGAGCTGCTCACCGAGACCAGAAAGTCCCTTTACCGAATCCTGGCCGAAGATGAGACCCCCGAAAAGTAACGGGGGGTGAAACACCCCGCTGGAGCGCGCATTTGGGGCGGGTTCAGTAGATCATTGTGAGATGCGACAGTTTCGGGGTTTGTGGGTTTGGGGAATTTCACACTTGGGTAGGGTGATGCTGGTCGCCGCACTCGCCATAGTTGCGATCGTTGGCGCCGGTGCGGCACAGGCCGCGCCGACCGGCTACCGCCCACCCGAGATCCCCACCCAGCCCGGCCCGCCGCAGTCCGATCATCTCGGCGCGGCAGCGTATCTGAAGAATCATACGAACGTGGTTCCGTTGCGCACCAATGATTTCGGCTGCAAGCCGAACGCCGCGCACCCGCGGCCGGTGGTGCTCGCACACGGCACCGATTCCAACGCCTATTCGGACTACTCGGCCATCGCGCCGCAGATCGCCGCCGCCGGATTCTGCGTTTTCGCGCTCAACTACGGCGGCAGCCCGGGGGCCGACAGCTACGGCACCGAGGACGTGGTGCTCAGCTCGTACCAGATCGGCGACTTCGTCGACCAGGTGCTCGCCGCGACCGGCGCCACCCAGGTCGACCTGGTCGGCTTCTCCCAGGGCGCCACGGTGACCCGGTTCTATGTGAACAAGCTCGGTGGCGCGCCGAAGGTCGGCAAGTGGATCGGCCTCGCGTCACCGAGCTACGGCGGGGTGATGTACGGACTGGTGCCCATCGTGCAGGCGGTGCCGGGCGGATTGCAGGCGTTCGCGCGGGTGACCTCGCTCGCCGCGGTGCAGCAGGCGCAGGGTTCGCAGGTCATGGTCGAGCTCAACGCGGGCGGGGACACCGTGCCAGGGCCGAAGTACACGACGATCGGCAGCAAGGTCGACGAGATGATCCAGCCGAACAGCAACATCGCCTTGCGCGGGCCCGGTGCGGAGAACATCTCCTTGCAGGATCGGTGCCCGGTCGACCTGACCGGACACTTCCACATGGTTTACGACCCATACGTGCAGCAGCTGCTGCTGACCGTGCTGGATCCGAGCATCCCGGCGCCGGTCTGCCGTCCGGTGATGCTCGGCACCGGTATTCCGGAAGTGATCATCGCCGGGAACTCGTGAGAGAGCCGGGCGCAGGGCGGCCGGGCGGGGGACAGCTCACCCCGACCGACCGCAATGGAGTTCTACCAGCTTCGGGCTGCTGGATCGGGGACATTCGGTCGTCTCACTAGAATGAGACGACCGTGTTCGTCCGCTTCCGGGAGTTTGCCGTGACCATTCAGCCTGTTCGCCTGTTCGGCGATCCCATTCTGCGCGCCCGCGCGGCGGAGGTCACCGCATTCGACCGGGACCTGCAGCAGCTGGTGACCGACCTGACCGACACCATGCACGACGATGGTGGCGTCGGCATGGCCGCACCGCAGATCGGAGTGGGGTTGCGTGTTTTCGTGTACGACACTCGTGACGCCGTGGGGCATCTGGTGAACCCGCGGTGGGAAGTGGTCGGTGACGAGGAGCAGGTCGGGCCCGAGGGCTGCCTATCGATTCCGGGGGTGCGCTACGACACACGGCGCGCGTTGCGGGTGCGGGCGACCGGCGTCGACATGCACGGTGCGCCGGTCGAATTCACCGCCGAGGGACTGCTCGCCCGGTGTGTGCAGCACGAGACCGACCATCTCGACGGTGTGCTGTTCATCGATCGGCTCGACCCGGCCGATCGCAAGGACGCGATGCGGACCATTCGTGAATCCGATTGGTTCAGTGCGGGTGTGACGGCGCGACCGTCGCGGTCGGCCGGGGGGACGGCGGCCGGCGGGGTGGGTATACGCAGTGGTTCGGGTCAGGCCAATCCGTTCGGGCGAGGTCGCTGATGCGCATCGTCTTCGCGGGCACGCCGGATCCGGCCGTGCCCTCGCTGCGGCGGTTGATCGAATCCGATCGCCACGAGGTCATCGCCGTGGTGACCAGGCCCGACGCCGTCGCCGGTCGCGGGAGGAAGGTGACGAGATCACCGGTCGGACTGCTGGCCGACGAGCACGGAATTCCGGTGCTCACGCCGCGCCGACCGTCCGAACCCGAGTTCATCGAACAGCTCACCGAGCTGGCCCCCGACTGCTGTCCGGTGGTGGCCTACGGTGCGCTGCTGCCGCAGCGGGTGCTCGACATCCCCCGGCTCGGCTGGATCAACCTGCACTTCTCGCTGCTGCCCGCGTGGCGCGGTGCGGCGCCGGTGCAGGCCGCGATCGACGCGGGCGACGAGTTCACCGGCGCGTCCACCTTCCAGATCGAGGCCGGGCTCGACACCGGTCCGGTGTTCGGCATGGTGACCGAGAAGATCGCCGTCACCGACACCGCGGGCGGGCTGCTCGATCGGCTCGCCATCAGCGGCGCGCAACTGCTCGAAGCGACCCTCGATGGAGTGGAAGACGGGACCCTGCAAGGGGTTCCGCAGGCCACCGAGGGCGTCTCGCACGCCCCCAAGATCACCGCCGACGCCGCGCACATCCGCTGGGATCTGCCCGCGCTCGCCATCAACCGCCGCATCCGCGCCGTCACCCCGGCCCCCGGCGCGTGGACCGAGGTCGATGGCAATCGACTGAAGCTCGGTCCTGTCGAAATGGTCGAGGAAGAGCTGCCACCGCGGCGCATCGAGGTCCGCAAGTCCGGTGTCTACGTCGGCACCGCAACGACGGCCCTGCGCCTGGATCAAGTTCAGCCGCAAGGCAAACGCATGATGGCGGCCCTCGACTGGGCGCGCGGCGCGCGATTGCAGCCGGGCGCGGTGGTCGAGTGACGATCCTCGATCGTCAGACCCGAGCGCGGCCGATGGCACGCGGTCTTTCTATCCGTGGCGATGCGCCGCGACCTCGACGAGAGCGGTGGAGCATGACAGCACGATGCGGGATTACCCTGGCCGACGGGGCTGGTTTCGAGCAGCGCGCGGTGGTCGAATGACGCCCCCGGAACGCAAGCGCGGCAACGAGTCTCGCGAGTCTGAGCGTTCGCGTGGTGATCGGTCGAACGGTAGCGAATCGGGGCGCGGGAGTGCGGGCGCTAGAGCGAATAGTGCCCGTGCGGGAGGCGCGCCGCGACAGTCTGCCCCACGGCGCGAGGACTCTCGCGGAGGGCCAAGCGGCGCGAATCAGCGCCCTGCACGGGCGAAGTCGGGCAGTTCCGACGAGCTGAATGGTGACCGCCCGGCGCGGCGGACGGGATCGTCGAAGCCGAGCGGAAGCGGCGCTCGGACCTCGGCGGGCCGATCGGAATCGGGCCGGGGCGGGGCGGTTCGAGGTGGTTCCCGCTCGGAGCAGGCCGGTCGGCCCGCCGCGTCGGCGAAACGTGGTGGCGGATCGAAGGATCGGGGAACTGCCTCGGGTGGACGTCCTGGTGCGAGCGATTCTGTCGACGCGCCTCGGATGGTCGCGCGTGATGTGTTGCGGGCGGTGCGGGAGCGGGACGCGTACGCGAATCTTGTGCTGCCCGGGCTGCTTCGGGAGCGGCGGATCACGGGGCGGGACGCGGCGTTGGCGACTGAGCTCACCTATGGGGCGTGCCGTTCGCGCGGGTTGCTCGACGCGGTGATCGAGGCGGGAGCGGGGCGGCCGATCGCGGAGATCGATGGGCCGTTGCTCGATGTGTTGCGGCTCGGGGTTTATCAGCTGCTGCGGACTCGGATCGGAGCGCACGCGGCGGTGGATACCTCGGTCGCTTTGGCGCGTGCCGAATTCGGTGCGGGCAAAGCGGGATTCGTGAACGCGGTGCTGCGGCGCGCCGGGGAGAAGACGGTCGAGGAGTGGGTGCAGCAGCTCGCGCCGTCGGATCCGGTGGGGCGGTTGGCATTCGAGTTCGCGCATCCGGTGTGGATCGCGCAGGCATTCGCCGACGCGCTCGGCGCACGGGCGGGTGAGCTGCGTGACGCGCTGGCCGCCGATGACGCGCGGCCCGCGGTCCATCTGGTTGCCCGGCCCGGTGAAATCACCGCCGAAGAATTGGCGCTGGTCACAGGTGGTGAAGAGGGCCGTTGGTCGCCGTACGCGGTCTATTTGGACGGCGGCGATCCCGGCAAGCTCGAACCGGTCCGCGACGGCATGGCCGGCGTGCAAGACGAAGGGAGTCAGCTCGTCGCGCTCGCGCTGACCCGCGCGCCACTGCGCGGGCCGGACGGCGGCCGCTGGCTGGACCTGTGTGCCGGGCCGGGCGGCAAGGCCGCACTGCTCGGCTCCCTCGCCGCGATCGACGGCTTCCGCGTCGACGCGGTCGAACCCGCCGAACACCGAGCCGAACTCGTCCGCAAGTCCGTGCACGGCCTGCCCGTCGACGTCCACGTCACAGACGGTCGCGACAGCGGACTCACCCCCGGCTACGACCGCATCCTGGTGGACGCGCCATGCACCGGCCTCGGCGCACTGCGCCGCCGCCCCGAGGCCCGCTGGCGCCGCACCCCCGCCGACGTCGCCGAACTGGTCACCCTGCAGCGCGAATTGCTCACCGCCGCATGGGATCTTCTCCGCCCAGGCGGCGTCCTCCTATACTCCACCTGCTCCCCCCACCTCTCGGAAACCGTAGTAGTCGTAGCCGACGCCGTCCGCCGCCTAGGCGCCGAACAACTCGACACCCGAGACCTCCTCCCCGGCGTCACCGACATCGGCGACGGCCCCACCGCCCAACTCTGGCCGCACCGCCACGGCACCGACGCCATGTTCATGTCCGCCCTCCGCAAACCCTGACCCACCGCGCCGGGCGTGATCGAGGGGGAACTGGTGCTGTTCGGTTCTTGGGCGGATTCACGCGGTCGATGCAACAGTGGGTGGTTTGGTGAGTATGTCATTGAGGATGTGGATGGGTGTGCGGAAGCCGTGACGTTTGC